>CACJQK010000004.1 GCA_902595515.1 uncultured SAR116 cluster alpha proteobacterium
TTCTACTATGTTCTTTTTTTTATAAAATGTCATATTCTGAAGAAAAAAAATTTAATTATGATCAACATAAAGAAAAACTTATTGAAAAAAAACTTTTACTAAATTCATTTAAAAAATGTGAAGAATATATTAATGAAACATCTGTTGAATTGTTTTTGAATTGTACTGACGGAAATGAATTTATAGGAAAATCAATAAAATGTGAAAAAAAAGAACCTACTATGAGAGGTTATCCATTTTATTTTTATTTTGAAAATCCAAAAACTTTGAACAGTTATTTTTTATCAAATAAACAAATAAAAAGTAGAAATATAAATTATAATGAAAAAAAATCTCATATTGAAATAAGATATATTGGTACTGTTTACAAAGATAATTTAATTTTAATACATTCAAAAGGTAGAAGAGAGTATAACTGTAGTTATTTGTCTTCAATTAAAGAAATAACTAAAGATTTAAAAAAGTATATTAAAAAATGAAATCTGTAGAATTATGAGAAAAGAACTTAAATTATTTTACAAAGTCATAAGTTTTGAAACTTTGTGTTGGGTTTTATTATTTATAAGTTTTATTTATTTCTTTTAAATTACTTCTTAATTGAACAAATAAAATTATTAAAATATTCTCCTATAGAATTTTTTTGAATTGTAATCCATTCACCAACTTCATTTAGTGTTTTTGATTTTCCCATACCCATATGTTCTTCAAAATACATATCTCTTAAAAATCTTGTTTTGAATTTTTTACAATCTGTTTCAAAATAGATAATGTTTGATTTTTCACCATATTTATCAAATTTTTTATAATCTCTTAACCTCAAAAAAAATCTTTTATCATTTTTTATAGTTAATGATTTCATATCTACATAAAAATCACCATTATCTGATTTGGTGATGAGTTTCCAATCATAATCACCTAAACAAATTGAAGGAAAAATGAAAATAATTAATGATATTAAAGTTCTAAACATATGAATAAGTTACTATAAAAAAATAAATTGTGAATTATTTAAATTTATTTATATTTACCTTAGAACTCATTCCGTTACTGTGGAATAGATTTAGAACTACTTTTGGGGATGAAAAGTTTTACTTTAATAATCCCAACGACAAAAAAATAATTGTGTTGTAAGTATTGATGATGAAGAAAATTTAACTCATATTTTATTTAAAGATGATTGAAATCCAAATGATTTTATTTCTTTAATTGATGATACTTTTAGTTTAGGATTTTAAAAAAGACGATTTTGGGTGGAAAGAATAACATCAGAGAAGTATAGGATCACTATAAAATCATATTTAATATAATATACATCTTAAACGTTTCATGTCTTAAAGAGTGAATTAGTTGAAAATTATAATTACAGGTGGATCAGGTTTTATAGGATCGAATTTATTAAAATTTTATTTAAAAAAAGAGGTTAAAGCTTATAACTTAGATATACAACCTCCTAAAAATAAAGAACATTATAAATATTGGTATAAAGTTGATTTAGCTAATTATAATAATTTTTCAGCTTTGATTAAAGAAATTGAACCAACACAAATAATACATTTAGCAGGTAGAACAGATCTAAATACAAAAATAAATAGTGATTATTCTATTAATGTTGAAAGTGTAAAAAATATAATTAAGGTATGCAAATATCATACAAATATAAAAAGAGTAATATTCGCCTCTACGATGTTAGTTAATCAAACAGGTTACAAACCAAAAAATATTATGGATTATAATCCAAATACAGAATATGGGAAGAGTAAAGTTTCTGGTGAAAATATCGTTTTAAAAAATAAAAATTTGTTAACAGAATTTTGTATAATAAGGCCAACTTCTATATGGGGTGAAGGTTTTAAGGAACCTTATAAAAATTTTTTTGATATTTTATTGAGTGGAAGATTTTTTCATCCTGGCAATAAAGCGTCTAACAAAACATTGGGTTATATAGGTAATTCGATTTATCAAATTGATAAGTTATTATTTGCAGATGCAAAACAAATTAGAAATCAAATATTTTACATAGGTGACAAACCCTCAGTTAACATTTCAACTTGGGCAGACGAGATTGCATTTTCGGCAGGAATTAAAAGTCCTAAGAAACTGCCAATTTTTATTTTCAAGTTCTTGGGTTTGATTGGAGATTTTTTTTTCAAAATAGGTGTGGAATTTCCTATGACAAGTTATAGACTAAGAAATATGATAACTGATCAAGTGCATGATCTTGACGATACATACAAAATATGTGGACATCCACCTTTTGATAGAAAAGATGCAATTGAAAGAACTTTGAAATGGTACATTAGAAACAAATAAACTACAAAAATTTCTTTAACAACGTATAGTATTTTAAAAAAATTAATGAAAACAAAATCAAATAAAAAAGAACCTCAATTATTTCTCATAAGTCTACTATTGTGTTTTTTTTATAAAACAACATATTCTTAAGATAGAAAATTTAATTACAAACAAAATAAAGAGAAACTCATTGAAAAAAATTTTTAATAATTCATTAATAAATTGTAGAGAATATATTAATCAAAAATCATTTGAAATCCTTTTGATTTTAGTAACAAAAATTACAAAAAAATGACTAAAGGTTTATGAAAGTATATTTAAAAATCAAATAAAAATTATAATAATATTAAGTATCAACTAGTCTTGACCTGAAAAATTAAAATTAAACTTGATAAAATATATTAATGTGAATGCTAATGTTAGTTTATGTCAATATACAAAAATATTTTAAAAGATTGAAAAGATTTAAAAATTATAAAATAATTTATTTAGAAAATTAGATGCAGGTCAACAAACTTTTAAGCAATTGAAATGAAAAAATTATTTATGATAACTTTGACAGTTTTAATACAGTCTTTTCCATCTTTTGGAAGTGTAGATGGTAAAGGAATTGTTTGTAAATGCTTAGATTGTAAGCTAGAACATTTAGATCCCTCTTCCTATATGCCGAATAATATACCAACAGAAATAGGATTTCATTTTAAAATTAATAAAGTAGCTATATATTACATAAGAAAAATTGGTGATAAAATTAATGTAGGTGAGAATGTTCAAACAACTCTTCGAAAGAAAAAAAGATTTTTGTCTGATGAAAATGAAATTAAATGGACCTATAAAGACAGTGTAAATATTTACTCTTATTCTTTAGACAGAAAAACATTAATTCTAAGTAAAATGAATATTACCAAAACAGAAAAATATAACATTAGAAAGTGTGAGCCATTTTCAGAAATTGAATTCTTTAATAAAATGAATAAATTATCTGAAACTTATCAAAATGTATATGATGCCAAACCTAACAAAAATAAAATATAAATGAGGAAAAAAATTAAATTATGTAAAAAGTTATAAATTTTTAAATTTTATTTAAGAATTTTTACTTATATTTCCATCTAATTCCATCTTCGTTGACTTTCCATTCATCTAATTCTTTTATGAGCATTTCATAATTATGTATTATTTGATTTTTTGTGAACCATCCCTCTATTTTCAAATTGATATATCCTGGTTTTCTTTCATGAAATATTCTTTGAAAATTATTTTTTTGGTCATTTAAAAAATCATCTTCTATTTCTCTCAATTTTTTCCCCTTAAGAACCTCATTTGGTTCACAATTGAATATCTCAGACAATTTTTTTAAATGTTTACCTGGATTTGAGTCACCCTTTTCAATTCTAGAATACTGAGATTGTGTAATACCAAGAAGTTTAGATATGTCTTGTTGGCTATATCCTAATAGAGTCCTTCTTCTTACAAGTGGATTAGTGACATTTACCATATAATGCATAATTATACATATTATGTATTTTTAATTATAAGTCAACTTAATTTATAGTTTTTTACTCATAAAGCCTATTGATAATTTGATTTATATATCAGCTCTGTCAATTAAATTAGGTATATTTTTTTTAAATTTAAAAAAACCTTTTGTGGCATAAGGAAAAGCATTATTATCCCAATCTCTTATTAAAAAAATATAATTTATATTCAATTCTTTTAATTTATTTTTGAATTTTTCATTATTAAAAATTTTATTACCTACAGTCTCGTATGGTATAATTAGATTTTTAATTTTTTTAATAATTAACCAATCAATAATTTGATTATATTCTTCAGTAAAATAAAAATTTCTATTATTTTTTAAAATATCTTGAATAATATTCTTGTTGAAATCATTTATTAATTTATTTTCATGCTCAATTGAAAAAATACAACATTCATATGTTATTTGCTTATTTTCAAAAATATGATTCAGTGTTAAATCATTTTTATTTAAAATAACTCCTAATTTATCAATATTTCTAATTTGAATTTTTGGTTCAATAGATTGTAATGCGTGATTAATATATTGATCATTATAATTTAAGTTTACTTTTTCTTTCAATTGGCCACTTGGGTTAAATCTATTATTTGTAAAGTATTTAATATTATCTGACATCGCTAAATATGGCTTATTAATTGTCTGCAAACCTGCTACCCACCTCCAACCTAGAGTATTTGAGGCAGGACAAAAATCAAGTAAGTTTTTTTTAAAAAAATCAGCACCTGATTGCCAACTATAACCTAGAGTGAAGATCCAAATACTAGCAAACCACATTCTAGAGTGATTATGTAAATATCCAGTATCAATTAATTCTTCTTTCCACCAATCAAAGCATTTGATCCCAGTTTTTTGAGGCAAAGATTGATGTTTATTAGTGTTTAAATATTCTTCATAGATCCAGGGATGTGATTCTAGCCAACCCCTCCAGTATGTTCTCCAAAAAATTTCTTCAATAAATTTTTCAACATTTTTTATATTACTTTTACTAAGTATTATTTTCAAAACTTCTTCTTCATTTATAAATCTTGTTCTTAAATAAGGAGAGAGTTTTGAAACATTTTTATGAGGAGGTCCAAAATCAAAATTTCTTTTTTTTGAATAATTTGAAAGTTCTGTTTCACTAAAACTAATTAAGTTTTCAATAACCTTAGATCTTTCTGTTGGAAACATTTTCACTTAATCACCACTTACTAAAAAATAAGAAAATATCAAAATAAGTATAACAACTATTGTTAATGATCGTCTTAAAAGCAGATACCAAATTGGAAATTTAAAATATTTTATGATAAACTCATCAACAAATTGAACGATTAAATAGAATAACGCTAAAACTATTATAGTTATGTTATGAGTAAAAATTAAAATTAATATACTCCACAAAGACGGCATAATTGACCAACATATGATGTATATTTTAATTTTTTCAGATATTAAATTTTTATGACTATCATAAAGAATAATTCCCCAATAAGTCGCTCCTAAGAATGTCAAAATTATCGAACCATAATATTTTGGCAAATTGATTACAAAAAATAAATTATCTTTATTTATCAAAAGATCAACTAATCCAAGGAAAAATGGTAATAAGCCTAAAATACTCAAAATAATAATTAGTTTAAAGTGAATATTTTTAAAATATAAATAATTTGAAAAATTCATCATAGATATACTTATTTTATAATCAAAATTAATTTATAATGTAACATAGTATTTTATTTATAGATTACAAAAAGTATTATTTATGAATACATGCAAAGTGTGTAAGAGTTCTAATATTAATTTTTTTCTAAAATCTGGAGGATTAGTGTATTGGGATTGTAAAATTTGTGGTGCAAAAATTTTAGATCCACAACATTACGTATCTAATAGTTATGAAAAAAAACATTATTTAAAACACAACAATTCAACAACTGACAAACAATATAAAAATTTTCTATTAAAATTAATTAAACCGATGAAAGATAAAATTTCTATTAGTGATATAGGTCTTGATTATGGGTGTGGGTTTGCTCCTGCTTTAGCTAACATATTAAAAACTTACGGATACAAGGTAGAATTATACGATCCGTTTTTTTTTCCTAATAAGGATTTATTATTAAAAAAATATAAGTTTATTACTTGTTCTGAAGTAGTTGAACATTTTTTTAATCCATATGAAGAATTTAATAAAATCAATGATCTTCTCGACAAAAATTCATGGTTTGGAGTAATGACCACATTTTTACCTGAGAAGGATTCACTCTTTGAAAAATGGTATTACAGAAAAGATCCAACACATGTCGTTTTTTATAAAAAGCAAACCTTCAAGCATATTGGGTTTAAAAGAAATTGGCATGTTTTTTTTCCGTCAGAAAATATAGTTCTTTTTCATAAAAAATAGATTAAAGTTAATTATATGTGTAATGGATCTACAATCAAAATATATAGATAGTTTGATGAAAAAATTAAGAATAAAAACTTCCTGTGGTATTGATAAATATAATAAATTAAAAATGAATAATACTATTTTGGGTAAAATTCGTTTTTATTGGTTTTACTTTTTTGCAATTTTAAGAGATTTAAATAAATAATTAAAAAAATATAATAAGATGAAAATCTCTTTTTGATAGCGACTATTATCTTCACAAAAGTTACATAAAAATTGTAATATTCACTTTGAGTATGCTGTTGATGACACAACCATTTAGTTTTAGAAAATACATCATCCATAATAATATCTGCACATACAGATAAAAAATGGGTTTATCCAAAATAAAATAGATATTAATTTTATTAATCTTGGCGAATTAGAAAATTGGTTTTAACCTTAATTATTCAAATATTATTATTTTTAATTATATCAGTAATATTTTGACATTCTAGTTTGAAGTGAATGTAATTATAATTAATAGTGAGTTTCGCATGGTTTGTTTTTTATTTAGTCTGATTAACGCAAATGAAGATAGTATAATATTTTTTTGATGACTATCTCGTAAGACCTCACTAACATGTTGTTAAATAAATATTGAAGTCTATAATAATTTTGGTCGCCAAGTTATTTTTAAAGCTCCCCATATATTTAATAAAAAATTAGCAGAAGCATAATTGCAAATTTCATTTATGTTGTGGATTAGTTATTTATACTTTCACTTAAAGTTCTCATAATAGCTTTAGGTTGATATTTAAAATCACCAAGATTTCTGAAACTAAAAGTCAAATAAACAGAGTCTTCAGGTAGTATATCTCTATCCGCAACTCCACCCGTACTTTTGTATTGAAACAAAACAGTTAGGCAGTTATCAAACATATAACCAGTACCATTATATTCTAATCCTAAAGTCTCAGATATTAGTTCTTCATCATTATTATTCAGGTCATAAGTTCTAGAATAGATTGTTTTTAAATTAGAAAAATTTTTTGAAAAATTTAGTACTAATTCTTCTCTATCATTATTATCATATAAATATTCTTTATTCACCGATCTATGATTAGCGGAATATGACCAACCGTCAAAAGAACCATTAAATTTAAAATCTGAAGTGTCAGACTTTAAATTATGATGATTATAAAGTGAAAACCAAGAAAAATTATACATTTCATTAATATTCCAGCTCATTGTATTAATGAAATGTGATTGCCTATCTTTATTAGCAATGGAAATATTTTTTTGAGTACCACTTAGTTTATGACTTTGTCCAACAAAAAAGTCTAATTTACCCAATTTTTCTGTCATATATAGAGCTGTTAATCCAAGATTTAATCTATCGTTTGATTGTATATTGTCCCTCCCTTGAAATTGATTACTTAGAAATAAATTAGCTTGATCTAAAATAAACTCAGAAGAGTCTCTGTTTGGAACTTCATTTGTTCTATCAGTAGCATTGATAGAACTTAATTGCATTTTAGGTTCTATCATGAAACCGGAAGTTTCATTAATAAAATTAAATTGTTTACTAGCAGCAATAGATAATCCAGATGAAATTCTATCAATGTATCTACTATTATTAGTATCGGTTGATGGTCTTCCTTGTATAGAATATAGATCAAGTCCTAAATTTGCATCAGCCTCGAATAGTAAATTCTCAAAATATAATTTTTTATTTATGTTACCAAATCCTGACCATCTTTTAATATCATAACTTTCATCATTATATATTGAATGAGCGCTGAGCTTAACATCATAATTGTAATTATATTTTTTATTAGTATTAAAAATGTGATGGGATATTGAAGGAGCTAAAACAGGTTCATTATTATTGCTTGTTTCATCAAGATTTTGAATATTGTAAACTTCAATATTTGATAGCGAATTATTATTTATTTTTTTTAATTCAATATAGCTTTTATAGCTTGTATTGCTATCAAAGCCGTACCTTCTCATGAATGTTTCTTGATCAGCATACTTGCCTTCAATTTTCATATCCCAATTATTTTTTAAAGAAGTTGATGCTTTTAAATTAACTGCAAATACATTATCACCATTTGATTTATTAGTATCTAAATTACCATTATATATATTAGTCTCTAGAGATGTATTTTCATATTCCTTTCTAATATTTAATTGATCCGCATGACCTGTTTTACCATTTTGATGAGTAGTAAAGGTCATATCCCATGTCGCATCATTTTCAGGAGCATAATAATATGGAACTTTAATATGAAATCTATTTCTATTTGAATAACCATAGGTGGGAGTCAAAAAACCTGACCTTCTTTTAATTGTCCAATCAGGAAAACTTAAATATGGTAAATAATATACAGGTAAAGAAAATATTTTCATTACTGGGTGCTTGAGGTAAATAGTTTGTGTTTTTGGGTCATGATGTATTTGTTTAGATTCTAATCTCCAAACAGGTGTTTCTTGTTTTTTTAAATCACAATCACAAGCTGTATATACACCCTCGTTAAAGAAACTTTCACCAATATCATTTTTTTTGAAATTTTCAGCACTTACACTAGATTTATCTTCTAATTTTCCAAAAAGCGGAATTGCAACAACTGACTTGAATTCATTAGTTAAAACTACTTCATTAGATTCATATATAGATCCATCTTTTTCTCTTAAGATAACTTTACCTGTTGCTATGGCCTTATCAATATTTTGATCGTAAACTACCTTATCAGCAATAATTTTTCTATTTTCATTTATTATTACAACATTTCCTGATGCCGTAACTATTTTGTTTTTTTCGTCAACTTTTATTATATCACTAGTAAACTCTACATCTTTAGTATTTGGAGATAAATTATTTTTGGTTTCTCCAAAAGATTTACTGGAGACGATTATTATTAATGTAAAGATTATACTTAAAATTTTCATTATTACTTACTTGATTATTAAAAATAAAATTAATTTATTTGAATTAGATATAATTTAAAATAATACTTTTCCTGGGTTCATTATTCCTTGTGGATCTAATTGATTTTTTATTTTCCCCATGATTGAATATGCTACTTCATCTTTATGGGTTTTTAAACTATCTTTTTTTAACTGGCCTATCCCATGTTCTGCAGAAAATGATCCATTATAGTTGTGGACAATTTTATAAAGTTCTTTTGTTAATTCTAAACTCTTTCCATCAAAGCCATCAGGTAAAGATCCATTTCCAAAAACATTGTAATGAAGGTTACCATCACCTAAGTGTCCAAAATAAATTGTTTTAAGATTAGGTAAGAAATTAGTTATCATAATTTGCGCTTCTTTATGAAAGTTTTCAATTGATTCAACTGGTAAAGATATATCATGTTTTAGACACTTTATTAGATTTGAATTTTCGAGCTCTTTTTTTTCTGACTCAGCAGCAGCTTCTCTTATAGACCATAAGGCTCTTTTTTGATTTTCGTTTATACAAATGGTGGCATCGGAGATTAAATTAACTTCAAAACATTCTTCTAATACATTTTCAATTGATTTTATAATTTGAATTTCTCCTTTTTCATTTGGAGTAATCTCATTTTTTGAAAAACTAGAAACATCTATTAAAACGCCCATTTCAGGTATATTTTCAAGGGGCATAATAATATTATCAATATTATTTTTCGCCACTTCCCAGAAACTTTTTGGCATAAGTTCAAAAGATTCAATTCTATCTGGGAAATGAGATCTGAAAGTATTTAACAACTTTACCGCATTAGAAATTTCATTTGCTTCTACAAATAAGGTTGTGATCATTTTAGGTAATTGAAAAAGCTTTAAGGTAGCAGCTGTAATTATTCCAAGTGTGCCTTCAGCTCCTATAAAAAGATTTTTTAAATCATAACCAGTATTATCTTTTTTAAGTTCTGAAATTAAGTTCATGATTTTACCATTTGGTAAAACAATTTCTAAACCAAGACAGAGTTCTCTTGTATTTCCATACTTTAAAACATTCACTCCACCAGCGTTTGTGGATAAATTACCACCTATCATACATGAACCTTGAGCTCCCAAACTTAGTGGAAAAAATAAATTTTCTTTTTCTACAACATCATGGATTTGACTTAAAATAACACCAGATTCTACAGTTATTGTTTGAGATTCTTTATTAAACTGCCGAACTTTATTCATTTTTTCAAATGAAATCACAATTGATGTTCCACTATTATCTGGTGTTGCTGCTCCACAAAGACTTGTATTTCCACCCTGAGGTACTACACCAATTTTGTTTTTATCAGCAAGTTTCAGGATACGCGAAACTTCTTTTGTGTTAATTGGTTTTAATATTGCAGCCGCATCACCTTTATATTGTTCTCTCCAATCTTGAACATATTTCAAATGATCTTTTTTTGTGAATATTGGATTATGTTTTAGGTTTAGTGATTTAAGTTTTATTTCTAAAGAAGTATTGTCCATTTTTCCCTAATTCTGATATGATGCTCTTTTTAATCTATCATTTATTGCAACACCAATACCCCTCATGGGAATAGGCATAACTTGTATATTTTTAACTCCAAATGAATCTAAATATCGCAGACCAGAATATAATAAATTACAAGCCTGAAATAAATTTCCACTAGGACTTAAATTAAACATAATCTGTTCTTTCTGCAATGTTTTTGGAACATTCCCAAAAGTTAGCCAAGCACTATCATCAATTCTAAATTTTTGGTTTATATAGACATTAGCTTTTGGAGAATAATGACTTTTCATTTGCCCAGGTGATATTAATTCATCAAAATCTTGAGGGTCTAAAATGTTAGAGTTAAATATATTTGAGATCATTTTGGAAGTAATGTAACCATGTCTCAGTATAATTGGAAGTTCTCCCCTACAATCAACTACTGTTGATTCGATTCCTACTTCACATGATCCATAATCAATTATTTTAGATAAATTCCAATCTTTTCCTTTAAACTTAGGTCCAAAATCCTCTTTTACGTGATTGATTTTTGTTGGACTTATACCACCAGATTTGTTTGCACTTGGTGCTAAAATAGGGATTTTTATCTTTTCCAATAGTTCTCTTGCTACAGGATGTGATGGCACTCTAATGGCTATTGTACTTTTACCTTGGGATAATAAATTTGCTAAATCATTTCTTTTTGTCTGTAAAATTATTGTTAATGGACCAGGCCAATATCTTTCCGTTAAGATATTACTTATTTTTGTAAATTCACCATATTTTTCAGCTTCTTTTTTGTTAAAGGTGTGTACAATTAGTGGGTTATTTAATGGTCGGTTTTTTGCATTATATATGCTTTTAATTGCTTTTTTACTATTACCTATAGCGCCAAGTCCATAGACGGTTTCAGTTGGAAACACTACTAAATTTTCTTTTTTTAATTCAGTAATACTCTCGTCCAAATCTTTTTTATAACTATCATAGTTTTTATTTTTTAATTTTATTAAAAATGTATTTGGTATATTTTCTGTTTTTCCATGGGCTAAAAAAATATCATTTAGGAACTTCGTCTTTCCATATTTAATTTCAATACCAGAATCAGAAATTATATTACCACCAGCAGATTTTAAAATACTATGTCCTGCTGCAATATCCCATTCCATAGTAGGTGATGTTCTTGGATAAAAATCTACCTTGCCTTCAGCTAAATAACAAAACTTGATACTAGATCCTAAGTATTGATCTGAAATTGGTTTAACAAAAGACATCCAGTCCTCTAATTCTTTTGATCTATGATTAAAGCTGCTTAAAGTTTTCAGTTTTTTGTAATTAATTTCAGTACATTGTATTATCTGAGAATTCTTGAAATTTTGACCTTTATCTAATCTCCATGCCTTATTATTATAATTGTACCAAATTGTTCCGGTTGTTGGCTGGGCAATTAAACCAAAAATAGGTGAGTTGTGTTTTATGAGGGCAAAATTAACAGTAAAATTTGGTCTTTTATTTATAAATTCTTTAGTTCCATCGATAGGGTCAATTAACCAAAAATAATTTTTGTTTTTAAATATATATTTTGGATTATAAAGCTCTTCACTAATTATTTCTACATTTGGGAATAATTTCTGTAGTCCAATTACAGCAATTTCATTAACTTTAATGTCTGCATTTGTTAATGGTGAATTATCATCTTTATAACTTACTAATTTATTATCAAATTCTTTATAATGATGAAGAGCACATTCATTACATTTTTTTGCTAATTCAATTATTTTAACTATTTTATTTTTAGTAATCATTACTTTGAGGATTTTAATTTATTTTTATTATAAAAATGCCACAGGAACAAGGCCGCTGCACCTCTGTAAGGTTCCCAATTTTGACCCAAATTTTCCATTTCAATTTGACTAGGTCTTTTAATTAAATTCAATAATATTTTTATTGCTTCTTGAAGCGCTAAGTCAGCTGACGGCCAAGCATTTACATCTTGTAAGACAAAGAGTTTGAAATTATTAATTGTCCATTGCCCAATTCCTTTTATAGGTAACAAAACTTTAGTAACCTCATCACTTGATAATTTATCTAGGGAACTTACGTCCAGTTGTTTATTTAATGACAATGTAGCTAAGTTTTTGATGTAAAATGATTTTTGAGTAGATAACCCAAAATTTTTTAAATCTTCAATACTAGATTTTGATAAAACTTGTTCACTCAACATTTTATTTTTATCAAGTTTTTCATATATTTTTTTTGCAACACTTGTTGAAATTTGTTGGCCAATAATTATTTTCACGATGCTTTCAAATTTTTTTTCAATAGCACGATTTTCTGGCAATCCAAAATCATCAAATATTTTTTTGAAGTTTTCATCTATTTTTTTGATCTCGTAAAATGCGTTGAGCATTTTACTATTCCATTTTAAATTCATTTCTAATTTCTATATAATAAATAAAAATTACAATTAACATAAAGAAGAATTATTTTGAAAGAAATTATAAGAAATAAAAAAATATGGGATCTCCCTTTGAGATTATTTCATATTAGTTTAATTTTTCTTGTCATAGGCTCTATATCATCAGCAAAATTAAATATGTTAGATCTTCATCAGTATTTTGGTGTGGCATTGTTAGGTTTGGTTTTTTTTAGAATAATATGGGGATTTTTTGGCACTTACTATTCGAGATTCAAAAGCTTTAATTTATCAATTATAGATGCATTATCCCAGTTTTCAAAAACTAATACCATTACATCAATTAGGACACCAATAGGATGCTATTCTACTTTAATATTTATAATAGTTTTATTATCAATATCTATATCAGGTTTATTTTCAAGTGATGATATTTTATATGACGCACCACTTTCGTTTTTAACTCCAAATCATATAAGTGATTGGACCTATCTTCACAATATTCTTCATTATATTTTATATATTTTAATTGGAACACACATCTCAGCCATCTTATATTATCAAATTGTAAAGAAAATTAAAATTATAGAAAGAATTCTGGATGGTTACTCAAGAATTGAAAAAATGAACATTGTTTCAATTAATGAAAAACCATTAATAGGCATTCTTATATTATTCATTTTAACGATTTTACCAGTTTTAATTTTACTATATTTTAATTAACTTATCCAACATCAGGTACAAATCCAGCTGCTTCAATGCCAAAAACAGCAGCAATTTCATCATTATCAGATGTATCTCCTGATATACCCACAGAACCTATAATGTTATTGTTTTTGTCTCTTATTAAAACACCTCCAGGGACTGGCACTAATTCGCCATTTGTAAGTGCATTTACAGCATTAATGAAATAAGCTTGTTGTTCAGCTCTATTAAATAATGCTCTTGATCCCATTCCCATTTGGAAAGCTCCATTTGCTTTACCATGTGCAATCTTAAAACGTAAACTACTTATTCCATCTTCTCCTAAACATGCTTTGATCGCACCACGATGATCTAAAATTACAACCATTATTGGATTAATTTTAATTTCTCTTGCTTTTTTAATTGAGTTTTGGATTATCAAATTTGCTTTTTCTAAAGTAATTTGTTCCATAATTATTTCAGACATATAAATTCTCCATATTGATTAAGAAATTTTAATTTTTTTTTAACTTATATACTTATTTATGCTAATAGGCTTAAATCTTCTACATTAAAATTTTAAATAGAACAAAATGTTACCTAAATCAAATTATCTTAATTTTTTAAAACTGAATGAAAAAAAACTAAATACACCAGATATTACAATTGTAGTTGCTTTTTATAAATTTTTTGAAATTCAAGATACTATTGCATTACAAAATTCATTAAAATCAATTTTAAATGACAATGAAATTAAAGGTACAATTTTAATAGCAAAAGAGGGTGTTAATGGAACAATTGCAGGAAAAATAAATGAGATAACAATAGCATTAGAAAAACTTTGGAGTTTAGATTTTTTAATTGATTTAGAGCCTAAATACTCATTTGCTTTTAAAAATCCTTTCTTCAGAATGAAAATAAGACAAAAAAAAGAAATTGTTACTATTGGAATGCCAGAAATTTCGCCTAATAAGATTGTTGGAAATTATGTTAAGCCAGAAAATTGGAATGATTTAATATCTGATAAAAACTTGTTGTTAATTGATACAAGAAATAGTTATGAAGTATCAATAGGCTCATTTGAAAATGCTTTAAATCCCAATATAAAAAATTTTAGGGAATTTCCAGACTGGGTTACTAAAAATTTAATAAATAAGGATCCTGATATAAAAAATAAAAAAGTTGCTATGTTTTGTACTGGTGGTATCAGATGTGAAAAATCTACCTCTTATCTAAAGTCTCTTGGTTTTGAAAAAGTGTATCATTTAGAGGGTGGAATTTTGAAATATCTTGAAAAGATTCCAAAAAATGAAAGTAAATGGAATGGAAGTTGTTTTGTATTTGATTATAGAGTTTCTGTTGATCACAACTTAGAACTAGGTCATTATGAAATGTGTTTTGCTTGTAGAATGCCTATAAGTCAAAATGATAAAATGCATAAGTATTTTGTCCAAGGAGAGAGTTGCCATCATTGTTTTAAATCTTCAAACGACAAACAAAAAAAGAGATTTAAAGAACGACAAAAACAAATTGAACTTTCTAGAAAAAAAAATGAAACTCACATTGGTAAAGTTAAGTCTTAAAATTTAGTTAAATAAACTAAGAACTGTTTCTGGAGACCTTCCAATAACTGATTGGATTAACTCATTATTTTGATATTTACAAATTATTGGTCTTTGCAATAAAATAGGAAACTTATAAATATAATTAATTATTGCATCTTTAGACAAATCTTTTTTTGTTAATTTTAATTCTTTATATAAACTTTCATTCTTTCTTATTATTTCGTCTTCAGATATTTTATTTAAGCTAAGTATGGATTTAAGTTCAATAATATCAATTCCTTCTTCTAAGTATTTTATTATTTTAAAATCTTTGGTTTTGGAATTAAGAATTTCTAATGCTTTTCTGGATTTTGAACATCTTGCGTTATGATAGATATTAAAACTAATCTTTGTCATAATAATCCCCCATTGCCCATATGATTAATGTCCTCTGAAGAAATTTTTAAGTCACATAATTTTCTCCATAAGATCCAATCAACACCATTTTCTTTTTTTGATCTGGCACATCCAGGCATGCCAATTATTGAAATATGTTTTTTTGAAATTTTAATATCAGCTAGCAGAATTAAATTTCCAGGTTCAACTGGCATTCCTAAACGTAAAATAGTACCATTAATATGAATTATTGACTGTGGTATTGTATCATTAATATCAGATATAGCAGATGTGCCAAATATTAAAATTATATCTGCATCTTCATTAACACTTTTTTTTAATTGCTCACATATAGATTTAATTTCATGAGAACATTTTTTTTCTATAATTTTATTAATTCCACAAGATGACAATCTATATTTTGTAACTTCTAAAGTTTTTTCTAATATTTTTGCACGAGTATTTTGATTAGTTGTTTGAATAAGGTGGACATTCTTTTTTTGAAAAGGCAAAATTTTAAAACAATTCTTTGAAATATTGATTAAATCCTGAAGGTAATTTTGTTTAATGCCAAAAGGAATAGCTTTAATTGATGCAACCACCTGATTTTTTTTTACCTTTGAATAAGCTTTTAAGGAAGCTATTCCAATGTCATTTGTTACGGAATTAATAGAAAGCAGCTGGTTTGGTTGAAATATTATTATTCCATCAACACTTGATACTAAGTTGCATCTTCCATTTTTTGGTTCTTGAGTTTTAATATTTGATTTCTTTGAAGTAATAATCTTTTTTGATATCTCATAAACTGCTGAGTTTTCGTCGATTTCATCGTCATCCAACTTAGCACATTTTATGCGTTCAACTTTATTTAACAATAAAAGATCAAGTAAATTTTTGTTGATAACTGTTCCTTTTGAAATTTTTATTTTATTTTTATTTTTATAAATTTCTATGGAGGATGATAGAATTCCACCTAATGATGACTCAGTTTTCACTTCACCAAAAAACATTTTATTCCTTATTGATTGTTATATAACTAAGCAACATATAATATATATTAAAAAAAGTTAATTAAATTGAATTATATATATAAAAAATCTTGACGATGTGGTTTTCAAGAGATATCTAGACAAATATAAACGTATGGGGCTGTAGCTCAATTGGGAGAGCGCCTGCTTTGCAAGCAGGAGGTCGTCGGTTCGATCCCGTCCAGCTCCACCATATTTATATATTTTAAAGTTGAGAGTGAGTTATGGCTGTACCAAAAAGTAAAATTACAAGATCAAGAAGAGGCATGAGACGTTCTCATGATTCCTTAAGTCCTGACGCGTATGTTGAAAGTAAAGATACTGGTGAACTACATAGACCTCATCATATTGATCTAAAAACAGGTATGTATAAAGGAAGACAAGTTATAAATGTTAAGTCAAAAACGTAAATTTATAAAATTTGAACAAAGCATTGAAGGTAATGAAATGTCTAGTAAAAAAGAAGATGATGACAAAATAGATAGTTCTAGTTCGCAAACACAAATTTCTACTAAAATTAAAGTCTATAAGGATCCTTTATTCAACATTGGAGATATAGTAAAGCATCGTATTTATCCTTTTAGAGGGGTTATTGTTGATGTTGATCCTGAATTTTCAAATACTGAAGAGTGGTATCAATCTATACCAGCAGAAATTAGACCTTCTCGTAATCAACCCTATTATCATCTAATGGCTGAAAACACAGAAACTTTTTACACAGCTTATGTTTCTCAACAAAATTTAATAGATGATGGAGAAAATGGTCCCCTTGAACATCCAGATTTAGACGAAATTTTCAGTGGCATGAAAAAGGGAAAGTATCATTTAAGAAATGAAGTAAGAAACTAATTTTAACTTTAATCTTTAATTAGTACTAAAACTGTACTATATAAATATTATGATCAAATTAAGTAAAATGACAGACTACGCTGTTGTTTGTCTCGGTACTTTAGCACGAAGACCTGAGTGTTCAATGTCGGCAAATGAATTGTCAAAAGAAACTGGATTAACATTGTATACAGTTCAAAAATTATTAAAATTATTGGTTTCTAAGAGTGATTTTATAAAGGCAAATCGTGGAGCATTAGGTGGTTATATGTTAAACAGAAATCCTTCGGAAATTTCAGTTGTAGAAATTATAGAAGCATTGGATGGACCTATAACTTTAACTTCCTGTGTTGACAATTCTGAAAGTTTTTGTAAGGCGAGTGATATTTGTTTTTTAGGCGGAAAATGGAATAAAATTAATGAGATTATTAGAAAATCTCTAAATGATGTATCTCTAAAAGATCTTTTAAGTTATGAAAATCCATTTTTAATAGATGATAACAAAGATGTTTTGATAGGTAGAATTAATTAAAAGGAAATTAGATGGTTGCTACTAAGGAAACAATTGATAAGGTAAAAGAAGTTTCTAGTACTTATAAATATGGTTTTGTTACTGACCTTGAAGCTGAAAAAGCTCCTATTGGTCTTAATGAAGATATCGTCAAGTTTATTTCACATAAGAAAAAAGAACCTAAATGGTTATTAGAATGGAGACTTAAGGCTTACAAAAAATGGCTTTCAATGGAAGCACCTAATTGGGCTATGGTTGATTTTCCTAAGATTAATTTTCAAGATATTTATTACTATTCAGCTCCTAAAGCCAAACCAAAATTAAATAGTCTTGATGAAGTTGATCCAGAATTACTAAGAACTTATGAAAAATTAGGTATACCAATCAAAGAACAAGAAGTTTTAGCTGGTGTTGCTGTAGATTATGTATTTGACTCTGTCTCAGTTGCAACCACATTTAGAGAAAAATTAGCAAAAGAAGGTATAATTTTTTGTCCCATTTCTGAAGCAGTTCAGACACATCCTGATCTAGTAAAAAAATATATTGGATCAGTCATACCAATTGGTGACAATTATTATGCTGCTTTAAATTCTGCTGTTTTTACAGATGGGTCTTTTGTCTACATACCAAAAGACGTTAAGTGCCCAATGGAATTATCAACTTACTTCCGAATTAACGAACAAAATTCTGGACAATTCGAAAGGACACTTATTATTGCAGAAGATAATACTTATGTATCTTATTTAGAAGGATGTACTGCTCCTCAAAGAGACGAAAACCAACTTCACGCAGCAGTAGTTGAATTAGTTGCTATGGATAATGCAGAGATAAAATATTCAACGGTTCAGAACTGGTATCCAGGCGACAAAGATGGTAAAGGTGGAATTTACAATTTTGTTACTAAAAGAGGGAATTGTATCGGAAAGAAATCTAAAATTTCATGGACGCAAGTAGAAACTGGTTCTGCTATTACATGGAAATATCCTTCATGCGTGCTCAAGGGTGATGATTCTGTTGGTGAATTCTATTCAGTGGCTGTTGCGAATAATGCACAACAAGCTGATACTGGAACAAAAATGATCCATATCGGAAAAAATACAAAATCAACTATCATTTCAAAAGGAATTTCAGCTGGTAAAGCGCAAAACACATATAGAGGACAAGTTCAAATCCAAAAAAATGCAAAAGGCTCAAGAAATTTTACTCAATGTGACTCTTTACTTATTGGTGATAAATGTGGAGCACACACTGTTCCATATATTAATCAATTCACACCCCATGCTCGGGTAGAACATGAAGCAACAACCTCAAAAATATCTGAAGATCAGCTTTTCTATTGTTTGCAAAGAGGTCTTGATACAGAACAGGCTACATCTTTAATCGTCAATGGATTTTGTAAAGAGGTTATGAAAGAATTACCTATGGAATTTGCAGTTGAAGCACAAAAGCTGATAGGAATCAGTTTGGAAGGATCAGTTGGCTAATTATAATAGTTAACTAATATTGGAAGAAGTATGCCACTACTTGAAATTAAAAATGCTAAATTAAAACTCGATAATAAAGATATTCTAAAAGGTTTGTCTTTATCAGTAAATGAGGGTGAGGTTCACGCTATAATGGGACCTAATGGCTCAGGTAAAAGTACTTTATCATACATGTTAGCTGGAAGAGATGGATATGAATTAGAAAGTGGAGAAGTTTTTTTAGAGGGACAGTCTTTGTCAGAGATGGAAGCTGACGAGAGAGCAAGGTCTGGTTTGTTTTTAGCTTTTCAATATCCTGTTGAATTACCGGGTGTAGGTGGGATGAGTTTTCTAAGAGAAGCTGTTAATTCTAGAAGAAAGTTTATTGGGGAGGAAGAACTAGATCATTTAGCATTTGTTAAAGAAGTCAGAAAAGTCGCTTCAAAAATGTTTGTTAAAGATGAGATGTTAAAAAGAGCTGTAAATGTTGGTTTTTCTGGTGGAGAAAAAAAACGTTTTGAAATATTACAAATGGCAATGCTTAAGCCAACAGTTTCAATTTTAGACGAAACTGATTCAGGTCTAGATGTTGATGCGTTAAAAATAGTTTCTGAAGGAGTTAATTCACAAAGAAATGAAGATAATGCAATTGTTGTAATAACGCATTATCAGAGACTGTTAGATTATATAGTTCCAGATTTTGTTCATATTTTATCTGACGGTAGAATTATAAAATCTGGAGGTCCTGAACTGGCATTGGAAGTTGAAAAGAATGGTTATGCAGGTTTGATTAATGCTGCATAATGTTAAGGATAATTATATCACTTCCGTAAAAAATCACGTTAGTCATTTCGAAGAAAAAAGTTTTAGAAAATTAGCATCGAATGATTTTAAAAGTTGGCCCAGTCCTCGAGAAGAAACTTGGAGATTAAGTAGGTTGGGTATTTTATCTAGAAAAGAATTAACCCCAATAATACCTAATTTTAAAAAAAAATTTACCTCATCCTCTCAGTTTAACGGTTCTAAAATAATAAGATTTGTAGATGGTGCTCTTCGAGCAGATTTATCATCAAAATTGCCACCAGGCACTTCTCTTGATACCTTAGACGAAGAAGATTCTCTTAAATGTTTTAATAAATTTAAAGATAGTAACTTAAAGAATCACCCTTCTATAAATGTTTCATTTTCTTGTACCCCTTCAATAGTAAAATTAACTATTGATAAAGGCCTAAATATAAGAGATCTCTTTGAAATAATTTATGAAGGTGGTGATGACAACTTATCTGTTCATCCTGCGTTATATATAGAGTTGAAAGAAAATAGTAGCATAACAATAATTGAACGATTTAATCATTTAAGTTCTCTTATTATGCCTTTGCAATTAGTTGAACTCAAAAAAAATGCGTCAATGAATTCATTGAAAATTTTTAATGATAATCAACAATCTTATAATTTGTCAGCTAATTGTGCTTTTTTATCAGATAAATCTAACTATAACTCCTTTTCTCTGATTAAGGGTGGCTTGTTTACGCGCTCAGAAACTCATGCTTATTTGAAAGGTGAAAACTGTAATTTAAATCTTAATGGGGTATATTTGTCTTCTAAAAATCAACACCATGATCTTACAACAGCTATCTATCATGATGTACCTAACTGTACTTCAAAACAAATTGTTAGAGGTGTATTAGGTGGAAAATCTACAGGTGTTTTTCAAGGTAAAGTTAGGGTAGCACCAGATGCACAGAAAACTGATGGACAACAAATGAGTAGGGCAATTCTATTATCAGAAAATGCAATCGCAAATGCAAAACCTGAACTTGAAATTTATGCTGATGATGTGATTTGTGCACATGGTGCAACTGTTGGAGAGATAGATAATGAGCAAATTTTTTATCTAAAAAGTAGAGGCATTTCAGAAAAAAAAGCAAAACAAATAATTATAACCGCTTTTCTTAAAGATATAATTAATGAGTCAGTTGAAGAAGCTATGCAAAATTTTGTTTTTGAAGAAGCTGAGCTAGCGTTGTCAGAAATTATTAGTAAAGAAATATAATTACATGAAACCATATGATATAAATTTAATTCAAGATCAATTTCCAGCTCTTCAAAGGAAAGTTTGGGATAAAAAACTTGTTTATCTTGACTCTGCCGCTTCCATGCAAAAACCTAAAAGGGTATTGGATGCTATAAGTAAAGGTTATTCCTTTAATTATTCTAATGTACACAGAGGTCTTCACAAATTGTCTGAGGAAGCAACTGCTAACTACGAAGGTGCAAGAGTAAAAGTAGCTAAATTTATAAATTGCTCTGAAAAGGAAGTAATTTTTACATCTGGTGCTACAGCAGCATTAAATCTCGTAGCATATAGTTGGGGATTGAAGAATTTATTTGCTGGTGATGAAATAATTATTACTATTGCAGAACACCATGCCAATATAGTTCCATGGCAAATTATTGCGCAACAAAAAAATGTTAAGATAAAAGCCGCACATGTCGATCCAAACTCTGATTTTAATCCAGATATAATTAGAGATTTAGTAACAGATAAGACTAAAATTGTTGCTTTTCCTCATGTTTCTAATGTTTTAGGGACTACTTTCCCTGTTAAAGAAATCTGCAAAATAGCTAAAGAATGTGGAGCAATAAGTGTGGTAGATGGATGCCAGGGTATTATTCATGAAAAAGTTGATATAATTGATTTGGATTGTGATTTTTACTGTTTTTCAGGACATAAATTATATGGTCCTACTGGTATAGGAATTTTATTTGGGAGATATGAGTTGTTAGATAAAATGCCACCATTCTTAGGTGGTGGTGACATGATAGATATTGTGAAAATCCAAAAATCTACATATGCTGATCCTCCTTTAAGATTTGAGGCTGGAACACCACCAATTGTTGAAGTAATTGCTTTAGGAGAAGCAATAGATTGGGTTAATGAAATTGGTATCAAAGAAATAGGAAGTCATGAAAAAAATATCATCGACTATGGTACTGCTTTATTAGATTCAATTGATGGTGTATCTGTATTTGGAAAAGCTCCTAATAAAACAGGTGTTGTATCTTTTACAATGGATTGTGCTCATCCGCATGATATAGCTACAATTATTGACAGAGAAGGGATTGCAGTAAGAGCAGGGCATCATTGTGCACAGCCTTTAATGGATGCTTTTAAATTAGCTTCAACTACAAGAGCATCGGTTGGAGCCTATTCAACAAAAGAAGATTTTGATAAGTTAGCAAATTCACTTACAAAAGTAAAAAAAATATTTGGTGTTTAGTATGAATAAAGATGACAAACTTCCATTATCAGCATTTATGCCTAATCACTCTTCTTTAGATCCTTATGCGCCTTTTATTGCAACAGCAGGTAAAAAAAATAATAGCTCTACTAGGATTATCGAAAAAAGTGAAATAGTCGAGAGCCTTAAAACCATTCATGATCCTGAATTACCAGTAAATATTTATGATTTAGGACTTATATATGATATTAAAATAATCGATAAAAACGATTTAAATATTAAAATGTCTCTTACAGCTCCAGGTTGTCCTGTAGCTGGAGAAATGCCTGTACTAGTTGCGAACACACTTGCAAAAATCCCAAATGTTGGCTTAATTCAGGTAGAGCTTGTTTGGGAGCCTGCGTGGACTAAGGACAAAATGAGTGAAGATGCAAAATTGGCACTTGATATTTATTAGTTTTCATGGAGTCTTTAATGAATAATGAAAAAAAACCTTTATTAACTCTAACAGATGCAGCAGCTAATAGAGTTAAAGACTTAATGAGCAAAGCTGATTCAGAAGTAATTGGTCTTAGAATTGGGATTAAAACAGCTGGTTGTTCTGGGATGAAATATAACGTGGAATACGCAAAGGAAATCAAACCATTTGAAGAGAAAATTGTATCAAAAGATATTACTATTTGTATTGATCCTGCTGCAATAATGTTTTTGATAGGATCTGAGATGGATTATAAAGAGCAAAAATTTAGCTCAGGCTTTGAGTTTAATAACCCAAATGAAATTGCACGCTGCGGATGTGGTGAAAGTTTTACTGTAGCATAAAAATACTAAATATTTCAGGAATAAACTATGAAAAATGCAGAAGCATTTTCTTCAAATGATAAAATTTTAACACCACTCAGAACACTAAATGAATTGTTAAGATTTGTTATTCCAAAAGGCAATAAAGAAATGCCGATTAGAATAACTTTAGCTTTAATTTTTTTGATTTTAGCAACACTTGTTAGTGTATATACCCCATTCTTATACGGTAAAGCAGTTGATTTAGTATCTGATAAAAACTCTATAAATTTAGGTTTACTTTGGTTAGTCATTGGTTCATATGCTTTAGCTAGGTTAGGACAAGTTTTTTTTGATGAAGCAAAAGAGTTTGTTTTTGCAAGAGTTGCACAAAGAGCTGTAAGAGGTGCCGCTTTAAAAGCTTTTAAACATATGCATAATTTATCTCTAACTTTCCACTTAAATAGACAAACTGGTGGATTAACCAGAGCTATTGATAGAGGAGCAAAAGGTATTGAGTTTTTATTAAGATTTACAGTTTTCGAAATAGTCCCAGTTTTAGTTGAACTAATTACGGTTGGAATAGTTTTATGGGTAACTTTTGGATTTAGATACTCAGCTATAACAATATTAACAGTTGTAATTTATATAGTATTTACAATTAAAGTAACTGAATGGAGAATCGCCATCAGAAAAAAAATGAATATAGCCGATGAAAATGCCTCTACCAAAGCTGTAGATAGTTTATTGAATTATGAGACTGTAAAATACTTTAATGCTGAAATAATGGAGGCAGATAGATTTAACAATGCTATGAAAATTTATGAAGATTCTGCTGTAAAAGCTAGGGCATCTTTATCAATAGTAAATATAGGTCAAGGTGGAATAATAGCATTAGGACTTTTTTTAGTTATGGGTATAGCTGGAGAAGATATAGCAAAAGGGAATATGTCTGTTGGAGATTTTGTGGTTGTTAATACTTTTTTGTTACAATTATACTTGCCATTAAATTTTTTAGGTTTCGTTTATAGAGAAATCAGACAGTCATTATTAGATATGGGTAGAATGTTTGCTCTTGTAGACGAAAAACCAGATATTGTTGATAAAGAAAATGCATATGAATTAAGGGTTAAAAACGGAAAAATTGAATTTATCAATGTAAATTTCTCATTTGGTAAACGCAAAATTTTAAATAACTTAACGTTCACCATTGAGTCAGGAGAAAAAGTTGCTATTGTAGGACCAACAGGTGCTGGTAAATCTACTATATCAAAGCTTTTATTTAGATTCTATGATCCGTCTTCAGGTAAAATTTATATTGATGGTCAATGTATATCTGAAGTAACTCAAAATTCTTTAAGATCAAGTATAGGAGTGGTTCCTCAAGATACAGTTCTCTTTAATGATACAATTAAATATAATATTGCTTATTCAAAACCTAATTCTTCTATGAAAGAAATTGTTAATGCAGCTAAATTATCTTCTATAGATAAGTTTATTTCAAATCTTGAAGCAGGATACGAAACTGTAGTAGGGGAGAGAGGATTAAAACTATCAGGAGGTGAAAAACAAAGAGTTGCAATTGCCAGGGTCCTTCTAAAAAATCCTCAAATATTTGTTTTTGATGAAGCAACATCTGCACTGGATACAAAAACTGAGAAATCAATTGAAAAATCTCTTAAAAAATTATCCAGTAAAAACACCACACTTATAATTGCCCATAGATTATCAACAATAATCGATTCAGACAAAATCATCGTACTAGATAATGGTACAATCATTGAAATAGGCAGTCATCAAGATCTTATAAACAAGAACGGGTTATATGCTGAAATGTGGATTAGGCAGCAAGAAAACATTAATTAAAATCAGCCAATAGAAAATTGCTCTTTCAGATATTTATCCTCCATACTGTTTGTCTTGTCATAAAGAATTCGAAGATTTATGTCATTTTTTTGAGAGATAAAGACTCTTGATATATTTTTTACTTCAAAGGCATCGGCACTGGCACTTACAGGTCTCATTTTAGGATTAATAACATTAAACTCTATTGTAGAATTATTTTTGATTAATGCCCCTCTCCATCTTCTTGGTCTGAAAGGGCTTATTGGTGTAAGTGCTAAAAGTTCTGACCCAATTGGTAATATAGGACCATGAGCAGATAAATTATAAGCAGTCGACCCAACTGGTGTTGCAACCATAACGCCGTCACACGTTAATTCATTTAATCTTTCTGTACCATCAATTTTTATTGAGATTATGGCACTTTGGGGCGTTCTTCTAAAAATAGCTACTTCATTAATAGCAAGTTCGGTATGTTTTTGATTTTTTGTGTCTAAAGCTATCATTTCAATAGGGTGAACTAAAATTTCGTTAGCTTCTTTTAATCTATCAATTAGATTTGAATTATTATATTCGTTCATCAAGAATCCTATATTTCCCCTATTCAATCCAAAAACTGGAACGTCATATAAGATACTTTCACGCATGGCAGCTAACATAGCTCCATCTCCACCAACGGCTACAATTACCTCAGCCTTAGAAACTTCTTCTTGTCCATATAACTTAAGTAAATTATTAGAAACTAATTTAGCTTTCTTATTTTTAGCAATACTAAAGTGAATCTTCAAAATTTTTTGCCCTTTTTGTGGTATTTTAAATAATTTCAAGTTAAAACATAGTCATATTAAATGGTGATTTATATGAAAGCAATAGAAACAGCATTAAGTTTAACTCAAGCATACAAGCTAGGTATTGAGAGATTTGAAAAAATGCTTGGAAATGAATTTGCAAAAGCTGTAGAAACTATGAACAATTCGTCTACACATATTATTGTTTGTGGGATGGGTAAATCAGGGCTTGTTGGAAGAAAAATATCATCTACACTTGCATCTACAGGGACGCCTAGCATCTTTCTTCACCCAGCTGAAGCTATACATGGAGACTTAGGCAAGGTTCAAAAAAATTCTGTTGTTGTACTTATCTCATATTCAGGAGAAACAGGTGAAATAATTGCTTTAATTCCAGCATTCAAAAGACTTGATGTTAATATTATAGCTTTAACTGGAGTTAAAAATTCAACTTTAGCTAACATATCTGACATAGTTTTGGATACTTCAGTTGATAGAGAGGCATGTCCATTAAATTTAGCACCTACAACATCAACCATGATTACGATGGTTTTGGGGGACGCATTAGCTGTTTCATTAATGGAATTAAAAAACTTTAAGCAAGAAGATTTTGCCTTAACTCATCCTGGCGGATCTCTTGGTAAAAGATTATTATCAAGTGTTAAAGATGAGATGAAACAAAATAACTTACCATTTATTGATCAAAACTCCATAGTACAAGAAGTTTTAGTTAAAATGACAGAAGGTCGTCTTGGTCTTGCTCTAGTTGGTACGAAAGAAGATTTAAAGGGTGTGATTACAGACGGAGATATCAGAAGAGCTTTAATTGATAATAAAAACTTTGCTGAATTGAAAGCTAAAGACTTAATGAATAAAAATCCATTAACAGCACTTGAGAGTGACAATTTGCAAGTTGCAGAAAATAGAATGAGAGAAGCAAAAGTACAGTGTTTGATAGTAAAAAATTTAATGAATGAAGTTGTAGGTGTTATTCAGATTTTTGAATAAATGCATGGTGCCAACAATGGATATTTCTTTATTTGATTATGAATTAAACTCAAATTTAATTGCACAAAAGCCTTGTATACCTAGAGATCATTCACGGTTATTGAACTGTACTAAAGATGTTGCTGAAGATCTTCGATTTAAAGACTTACCTTCAATTTTAAATTCTGGTGACGTTCTAGTTATTAATAATACAAAAGTCATACCATCTCGTTTATTTGGGAAAAGAGACCAGGTTAATGTCGAAGTGACATTGCATATGAAAACCAATAAAAATACTTGGAAAGCATTTCTGAAACCTGGTCGCAAATGTAAAATCAATGACACCATACTTTTTCAAAATGACTTAAAAGCTAAAATTATTGAAAAATATATTGAAGGTGATGTGCTACTACACTTCAATAAAAATGACAAAAATGTCCTTAGGGATATGAATCATCATGGTCAAATGCCTCTTCCTCCATATATAAAAAGAAATGAAAAAAATGAGAGTGACGTTAAAGATTATCAAACAATCTTTGCTGAAGAAGATGGAGCTGTTGCTGCTCCAACTGCAGGGTTGCACTTTACTGATGAGTTAATTAATACATTAAAATCTAAAGGAGTTTTATTTGCTCCCATTACTCTTCATGTAGGCGCGGGTACTTTTTTACCAGTCAAAGTTACTAATATATATGATCATAAAATGCATGAAGAATGGGGAATTTTGAGTGAAAATACATCTAATATAATAAATAATGCTATCCATAATAATAAACGTATTATTTCTGTTGGAACTACCAGTTTACGAATATTAGAAACAGTAGCAAGATTAAGAAATGGATTAATTGAACCTTGGTCTGGTGTTACGGATCTATTTATAACTCCAGGCTTTCAATTTAAGATCGTAGATTTACTGATAACAAATTTTCACTTACCAAAATCAACTTTACTAATGCTTGTTTCAGCTTTCCATGGAAAAGAAAAAACATTTGTACGATACAAATATGCTATTGAAAAAAATTATAGATTTTTTTCTTATGGAGACAGTTGTATTTTTTCAAGAGAAAATAACTTCTAATGAATAGTCATTTTAATTTTAAATTAATTTCAAAAGACAAGGATGCACGTTTAGGTAGGCTAACTACAGCTCATGGTGAAATTAATACTCCTATTTTTATGCCAGTCGGAACTGCGGCTACTGTAAAGGCAATGCATTTAAAAGATGTTGAGGCTGCTGGTGCTGAAATTATTTTAGCTAACACTTATCATTTAATGTTAAGACCTGGTCAAGAAAATATTAGAGAAATGGGTGGTGTTAGAAAGTTTATGGGCTGGGATAAACCACTTCTTACAGACTCAGGTGGTTTTCAAATTATGAGCTTAGGAAATTTAAGAGAGGTTCAAAATGACGGAGTAATTTTTAAGTCACATTTCGATGGTACAAAATATTTCTTATCTCCCAAAATAAGTACAGAAATTCAAAATGCTTTAGACGCAACTATTACAATGCAACTAGATGAATGTATTTCTTTTCCTGCAACATATGAAGAGTCAAAACGAGCAATGAAACTATCTCTTAAATGGGCTGCTATGAGTAGAGAAGCATTTGAACATAGAATTGGTTATGGTCAATTTGGAATAGTTCAAGGATCTATTTTTTCAGATTTAAGAGAGGAGTCAGTAAAAGGTCTCATTGAAATAGATTTTGATGGATATGCAATAGGAGGGTTAGCTGTCGGTGAGGGTCAAGATTTAATGTTTAAAACTTTAGATAATACTACAAAATATATGGTCCAAAATAAACCTCGATATTTAATGGGTGTGGGAAAACCAGATGATTTAATTGGGGCGGTGAAAAGAGGGGTTGATATGTTTGATTGTGTTTTGCCTACTCGTTCTGGAAGAACTGGTCAAGCTTTCACATCAAAAGGTCAAGTTAACATAAAAAATTCTAAACATATTTTAGATAAAATGCCGTTAGATCTAGAATGTAATTGTTATACTTGTCAAAATTTCTCCAGAGCGTATCTTCATCATCTTTTTAGAGGAAAAGAAATTTTAGGCCTTATGCTTTTAAGCTGGCATAATATCCATTTTTACTTAAATATTATGAAAAATATTAGAAATGCCATAGAAATTAAAGAATTTGAAAAATTTGAAAAAACTTTTTTAAATAAATATTACTCGGGCGATGATTAACCTAAATAATAATTATTATTTATAATATGTATAAATTAAATGAAAAAAAAATAATCCAAGATTTAGCCAAAGAATTCAATTTTGATGTTTGTAAGATTACAGATACTAATTTACCAATAAATACTGACGTAAGGTTAAAAGAATTTATTGAGTTAGGCTTTCATGGAGAAATGAACTGGCTTGCAGATAGTTATGAAAGACGAAAATCACCGTTAAATTTATGGGAAGAAGCAAAATCTGCAATTATACTTGGTTTAAATTATGGACCTAAAGATAATCCTTTAAAAAAAATAAATATAAAGAATTTAGGAAATATCTCTGTTTATGCTCAGGGAAAAGATTATCACAAAATAATCAAAGGAAGACTAAAGTTATTTTCAAGTAAATTAATTTCTAAATTACCAAAAGCCAAAAATACGAAAATCAAAGTCTTTGTTGATACAGCTCCTTTAATGGAAAAACCTCTAGCGGAAAAATCAGGTTTAGGGTGGCAAGGGAAGCATACAAATTTAGTTTCAAGAGATTTTGGATCATGGCTATTTTTAGGGATTATTCTTGTAAATCATTCTTTTGAATATGACTCAAAAGAAAAAAATTATTGTGGTTCTTGTACGAAATGTCTTGATATTTGCCCAACAGATGCTTTTTATGAAGAAAATAAGTTAGACGCTTCAAAATGTATTTCATATTTAACCATTGAGCACAGAAATGCTATCCCAAAAAAATTTAGAACTGCCATAGGAAATAGAATATTTGGGTGTGATGATTGTTTAGCGATTTGCCCTTGGAATAAATATGCAAAGATTACAAATGAAATTCATTTTAACGAAAATAAATATAATTTTAATTTAAATGAATTATTGAATCTTTCAGATCAAGAATTTAGAAAAAAATTTACTGGGTCACCAATAAAAAGGATAGGTAGGGATAGGTTCATAAGGAATTGTTGTATTGCGGCGGGTAACAGTAAAAATAAAGAATTAATACCCAAATTAGTGAATTTAATAATAAAAGATCATTCTTTTTTGGTAAGAGGTGCAGCTATATGGGCACTTCAACAATTAGATAATAAAAACAACCTTAAAAATATAAAAAGAAGACATTTAAGTTTTGAAAAAAACAATGATGTGTTAGCTGAATGGTATGTCTAACTTAATTAAAGTGCGTTATTTTCAGTTTCACCTGTTCTTATTCTTGTTGCACTATGAAGGTCTAAGACAAATATTTTACCGTCTCCAATTTGTCCTGTGCAAGCACTTTGAAGTAAAGCTTCATGAACAGCATCTTCCATATCATCAGTAACAGCTATTTCGATTTTAAGCTTAGGAACAAATGACACACTATATTCTGCTCCTCTATAAATTTCAGTTTGCCCTCTTTGTCTTCCAAATCCACGAACCTCAGATGCAGTCAATCCTTCAACTCCAATCTCAGTTAATGCATTCCTAACATCATCAAGTTTAAAAGGTTTTATAATCGCAATAAAGTATTTCATGATGAAATCTCCTAATCTGAATGATATCCTTTTTCTCCATGAGAACGCAAGTCTAAACCTTCAATTTCTTCTTGTTCATCTACTCTTAACGACACAATTAAAGAGGTTACTTTTAAAATTAAATATGTAAAAAAAGACGTCCAAAATACAGTAAGCACAACTGCTTTAAGCTGTATTATAAATTGAGATATTCCTGTTTGTCCTTCAGCAAGACCTAACCCAGAGAATGAAGAGGTAGCTAAAAATGCAACAAGTAGTGTGCCTAGTATACCACCTACACCGTGAACCGCAAAAACATCAAGGCTATCATCTATTTGAAGTTTTCCTCTGATGTAATCAACAGCAAAGTAACATAGCAGGCCACCTAAAAATCCTAAAATCAGACCTCCGGGTACACCAATGTAACCTGAAGCAGGTGTAACAGTAGCAAGTCCAGCCACCATTCCAGTAACTATGCCAATTAAAGATGGTTTGCCAAATCTTTTCCATTCAATAAACATCCAAACTAATGAGGCAGTTGCAGCAGATATATGTGTGACTAACATAGCCATTCCCGCACCTCCATTAGCACCTAAAGCTGAACCAGCATTAAAGCCAAACCATCCAATCCATAACATTGAAGCTCCTATCATAGTCAATATAGGGCTATGTGGTGGAGTAATAGATTTTGGAAAACCTCTTCTCTTACCAAGTGTTAAGGCAGTAACTAAAGCAGCGGTGCCAGCTGTTGCATGCACAACGATGCCTCCAGCAAAGTCCATTGTTCCCCAAGATGACAAAATACCACCGCCCCAAACCCAATGCGTTACAGGAACATAGACAATTAAAACCCAAAGACTTAAAAAAATTAACATTGCTGAAAATTTAATTCTTTCTACAAAAGCACCTATCATTAGAGCAGGGGTAATGATTGCAAAAGTCATTTGAAATGTTGCAAAAATGCTTTCAGGTAAGCTCCCAGATGGTGTTTCTAATTCAATTGAATTCATAAACAAGTTATTAAACCCACCAATCCATGCATTTCCCTCAGAAAACGCTAAACTATAACCTACAACCACCCAAATTATAGATACTACACAGGCAAGGGAGAAGTGTTGCATTAATACTGATACAACATTTTTTGAGTTTACCAATCCTGCATAGAATAGAGCTAAACCTGGTAAAGTCATAAATAATACTAGAGCAGTTGAGGTCAAAATCCAGGCTGTATCACCATTATTAATTTCAGCAAAAGCTGGAAAAGAAATCATAATCAAGAGTAAAGTTGAAAATACACTAAAAAACTTAATCTTATTTTTGGAAGTAAAAAAATCCATAACATCCCCCCTTGTAATGAAATACAATTAAATAATTTTTTTCAAAAAAACATAAAATGTATAAAAAATATTCAAATAAAATTACATTTGCTTAAATTTTAGACAATTATTTTTTGTTGTAGGTAATAAATTAATTTTATTTCAGTTTATAATCAAATTTTTTGAGTGTATAAAATAATTATTAACAATTAATTTGAGAGTTTATTTTGATAAAAAATGTCATAAAACAATTAGTGCCGAAAGGATACCTAAGAGCCGCTATAAATTTAAGTAACTTTTTATTAGTTACTGGTAATGAAAGTAATGGTGATCCGCAAGGAGTTTCTCCAGACATGGCAAGAGCGCTTGCCAAAGAATTTAATGTAGATATTGAATTTATTACTTTTAATAGACCTGGGGAACTTGCAGATGCAATTTCACAGGATGCTTGGGATATTGGAAATATTGCAAATGAACCAGCAAGAGCCAAATCAATCACATTTAGTCTGCCATACACTACTATTGAATCAACTTTCTTAATTAGGAATGGACTTAATATTAATACATTAAAGGATGTGGATAAAATAGGAATTAAAATTGCCGTTGCCGAAAGAAGTGCATATGATCTTTGGTTAACTGAGAATATAAAAAATGCAGATTTAATAAGAGCAAAATCTATAGATGAATCTTTTGCAATTTTTCAAGAAAATAAATACGAAGTATTGGCTGGATTAAGACCTCAATTAGTTGATGATATAAAAAAAACTACTGACTGCTTTATATTAAATGAGCCATTTACTAATATAAATCAGTGTATTGGAATGAAACCTGGAAATTTAGAAGCTGAAAATTTTATAAATAATTTTGTAAAAAAAAATATAGAAAATGGTTTTGTTAAAAACCTCTTATCTAAGTATAATGTCTTAGGCAAATTATCACTCCCTAAAAACTAGAAGATTTATTATTGTACGATTAATGAAAAAAATAGTTCCAATGATAGCTATAATTTGTACTGTTTTTTTCTGGGGATCTTCATTTCCAGCAATGTCGTTTCTTTTAGAAACATCAAGTCCTTTCATCTTGGCAGCAGGAAGATTTTCTTTAGCAGCTTTTCTAGCTATAATTTGGTGTATATATAATTATAAACAAAAGGTAAAATTAAATCATTTATTACGCTATATTTTTGCAGGGTTTATTGGAATTTTTTTATATAATTTATTTCTTAACCATGGACAACAAATTGTTTCAGCAGGGGCAAGCAGCTTCATTGTCAATTGCAATCCATTATTTACTGCTTTAATTGGCTTTTTTATCTTGAAACAAAAGGTTTCATATATACATTGGCTAGGAATAATTATGTGTATGTTTGGTGTTTGTTTAATATCTTTTGATCAAGAGGGTGGCTTAAATTTAGGAAGTGGATCAAGCTTGATATTATTTGCTGCTATCTTGACTGCAACCTATTTTCATATAGTAAAACCTTTAGTAGTGATATATGGTGCAGTAACTTCTAATGCGTATATAATAATTTTTGGAACCATACCCATGTTATTTTGGTTCCCAGAAACTTATAATTTTATTTCTCAATCTTCTAATGAAGTTAAATTAACGTATTTTTGGTTGGCCTTATTTCCAACTGCATTAGGTTACTTAACTTGGACTTATTCAATTGGTTATTATGGAGCTAATAAAGCTTCTTTGTTTCTTTATTTAATTCCACCAATTTCAATTATTTTGAATTTTTTATGGTATGGAAAAAATCCTTCTTTAGTTACCATAATTGGAGGTTTTATTATATTATTAAGTGTTTTTTTTACTCTTTTTTTTCAACAAAATAAAAACAAAATACAAAAATTTTGATTGGAGCAGGTAGCAAGAAGTTATACTCATCTACAGTGCACCACTTGTAGTTGAATACAAGCTCTACCCTCAGTTTATGTATTCCTGAATCTGTGTCAACAGGCACAAAATGGTCTACCGTTTGGTCTACCCTAAATGTTACACACAAAATTAGCGTTCTTAGTATAGAGAACGTGAACATGAATATGTATCACTTAACTGTAACACTATAAGTGTTATCCTACCCCACACGTGTGCCACCCCGCCCTTGTAGGTATAGTATTCATAAGCTCTGCAGCAGATAGGGTATTTACAATAACTAGACAGTGAAATATTCTACTATTAATCACTTTAACTTTTTAAATAGGACACTTTTATGACTTCTTCAAAACTAGTAAATTATACCACAAGAGAATTTATGTCAGACCATGAACTTGAACATTACATAGTTAAACAAAACGAAATATTTACACCAAAAGTTGTTGAAGAATTTACGAAAGCTGGAATGTTAAGAAGAGTTTTGACAAAACTTTGGAATAAAGAAGGTGTTCATAGAGTTGGTATATTATTTGAGTATAGAGATGAAAAAGCATATGTTGCATGCCAAAGTCTATTAGAAAAGCATTATATCCCAATGGTAAAAACATTTATTACTAAAGTAATAGGAAGCCGGGGTATAGTAGTCCATGAATTTAGCTCTGAAGAATTCACAAAGGGATAAAATAAATAAAGTGTTAACCATTTTAATGACAAATACTGAGTCATTACTGTTATAAAAGTAAAATTGTACATCCAATGTGGATACAGTGGCTGTATGTGTCAGCGATGGATATGTCTAGATATGTATAGTTAGGGTCTGCAGCGGATGGAGGAGTTAATAATTATAATCTAATAAATTAAGTGTTCTTGTAGTTAATCTTTTCACAGTGATTTTCTTAAAGAAATTTTCATTCTCTTTAAAATGTTTTTCTATAACTTTTTGTCCCTTAACATAGGCATTTTCGTCTTTATATTCAAATAACGTTGATAATGCAAAACCACCTTCTTTGTTCCATACCTGATTCAATCTAAAGCGCATCAATCCAATTTTTTTCATACTTTCATAAAAGTTTGAACCTGTTTTTTCTACATAATTTATAAATAATTCCATTTCTGCTTCACTAGAAAAATCTATTAAAACATGACTAATTAGTTTTGCTGATGGTATTGAATTTTTTTGTTCATTCATACATATAACCTATCGGCTAATTTAAAACATTAAACAATAAAATTATAACTTTACAGTTACTATATTATTATATTCCTTCAACCATAAGTATGTTTGAAGTAGAATTTTCTAATCTTATTTTCTTATAAGGTCTGTATTCTTCACTATCATACCATTTCATAGCTGATTTTTTGTCAGGAAATTTTACTAATACCATTCTAGTAGGTTTCCATAAATTTGTTTCTAAAGAATCTATCTCTCCACCCCGAATTAAGTATTCACCTCCATAGCTTTCAATCATAGGTTTAACTTTATCCATATATTTTTTGTATTCTTCTATGTTGTGTATATCCACGTCACCAATCATATAAACTGACATAATCGTCTCCATGTTTTGTTTTCTATATTTATCTCGCTAATCAAATACCTACAAAGTAAATATATAAACTACCAAACAATAAAATATCAATTATGACAATTTTCATAAAGCTATTCATGCTAATAGTTTAATCCAAAGAAACACTCCTCGTAAAGTATTAACCAAAGATAAATATTACTTTTAGTCCAAGCATTAATAATAGTTTATTATCTACATTAAAAAAATAATTACTTGATAAGAGTACATTGATAATAGGCCAACTTTTTATTTTTTGACTTTGAATCGTAAGTATTGACAGACATCCTACCAGTTGGTTTATGAAATATAATTGACCTGAATAAGGTATCATTATTTTGATATGAAACTGTATCCCAATAAATGAAATCAATTTGAACAGAATATTTCTTTTGTTCACCCATTCCAATCATAACAGTTTTATTATTATGATTAAATAAAACATAAAGTTTACTTTTATTTTCATTACAAGAATAGATTTTATTGTCGGTATCAGCGAGCAAGACATTTGGGAAAAATAAAAAAATTATAATAAGTATTTTTAACATCTTTTTATCATAATCTAGCTAAAGACCCCTAATAAATTTTTAAACAATTTAATAATTTATACTGTGTTATTTAAAAGGGTTTATGTAATCAAAGTCAAATAATGTATGAAGTGTGGTTACAGTTGCTGTGTGTGTATTTATGTGTAAAGGTTAGTAGAGCTATGGATAAATATGTATAGTTAAGGTCTGTAGCAGATGCATTTAATATTATTTTAAAATGCTTAAAAATTACTCAGAATATAAATTTATTCCAGCAAAAAACAAATTTAACTTGTTAATAATGTGTAACAAATAAGAATTAATATTAAGTTTAAATTTTGTGAGGTCAAAAATGAGCGATACAAACTACGTTATTTTAACAGTTGCATCTGTTAATTTTAGTTATAGGGAAACCATGACTAAACTTATGTCTCAACATTCAAAAGATTTAATTGCAAACGCGGGAGCTAAAGGAACTCGTTTTGGTTCTATAGGAACCGGGGAACATGCTGGAAGCCTAATCTTTATCCAATTTTATGATGAGTTAAAAGACTATGAAAAAGCTATGGACTTTCAAGCTGAGTCCCCTGTATTTAAAGAAATTATGGATAGTGGAAAAGTTAATATCTATTTAAGAAATATAGCAACTTCACTGCCAACAAAATTTGATAACAGTGGCGAGCATCCTAAATATATTGTTATATCAAGAGCAGAAGCTTCAATGTCTGATAAGACTAAATTTCTAGATTGTATTAATGATACTGTTTCCTGTTTTAAAGATAATGGCGCAGTAACATTGAGGTTTGGTAATTTATTAACTGGCTCCAATGCGGGTAATTTCCTACTTGGAGTAGGTTACCCATCAATGGAGGCCATAGAAAAAACTTATGATGAGTTATTGGTCCATAGTTCTTATAAAGAACTCATGACTTTTGCAAAGATGAATATGAGAAATATTATTAAAATTCTCTAACATTAATAGATTGGTTGCAATAAGTTGAATTTAACATTTTGATATTTCCATCTACATATGCTGCTTTTTTGGATTATTATAAATGTTTTTAAATTTATTTTTCTCAACCCTACCTCTTTTTGCTCTAGTTTTTATTGGGTACTCTTTAGGGAAATTTTCACTATTTAATAACACTGAGGCAAAAGTATTTTCTAAACTTGTTGCGATAGTTGTGGTACCTGCTTTTGGAATTAAAATAATTGGAAACTTCAATTATGAGTTCATAAATTGGAAATTATATTTTTCCTACCTTTTAGCGCAAGGGATAATCTATTTTATTGGATTTATTATAGCAAAAAAAGTGTTTAATAGAGAAAATCCAGAATGCATCATAATTGGAATGACTGCATCTTTTGGAAACCATCTCTTTTTTTTATATCCTATTTTATTGGTTGAATTTACAACTAAAGATATTGTACCAATTGAGACAGTTATTGCTGCTGACTTTGTAACAGTTGGACTAAGTGTATGTGCTTTAGATTTTACTACTCAACAAAAAATAGATATTAAAAAAGCGATTTTAAAACAGATAAAAAATCCTGCTTTTATAGGATTGGGACTTGGATTAATAATTTATCTTAGTTCTGCAAATCTTCCAGAGAGTACTAATAGATTAGTAAATTTTATATGTGCCTCAGGTGTTCCATTAACTTTATTGGCGATGGGTATCTTACTATCTTACAAGACAGATACAACACAAATACAATTATCCTTTTTAATTACATTTTTAAAATTGTTTGGTTTCTTGATAATATTAACTTTAATTGTTTGGTTATTAGATATCACTTTCACGGATGCAAAAACAACTTTAATGCTCTCTGCAACACCCATTGGTGCGATGGGATTAGTATTTGCTTCCATTTATAAAGTAAAAACAGATGCAGTTGTAAGGTCAGGTATTATGACATATACAACAGCACTGTTTTTAATACCGTTTGTAGGTAGTGTATTTTAAAAAATTAATAAATGAATATATCTTTTAAATTTTAAAATAAGAAGGAATATGATGGATACAATTATACAAAAAGATAGAGACGAAATGGAAATCATAGCTAAATCAAATAATGATTTTCCAGTTCTTATGATTAATCAAAATAGATATTTAAAGGGTGAATTTCCAAATGGTGACCTATATTCAAAATGGAGGTCAATTAATAAAAAAATGATAAGTGAGGTTAAAGGAGAAGTTATATGGTCTCTGAAAGTGTATGCTCCATACTTAATTAACGGAAATTTAGAACCATTAGATGAAATATTAGCTTTTTGGTATCCGTCTCATAAAGCTTTTTTATCAATGATTAATAGCCCTCATAGAAAAGATAATTTTGAATTAAGAAAAAAGTTAATAGTCTATGCTGTAATTCATAGATGTGATGGAAGAAACGCTCCACAAATCAAGTAGACTTCCATAATGAAATACTAATAGTGTAATCAGTGTCGCTGGTACATTAGATGTGGTTATAGTGTCTGTATGACTATGTATGAGTAAGGTATAGATAGTTACTTTTATTTAAAAACAGCAGACACATCTCCAAACAAAGATGATGTAACTTCTATTAACTTTTTATCATTTATTGGAATTGGCTTTCTAATCTCTACATTATTGCTCTCTGGCATATAGGTTTTACTAAAAGCGTTTATACAACCAATACCTTCTTCAGTTATTGATAAGTTGATGATTGAACGGATAGACGAAAATATTCTTTTAACAGATGATATCAATAAGCCTCTATCTAACAAAAAGTCACGTAACTTGGCTGCATCTTTACTGCTATATTCATCAATAGGTAAATTACCTAAAAGTTCTATTACATATTTGATGTTTCTATTAGCAGCACGGACAAATATTTTATCTTTACCTTCACCTTTAAGTTTCAGATAAGTGGTGAGAGCTTCAGATAATAAAGGAGCATTTGAATTGCTATTTATAGGTGGTTTGCTCACAAGCATATGTTGAAGCAGGAACTTGCATCTTGGTTAACCTGATAGATGTCCAATAATCATCAAGCTTTTGATAGAGTGATTTACTTGAACGAATAGCTGATACATTTGATTTAGTTCTAAGTCATATAACTATTCGGTCACTCTTATAATATGACCTCACATCACACGGAACACGCTTGCTGAAATAATACACACCACACTTTTTATATAAGTAGGAAACATTTAAATGGTCTACCATTTGGTCTACCCTCCAAGCACACATTACAAAATATGCTTACATATCAACTACTTAGGGCGATTGATTTACATGAGATGGAGCGGGTAGCGAGAATCGAACTCGCGTCATTAGCTTGGAAGGCTAAGGTCTTACCACTACACAATACCCGCTTAATAATTATTTTATAAGTGTTAATGCCATAATTGTAAATACTAACTTTAAAAATCTAAATTAGTTATAGTGACTATTAAAATTTAATTCCAACCTAATAGATTTTGTTTAATAATTTCGTTTAAAAATTTAATTGAAAATTCGTTGTCATTTAGACATGGAATATATTGAAAAGTTTTTCCACCGTTCTCAAAAAACAATTCTCTTGCCTCAACATTTAGTTCTTCAAGTGTTTCTAGGCAATCAGATATGAAACCTGGAGCAATAATAGCAATGTTTTTAGACCCTTTTTTAGCTAATTCTACAATTGTTTCGTCAGTATAAGGTTGAAGCCATGGCTCTGGGCCAAATCTAGATTGAAAAGTAACTAAAAATTTATTTTTTGGCCATTTTAACTCTTCTTTAAGTAATCGGGCAGTTTTAATACAATGACAATGATAAGGATCACCCGCCATGAAATATCTCTTTGGTATACCATGGAAAGATACTACTAACTTGTCTATTTTACTTTTATTTTTTAAAAATTTTGAAATGGTTAAAGCTAGGGCTTTTATATAATTTTTATTATCAAACCAAGGAGGAACTGTTCGGATATCTGGTTGCCATCTTTGTTTTAATAGCCATTTAAAAACTTCATCTTTAACAGTTGCAGTAGTACTAGCTGCATATTGAGGATAAAGAGGAACTAATAGAATTTTTGAACATCCATTTTTTGTCATTTTATTTAAAATTTTATCTATACTAGGATTTCCATATCTCATGGCATATTCTATAAAAATATTGCGGTTGTTTTTAAAAAAATGTTGTAATTTTGTTGTTTGTTTGACTGTAAATCCCCTTAAGGGTGATCCATGATTTTTTTCATCCCATATTTTTTTATAAGCTCTTCCTGATTTTGACGGTCTAAATGTAAGTATAGGCCCATTTAGTATTAACCACCATAAAGGTCTGAAAAAATCTACAACTCTTTTGTCCATAAGAAATTGTTTTAAATATTTTCTCATAGACCAATAGTCAGTACCATCGGGTGTACCTAAATTTACAAGTAATACGCCAATCTTATTTTTATCAGGAAAAACGGGGTGATCATTAGGTTTTTTTAAAATGGTCAATTTAATATCTTTAAATTTTTAAGCAATTTTTGAGTAATTATTTTTGTTAGCTATATTGAAAGCATATTTAAGAGCAATTGTTAAATCAGAAATCATTTTTTCCGTATGTAAAGGACCAGGTGTAATTCTTAATCTTTCTGTACCAATTGGAACAGTTGGATAATTAATCGGTTGAATGTAATGATTAAATTCATTTAACAAAATATTACTAATTTCTTTACATTTTACAGGGTTATTTACCATTACTGGGACTATATGGCTTTTGTTATCAATAAAATTTATGTTTTCTTTTGTTAGATAAGTTTTAAGTGTCATTGTGTTTTTTTGTTGAAGCTTCCTTTCTATATCAGAATTTTTCAAATAACAGACAGAAGTACATGCAGCGCTTACAAGGGCAGGTGGTAAAGCAGTTGTAAATATATATCCACTAGCATAACTTCTTACAGCATCACAGATTATGTTTGAAGAAGTAATATATCCACCCATTGTTCCAAATGCTTTTCCTAATGTTCCTTGAATTATATCAATTGAATTTTGTAATCCTAATTCTTCACTTACACCTGATCCCTTTTTCCCATACATACCAACAGCGTGAACTTCATCTAAATAAGTCAAAGCATTATATTTTTTTGCTATTTTAGAAATTCCACTAATATCTCCAAAATCACCATCCATAGAGTAAATAGATTCAAAAATTATAACTTTAGGTTTGTTTTCTGAATATTTTTTAATTAGAGCTTCTAAATGAACTAAATCATTATGTTTGAAAATTTCTTTCACAGCTCCCGATTTTTTAATACCTGAAATGATCGATGCATGATTTTTCTCGTCAGAAAAAACAACTACGTTATCTAGTAAATTAAGAAGAGTACTTATTGTTGACTCATTTGCGACGTATCCAGATGAAAATACTACAGCTTTTTCTTTCGAATGAAGATTAGCTAGTTCATTTTCTAAATCTACAATAGAACTACTGTTCCCAGATATATTACGTGTTCCACCTGAACCTATTCCCATTCTTTTAATTGAATTTATCATTGAATTTATAACAATTTTATTTTGACTCATCCCCAAATAATCATTTGAACACCAAACAATTACATTTTTCTTTTTTGAATCTTTTACCCACGATGCATTAGGATGTTCACCAGCTTTCCTTTCAATTTCGTTGAAATTCCTGTATTGACCTTCGTTTTTAAGTTTATTTATGGATGATTTAAAAATATTAGAATAGTTCAATGGAATACCTACTTTAAATTATATAATTAATACTAAATTTCAAATTTTCAATGTATTATTTATTTAATTATTAGCACAGAATTTAAGCAAAATTTAAATTTTTATTTTCGCACTTGAACTTTTTTAAAGTTTTTATATAACAGATGATATTTAATTTTTAGGAAATATAAAAGTGAGTACAACAAGAAAATTAAAAGTAACAATGGAAGAAAATTTTGAAAATGGTGCTGATCGAGGCGGTATATTCGGAAATAGAATTGTTTTACCAGAAGGTTATATACCTTCTGTTAATGAAGAATTTATGAATGATAATCAATTAGAGTATTTTAGACAAAAATTAATTAATTGGAAATCAGAATTACTTGAAGAAGCAACTGACACCAAAGGTACTTTATCTGCTGAAGGCTTACAAAGACCTGATATGGCTGACAGAGCTCAGGTAGAATCAGATGCTTCTATTCAGTTGCGAACTAGGGATAGGGAAAGAAAACTTATTAGTAAAATCGATGCTGCATTAAGAAGAATAGATTTAAAAACATACGGATATTGTGAAGAAACAGGCGAGCCAATAGGATTAGGTCGTTTGAAAGCAAGGCCAATTGCTTCTTTAAGTGTAGATGCACAAGAACGACATGAAAAAATGGAAAAAATCCATAAAGACGAATAATTTCCTTTAAAATAACTTTTTTACAACATAAGAACAAAATAAGAACATTGGTTGACAAAAGAACAAAAGGTGAATATTATCTTATGATATTTATTTGTTGAAAGAATTGTAATCGTGTGTCAGTAAGGAGATAGAGAATGAGTGCTGAGGTTATTAAGATGTCAAATCAAGATAAAAATAGAAACATAGCTTTAGAGTCTGCAATTGGACAGATAGAAAAAGCTTTTGGTAAAGGCTCTGTTATGAAGTTAGGCACATCTGGAGAAAATTTAGATGTGCAAGCTATATCTACCGGTTCACTAGGTCTAGATATAGCTCTTGGTATAGGTGGATTACCTAAAGGAAGAATTGTAGAAATTTATGGACCTGAAAGTTCAGGTAAAACAACGTTAGCACTGCATGTTGTAGCAGAAGCGCAAAAAACAGGAGGGACTTGTGCGTTTGTAGATGCAGAACATGCTCTTGATCCAGTATATGCAAAAAAATTAGGAGTAAATATTGATGATCTACTAATTTCTCAACCTGATGCAGGAGAACAGGCATTAGAAATAGCAGACACATTAGTTAGATCAGGGGCTATATCTGTTTTAGTAGTTGATTCTGTAGCAGCATTAGTTCCTAGAGCTGAACTAGAAGGGGATATGGGTGACAGTCATATGGGTCTGCAGGCTAGGTTAATGAGTCAAGCTCTAAGAAAGTTAACTTCATCAATTTCTAAATCTAATTGTTTAGTAATATTTATAAACCAGATTAGACAAAAAATAGGAATTATGTTTGGTAATCCAGAAACAACTTCAGGAGGAAATGCCCTTAAGTTTTATGCATCTGTTAGATTGGATATAAGAAGAATAGGAGCAATTAAAGACAAAGATGATATAATAGGGAATCAAACTAGAGTAAAAGTTGTAAAAAATAAGGTTGCACCTCCATTTAGAACAGTCGAATTTGATATTATGTATGGTGAAGGTATTTCTAAAAATGGTGAGATAGTTGATCTCGGAGTATCTGCAGATATAATTGAAAAATCTGGGTCATGGTTTTCATATAATGATCAAAGGATAGGTCAAGGCAGAGAAAATGTTAAAAACTTTCTTAATGAAAATTTTGAAATTGCTACAGAAATAGAGGATAAAATTAAAGGAAATACAGTTCTAGTTGAAGAAATTTTAATGAATCCTGAACAACAAATCCCTGAAGAAGAAAAATAAATTTATTGTAGTTTTGTATTTTGTTAAATTGATGTTATCAAGGAGTATAGGTAATATGCTAGTTTAACACATGAATAATTCTAAAAATTCTGTAAATGCAATTCGTTCTAAGTTCATAAATTATTTTAATAAAAATGATCATGAAGTTATAACTTCGAGTAATCTTGTGCCGAATAATGATCCAACTCTGCTTTTTACAAATGCTGGTATGGTACAGTTTAAAAATGTTTTTACTGGGTTAGAAATAAGAGACTACAATAGAGCTGTAAGTTCGCAAAAGTGTCTACGTGCTGGTGGAAAGCATAACGATCTTGAAAATGTAGGTAGAACAGCTAGACATCATACATTTTTTGAAATGTTAGGTAATTTCTCATTTGGAGATTATTTTAAAGAGAAAGCAATATTTCAAGCTTGGGAATTATTAACAAAAGAGTATGGTCTTCCAAAAGAAAAATTGCTGGTTACAATCTTTCATGATGATACAGATGCTGAAAATTTATGGAAAAAAATTTCTGGATTGAGTGATGAAAAAATAATCAAAATAAGTACTAGTGATAATTTTTGGAGTATGGGCGATACAGGTCCTTGTGGTCCTTGCTCAGAAATATTTTATGATCATGGTCCCTTGATTGAAGGAGGACCTCCTGGTTCTAAAAATGAAGATGGTGACAGATTTATTGAAATTTGGAATTTAGTGTTTATGCAATTTGAACAAATTTCAAAAAATGAAAGAGTTAATTTACCTAAGCCAAGTATTGATACAGGAATGGGTCTAGAAAGAATATCGGCCGTTCTGCAAAATACTCATAATAATTATGAGACAGATATGATGAAAGATCTAGTTGATGCTTCTTCATTAGTTACAGGTGTAGAAAAAACAAAAGATAATATTGTATCTCATAGAGTTGTAGCGGATCATTTAAGATCAATTTCTTTTTTAATTGCTGAGGGAGTTTTACCCAGCAACGAAGGTCGTGGATATGTATTAAGAAGAATAATGAGAAGAGCAATGCGCCACACTCATCTTTTAGGCGCAAGTGATCCAGTGATATTCAAGTTAGTTAAATCTTTAATTGAACAAATGGGTGAGGCTTTTCCAGAATTAATAACTCAAAAATTGACTATAGAAAACATAATAAAGGATGAAGAAATTAAATTTAAAGATACACTTGATAGAGGTATGAGTTTATTAATGAATGAAATAGACGATAAAATTTCTCCAGGCGTACTTTCAGGTCATAAAGCTTTTGAATTATATGATACATACGGATTTCCATTAGATTTAACAGAGGATGTATTAAAATCGTATGGATGGAAGGTTGATCACCAGGGTTTTGAAAAATCTATGAATCAACAAAAAATTAAAGCAAGACAGACCTGGTCAGGTTCAGGTGATAATGCTTATAGCCAAGATATTTTAAAATTATTATTAGATTTACCATCCACTAACTTTAAAGGATATGATGAAAATACTTTAGAAACTAAAATTGATTTAATTATAAAGAATAATAAAATTTTAGATAATGTTTTTGCTAATGAACGAGCTGATATTATATGCAATGAGACAATTTTTTATGCTGAATCTGGTGGCCAGATATCTGACAAGGGGGTTATTGTAGCAAAAAATTTTAAAGCTAATATTTTAAGTTCTAAAAAAATTAATTTTGGAAACAGTAAAATTATATATGTTTCAACAATAGAAATTGTATCAGGAAAAATCACAGTTGGTGATATAATCAAACAAATAATAGATTTAGATTTCAGAAAACAAATATGTTCACATCATTCAGCAACTCATCTTCTTCATGAAGCATTAAGACAAAAATTAGGTTTACACGTCGCTCAAAAAGGTTCATTGGTTACTAATGAAAAGTTAAGATTTGATTTTAGTCACCAAAAACCAATTTCCTCAGAATTAATTAAAGAAATTGAAGATGAAGTAAATTATAGAATATTTTGTAACGATAGAGTTACCACTAAAGTTATGTCTCCCGATAGGGCTATTGAAAAAGGAGCTATAGCTCTATTTGGAGAAAAATATGGAGATGAAGTCAGAGTAGTATCAATTGGGAAGAGTTTAGATAATGAAAGAGAGGCTTGGTCAGTTGAATTATGTGGAGGTACACACGTGAAAAATACTTCTGAAATTTCAACCTTTAAAATATTATCAGAGACTGGTGTTTCATCTGGAGTTCGTAGAATTGAAGCTTTAACAAATATTGCTGCGATAAACTATTATAACACCCAGATAGATAAAATTAGATATATAACCTCTTCTCTAAAAACAAATAGTACTCAAGTCACAAAAAAAATTGAGCAATTAGTCTCAGAAAATCAAAAGATGAACAAAGAATTAAAACTTCTGAAAAATAAATCTCATACAAATTACGATAATAAGTCAACTAAAGAGACATTAAATGGAATAGTATTTGAGTATAAAATTTACGATGATTTAGTAGTTAAAGAGTTAAAGCCTAACGCCGAAAACTTTATCAAAAACAATAATTCAAATATTGTTTGTTTAATTAGTAAAATTGACAAGAAAGCATCAATTGTAGTTGCGGTAGATAAAACACTCACTTCTAAATTTAGTGCAGTTGAAATGGTAAATGAAGTTTCAGCAATTTTAGGAGGTAAAGGAGGTGGTGGAAGACCGGATATGGCTCAATCTGGAGGATCAGATCCAAAAAATAGTCTACAAGCTATTAATAAGATAAAAGATTACATTAAACTTAAAATTTAGAGAATATATTGTTAGAAAATTTAAATGAAGAAATAGTTTCCTTTAAAGAAACTGCAATTATGAAAATTGCAAATTTTGGAAGAAAATATCAACTAGAGAGTGGAAATTATATTTATCCTGCTTGGTTTGGGGAAGGTGATACATCCACAAGTAATTTAATTAACAACAAAACTATTGAGGCTTTAAATGAAGGAAAAACATTTTATACATATCAAAACGGCGTACCTCAATTACGTTCAGAAGTCTCAAAATATATGAATGAAGTTTTTAATATCAATACGAAGCCTGAACATCATAGTGTTGTTACAGGTGGAATGATGGGACTTAGGTTGATTTGTGATTTGATTATCAGTGATGGAGATGAAGTTGTAATGGTTGGTCCTGTATGGCCTAACATAAGGTCATCAGTTTTATTAAAAAAAGGTAATATAAAAGAAGTTTCACTAAGTTTAAAAGATAGTCAATGGATACTAGATTTTGAAAAACTATTAAATACAATCACGCACAAAACAAAAATGGTTTTTGTTAATAGTCCTGGAAATCCAACAGGATGGGTAATGTCAAAAAAACAGCAAGAAACCCTATTAAATCATGTTCGAGAAATGGGGTGCTGGTTAATTTCTGACGAAGTTTATCATCAAATAATGTTTAATGATGATGTGTCGCCAAGCTTTCTTCAATTATCTAAGCCAAATGATAAATTAATAGTCATCAATTCAGCTTCAAAGAGCTTTAATATGACAGGATGGAGAATTGGTTGGATAACACATCCTGAAGAGTTAGGACCTCACATAGCTAAATTAGTCCAAATCACAACAACGGGTGTTCCAGAATTTCTCCAAACTGGTTTAATGTCAGCATTGCAAAATTATAAAATTCTTACCAAAGAAGTACGTCAAAATTTAAAAAAATCTAGAGATATTATGTTTGAAAGATTAGTTGATTGGAAGCAAGTTGAGTGTAGTGTTCCTGAAGCCGCATTTTATGCTTTTTTTAAAGTGAAGGGTATAAAAGATTCTTTAGAATTTGCAAAAAAATTAATTATTGATACTAATGTTGGTGTTGCACCAGGTATTGCATTTGGAGAGTCAGGTGAAGGTCACTTAAGAATATGTTTTGCAGCTCAGCAAAGCTTCATAAACGAAATTATGGACAGATTAGAGCCAGCCTTGAATTAAAATCACCATGGCTTAATGGCCTTTTTAAGGGCCTTATAACCTTCAATAAAACCAGGTCTATTATTACCATATATCCCATCAAATATATTTAGAACATTATCTAACCAATTTCTAAGTTCAACATTATTTGGATTAGCATCTAAGTACGCGTCTCTAATTAAAACAAAATGAATTCTTGGGTCGTAAGGTTTTTTTGTTCCACCCATGGTTTCATCTCCATCAAGAAGTCTTAAAAGCATAGCATCAGCTGATCCTAGTGTTTGCTCATGGATAGGTGGTCCAGACATTCTATGCATTACTGAGGTCATGTCTCTTCCGTTACCAGTTGTGTAACCCATAGATTTCCAAGCTGTATCTATATCAATATTACTATTAGCATAATTAAGAATTTTTGTGCCAAAATCTCTTAATGGGTCAGATATATCAGCAAGTAAATCAGTCAATCTATCACCATCTAAATCAGTTGCTAATATTATACATTCTTGTTTGTTAATTATATCCCACACTAATAATCCATAATTCGTATCAGAAATGTGTTGTTCAATTCTTCCAGACCAATTTTCCATACCATCTTTAAAGTCTTTAGGTAAAAGAGAAATTATCTTGTCAATGTTTGTTTTATGTTCTTCATAAGCATTTACAGCCCATTTTCGACCAACAGTGAATTTTGTTCCTTCAAGAAGCCATATTAATATACCTGCATTAATTCCATCTTCCATAGCTTGTGTTGGTTTAAAAGCAACTCTACCTAATTTACCTGTATCATTAATCATCTTTAAAAATAGACGACAAGCATAAGCCATCTGAATTCCAGGAGTGTTCATTTCAGTATGTACAATACCAGTTTTTTCATTAACACTAAATTTGGATTTATCTTGTGAATAAGGCAAACATGGCATACATCTCACAACTGTGATAGGACCGTATGGACGAACGTTACAAAATACTCCTGCTTGTGTTCTTAAAGGTGCATTACCAGATTTTCCCATTACAACAACTCTATTTCCAGAACTGTCATTAACATATGCATCACCAGCAGTTGACCATTTTATAGATGTGTTTTGCATGTTTCCAAACCAGCTTAATGCCTCAAGTTTTGTATCATGTCGTATTTGTGACCACATTGGCACTGCATAAAAAGGAAGATTTAAGATATCAGCGGCAGCAATAGTTCCTAATAATGCGTAAGCGTCTGTCAATGAATGGCATACTGGATTTATAATCTTATCATGTTTTCCGCCTTTCCAAACGATTGCATTCGGATACCCATTTGGTCTTGTGTCGGTATTTTGATAAAGTTGTTCAAGAACAGTTTTTAAGTCACCACCTTCAGATTCAGTAACAGCTATTTTCATTAAATCTAACATTTTATGTCCTTATTTTTCTCAGAAAAGTTATGCTTATAAATATACCTATACATACATAAATAAATACAATTTTTAAATATTTTTTAGAAAAAATTTTAAAGAATTTGTGTTTCTCAATTCTTCAAAATAATTCAAATTATATGTTTCCATATATCCTTCTTTAATTAGATGATTGATCAAAGAAATAAGAGGATCCCAAAAATTGTTAAAATTAATAATTCCAACTTTTTTATTTACAATTTGACTTAATTGGCACCAAGTTAAAACTTCGAAACATTCATCAAGCGTTCCTATCCCACCTGGTAAAACCAAAAAAGCATTAGATTTTTCGTACATCATTTGTTTTCTTTGGTGCATACTCTCAGTAATTATTAAGTTGGTATTATATTTTTTTGAATGTTTTGTCTCTTGTATGTCTTTTTTAATTAAAAATTTAGGTATTATTCCAGTTGTTTTAGAACCGTATTTAACAGCTGCTTCAGATACTGATCCCATTATACCATTTTCACCACCACCAAAAACAATATCAAAATTATTTTCTGCAATAATTTGACCAATAGTTTGAGCATTAATTATGTTTTCACTATTTTTACCTAATTTAGAACCGCCAAACACACATATCTTTTTTTTCAAAACTACCTCTCGTAAACAATAAAATTAAAAAATTAATATATTATTCTAATTATTTATCCTAAAATAAAATATCGGATTTTAACAAGGTTTTCTATGAAGTCTTCAAAAGCAATATATTTTTTAATATCTGGTGCATTAATAGCAGCATTAGCTTTATTTGTAGTTTTTTATGAAACTGAAACTATTGATAATAAGGAAGTGGTTGTACCTTTAGTTAAAAAAGTAATTGATGCAAAGCCAATTGAAGTCAAACCAACTAGAGAAGAAACTGCTGAAATAATTCAACTAGAAGTTGTTAGAGTAAGACCAGACGGCAGCCTTGTTATTGCTGGAAAAGGATTACCAAATTCAAAAATAGAGATTATTTCTAATTCAGAAGTAATTGCTATTACGACTAGTGATAAGATTGGAGATTTTGTTGCTGTTCCAGAAAAACAGTTAAAAGGTGGAGAATACTTTTTATCTTTTAGACAAACAACTCAAGATAATAAAATAGTTATTGCAAAGAAATCTGTTGCTATTAATGTAACAGGCAATCAAAATGACATTCCAATTGTTGCCATTATTGATACTCAAGGAAAATTAGATGCCAAAGTAATTCAGGCTCCTGGTTTAGAAAAAAAGGAAAATATAACCAAAGACGATGAAAAAACAAATATAAAAATCACAGAGAAACCTAACATTAAAATTTTAGCATTAGCACATGACTCAAAAGTAGGACAACTTGTCTTGTCTGGAATAGCTTATAATGGTGTTCAGGTAAATGCTGGTTTTTCTGGAAAAGAAACCTCCTCAACTAAAATAATTAATGGTGAATGGACATTATCTATTCCTGGTAAATTAATTGCTGGGAAACAAAAGATATTTGCTGTTTTGTTAGGAAAAAATGGTAAAATATTGCATAAAAACTCTATAATGATAAGTGGTAAAAGTATTGAGAATGCAGAAGGAAAAACATTAGTAATAGTCCAAAAAGGAGATGCCCTTTGGAATATAGCTTTTCAAAGGTTAGGATTAGGAAATCGTTATATTGATATTGTTGAGCTCAACAAAGATAAAATTAAAAACCCTGATTTAATTTACCCCAAACAACTATTCATAATACCAAATAAATTAAACTAAAAATTATTTTTTATGATTGATGCAAAAATAAATAAAATAATTAAGCCGGTTTTGAATAAATTTGCAAAAAAATTACTAAAATATAACATCAAAGCTAATTTAGTTACTTTTACAGGGTTCTGTTTTGGACTTTTTTGTTCTTATTTTATTATAAACGAAATGTTCGTTTATGCAGGAATTTTTTTATTCCTAAATAGATTTTGTGACGGATTGGATGGAGCTTTAGCGAGATTAATTGGAGAAACGGATATTGGTGCTTTTTATGACATAGTCTTTGATTTTTTATTTTACATTATTTTTCCTATGTCTTTTATACTTTTAGATTTAAAAAACACTTATTCAATATGTTTTTTATTGTTAAGTTTTGTAGCTACTCAAACAACATTTCTTGCTACTTCGTGGTTAGTAGAAAAAAATAAATTATTAATTTCTGAGGGGCAAAATAAATCATTTTTTTATGTTGGTGGGATTACCGAAGGCTTTGAAACAATCATTTGTTTTATAATGATGCTTATATTTTATGAGTTTATTAATTATATTGCATATATTTTTGGAATATTATGTTGGATTACTTTCATAAGTAGAGTTTTATTTATCAGAAATTTACTTAAATAATAAAATACAAATTTATTTTTTTGAGAATTTATATTAATAATAGAATTCGAATTATATAAATCAAAATTTTGGCAATTATACAATGATAAAAAATACTAAATATTTGACGGATGAACAATACAGAGTAACCCAAGAGCATGGAACGGAACCAGCTTATTCTGGACAATATTGGGATAACAAAGAATTTGGTGATTATAACTGTATTTGTTGTAATACACTTCTATTTTCAAGTGAAACAAAATATGATTCTGGGTCAGGCTGGCCTTCTTTTTACAAGCCAGTCTCAGAAAAAGTGCTTGGTAAATCAGTTGATAATTCATTTTTTATGAAAAGAACAGAGGTACATTGTTCAAAGTGTCAGGCACATCTTGGACATGTTTTTCCAGATGGACCTGAGCCTACAGGGTTAAGGTATTGTATTAATTCTGCGTCTTTAAATTTTAAAAAAAATGAAAATAATTAAATCATGTTTGGCTCTACTAAACTTTATGGCTGTATTGCAGATCCAATTAATCATGTAAAAGCTCCTACAATTTTCACTTCTATTTTTAAAGAAAAAAAAATAGACGCAGTTTTGGTGCCGATTCATACTAATGAAAATAATTTAGAGTCTGTAATTAATTCCTTAAAACTAGTTAAAAATTTTAAAGGAATGACTGTTACTATTCCTCATAAAAAAGCAGTAGCAAAATTATGTGATTACCTTGAGCCTGATGCGGAATTTACAGAATCTGTAAATTGGATAAAATTTGATAGTAATAGAAAATTAATCGGTAATAACTTTGATGGAAAAGGTTTTATAACTGGTTTTAAGTCTCAAAATTTTTTATTAAAAAATAAAAATATCTGCATTTTTGGCGCTGGTGGTGCAGCTGTTTCAATAGCTTGTTCTATTGCAAACGAAGAGATTAAGTCTCTTAAAATAATAAATCGTGATGTGACTAAAGCAGATAATTTATTAAAAAAAATTAAAGTTATATCTAATGATTTAAACGTTGAAGTTGTTAATATTAAAGATGAATATTTTTTAAGTGAGATTGATGTGATAATCAATGCTACTAGCTTAGGCTTAAATAAGAATGATAAATTACCGTTTGATGTTACAAAAAGCTCTCCTCAATCAGTAATTGCAGATATAATTATGGAGCCAGAAGAGACCGAATTGTTAAAAAGAGCCAAAAATTTGGGTCGTTCTATTCATTATGGAAAATATATGATAGAAAGTCAGATTAATTTAGCAGGAAATTTTTTAGATCTATGGTAAGAGGGATGTATTATGGAAAATAACTCCGTGTGGGACGAACAAAAATTAAATAAATTAAAAAAATTATGGGATGAAGGTCTACCAATTACAAAAATTGGAATTGAAATAGGTGTTTCAAGAAATGCTATTGCTGGTAAGGCTCATAGACTAGGTTTACCAAAACGAAACTCTCCAATTTCCAAATCAGGCGATCCAAGAAAAAATCAAAAAACTTTTTCTAAAAACACTGCACAGCAATTGCCTTTAAAAATAATGTTAAGAGAAGTTGAATGGTCAAGAAATAGATGTTGTTGGCCCATAGGTGATCCTAAATTACCTGGTTTTTCATTTTGTGGAACTCCTATTATACCTGGAAGACCATACTGTGAAGAACATTCAAATCTTGCATACACTAATACAAGAGAAAGTTAAAAAAAATGTGTTATGAAAAAAGTTATTAAAAGAAGAATTGATTACACACCATTATTTTGGCTTCCATACGAAATTTTCCTTGAAATATTAATTTTTGATGAATTTACAATTGTAAAATCACAAGTTACATATAAAAAAAATAACAATAAAGTTGTACATACTTTTGATCTTAAGAGTCATTTGGAATTGAATGGTGAAGATTTAGTTACAAAAAAATTCCAATTAATTATTGATGATAATGCACCTAAAAATATAAAAATTGATAAATTAAAAAAAGTAAATGAAGTTCTTGAAATAAGCGTTCCCAGTAATTCAAAAATCATCAAAACAATTACTGAAGTTAAAATATTTCCTTCAAAAAATCATGCATTAGAAGGTATTTATCAAAGTAATAATATGTTTTGTACTCAATGTGAACCTGAAGGCTTTAGAAAAATTACTTGGTTCCCAGATAGACCAGATTGCTTAAGTTTATTTACAGTAAAAATAGAAGTTTCAGATCAATATAAAACTATTCTTTCAAATGGAAACTTAATAGAAGAAGGTATTATTAGAAATAAAAAAGAAGGTGGTAGATTGTTTAAAATTTGGCACGATCCATTTCCAAAACCCTCTTATTTATTTGCTATGGTTGTAGGAAATTTAGAAGTTAATAGATCTAAATTTAATACTTTATCAAAAAAAGAAATTGAAATCAGTATTTATACAGAAATAGGAAATAAACATCTTACTAATTATGCTATGAAAAGTTTAAAAAAAGCAATGAAGTGGGATGAAGACAAATATGGTTTAGAATACGATCTTAAAAAATTTATGATAGTAGCTGTAAGTCACTTTAATATGGGAGCAATGGAAAATAAAGGTTTAAATATATTTAATTCAAAATTTATTCTTGCGGATGAAAATACTGCTACTGATAAAGATCTACAAAATATAGAAAGTATTGTTGCACATGAGTATTTTCATAATTGGACGGGAAATAGGGTAACTTGTAGAGATTGGTTCCAACTAACTCTTAAAGAGGGATTGACTGTTTTTAGAGATCAGGAATTTTCAGCTGATACTAATAATAGAGGTGTAAAGAGAATAGAAGATGTTTCAATATTAAGATCAGTCCAGTTTGTAGAGGACTCAGGATCAAATAGTCACTCAATAAGACCAAATGAATACCAAGAAATTAATAATTTTTATACTCCTACAATTTATGAAAAAGGAGCAGAGGTAATTAGAATGATTTATAATTATCTCGGAAATAAGCTTTTTAGAAAAGGAATGGATTTATATTTCCAAAAATATGATGGAAAAGCTATTACTTGCGAGGATTTTTTGCATGCCTTAGCTGAAGGTAGTAAAGTAAATTTAAGTATATTCGAGAATTGGTATTCACAATCTGGCACACCTAATTTGAAAATTACAAGAAAAGCTAATGAAACAGGATTGGAGTTGAATTTTTTTCAAAGTGTGAATAATCAAAATAGCAATTTACCAATTCCAATTAGAATTGCTATTTTAAATAAAACAGGATCTCTTTTAAAATTTAGGTTAAATAACTCTCAATTAAAAATAGAACATGTATATTTATTATATAAAAGTAAAGACAAAATTAATATTGTTTGTAATGAAAAAGAAATAATACCATCAATTTTACGTGATTTCTCAGCTCCTGTAATATTAAAAACAGACTTTAAATTCAATGAATTCATCCATATACTTAAATATGATAACGATTCATTTAACAAATGGGATGCGGCTCAAAATTTATACCTTAGATGTTTTGAAAATGATGATAATCTAGAAATTTTTGTAACCACGCTTGAAAAATTAATTTTAGAAGAAAGTATCAATTATTCTTTGTTGGCATTGCTTTTAGAATTACCATCTCGTAATTCATTTGAAAGTTTATCAGATACTGTTGACCCAATTATTATGTATAAAAGAAAAAAAGATTTTATGAAAAAGATTGCGTCAAGTTTAAAAGAAGTTTTTGAAATTAGTATTCTTAAATTAATGAAAAATAAAATACATGACCATCAATTTATAGATGAAAGAGCTTTAGTTGAAAAAATACTTAAATATCTATTATTGATTGATAATAAAATTGGTATTGAAATAGCTAAAAAAATTTCAACTAGTAAAAACATGACCCTTTCAATAATAGGTTTAAAATCACTTTGTTTAGGAAATCATAAAACAGCATTAGAGTATCTAAGCAATTTTTATAAAAAATGGGAGAAAAATGATCTAGTGGTAGAAAAATGGTTTGAAATGATGGCAACTTTAAATATCAGAGCAGAAGGCTTAAATTTTATAAAAACTTTGTTAAAACATAAAGCCTTTGATTATAAAAATCCTAATAAACTGAGATCTGTATTAAACACTTTTCAAAGAGAAAATATTTTATTATTTCATTCAAATGACTCCTCTGGATATAAATTCATTTCTGAACAAGTGGCAATTATTGATAAAAGTAATCCCCAGGTAGCTGCAAGATTAATCCTACCTCTAACTAGATTTAATAACTATACAAATGAAAGAAAAAATAAAATAAGGAGAGTCTTAAAAAATATAAATAAACCTATTATTTCTAATGATTTATCAGAAATAATTCAAAAAGCTTTAATTTAGTTATTTTGTATTTAAGAAATTTGGAATTTTACCACTTTCCTTAAAATTCAAATAATTTTCAACAGGTAGTAAATCTAGTTTGATTTTATTTTTATGCTTAATTTTATTATTATCATTATTTAGATTAGACAATTTTTGATTTGAAAGTTTATTAGAAATAATATAATTATCAATAGTAATTTTATTTACTTTTTTCTTTATAAGTTTTTCAATAAGAAAAATATTTTTTTCATCATTTTTATTAAAAATTGTATATGCTTTACCTTTATTACCTGCTCTTCCAGTACGGCCAATACGATGGACGTAATCCTCAGGGTTATTGGGTACATCAAAATTAAAAACATGGGTTAAACCTTCAATATCAATTCCTCTAGCCGCAACATCGGAAGCAATTAAAATTTCAGCCGATCTATTTTTAAATTTTTTAAGAGATTCTAATCTCAAACTTTGACTCAAATTTCCGTGAAGAGAAACTGTTTTGAAATTATTTGCTTTTAAATAATTATTCAGCTTATTAACATCAGATTTTTTATTACAAAAGATTATTGCATTATTAATGGTTTCAATATGTAGTATTGTCCTAAGATCGTTCATTTTATTTTTGTTCTTTGACTGAATAAAAATACTGTCTATGTTGCCCGATATTGAAGAATAATTATCAATAGTGATTTCTTTAGGGTTGATTAACAGGTCTTTCCCTATATTTCTAATTCCATGCGAAAGAGTGGCAGAAAAAAATAAAGTTTGCCTAATTTTAGGTAATAATTTGTTAATTTTAATTATATCTGGGATGAAACCCATATCTAACATTCTATCTGCTTCGTCAATAACTAGAAATTTTATGTATTTTGTTAAAACTTTACCTCTTTCAATATGATCCAAAAGTCTACCAGGAGTTGCAACGACCATGTCAACACCTTTAGATAATTGACTGTCCTGTTCAGTAAATGGAACTCCACCTATTAATAATACCATTTGAAGTTTAAGATATTTGTTAACTTTATTAAATTCTTCAGCAATTTGTATAGCTAATTCTCTAGTAGGAGCTAAAATTAGAGACCTTGGCATTCTTGATTTAGAAATTCCACAATTTAAAATTTCAATTAAAGGTATAATAAATGAACCAGTTTTACCAGTTCCAGTTTGAGCACAACCTAATATATCTCTTCCCATCAAAATACCAGGTATAGCTTTTTTTTGTATTTCTGTTGGTTTGGTGTAGCCTATATCATTTATAGAGGATAAAATTTCATTACATAAACCAAAATCTACAAACTTCACTATAATTTCCTCTTCGTAATAAAATTTCTTTAATTATATATTCAAGAAAAAGTCAAATAATTGAGAATATTCTAATTTTTTAGATATCAAATTGATTTACACTACTAGCGTTTTCTTGAATATATTTAAATCGGAGTTCTGGCTTTTTTCCCATTAAAACATTTACTAAATTATCCACAGCTCTTCTATCATCAGCTTCTTTTAAATTTCTTTTCGGAAGAGTTATTTTGATTAAATTTCTAGTTTTAGGTGACATGGAAGTTTCCTTTAATTGATATGGTGGCATTTCACCTAATCCTTTAAAGCGGCTTACTTGTCCTTTTCCATTAAATTTCTCATTTATAATTTTATTTTTGCTTTCTTCTGTAAGAGCATAATACGACTTATCGTTTAATGATATCCTATATAAAGGTGGTTGAGCTATGTAAAGATGTCCCTTTTCAATAATTTCAGGGAAGTTAGTGTAAAAAAAAGTTAGTAGTAAAGCTGCAATGTGAGCACCATCAACATCTGCATCTGTCATTATTATTATTTTATTGTATCGAAGACTTTCAATACTATCAACTTTGGAGTTTTCAAGACCCATCGCTTGTTTTAAGTTATTAATTTCTTGATTCTGTAACATTTTGTCATTTGAAGCACTTGCAACATTCAAAATCTTTCCCTTCAGAGGGAGAACCGCTTGAGTAGTTCTTTCTCTAGCTTGTTTTGCAGAACCTCCAGCACTATCTCCTTCAACTATAAAAAGTTCAGACTCACTAAAACTATCGCTTGAGCAATCAGCAAGTTTGCCAGGTAAACGAATTTTCTTCGAAATTGTTTTTCTAGAAATTTCTTTTTCTTTTTTTTTTCTTTTTCTTTCCTCAAAATTATTAATAGTTCGATTTAATATTGCCTCTCCAATTTCTTTTAAGTTTGATAACCAAGTTTCAAACCTATCTTTAATAGCAGTTTCTACAATTTTAGTAGTAAATGAATTTACAAGTTTTTCTTTTGTTTGACCTTGAAATTGTGGCTCCTTAATGAAGACTGACAAAATTGTTCCAGTTGATGTCATTAAGTCATCAAATACAATTTCATTAGCTTTTTTAAATCCCTTTAATTCAGAGAAATTTCTAATTCCTTTAGTCAGTGCAAGTCTTAAACCATTTTCATGTGTTCCACCAAGTGGGGTATGTACAGTATTACAGAAAGTTTCTACGAAACCTTGTTCATAATCTGCTAACCAACTAATAATCCATTCAACAGTTTCATCTTCAATTTTTACACTTCCATGAAAAAAAGAAGAGGAAAAAAGTGCATTAGAAGAAGTTTTATGTTTCATGAAGTCTAAAATTCCATTTACATAGCAAATTTTTTTAGAAGCTGGAAAATCATTATCTGTTTTTATTAAAGTTTCATCACACTGCCAATTGATTTGTACACCCTTAAATAAATAGGCTTTATTTTCCAACATGTTAAAAATTTTTGCAGGGTTAAACAGGTTATTTTTACCAAATATTTCAGTGTCAGGTTTAAAAGTAATAGACGTTCCATTATTTCTATTAATTTTTTCTTTTTTTATGAGACGTGTTATTGGTAAACCTTTTGAAAATTCTTGAACATACATGTAGCCCTCTCTTATGACTTCCACTTTCATGTAAGATGAAAGAGCATTTACAACAGACGCACCAACACCATGTAAACCACCTGAAGTTGTATAGTTTTTATTTGAAAATTTTCCACCAGAGTGAAGAGTGGTCATTATAATTTCTAAAGCTGATTTATCTTTAAATTTTGGATGGTTATCTACAGGTATACCTCTACCATTATCAAATATATTAATAGTATTATCACAAAGTAGATTTACGTTTATCGCTGTCGCGTATTTAGCTACTACCTCATCCATTGAATTATCAATTATTTCATTAACTAAATGATGTAGTGCATTATTGTCTGTACCACCAATATACATACCTGGTCTGTGACGAACAGGTTCTAACCCTTCTAAAATTTCAATTTCTGAAGCACTATAATTATCTAACAAATTTTGTTTCATGAGTATTTAATTAAGTAATTTGTGTTTAAAAATTTTAATACGATATTTAGCAAAATATATATATTTTTCAAATAAAAAAACCCAACTAAAAGTTGGGTTTTTAAAAAAAAATCTACTAATTTAACTAGAGTAATACATTTTGAATTCTATAGGATGTGGAGCATGTTCAAATTCAATAATTTCCTCCATTTTTAAATCAATATAAGCTTCTAATTGATCTTCCGTAAAAACTTCGCCTTTTGTTAAGAAAGACATATCATTTTTCAGTGCGTCAACAGCTTCTCTAAGTGAACCACAAACTGTTGGAATGTCCTGCAATTCGCTTTCAGGTAATTCATACAAGTCTTTATCCATTGGATCACCAGGATGAATTTTGTTTTGAATACCATCTAATCCAGCCATTAACATCGCTGAAAATGCTAAATAAGGGTTGGCGGTAGCATCAGGAAATCTAACTTCAACTCTTTTGCCATTAGGGCTTCCAACAAAAGGAATTCTGCATGAAGCGGATCTATTTCTAGCTGAATAAGCTAAAAGTACAGGGGCTTCGAAGCCAGGAATTAACCTTTTGTAAGAATTGGTTGAAGGGTTAGTAAAACAATTAATTGCTTTCGCATGTTTAATAATACCTCCAATATAGTGTAAACATGTTTCTGACAAACCTGAATATTCGCTACCAGCAAATACTGGTTTTCCATTTTTCCATATTGACTGATGAGTATGCATCCCAGTACCATTATCACCTGCCACGGGTTTTGGCATAAAAGTTGCTGTTTGCCCAAATGAATGAGCAACATTATGAACTGCATATTTATACAATTGAACGTTATCTGCAGTGTCTATTAAGGTTCCGAATTTTAGTCCTAATTCATGTTGAGATGGGGCCACCTCATGGTGGTGTTTTTCCATAGGAACCCCCATTTCAACTAATGATAGTACCATTTCACTTCTCAAGTCTTGTGCAGAATCTACAGGTGGAACAGGGAAATAACCACCTTTGATACCAGGCCTGTGACCCATATTACCTTCTTCAAAATCGCTGCCTGAATTGTATGGGCCTTCGGTTGAATTGATTTTGTAGAAAGATGAGTTCATTTCAGCTTGATATTTAACATCGTCAAAAACAAAAAACTCTGGTTCAGGCCCAAAATAAGCTGTATCGCCAACGCCTAAACTTTCCATGTATTTTAATGCAGCTTTGGCTGTTGATCTTGGATCTCTTTCATATGGATTACCTGAAATAGGATCTAACACATCGCAGAAAATAGATAATGTAGGCTGAGAAAAAAAAGGATCGACTATAGATCTTGAACAATCAGGCATTAACTTCATGTCGGACTCATTTATAGCTTTCCAACCGGCAATCGATGATCCATCAAACATAAATCCTTCAGCTAGCGATTCTTCATCAATCGTACTCACATGTTGAGATAGGTGCTGCATTTTTCCTCTAGGGTCAGTAAAGCGTAAATCCACAAATTGAATTTCTTTTTCTTTTATAGTATCGATGATTTTTTTTGCATCTGACATTTATCTACTCCATAAATTTATTAAATAGCTTCGTTTCCTTTTTCACCAGTTCTTATCCGAATGGCTCTTTCGATTGATGATACAAAAATTTTACCGTCACCGATCCTGCCTGTTTTTGCAGATTCTTCTATGCATTCAACAGCGGAGTCTACAAGTTCGTCATCGACAACAATATCTATTTTTACCTTAGGAAGAAAATCGACAACATATTCAGCGCCTCTATACAGTTCAGTATGGCCTTTTTGTCTTCCAAACCCTTTTGCTTCATAAACAGTTAAACCCTGAATACCAATAAGTGAAAGGGCATTTTTAACTTCATCTAATTTAAAAGGTTTTATGATAGCTTCAATTTTTTTCATTTGTAACATCCTCAAAAAATAAATATAATTATTTATATTTTAAACAAAATAAATTTTACGCAAATGCACTAATAAATAAAAAATGATTAAAAATTAAGCATAAAATTTAATTAAAATAATTTTTAATTCTTGAAATCGCTTCTTCAATTGCAGATTCTGAATTAGCACATGATAGTCTAATATAACCTTCACCATATTTACCAAAAGATGTACCTGCCACTGTAGCAACTCCTAAATTATCTAATAATATATTTTGAATTTCTATAGAGTTTTTCCCTGTTCCAGTTATGTTTGGAAAACAATAAAAAGCCCCATTTGGTTTTTGACAAGAAAATCCACCTATTTCATTTAATTTAGTATACATTAATTGAGCACGTCTTTTAAAGTGATTATTCATTTCTGAAACACAGTTTTGAGGACCATTTAATGCTTCCAATGCCGCATATTGAGCGCTTGAATTAACACATGAATGAATATTCACAGCAAGTTTTTCTGCTATTTCGTAAAGTTTAATTGGGAAAATACCGTAACCTAAGCGCCATCCAGTCATTGCATATGTTTTAGACCACCCATTTAAAATTATTAGCCTATCTCTGAGTTCAGGAAATTGTAACATTGATGTAAACTCATTTTCACCAAAACAGAATTGATCATAAATTTCGTCACTCATTAAAACTATATCTGGATATTTTTCTAAACCCATAACTAGCTTTTCCAGTTCACTTTTAGGAACTACACCTCCGGTTGGGTTTGCTGGGCTATTAATTATAATTAAACTAGTATTTCTATTAATTTTACTAAGTATATCTTCAGCTGAAAATGAAAAGCCTTTGTCCTCTCTTAATTGATAAGGTATTGATTTTGCGCCGGAATAATTTATGGCTGATTCATAAATTGGAAATCCTGGATTTGGGTATAAAATTTCTTTATTTTTTTCACCCATTAACATTGCTGAAAAAAATATTATAACCTTACCGCCTGGAACAATCATAATACGTTCTGGTGAAATATTTTGATTATACCTTTTTTTAATATCATTTGAAACGGCTTCTCTTAGATTTGGAATACCAGTAGATTGCGTATAACCGTGATGTCCATCTCTGAGAGCCTTTATGCCTGCCTCTACAATATGTTGAGGTGTTTTAAAGTCTGGTTGACCAATTCCTAGATTGATTATGTTTTGTCCTTCAGAAGCTAGCTTGTTTGCCTTTGCTAATACAGTGAAAGCAGTCTCAGTTCCAAGTTTATAACTTCTAGATGCTAAATCATAATTAGTTTTCATTTAATAAACCTTGATTAATTTTAATTTTTTAAATATTTATACCTACACTATATTTAAAATAAAGATTTTATTAAATTATTTGACTTAAATGTTATTGTTTATAATTATTATGGCGGGTGTAGCTCAGTTGGTTAGAGCGCGGGTTTGTGGTACCTGAGGTCGCCGGTTCGAAGCCGGTCACTCGCCCCATTTTAATTTTAATCATTCTAACTTGACCTTTGTGCTCTCCTAAGTTAGCTATTTGATAAATATAATATAAATGCGGGCGTGGCGGAACTGGTAGACGCGCAAGATTTAGGTTCTTGTATCGAAAGGTGTGGGGGTTCAAGTCCCTTCGCCCGCACCAATAATTTTAAAATGACTATCAGTTTTAAGAGGTAAAATCAAAATGGCTGTTACGCAAACCCTATCAGAAGGATTAAAACGAGAATTTGAAGTAATAATAACTAAGAATGAGATTGAAAAATTAGTTGACCAAAAGCTTGAGGGTATAGCTAAGGAGGCGAATCTTCCAGGTTTTAGACCAGGAAAAGTTCCTGTTTCAGTTGTTAAGAATAGATTTGGGAAACAAGTTCTTGGTGAGGTAGTTAGAGAATCGGTAGATACTGCTACCAAAGATACAATGGAAAAAAATAAATTAACACCATCATCTCAACCAAAAATAGAAATAGTATCATTTGAAGAAGGTAAGGATCTAAAGGCAAAGCTATTAGTTGAAATAATGCCTGATTTTGAAATACCAGAATTATCATCCCTAAACATAATTAAACCAGTTGTTAAAATAAGTGAAAAAGATATTAAAGCCGCGGTAGAAAAAATAGCTAAAGAAAATGTTGGTACAAGAGTAATAACTAATGATAGAGCAGCAAAGAAAGGTGATACGCTTGTAATTGATTTTGTAGGTAGAGTTAACGATGAACCATTTGAAGGTGGAGAAGCAAAAGGTCATAACTTAAAGTTAGGTTCAAACACATTTATACCTGGGTTTGAAGATGCATTAATTGGATCTACCAAAGGAAAAACTACTGAAGTTAAAGTAACCTTTCCCAAAAATTACCAAGTTAAAAATTTGGCAGGTAAAGATGCTGTTTTTGAAACAAAAGTAAATGAAATTAGAGAAGATGTTGAAACTAAAATAGACGATGAATTTGCAAAAACATTGGGTATGAATGATTTAGATGGATTAAAAAAAGCTGTTCGGGAACAAATTTCAAAACAGTATGATCAAGCCAGCCGAGAAAAAGCAAAAAGACAAATATTAGATAAGTTGGCTGATGCGGTGTCTTTTGAATTACCAGAAACGCTTGAAAAAGAAGAATATATAAATATTTGCAAAGCTATGAATCCTAATTCAAAACCCGATACAAACAGAGGTGGAGAAACAAACCCAGATCCTGATAAGGGTATGACAAAAGAAGAAAAATTAGATGCCTCTGAAATTGCAAAAAGAAGGGTTAGGTTAGGATTGTTACTTTCAGAAATAGGAAGAAAAAATAATATTAAAGTTGAAGAAGAAGATACAAGAAACGCAATGATGACAGAAATACAAAAATATCCAGGTCAGGAAAAGCAGATTATGGACTATATGAAAAATAATCCTGAAGCTCAACAGCAATTATCGGGGCCAATATTTGAAAATAAAATCATAGATTTTATTTTAGAATTAGCAAACGTTAAAGAAAAAACAGTGACTGTTGAAGAACTGTACAAAGAAGATGAAGTGGATTTGAAAAATGAAGCCAAAAAAGCAAAAAAATCAAATAAATCTATTGATAAAAACAAAATAAAAAAATCAATAAAAAAAACAACTCAAAAATCCTGATCTAGAGGCAATAACTATTATTTAAGGAGTTTAGAAATATGATCGATAAAATTTATAATCCCATTTCTTCTGTCAATGAAATTGGTGCATTAGTACCAATGGTTGTCGAGCAGACAAGTAGAGGTGAAAGGTCGTATGATATTTACTCTAGATTACTTAAAGAAAGGATAATTTTCCTTGTTGGGCCTGTGGATGACAACTTGGCTTCATTAGTTTGTGCTCAATTATTATTTTTAGAAGCAGAGAACCCAAAAAAAGATATTTCTATGTATATCAACTCACCAGGTGGGGTGGTTACTTCTGGTTTATCAATATATGATACAATGGAGTATATTAGGCCAGATGTTTCTACAGTTTGTATTGGACAAGCTGCAAGTATGGGTTCTTTGTTGTTAACTGCTGGTGCTAAAAATAAAAGATATTGCTTACCTAATGCTAGAATAATGACACATCAACCTTCTGGGGGCTTTCAAGGTCAAGCAAGCGATATTGAAATTCATGCCAAAGAAATAATTAATCTCCGTTCAAGACTTAATGGAATTTATGTTAAGCATTCTGGCAAGAAAATTGCAGAAATTGAAGCTTTAATGGATAGAGATACTTTTCTTTCTCCTGAAGATGCTGTGAAAATTGGTTTAATTGACGAAGTTGTTGAAAAAAGACCAAATGTTAAATAAGACAATTATGATAAATATATTGCTTTTTAAAATAAACTTATAGATTATTATTATGTAATTAGAGTTTGAGGAATAATCATGGATGAACAAAAAAATGAAGGAAAAAACAAAACGACACTATATTGTTCATTTTGTGGTAAAAGTCAACATGAAGTAAAAAAGTTAATTGCAGGTCCAACAGTTTTTATATGTGACGAATGTGTCGAACTATGCATGGATATAATTAAAGAGGAACATCAAACCTCAATAACAAAAAATAAAGACGGTATCCCAACACCTATCGAAATATGTAAAATATTAGATGACTATGTTATAGGTCAAACTAAAGCAAAAAAGGTTCTTTCAGTTGCTGTTCACAATCATTATAAAAGATTAGCTAATTTGACAGATGTGAATGACATTGAAATATCAAAATCTAATATTCTTTTAGTAGGACCGACTGGATGTGGTAAAACTTTACTCGCTCAAACTTTAGCAAAAATATTAGATGTTCCTTTTACTATGGCAGATGCAACAACACTTACTGAAGCTGGATATGTTGGTGAAGATGTTGAAAATATTATTTTAAAATTATTACAAGCTTCAGATTATAATGTAGAAAAAGCTCAAAGAGGTATTGTTTACATAGATGAAGTTGATAAGATTTCTAGAAAGTCAGAAAATCCATCTATTACACGAGATGTAAGTGGTGAAGGTGTACAGCAAGCATTATTAAAAATAATGGAAGGTACAATTGCAGCCGTCCCACCGCAAGGTGGAAGAAAACATCCTCAACAAGAATTTCTTCAAGTTGACACTACAAACATACTTTTTATATGTGGTGGTGCTTTTGCAGGATTAGATAAATTAATTGCAAATAGAAATAAAGGTTCTTCGATGGGATTCGGTGCAGAGATAATTAACCAAAAAGAAATTTCTTCATCTGAAATTTTAAAAGACGTTGAGCCAGGGGATTTAGTTAAATATGGTTTAATACCTGAATTTATTGGAAGGCTACCAGTACTTGCCTCATTAGAAGATCTTGACGAGGCAGCTTTAATAACGATATTAACTAAGCCTAAAAATGCCCTCCTAAAACAATACCAAAAATTATTTGAAATGGAGAATACAAAACTTGAATTCAGAGAAAATGCTCTAAGAGCAATTGCTCAAAAAGCCATAAGTTTAAAAACTGGAGCTAGAGGTTTACGCTCTATTATTGAAAACATTCTTATGGATACAATGTTTGAGTTACCTTCTGAACCTGACATTAATGAAGTTGTTATTAATGAAGAAGTTATAAAAAAAGGTACTAAGCCTTTACTAGTTCATGAGAAAAATTCTAAAGAAATAAAAAATACTATTTAATATAGTTTGAACTTGAAGTTTTAAAAAAATGTATCATTTATATTTATAGTTTAACTAATAAATTTCTTAAGGATATAATTTTGAAAAACTTAACTTACCCAATTCTACCTCTCAGAGATATTGTTATATTTCCAAACATGATTGCTCCTCTATTTGTTGGAAGACTTAAATCAATTAATGCTATTCAAATGGTAATGGAAGAAAATAAAGATATAGTTTTACTAACTCAAAAAAAATCTTCTATTGAAGATCCAAATGCTACGGATTTATTCAAAATGGGTACTTTAGGTACTATTTTGCAAATGCTTAAGTTACCTGACGGTACTATAAAAGTATTAGTTGAAGGTAAATCGAGGTGTGAAATTAAAGAAATTATTCCTAATGAAGATCATCTAAGTGCTAAGCTAAACATTTTAAAAACAGATACATCTCTTGATAGTCATTGTTATGAAATCTCAAATCATTTGAAAATTTGTTTTGAAAAATTTGCAAAACTCAATAGTAAAATTAACTCTGATATACTAACTACAATTACTGATATAGATGATCCAAATATTTTGTCAGATACTATTGTTAATCATTTAGTATTATCCATAGAAGAAAAACAAAGTTTTCTTGAAATGACTGATGTAATTAAAAGAGTTAAAAAATTAGCTTCTAAAATTGAAAAAGAGATCGAAATACTTAACTCAGAAAAAAAAATTAGAAGCAACGTAAAAAAACAAATGGAGAAAACTCAAAGAGAATACTATTTAAACGAACAATTGAAAGCTATTCAAAAAGAACTTGGAACTTCTGAGGATGGTAAAAATGAATTTGATGAGTTTGAGAACAAAATTCATAAAGCCAAACTTTCTAAAGAAGCTAAAGAAAAAGCATTATCTGAGTTAAAAAAATTAAGAAATATGAGCCCTATGAGTGCAGAAGCAACAGTTGTCAGATCATATATAGATTGGTTGGTATCAATTCCATGGAGAATAACAAATAAACTAAAATCTGATATAGTTAAAGCTAGAGAAATACTAGACAATGATCATTATGGATTAGAAAAAGTTAAAGATAGGATTATAGAATTTCTTGCTGTTCAAAAAAGAACAAAAGAGGTAAAAGGTCCAATTCTTTGTTTGGTTGGTCCACCAGGCGTTGGAAAAACATCTTTAGGTAAATCTATTGCTGAGGCAACAGGAAGACAATATATCAGAATGGCTTTAGGTGGTGTCAGGGACGAAGCTGAAATTAGAGGCCACAGAAGAACTTACATCGGTTCTTTGCCGGGTAAAATTATACATGGAATGAAAAAATCATCATCAGTTAATCCATTATTTTTACTTGATGAAATTGACAAATTAGGAAATGATTATAGAGGTGATCCATCTTCAGCATTATTAGAAGTTTTAGATCCTGAACAAAATAAATCATTTCAAGATCATTATCTTGAAGTCGATTACGATTTATCTAAGGTTTTTTTCATAACAACTTCAAATACTTTGAATATGCCACAAGCTTTACTAGATAGGATGGAAATTATCAGATTATCAGGATATACAGAGGATGAAAAACTAGAAATAGCCAAAAGACACTTGTTACAAAAGCAAATGGACAATTGTAAACTTAAAAAAACAGAATTTTCAATTAATGAAAATGCTTTAAAAATGATTATTCAATCATACACAAGAGAAGCTGGTGTTAGAAATTTGGAAAGACAATTAGCTAAATTAACCAGAAAAGTTGTAACCTTAATTGAAAAAAATGAAGCAAAAACAATTTCAGTTACCAAAAATAATTTACCTGACTTACTTGGTGTTCCTATTTATCAAAGGCTAGAGATTGAGAAAGAAGATTTAGTCGGAATTACAACTGGGCTTGCTTGGACCGAGGTTGGTGGTGAATTGTTGTCAATAGAAGCTGTAAAAGTTAAAGGTAAAGGTAAGGTATCTACAACTGGAAAACTGGGTGACGTTATGAAAGAGTCAGTTCAAGCAGCCGAATTTTATATAAGATCAAAAGCCTTTTCTTTTGGTTTAGATCCTTTTGATATTGAAAAATTAGATGTGCATGTTCATGTACCTGAGGGAGCAACACCTAAGGATGGTCCATCCGCAGGTGTAGCTATGGTTACAAGTATAGTATCAGCATTGACTGATATTAAAATCAAAAGGTCTGTTGGTATGACAGGTGAAATTACATTAAGAGGTAGAATTTTGCCTATTGGTGGTTTAAAAGAAAAACTTTTAGCAGCGAAAAGAGGTGGGATTAAAACTGTTTTAATACCCGAAGATAATAAAAAAGATCTTTCTGAAATACCTGATAATATTAAAAAGAAGTTAAAAATCATACCGGTAAATTGTATAGATGAGGTTATTTCAAATGCACTGGTAGATACTCCGCAAGAATTGAGTATATTAGAGGCTAGTAAAATAATTAAAAACGAGAGTAACAACCCTAATAAAACTAATGTTTCTCATTAATTCAATTTATTTTTTTTACTTTATAATAATTAGCTTTATTTTCTAGAGTTATTAGGTAATATCAGTTAAATTAATATAATACTAACATATCATGGAGGTACGAATGAATAAGAATGAATTAGTTGCAAGTGTTGCTGACGCATCAGGTCTTTCCAAGGTAGATGCTGCAAAAGCAGTTGATGGAGTTTTTGAGTCTATCACCGGTGCTTTAAAATCAGGTGGTGATGTGCGTATAGTTGGTTTTGGAACTTTTTCAGTTGCTAACCGTGCCGCTACAACAGGTAGAAATCCTAGAACAGGTGAGACAATCCAAATTAAAGCATCTAAGCAACCAAAGTTTAAGGCAGGTAGTCCTCTAAAGGATGCTGTAAATAACTAAATTAGGATAAATAATTTTCTTTAGGCGTCTTATTTATAAGACGCCTTTTTTTTAAAACTAGCTGTCTGCTTAATTGCAGTTTTACCATGATGTAACTTTCCATCATAAAAACTTAATGGTAACAAATCTTGGCTAAAAATATCTAACAATTCTTTATCTTTGAGTAAAAAATTTGGATTCATAGGCGACCCATATTCTTCATTGCCAAGTGAAAAGGTTTCATAAAATAAAAAACCATTTTTTTTTATTAAATTTATTAAATTTTTTATTTTTGGTCTATATAAGTAATTAACAACTATAATTACGTCATAATATTCTTTAATTAATGGCCATTCTTCTGTTGTTTCAAGATCAAAACATATTGTATTAATATTTTTAAAACTTTTATATTTATTTAATTTTTCTTGATCTTTATCAATAGCTGTTACAATAATATTTTTTTTTGAAAGTGGGATGCAATTTCTTCCATCCCCAGAAGCAAAATCTAAGAGATTTATTTTTTTCCTGATCTTTAAAGATTCAATTTGATCAAAAATCCATTCTGAGTGCATAAAAATCTTTTAATTTTCTAAATTTTATTTTTTAAATTCATAAGTTTATCGTTGTCATTATTAAAAAAATTACGTATAAAATCCAATTCAGGGCGGTTAGCTCAGTTGGTAGAGCATCTCGTTTACACCGAGAGGGTCGGCGGTTCGAGACCGTCACCGCCCACCAAAATTTTTAAAAGTTTTTTTATATAATTCTTTAATAGTCATAATATTTTTTTTGTTGTTTAATCTTAACTTAGTAAGTTTAGATAGGAGAGCAGATAATTGTCAAATTCAAAAAAGCCTGTTTGTGTGATCACTGGTTTAGGTGAGGGAACTGGAGGATGGACTGCTAGGAGGTTTGCAAAAGCTGGATATAGAGTAGCTATGTTGGCAAGAACTGAGGAAAGACTAATAAAATTTGAAAAAGAATTACCAGATTCTAAAGGATATGTCTGTGATGTATCTGATTTAAAACATTTAGAGCATATATGTAAAAAAATTAAAAATGAAATGTCTGCTCCTGAAGTTCTTGTTCATAATGCTGTTAAAGGAAACTTCGAATATTTATTAAAAGGTAAACCAGAATGGTTAGAAAAAAACTTTAGAATTAATACTACTTCTCTTATGTATTTATCTCACTTTTTGATTCCAGACATGCTGAAAAATAAAAAAGGTGTAATTATTGTAACTGGAAATACTGCCGCTCATAGGGGAGTGGCTATGACACCATATTTTGCTCCAACGAAAGCTGCTCAAAGAATTCTTGCACAATCATTAGCTCGTGATTTTGGTCCTAAGGGTATTCATGTTGCGTACATTACAATTGATGCATCAATTAACACTCCATGGACAAGAAATAGAATAGAACATCAAAAAATTAAAAATGATTTTGAATTTGCTCAACCTCAGGATATAGCTGAAGAAATATTTAGAATTTCACAGCAAAAACGTTCTGCTTGGTCATTTGATGTAGAGCTAAGACCCGATATTGAAAAATGGTAATTTAATCTACAAACGCCTTTTCTAAAACAAATTCTCCTGGATTATTATTGGCTCCTTCACGGAAGTTGTGTTCCATCATAATTTTTTTAAGATCATTATTTAATCCCATTGACCCACAAAACATAAACCTATCATTGGATAAAATTGAGTTTATTTTTAAATCACTAAATAATTTACCAGATGATATAAGCTTAGTAATTCTGCCATTGAAAATATAATCTTCTCTCGTTGTAGAATGATAACTTAATAATTTATAATTTATAAATTCTTTGATTAATTCGTCATTCATACATTCTTGAATTATACTTTTACTATAAGACAGTTCAGCAACCATTCTACATGTATGAGTTATAATTATACTTTCAAATTTTTCATAAGTTTCCGGTTCTCTTATGAGAGCTGCAAATGGAGCAAATCCTGTTCCAGAGGAAAGCAAAAATAATCTTTTTCCAGGTTTTAACGCGTCTAAAACTAATGTCCCTGTTGATTTAGGCATAATAATAATTTCATCTCCAATTTTTATGTTTTTTAATTTTGAAGTTAATGGTCCATCTTTTACAATAATTGAATAGAATTCTAGTTCGTCAGACCAACTTGGAGAACAAATTGAGTAAGCTCTTAATATTGGTTTGTCATCATGATCAAGAAGGCCAATCATAACAAACTCACCTGATCTAAACTTGAAACTTTTTGGTCGAGTGATGCGAAAAGAAAATAAATTTTCTGTCCAATGTTTTACTTGCGTTACTTTTTGAAAATTTTTTGAAAATTTTGACAAAATTTTATCCTAGGTGAAATTAATCACTATCTAATAATGATTTAGTTAAGCCGAGTAAAGCCAATTTATAATTGGGATATTTGAATTTATAACTAATCTTATGATTAATAATATTACTTTTTACAGTCCTATTTACTTCATAGAAAGACTTCAACATTTCAGAAACTTTTTTAGGATCATATCTAACAATTTTTGGTTCAATTAAATTTAATTCATTACAAACAAATTTTATTGCGTCATAACTACTTACTTTTTTTTGATCACTTATATTTAAAATTTTATCGGTATAGTTGTTTTTTATATATTGAAGGGTTAATGAAGACAAATCTTCTACATGTATTCTATTCGAGATATAATCTTCTTTAACTACAATTGTGTTGTCACCTTGGATATATTTAATCATAGGGTGTCTATCTGGACCATAAATACCTGATATTCTGAAGATCGATGTTTGTGGATTTGCTTTAACCCATTCTTTCTCGCAACTAAGTCTTGTTAAACCTCTTTTATACTTGGGTAATGGTATTGAACTTTCATCGACTATTCCGTTTCCATATACTGATGTAGCAGAAAAGTAAATAACAATGTTATTATTTAAAGAAATTGATTTTCTATATTTTTTTAAAACAGGATCCAAACCTTTTTCATTGAATGGTACTGTCGAAATTATATTTTCATTAGTTAATTTTTTTTCAACATTATTAGAATCAAAAAAATTTAGGTAATGTATATTTTTTTTTGGATTTGAAATATTCCTTGTAATTATTGAAACTTCATATCCATAGCTTAGGGCATCTTTAGCTAAAAATTGAGCTGTGTAGCCATTTCCAATAATTGTTAATTTCATCATTAAATTTTTTTTAATTCTTGCTTTTTTTTTTTAATTAATCTTAATAATTAAATGTTTATGGTGCTTCGAAGATTTCTTCAAGCTTAAAATGGGAATTTGGTAACTAATATGAGTTATATGCCAAAGCTGTCCCCGCAACTGTAAATGCTGAGTAAGGGCTAAGATGCCACTGGATTTTTCTGGGAAGGCTGCCTAAACAATGAAGCATAAGCCAGGAGACCTGCCATTAACAGTCGCTTTGTCAACTTCCGGGTAGAGTGGATGACACGTGTAATATTTATCGTCTAGCGACAATTTATTTGAGCTTAAGCTCTTAACTTATTTTGCTAGGGGGTCAATATGTCACTTGTAATCGTTTTCATAATTGCTATTTTATTTAATATATCTCATTCTTTTTCTAATGACGAAAAACCTATTCGAATTACAATTTATCCTTCAATGGTTGAGAGAGGTGTTGTTGGTAGTTCTGCTAAAATAATAAATTATAGAACCATAAGTAATTCTTCATATAAAACTCTTGGTGACTTATTATCAAAAAACTCAGGAGTTTTTTTTGAAAAATTATACTATGGTATGGACGCAAAATCAACTGTAAGAATGAGAGGTTTCGGTGAGCAAGCATCAAGAAATATTATGATACTTGTGGATGGAGTTCGTTTATCTGATATGACTATTGCTGGTGTAAATTTATCAAGAATTCCAATTGATAATATTTATGAAATTCAAATTTTAAAAGGTGGATCTTCGACTGTAGTTCATGGTGACGGAGCTGTCGGTGGATCAATAAATATTATTACAAAAAATCCTAAATACTTAAAAGATCAAGTTAATATTAAATCATCTTTTAAATCCTTTGATACAAGAGAAAATTCAATTTCAATTAATAAAAATATGAACAAGTTTATATTACAAACTTTTGCATCAACTACTGATAGTAAAGGCTACAGGGAAAATAATAAGTTTGAAAATGACATATTTCAATTTGATTTATCTTATTTAAGAGATCCTCTAACAAGATATTCTGCAAGTATAAATTACTCTGATGAATATACTGGATTGCCAGGAAGTATAACATTAACTGACTTTTATACTCGTCCTAGATTTGTAAGATCAGGTTCTATCGACAGTTTTGCAGAAGAAAAAATACAATCTTGGAAGTTAAATAATGAAAAAAAAGTTACTAGAGGAAAAGTTTTAACAACTATTAGGTATGAAGAAAAAGATCAAAAAACTTCATCGATGTACAGTGGAGTGAACATTAAAGCAAAGACTGACTTAAGCACGTACACTTTGAGCTCCAAATTAAACAAAAAATTTACCGATAATAATCTTTACATGGACGCTAACGTAGGTATTGATCATTATAATTCCACTTACAGAGCTATAGGTAACAATTGGGCTGGAACACCTTATCATAATATTGCAACTCAAAAAATATTTGAACCGTTTGGTTTAATTAAATTTTCAAATATAAACACTCCTAATATTGAATATGAGGCTGGTTTTAGACAACATTATTACGATTTAGATGCTGACAATTATACAAACAAAAGTAGTTTATTGTCTCGAGTAAGGCAAAATCATGCTTGGTCATTAGGTATTAACTATACCTTAGATAATAACAAAAATATTTTCGGTCATATTGCAAGATCATTCAGATCACCAAGATTAGATGAAATTATTTCTCTAGTTAATCCTAGTCCTACGTCTACGGATATTAAACATCAATACTCCCATGACATTGAAATTGGTCACAATATAAAATTGGATAAAACAAATTTTAGCATAGCTTTATTTAGATCACTTATAAAAAATCAGATAGTTTATAATTCTGCTGCATTCGCTAATCAAAATTTTGATCCTTCAATCCATCAGGGTGTAGAATTAGAATTCGACAGATTAATTAATCCAAATTTTAAATTTATTTCTAATTTGAATTATATTGACTCATATTTTACTGAAGGAGTTGAAAAAGGTAATGAAACACCGTACGTACCAAGATTATCTGGAAATTCTTCCATTCATTATAATTTTGACAAACAAACTAATTTCTCGTTTGATTACAAATATATTGGTAAGAAAAGATCTGGCAATGACCCAAATTATATATTATCTAAATCTAAGTCTTATCAGCTTGTGGATTTTAATATTAATTACAAAACAAAAACTTTTACCGTTAAAGGATCAATTAATAATCTATTAGATAAAAAATATTATACAAATTTAATTAAAAGTTGGGATAATAAAGCTTATGTGTATCCCCAACCTGGCAGAACTTTGTTTTTGGGTTTAGAAGCGAAATTTTAACAAAATTATTGTGTTAATTACTGATGTGGTTTAACTAATTATAATGAATAAAAAAAATATAATTAAAAATTTTTTATTGTTTTTAGGGTGTGTAAGTATCGTACTACTTTTCCGTTTAATCCCTCATCCACCAAATTTCACACCAGTAATTGCTCTAAGTTTATATTTACCATTTATATTTGGCGTTTGGTCTATACCGTTTTGTGTATTAGGTTTTGCTATGACAGATTACTTTATTGGGTTTCATAGCATGTTGATTTGGACTTGGGGAGCTTTGGCTTTTATAGGATATACTTCTAAATTTTGTAAAAAAATATTTTCAAGAATATTTTTAAGTTTTATTGGTGCTGTTATTTTTTTCATTGTTTCTAATTTTGGTGTATGGATTTCTGGTACATATTATGAAAGTTCCCTACAAGGATTATTAAAATGTTACATAATGGCTATTCCGTTTTTCACTAATACATTATTAAGTACAATGATTTTTGCAGTAATTTTTGAATTATTCATATTAAGTAAAATCTATCATATTACCCCAATTTTCAATAAAAAATAAAATACATATTTGTTTCTTAAATTAATTATTCTTTTCTTGACCAAAACTTTAACTACCTCTATCAAGTATTTAGATACCTTTTTAGGGGGTGTAGCTCAGTTGGTTAGAGCGCCGGCCTGTCACGCCGGAGGTCGCGAGTTCGAGTCTCGTCACTCTCGCCATTATCTTATAAATTTTATAAATTGCTTTTTAACTTGTTAATAATTAAAACTATTTACTTATAATTAACTTAAAATGATGGCAAATATGAAGCTTCAATTACACCACATCAATTTGTCTACTGATAAAGTAGATGAAATGAATGATTTTTACTTAAATGTTATGAAACTAAAGACAGAAACTGAAGGATTACCAGTTTTAGAGAAGAAAAAAGGTTATTCTGGAGATGTTGCTTTTGTATCAGATGGTAAAATACAAACGCATCTAGCACAAAAAGATTTGGATGTTTGTTTTAAAACTGGTCACACAATAAACCCGCTTGAAAAAGGTCACATAGCCTACAGAACAGATGATATAGAAGCTTTTAAAAAACATTTAAATGAATTGAACATCAATTTTTCTGATTGGGGTGAAACTGCAGTAGCAGGATGGAAACAAATATTTTTTCATGATCCAGATGGAAATATAATTGAAGTACATGAAATAGAACAAACATAACTTTAAATCATAATTTAAAAATCATTATCAGAATGGTAGTCGAATTTGAAAAAACCCAATATTAATTTGTTGGCAGTAATTGTAGCTGTACCGGTAATTGGAATGACAATTATAGCGCCTGCTTTAACTATTATAAAAAATGATCTCAATATATCTTTTGAAAATACACAATTAATTTTAACACTATATTTTACTTTCCTAGCATTTGGTCAAATACTATCTGGACCATTTTCTGATAAATATGGAAGAAAACCAATTTTACTCTTGGGGGCTTCGATCTATTCAATCTCTGCTTTTTTTGCATCCTTATCATCTAATATAGATATTTTATTAATTCTTAGATGTTTTCAAGGATTTGGTGCTGCAGCATGTTTATCTGTAGGAAGAACTATTTTAAGTGATTGTTATGAGATAAAAGAGGCGGCAAAGGAAATGTCAAAAATGACAGCTATAATGGCAGTCATTCCAATTTCTTGTTTTATCTTTGGAGGATTTCTTGCCGAATTTTTAGGCTGGAGAACTAATTTACTTGCTTTAGGCTTAATAAGTCTAATTTTGATAATAGCTATGTCATTTTTATTAAATGAGACGCTAATAAAAAAAGCTAAAAACATAAGTTTTAAAAAAATGTTTATAGTTTATAGGGGATTATTAAAAAACCTATCTTTTAATTTTTTTACGATAACTACTGCAATGCAAACTTCTATGTTCTTTGCAATGAATGGTTTCATGCCATATGAATTTGAAAGAAAAGGAGTGAGTATGTCAGAGTTTGGAATATGGTTTTCATTTACATCTTTGGGATATATTTTTGGAAATATTGTAAATAGCAAATTATGTCCAAAAGTGGGTCTAGAAAGAATGTGTCTTTTGGGAACAGTTTGCTCTTTTTGTACTGTATTAATATTTTTTGGGAATAATAATTTATTCCAAAATGGTCCTGTTGTTTTAGCATTAATATGCATGTTGTTTGGATGCTCAAACGGCTTTGCAGTAGCAAATAGTATGACTGGGGCAATAAATTCGTCTAAATTCAATAAAGGTGCAGCTAGTGGTTTAATGGGTGCTTTCCAAGTTGGTTCTGGAGGGCTGACTGGCTTTTTTATAATATATTTTGGAGGAGCTCAAAATTTTAATATATGTCTATATGCATTATTTATTATGTCAGGTATTTCAATAATATCTTCTTATCTGACATCACAAATAAAAAAATGAGTATTTTATAAATGCCTCATTATGAAAATATTGAAATAGTAGACTCTCATCATCATTTCTGGGATTTAAATAAAAATTATTATCCTTTCTTATGCGACAAAATAGATCCAAATTTTTTTTTAGGTAATTACGAAATAATTAGACAAAATTATCTTCCTGTTGATTACGAGAAGGACATAATAAATCATAATGTTATTGGTACTATTCATTGTGAAGCAGAGTGGGATAGAAATAACCAGGTCGGTGAGACAAAATGGATAGAGAATTTAGCTAAGAGAAATAAATTTCCAAATGCTATTATAGGTCATGCTTGGCTTCATACAAAAAATGCAGAGATAATAATTGCTGAACAAGCAAGTTTTAATATGGTTAAAAGTATACGCTCAAAACCAAATGTAAAATTTGCAAAAAATTCTACTGATTATCAATATGATGGTTCTATGCAAGATACTAATTGGAAAAATGGTTTAAAATTACTTGAAAAATATAATTTAAATTATGATTTAAGAGTTCCTACATGGCATTTAGAAGAAGCAGTTGAAATTGTAAGATTAATACCAAACACTAAAGTTATTATAAACCATTGTGGTTTTCCCTGGGATAGATCTGTCGAAGGAATAGAATTTTGGAGGAAAGGCATAAAAGCATTATCTTTAGAGCCTAATACATATATAAAATTATCTGAATTTGGTGTAAAAGGAGAGGAGTGGAATTTCAACGAGAATGCGAGTATAATTTACGAATTAATAGATCTATTCAGTCCAAAAAGGTGTATGTTTGCAAGCAATTTTCCTGTTAGTAAACTTAAAATAACATTTGATAATTTATTTAATAATTATAAAAAGATTGTAGAAAAATTCTCAAGAGACGAGAAAAAAAATTTGTTTTCTGAAACTGCCATTGAGGCTTATAATTTAGATAAATCATTGTTAAAGAAAAATTAATTACATGCTTATTACACAATAATTTAAATTTTTTTTTTTTTGTGTTAATTAATCATTCTATTTCGTGTGGGGTTATTATTGAGTATTCAATTTACTGATATTGTTAATAAATTACCAGCCTCTGTACCTTTTGTAGGTCCGGAAGCTCAAGAAAGAAGTATTGATCAACTTTTTAAAGCTCGTATTGGAGCTAACGAGAGTGTTTTTGGACCTTCAGAAAAAGCAATTTCAGCTATGAAAAAACACTTAAGTAATGTCTGGATGTATGGTGATCCAGAAAATTTTGATTTGAAACATGCGCTGGCAAAAAAACATAAAGTAAATTTTGAGAATATTGTTGTAGGTGAAGGAATTGACGGCTTACTTGGATATCTGGTTAGATTGATAATAGAAAAAGGGGATAATGTTGTTACTACTGATGGCGCGTATCCAACTTTTAATTATCATGTACAGGGATTTGGAGGAAATTTACATAAAGTACCTTTCTGCAATGACACGGAGGATCTACAGAAATTATTAGATAAAGTTATACACACATCAGCTAAAATTTTATATGTATCAAACCCTAACAATCCAATGGGAACAATTAATAAACCTTCAGATATTCAAACATTAATCCGAAATCTTCCAGAGACCACTTTGTTATGCTTAGATGAAGCTTATATTGATTTTGTAGATGATAATTTTGTACCTAAAATTTCATTGGATACAAAAAATGTTATAAGAATGAGAACTTTTTCAAAAGCATATGGAATGGCTGGATTAAGGGTTGGTTACGCAATAGGAGAAAAAGACTTAATCTTGAATTTTGAAAAAATAAGAAATCATTTTGGCATGTCAAGAATTTCTCAAATAGGCGCATTAGCTGCGCTAGAAGATTATGAGTTTATCAGTGAAGTAATTAATAAAGTAAAATTATCGAGAAATAGAATTGCTGAAATTGCAAATAATAATAATTGTAAATTCATTCCTTCTTTTACAAATTTTGTAGCAATTGATTGTTTAAAAGATAGTAAATTTGCAAAAAAAGTACTAGAGAATTTAATTAATAACGGTGTTTTTGTAAGAATGCCATATTCATATCCACAAAATAGGTGTATAAGAGTAACAGTAGGATTAGATAAAGATATTGATTTATTAGAAAAATATTTTCCGATAGCTTTAAAAGAAAGCTAATTAGAACAATATTTCTCAAATCTTAAACTGAAATGATTAATTTAAATAAACTAGGGAGTTTTTATATGTCAACCAATTATCCAGATACCCATCTTTTTCTTAATGGAGAATGGAGAGAAGCTGTAGCAAAAGAAAGTCTTGAAATTATAAATCCAGCAACTGAAGAAGTTATTGGTAAAGTGTCGCATGCTAGAAAAGAAGATTTAGATATCGCTCTAACTGCTGCTGAAAAAGCTTTTGATAGTTGGAAAAATGTTTCTGCTTACGAAAGATCAAAAATTTTACGAAAGGCAGCTGACATAGTTCGCAGTAAGGCAGACCACATTGCTACACTTATGACTATGGAACAAGGTAAACCAGTTATTGAAGCCAAGATGGAAACAATGGGAGCAGCCGATTCAATTGATTGGTATGCTGAAGAGGGAAGACGTGCTTATGGAAGGATAATTCCTTCAAGAGCGCCTGAAGGAGTTTACCAATTTGTTTTCAAAGAACCAGTTGGGGTAGTAGCAGCTTTTACTCCTTGGAATTTTCCTTTAAATCAAGTTGTTAAAAAAGTTGCTGCGGCATTTGCTGCTGGTTGTACAGCGATTGTAAAAGGACCTGAAGAAACACCAGCAAGTGTTGCTGAGTTGATTAAGGCTTTTGATGAAGCCGGAATGCCCAAGGGTTCAATAAATTTAGTATATGGTATACCCGCTGAAATTTCTGAATATTTAATTGCCCATCCTGTTGTAAGAAAAGTTACCTTTACGGGCTCTACAGCAGTCGGAAAATTATTAGCTTCTCAAGCTGGAACTCACATGAAAAGAGTTACTATGGAACTCGGTGGTCATTCTCCTGCTATTGTTTGTGAAGATGCAGATGTAAAGACAGCTGTAAAAATATTAAGCGCAAATAAGTTTAGAAATGCAGGACAGGTCTGTATTTCACCAACCAGGTTTTTGGTGCATGATTCAGTTTATGATGAATTTGTTGATGGTTTTGTAAAACAAGCTGAATCCCTTAATGTTGGCAATGGTCTTGAAGAAGGTGTTAAAATGGGACCTTTAGCACATGATAGAAGACTAACCGCAATAGAGGGTTTTGTAGCAGATGCAGTTGAAAACGGAGCAAAAATATTAACTGGTGGTAAAAGAAAAGGGAATAAAGGTTACTTTTTTGAACCAACTGTTATGACAAATGTGAGTAAAGAGTCTAGAATTATGAATGAGGAGCCATTCGGCCCATTGGCTCCTATAAATTCATTTAGTTCAATTGATGAAGTAGTAGAAGAATCTAACCGTTTAAATTATGGTTTAGCAGCCTACGCTTACACAAATTCTGCAAAAACTGCTCAAGATCTGGGTCAAAAAATTGAGAGTGGCCAGGTATCAATTAACCATCATGGTTTAGGATTAGTAGACACTCCATTTGGTGGTGTTAAAGATTCTGGATATGGATCAGAAGGTGGTCCAGAAGGCTTAGATGCCTACATGACTACAAAATTAGTCTCGCAAACTGGTTTATAAATTAACCAAAATTTAAGCAGTCTACAAATAGACTGCTTTTTTTTTAAGATAAAATTTTTATTTAAAAATAATTAAAAGTAATCTAGCATATATTATATTGATTATTTTATAGGTAGTTAAATTATGGAATGGGTGCCTGCACCAACACCAATAAATGAAAATAGAAGAGCCCAAGCCACTGAAAAGACTGGTATAATTGGTACTGACCAAGTTTATCTATTCGATATTTATTTGGAAATTGCAAAAGATATATCTGGATATGAGGGTGGAAGTTTTAGTCTATATGATTCTAAAAATCAGTGTAGTATCTCGGCCATTGGCTTTGAAAAAGAACTTCATCAAAAAAATGACAAATCAGATAGTATATGCTCATACGTTTTACTTGAAAAAAATCCTTTAATTGTATTTGATTTAAAAAAACATGACATTTTTAAATATCATCCAGCCGCAATATCTGGAATGTGCCACAGTTATTGTGGTTTTCCAGTAAGGAATAAAGATGGATATGCATTAGGTACATTCTGCTTGCTTAATTTTACTGAAGTTAAAGAAATATCATCTGAAAAAATTGAATTAGTTGAAAAATTAGTATCTAGATTAGCTCTTCAAATAGACACACAAACGGAACAAAAAGAATTAACTTCTCAAAAAATTTCAAAATCGATTGATGTTTTTCTTGAAAGTAATTCTGAATTCAATATTACTGATTACAAAAACTTTATAGATGTTTGTAGCGGTCTTAACTTGCCTAAAGAAAATGCAATCAATCTTATCAATAATGGATTATGTGAACTTAAAAATGAGACTATTATTCTTTCATCCGCAGGAAATGAACTGCAGGAAAAAATGAATATATTTACAAAAGTTCACAATCAGATAAAAGTTGAAGGAAATGATGCTAATACATTAATAGATAATGCACTTGATAAGTTAGGTGAATTATAATGTTTGCAAAGGTATATCAATATAAATTTGGAACAGTAGCAGAGGCAAAAGTTGCAGCCTCTTTTTGTGCAGATAATTTAGGAAAAAAAATAAGTAAATATAAATTTCAATCTTTAAATGTAATGATTGGAAAAGAAGGTGATTTATCAATATTTATTAAATTTGATACAATTGATAGACTAAAAAAATATGAATCAGAGTCTGATGCATTTATAAAAGAATTAAAACAAACATTTGTTTTTAAAGAAAATCAATACGCTGGAGTTTTTGTGTATAACTATGAAGCTGAAGCGACTTCATCTGAAATTAAAATTACAACACCCGCGGCATAAAAATTTTTAAATTAAACTTATTCACTATAGATTTTGTCTTAATTTAATTATAAAAAATTCTAAAATTTACTGAGGTTATAATGGAAACGGAAAAAGATAAGAAAAAAAAAGAAAATATTATATTAAAAAAATATATACCATTGCTAAGTAAGCATTATAAAATTCACGAATTAACCAAAGACCACCTTAAACGTGATCAAGATAATGAAGAATGCTTCATAATTAAAGAAGGTTCAGTTTTAGCAAGAGATACATCTGGTCAAACATTTAGTTTAGAGCCAGGACATCCTATAGGATTTGCTGAAGCAATGGTTTCTAGATCTTATGAATTAGAGTATGTGTTAAAAGAAGACACATCTGTATATGCTTTTAAGAGTAGTGAAGTAAGGAAGGCACTGGCTACTTCATCTTCTCTTACTAGAGGTATGGCCAAATATTCTTTAGATAGGATTTTTAATACGAAAAAGAGTAAAACTTATCATCTTATAGATGATGGTTTTTTATCTAAGCAGGAAGAACGTTTTCCTATGAGAGAATTTGCTGACGATGAGACTATATTCATGCGAAATCAAAAACCCAAATTTTTCTTTTATGTTGAGTCAGGTAAGGTTGAGCTCCATTCAAGATCGGATAAAGTTGTTGCAACTTATTATCCTGGAGACTCTTTTGGAGAAATGGCTTTATTCACTGATAGTTATAGATCTGCAACAGCAAAATCAGTCGGTAGTACAACATTACAAATGGTAAGTAGAGAATATATTAAAGAATATTTTGAAAATGAAGATCCACTTGTCAAGTTTAGCCTTGTATGTATTTTGGAGAGATTACGAGCAATGAACAATTTAAGAAACCTGATTTTATAATATTATTTTTATTATAAGTATAGAATTCAACTTTAATGGAAAGATACTTTGGACAAATGGATAGCTGTTGATTGGGGTACAAGTTTTTTTCGAGCGTATTTAATAAAAGATGAAAAAGTTTTATCTGCTGCAAAAACAAATGATGGAATGAAATTTGTTCGAAATAATAATTTTGAAGAAACATTAATCAATTCAATAGAACCATGGTTAGATAATAAATATAAAATAGAAGTACTAGCAAGTGGCATGATTGGCTCAAAGCAAGGTTGGATAGAGGCCCCTTACCAAAAAATACCATGTAATTTAAATAATATTGAGTTTATATCTCCGTTTGTTAGAGATGACAGATTTTCTATAAAAATTTTTTCAGGAATTTCACAGAGTAACAAACCAGACGTAATGCGAGGCGAAGAAACCCAGATAGCAGGATTTCTATATGATAATCAAAACTTTAATGGTTCAATATGTTTGCCTGGAACCCACAGTAAATGGGTACAAATCGAAAATGGAAACATTATAAATTTCAAAACTTTTATGACAGGTGAATTATTTGAGATTATTTCTAAAAACTCTATATTAATTCATACTGTAACATCCAAAAAAATTTTAAAAAATGAACTAATAAACGCTGTTAATGAAATTCTTATAAAACCTGAGATTTTTGGAAATGTATTATTTCAATTAAGAGCAGATGACCTTATTAATTCAAGGGGATCTGAAATTTATAAATCAAAATTGTCGGGATACTTACTAGGTTTAGAGTTATTAGGTAGTATGGAGTTTTGGGAAAAAAAGGATATAGTTTTGATTGGTAATGCAGATTTAGTGAAGATGTATGAGTATGTATTGCAAAAAAAAGTAAATTCCATAAAAAGTTTTTTATCAGAGGAAATGGTATTAAAGGGATTGAAAAATTTTAAAAATAAATGTTTATAAGGTTATATGACTAACAGTAAAAAAATATTTAATTCACGAAGACCATTAATAGCTATTTTAAGAGGTATTACTCCTCTCGAAGCTGAAAGTGTTTCAGATGTATTAATTGAAGCTGGTATCAGTATAATAGAAGTACCCTTAAATTCTCCACAACCTTTTGAAACAATTAAAAGAATGGTAAAATTCCATGGTAAAAATGGTATTTTTGGAGCTGGAACCGTTTTAAGAGAACATGATGTTTATAGAGTTCAAGAAGTTGGAGGTAAAATAATAGTTTCTCCAAATTTGAACACACTTGTTATAAAAAAAACAAAAGAATTAAATATGTATAGTATACCTGGAGTTTTTACTGCAACTGAGTGTTTTGATGCTTTGGATAGTGGAGCTGATGCACTCAAATTTTTTCCAGCCTCTCTTTTAAAAGAAGAAAATTTTAGAGCTTTACAGGCAGTTTTGCCAGAAAATACTGTTTCTATTGCTGTCGGTGGTATAACTGAAAACATATTTGAAAGTTGGTTAAAAGTTAATATTAGTGGTTTTGGCTTGGGGTCTAATCTTTATAAACCTGGAATGTTGGTTGAAGAAGTAAAGTTAAAAGCTCAAAATATTGTTAAGTTTTATGATAAGTGTATGCGAGACTGAGCGAAGTTAAATAATGAAAACAGTTAAATTGAATAATGATCTTAAGAATAGAAGTTTATCTAAAGATCAAATTTCACTTAAAAAAATTTTATCACCTTTAGAGTTTAGACGTGATTTGTTAATTGAACATTTACATAAAATTCAAGATCATTTTGGATATCTATCAGAAAAAAATTTAGAATTTTTAGCTGAATTTTTAAGTTTAAGTAAAGTTGAAGTATATGAGGTAGCATCTTTTTATGCTCATTTTGACATAGTTAAAGAAGGAGATATTCCTCCTCCTAAAACAACTATAAGAGTATGTAACTCTTTATCTTGTCAAATTAATGGATCAACAACATTAAAAAATAAAATAATTAAAAAATTTCAAGATCAAGATATTAGAGTTCTTGACGCTCCTTGTATGGGACGTTGTGCCTTTGCCCCAGCATTAGAGATAGGTCATTTTCATGTTGAAAACGCAAACTTAGAAAAAGTTTCTGAAGCAATTGAAAAGAAATGGATAAACCCAATAATACCAAATTATCAATCTTTTTATGATTATATTAATAAAGGTGGATATCAGAAACTTAAAGCAGTTAAAAATCGGAAAGACATTTGGTATGATAATATTATTAAAGCTGATTTAAGAGGTCTTGGAGGTGCAGGTTTTAGAACAGCAAAAAAATGGAAACTGGTTTCTGATGAAAAGGGACCTAGATATTTAGCAGTTAACGGTGATGAAGGAGAACCTGGAACATTCAAAGATAAATATTATCTTGAAAAAGAACCTCACATGTTTTTAGAAGGAATGTTGATGGCAGCAACTTCTATTAATGCTGAAAAATGTTTTATTTATATAAGAGATGAATACCCTGCAGTTTTAAAAATTTTAAAAGATGAAATTATAAAACTAGAAAATGAAAAGATTATTCCTTTAAATTATATTGATTTAAGAAGAGGTGCTGGAGCTTACATATGTGGTGAAGAAAGTGCAATGATAGAAAGTATAGAAGGTAAAAGAGGTTTGCCTAGACATCGTCCACCTTACGTTGGTCAATCTGGTGTTTTTGGAAAACCAACATTAGTTCATAATGTTGAAACTCTTTATTGGGTTGCAAGAATAATAAGAGAAGGTCCTGAAATTTTTACTGACTTTACCAAAAATCATTGCATGGGACTAAGAAGTTACTCTGTTTCTGGGAGAGTGAAAAATCCAGGTTTATATTTACTCCCTTCTGGCTCTACTATTTTAGATATAATTGAAGCCTCTGGAGGAATGATTGAAGGACATCATTTTAAAGCTTACCAACCTGGAGGAGCTTCCTCTGGTCTTTTACCTGCAACTATAAATGATGTTCCATTAGATTTTGGTACTCTTGATGAATATAACACATTTATTGGTTCTGCAGCTGTTGTGGTTTTATCTGATAAAGATAAAATAAGAGATGTGGCTTTAAATATGATTGAATTTTTTAAATCTGAAAGTTGTGGTCAATGCACTCCTTGCAGAGTAGGATGTGAAAAGGCTGTTACTATAATGAAACAAAAAGATTGGGATTTCTCTCTTCTTGAGGATTTATGCGAAGTAATGGAAAGCTCATCAATTTGTGGCTTGGGTCAGGCTGCAACAAATCCTATAAAATCAAGTATCTCCTACTTTAGTGAAGAGTTAAAAAATGAATAATAAAATTTCATTTTTTCTTAATACTAAAAAAGTTGAAGCTAATAATAATGAAACAATTTGGGATGTCTCTAAAAGAGAAGGTATAGATATTCCTCATCTTTGCCACAGTAATAAAAATGGTTATAAACCGGATGGTAATTGCAGGGCATGTGTTATAGAGATTCAAGGAGAAAAAACATTAGCTGCTTCTTGCATAAGAAAACCAAAAGAGGGAATGAAAGTTTCTACTAACACTTCTAAAGTTGAAAATTCTCAAAAATTAATTTTAGAATTACTCTTATCAGATCAACCTAAAATAAAAGATAAAAACTTTCAGAGAAATCATTTTTGGAACATACTCCATAAAAAAAAGATCAATAATTCTAGATTTTTACCAAAAAATAAGAACTATGTTCCAAACATAGATCAAAGTCACCCTGCAATGACTGTTTCATTGGATGCCTGCATACAATGTGGACTATGCATTAGAGCATGTAGAGATGTTCAGGTAAATGATGTGCTAGGAATGTCTGGAAGGGGAGCTGAAAGCTATCCTGTTTTTGACATGAATAATCCTATGGGTGAAAGTAGTTGTGTTGGTTGTGGTGAATGCGTCCAAGCTTGTCCAACTGGCGCTCTTATTGAAACTTCTTTATTAGATAAAAATAATGATCAGACAATTTTTCCTGAAAAAAAAATAAAGAGTTTATGCCCCTTTTGTGGTGTTGGTTGCCAGACCTTAGTAAGTGTAAAAGATAATAAAATTTTAACTGTAAATGGTGAAAATGGACCTGCTAATGAAAATAGACTATGTGTTAAAGGACGTTTTGGTTTCGATTATATAAACAGTCCACAAAGATTAACCACCCCACTAATTAGAATTAGCCAAAAAACAAAATCTTGGGACATATCAATTGATAATAAAGATATATATAAATATTTTAGAAAAGCTTCATGGCAAGAAGCTTTAGATTTTGCCTCTAATCGATTTACTAAAATTTTAAAAAATAATGATAAAAATTCTTTAGCAGGTTTTGGATCAGCAAAAGGTTCGAATGAAGAAGCATATATATTTCAAAAATTAATAAGGACTGGTTTTAAGACAAATAATGTAGATCATTGTACACGACTTTGTCATGCATCGTCTGTAGCTGCATTGTTACAATCAGTTGGATCAGCAGCTGTGTCTGCCCCATTTACAGCTGTGAAAGATAGCGAATGTATAATTTTAATAGGAGCAAGACCTGAACAAAATCATCCTGTTGCGGCTTCATATTTTAAACAAGCAGTCAAAAATGGGACAAAATTAATTATTTTAGATCCAAGAAAGCAAAGTCTATCGAGATACGCGACACATCATTTGCAATTTAATCCAGGTCATGATTTAGCTTTGTTAAATGCAATGATTTATACAATTATTAAAGAAAATTTAACAAACGAAGAATATATAGAAAATCATACTGAAGGATTTAAAAAATTAGCAAAAGAGATAAACAAATTTAATCCTGTACTAATGGAAAATTTATGTGGAATACCAAAAGAAATTATTAGAGAAGTTGCAAGAATATATGCAAAGGCAAAAACATCAATCATCTTTTGGGGAATGGGTATTTCTCAACATGTGCATGGAACTCAAAATGCTTTTTCATTAATAAATTTAGCTTTGATCACAGGACATCTAGGAAAACCAGGCACTGGTTTGCACCCTTTAAGAGGACAAAATAATGTACAAGGAGCTTCTGATGCTGGGTTAATACCTATGTCATATCCAGATTATAATTCTGTTAAAATAAAAACAAATAATCAAAAAATGCAAAAGTTTTGGAATTCAAATTTAGACCTTAATGATGGTAAGACAGTTGTAGAAATTATTAAGGATATCGAAGCAGGTGTAATTAAAGGGTTGTATGTTCTAGGCGAAAATCCTGCTATGTCAGATCCAGATTTAACACATACTAGAAAAGGTTTAGCAAAGTTAGATCATTTAGTTGTTCAAGATATTTTTATGACTGAAACAGCATGGTTTGCAGATGTAATTTTGCCAGCAACTGCTCATGCTGAAAAATTAGGAACTTATACTAATACTAATAGACAAGTACAAATAGGAAGAAATGTAGTAGAGCCTCCAAAAGGTGTAAAACAAGATTGGTGGATTATTCAAGAAATTGCTAGAAGAATAGGATTAAATTGGAATTATACTTCTCCAAAAGAAATCTTTGATGAAATGAAATTAATAATGCCTTCTCTAAATTATATCTCTTGGGAAAGGTTAGAAAAAGAAAATTATGTGACTTACCCTGTGAAAAGTGAAAATATTCTGGGTGAGGATATTATATTTCAAGATGGTTTTCCAACGCCAAATAAGTTAGGTAAAATTATGCCAGTAGATTTAATTTACCCTAATGATGAAATAAGCAGTGATTTCCCAATGATATTATCGACAGGTAGATTGTTAGAGCATTGGCATACTGGTACTATGACAAGAAGAGCATTAGTTTTAGATGAACTTGAGCCAGTTCCTATAATTTTCATTAATGAAATAGACAGTAAGTTTTATGATCTTGATTTAACTCGAAAAGTAACAATTGAAACAAAGCGAGGAAAGATAAAAATAAAAATTAGACATGATAATGACCTTCTTCCTGGTATGTTATTTTTGCCATTTTGTTTTAAGGAAGCTGCAGCAAATATTTTGACAAATTCAGATTTAGACCCTGTTGGGAAAATTCCAGAGTTTAAATATAATGCCGCTAGAATCTACCAAATATAAATTCAAATATGTTGAAATTTGTTTAAAGATTTATTTCTGATTAAAAAGAGTTTTTTTCATGTTTAAGGCTACAAAAATTAAAGAATTTTTAAATGGAAATATTAAAATTCCTCAATTCGATCATGTAGTTGCTAATAAAGCTAGAGATTTTCAAAAACAACTAACTAAACCTGAAGGAAGTCTTGGGAAATTAGAGGATATTGCTATTTGGATGGCAGGTTGGCAAAAAAATATTAAACCAACTATAAAAAACCCACATTGTATCATCTTCGCAGGTAATCACGGCATATCAAACAAGGGTGTTTCAGCATATCCATCTGAAGTAACCGCTCAAATGGTAGAAAACTTTAAACAAGGTGGAGCTGCAATAAATCAACTGTGTAAATTAGCAAAAATTAAATTATCTGTAATTCCAATAGATTTGGACAAACCTACAATGGATTTTTCTGAAAGCAAAGCTATGAGCGAAGAAGAAGTATTTTCCTTCATGCAATTAGGTTTTGACTCAATCCCTTCTAGCTGTGATTTACTTATTTTAGGTGAAATGGGAATTTCAAATACGACATCTGCAACGTCGATTTCCTGCGCTCTATTTAACGAACCTGTTGATGTAATGACAGGTATTGGGACGGGTATTAATAAAGTCCAACTATCTAACAAAATAAAAATAATTAATAAAGCTCTTCAGTTGCACGGAAAAAAATTTAGAGACCCAGTGAGTATATTGTCATGTTATGGAGGTAAAGAAATTGCAGCTATTGCAGGATCTGTAATTTCTGCCAGAATAAAGTCTATTCCAGTGCTTTTGGATGGATTTATAACTACAGCTGCAGCCTCTACTTTAATAAGTTTTGAAAAAAATATTTTAGATCATTGTTTAGTTTCTCATTTATCTTCTGAACCAGGTCATGTTAGAATACTAAATAATCTTAAAATAGAACCAATTTTAGATTTGAATCTAAGACTTGGAGAGGGGAGCGGAGCAGCGATAGCTTTACATATATTAAAAGCAGCTTTAGCTACACACAATGGTATGTCTACTTTTGACAATGCAAAAGTTTCTAAAAAAATAATTTCATGAAAACAATTTTAAAAAATAGAGTAGTGTTAGATTTTTTTGCTAGTCTAATGTTTTTTACAAGAATACCAGTTAATTGGAAATTCTTTTCAAACAAACCACCAAATCTTACAAACGCAGCATGGAGTTTTCCTTTAATAGGTTATATAATAGGTATAATATCAGGAATCATTGGTGAACTATGTATTAACATTAATTTATCAATATTTTTATCTTGTACGATAGCAATCGCATTTAGTGTCATGATTACTGGAGCTTTCCATGAGGACGGTTTGGCTGATATGGCGGATGGTTTTGGGGCAGGCGGTTCACCAAAAAAAATTAACAAAATAATACATGACAGTCGTCTTGGAACTTACGGAACAACAGCGTTAATCTTAGGATTATTAATACGACTAGGGCTAGTAATAAATTTGGTAGAATTAGGTTATTCATTATTATTGATTTTATCTTCTAGTATTGCTTCAGGAAAATTATCAATAATTTTCACAAGAAATTATTTTACTGTCTCAACTTTTTCAAAAACAGGTAGTATTATTAAGACTGTTTCTAATAAAATGCTAGTAATAGCCTCTTTAATCTGGCTAATACCAGTAGTTTATTTCTTTCCTTTCTGGGGTGTTTTAATAGGATTTTTTTTGAATTCAGGAGTAATTTTTTTTATAGGTAAAATGTCTAAAAAAAAAATAGGTGGTATTACCGGAGACATACTTGGAGCAATTGCCTTTACAACTGAATTAGTTTTTTTGCTTGGGATAATAATTTATTTAAGGCATGTATATTGATGAATACTTGTAGATTGTATCTTATACGTCATGCTCCAGTTAAAAAAAAAGATGGTTATGTCCCAGAAAATAATCCCAAAGCAATTATAAATTCTGATCATTTAAAAAAGCTTGCCGCATATATTCCAGATAATAGCTTATGTTATGTTAGTCCTTTAAAGAGAGCTATTCAAACTGCTGAAGAATTGTCCAAATATAGAAATTTTAAGAAAATAGTAATTGAAAAAAAATTGAGAGAGCAAAACTTTGGAGAATGGCAAGGAAAAAAAATATCATTAGTTTGGGAAGAAATAAAAAAATTTAAAACTCAACATAACTTTTCATTTCTTTGTCCTGAAAATTGTCCTCCAAAAGGTGAAAGTTTTCTGGATCAATGTAAACGCGTTTCTGAATTTGTTAATAATCTTAATTTTCACGATCATACGTCATTGATTTTTATTTCCCATTCCGGAACAATTAGAGCTTTTTTATCTCAAATTTTGGACTTGGATCCTAACAAAGCAATAGGAATAGAGATTTCTCATTTAAGTATTACCTCTATAGAGGTTCTTAAGAAAGATAATATCAGAAATAAAGGTGGTAAATATCGGTTATTAAGTGTTAACAACCAATTTATATAAATGATATCTAATAAAGTTTGAGTATGTTAAAAATTTAAAATGAAAAATTGGCAAAATAGACTTTATAAAATATTAAAAAATGACGGTATTAAGCTATTTAGCTATGTCCCTGATGCTGGACATAAGATATTAATAGATAATGCAACAAAAGACAATTCAGTCATAGCTATTCCTTTAACATCAGAAGAAGAGGGTATAGGAATTGCTGCTGGTTCGTACCTAGGAGGCTCTAAAGCTGTTTTATTAATGCAGAGTAGTGGTGTCGGAAATTGTATTAATCAACTATCATTAATTAAACATGGTCAATTTCCTTTTTTTACCATCATAACAATGAGAGGTGAATTTGGTGAAGGTAATCCTTGGCAGTTTGCAATGGGTGAGGCAGTGATACCAACTTTAAATTCAATGGGAGTAAGTTGTATTAAAATTGAAAAAGAAGAAGATGTTGAAAGTACAATTAGAGCAGCTTTGACAATGGTATTTGAGTCAGAGAGAGCTGTGGCTGTTTTGCTTTCTCAAAAATTAATCGGTGCTAAGGTTTTTTAGTATAAATTAAAAAAATGGATTTATTAGATAGAAAAAAAGCAATTCCAACTTTGATTGGCGATAACAGTAGATTTCTTATAATATCGGGTTTAGCAGGGCCAGCAAAGGATATTGGTTTTTTAACTAAAGAAAGTCCAAATACTTTTTTATTTGGAGGTGCTATGGGAGGTGCGTTGCCAACCTCTCTTGGTCTTGCTCTATCTAGACCCAATGATAGAGTTCTATGTGTTTCAGGTGATGGTGATGTTTTAATGTCTATGGGTTGTTTAGCTACAATAGCAACTATTAAACCCAAGAACCTTATTATTATTTGTGTAGACAATGCATTATATTTGGAAACAGGTGGGCAAACATCTCACACAGGTTTGGGCGTTAATTTAGATATGATTGCAAAGGGGTGTGGTTTTCCTATTACTAAAACAATAGTAACAGAGGAAGAATTATTAGAAGGAAAAAAAATTCTTGATAATTTTAGTGGTCTAGCATTCATACTATTAAAAGTTAGTAAATCAAATCCTCCTAAATATTCTAGAAATTGGAATGCTTCTGAAGAAAAATCAAAATTTAAAAAAAATTTAGTTAATTGATAATTTATCTTTTACTAAATTATTAAATATGTTAACTAAATAGTTTCCTAGTAAACTATTTTAGGTGTGATTTTGAAAGAATCATTTGAAGATAATATAGGTTTGTTAATTCACGATGTGGCTCGATTACTTCGTGTTTTGTATGATCGTCAAATGGCTTCTATAGGTCTAACTAGATCTCAATGGTGGCTATTGACTTATTTATATTTTAAAGATGGCATAAATCAATCCGAACTTGCAATACTTATGGACATGGAAAAAGCACCATTAAGTAGAATTTTAGACCGCATGGAATTAAAGGGATGGGTTGAAAGAAAAAGTGAAAGTAAAGATCGAAGAATAAAAAATATTTATTTATCTGAAAAAATTAAACCTCTTATTAATTCTATGAGGGATAAAGCAGCAACTTATAGAAAAGATTCTTTATCAGTATTAAATAATCAAGATCTTAACAAGTTAAGGGATTTACTGCAGATTTTAAAAAAAGATTTATCTTCAAAAGTATAATTTAAAGGAAAAAGAGTTAATGACAAATGAAGTTGATAAAGAATTAAATCCTAACAATAAAGTAGTTAGATTTTTGTTATTAATTTTACTTCCCACTTTAGTTATGCTCACCACTATGGGTTATTTTTATTCTTTAGGTAGGTTTATATCTACTGAAAATGCATACATAAAAGCTCCTATTATTTCTGTTCAATCTGAGGTTTCTGGAAGAGTAGATATGGTATTTATAAAGGATAATCAAAGAGTAAATAAGGGAGATAAACTTTTTAAAATTGATACCAAAAAACTTGAATTGGATTTAAGTGAACAAAAACAGAATCTTATAAATATAATTAAAGAAATTGAGAATAGAAAATCAAAATACAACGAGGCGAAAGAAGAAGTAAAATTAGCAAAAGAAGAAATTAAATTTTATTCTTCTGAAATTAAGAGAGTGAAATCATTAGTTAATGTTGAGATTAAGTTAGCGAAGGAAAAGGTTGAATATCAAAAATTAGAGCTTAATAGAATTAAAAATTTAGTTAAAAAAGGAGTTGGTCTTAAAAGTAAACTTGATGAAGCAAAATTTCTTTATAATTCTGCCATAGCTAATTTAAAATATGTAAATCTAAACAATGATTTAGAAAAAATTAAATATTCGTATTTGTCTTCAAAACAAAAACTAAAAATAAATCAAGATAAACTCAAAACAATACTGACCACTTTAAATGGTAATGAAAAAATTTTGCCAACAAGACATCCATTATATTTAAAACATAAAAGTAAATTAAATAAAATAAACTTTGATATTAAGCAGTCAATTATATTTGCTAAGCAAGATGGAATTGTTGCTAAATTGAATTTAGAAAAAGGTGAGTATATAGATGTCGGAAAAATTCTATTTGCAATAGTTGATGAAAAAAAATCTTGGTTAGAAGCTAATTTAAAAGAAACTGACTTAACTAATATAAAAGTTGGTCAATCAGCATTTTTTATTCCTGATGCATATCCTGATACAAAATGGAAAGCTCATGTTCAAAGTATAAGTCCTGCCACAGGTGCTGAATTTTCAATTTTACCACCCCAAAACTCTTCTGGTAATTGGGTTAAAGTTGTTCAAAGAATTCCTGTAAGAATTTCCATTGGTGATCCGATTAATAAAAATGAAGATAATTTAAATATTAATAAACGTCTTAGGGTAGGTATGTCTGTGTCGGTTACGATAGATACTGAGTATGAGAGTGAAATTCCAACAATAATTCTACCTTTTGCTACTATTTTTAAATTACTAAGAGATTAAGTTGTCACCTCTAATATCTGAAACTAATAATTCATTTAAATGGTTTATTTTAGCTACGGCAACATTTGTAACTATGCTTTATGCAATGAATGTAACAATAGCTTCAATTGCATTATCAGACATGAGAGGAGCTATGGGGGCAACACAAGACCAGATTTCTTGGGTTGTAACTGGAAATATAGTTGCAACAGCAATCTTTACTCCTTTCGCAGGCTGGTTGTCTTCAAGAATACAAATTAGAACAATCCTTCTTTTTAGCGTAATAGGTTTTATAATTTCTTCTATTTTTTGTGGAATGTCAGATTCTTTGGAAGAAATTGTTATTGCAAGGGTGGCACAAGGCATTTTTGGAGCACCACTTCCACCACTTTCACAAACGCTTGTTTTAGCAGTATTTCCAAAAAGACAAATTTCTGTGGCTATGGCAGTTTGGGGAATGGGTACAATTTTGGGTCCTGTGATCGCACCAACGATTGGAGGATACCTTGGTGAATTACTAAATTGGAGATGGGTTTTTTACACTTTAGTACCATTTGGGTTTTGTGCTTTATTAGCCGTAATGGCCACAGTTCCCAAAAGACCAGTTGAGGGTGGAATGCATTTAGACTGGGTTGGTTTTTTGGCTCTTGCATGCAGTGTTGCTGCATTACAAATAATGTTCGACAGAGGAGAAAGAAATAGTTGGTTTGATAGCACAGAGACTATTATTGAGTGTGGAATAGCTATTATTGGATTTTATATCTTTATTACTCACAGCCTGACTACAAAAAAGCCCTTTATAAATTTGAGTATTTTTAAAGACAGAAATTACACTGTAGGTCTTATTCTAATATTCTTCTTTGGCATGTTAAATTTTGTTCCAATGGTTATCTTTCCACCTCTACTACAAGAATTGAGAGGGTATCCTCAATCTATAATTGGAATAATATTAGGAATGAGAGGAATAGGAACGTTTGTTGGTTTTGCAATAATAGCTTTTACTAGCAGAATTGATCCAAGAGTAATTATATTTTTTGGCTTTGGGATTCAAGCTGTCTCAGGTCTTTACATGTCGACCTTCGATATAAATATGACCTTTTCACATATAGCCTGGGCTAGCTTAGTTCAAGGTTTAGGTGTTGGTTTGACTTGGCCTCCAGTGAGTGTTATTTGCTTTGCAACCTTGTCAAATAAATTTCATGGAGAAGCTACAGCTATGTTTCACTTAATAAGAAATATTGGATCAAGTTTTTTTATTTCAGTAAGTGTTGCAGTTGTTCTTCATATGGGTCAAATCAACTTTGAGGAAATTGGTTCTACAGTATCTTTATGGAACCAAGGAATTAACTTTTCAGGTGTCATTAATTCATTAAATGATTTGAACATTACAAAGTTAACAAATGAATTAAATAGACAAAGTCTTATGGTTGGGTATATAGATGCATTTAAATTATATTCATGGGTAGGTTTTTTATCTATACCTTTAATTTTTTTAATAAAAATAACAAAGACTGAAAATAATTAATTCTGATTTATAAGGAAATACATGAGTAATAATATAATTCTAATTGATGGCGGTATGGGCCAAGAATTAATACATAGATCAAAAGTTAAGCCTGATGGTCTCTGGTCAGCAAGAGTGATGCTTGATAATTATGACTTAGTTGTGGATTTACACAGAGATTTTATAAAAGCTGGTGCAGAGGCAATAACATTAAATTCTTATAGTATCACGCCACAAAAGTTAAAAAGATATAATCTGGAAGAATTATTCATACCTCTTCAGAAAAGTGCAATTAAAGCGGCTATTGAGGCCAAAAAGGCATCGTCAGTTGAAACTGACATAAAAATTATTGGCTGTTTACCTCCACTAGTTATGAGTTATAAAACAACTATAGGTATGGATAAGGATGAAGCAAAAGATACTTATAAGAAAATAATAGAAATTCAAGAACCACATGTAGAAATACTTTGTTGTGAGACTGTTTGTTCAATTGAAGAAGCTCAAATAGCAACTGAAATTGCTTTAACTACTGATAAAAAAGTTTGGTTAAGTTTCTGTGTGAAGGAAGAAGACGGAACGTTATTACGATCTGGAGAGCGATTAGGAGATGCCTTAAGAGAATTTAATAATTCAAAAATTGACTCTTTTTTAATAAATTGTGCTCCACCTGAAGCTATTCATTCTTCAATTAAAGTTATGAAAAATTTTTCCAAACCATATGGTGCTTTACCTAATGCTTTTGTAACAGTAAATGACCTAGACATTCACAATGATGTATCAATTCTTAAAAAAAGATCTGATTTAAACATTAACAAATTTACAAGTGAAATATTGAGTTACATTAAAAATAATGCTTCTATAGTTGGAGGATGTTGTGAGGTAGGTCCCAAATATATTGAAGCACTAAAAAACGAAATTTTTAATAAATAGATAAAGTTGTTGGAGTTAATAAAGAATGAAATTTAATGGAACTCAAAATTATATTTCAACTGAAGATTTGAACGTTGCAGTAAATGCAGCAATTACACTTGAAAAACCATTATTAATTAAAGGTGAGCCAGGCACTGGAAAAACAGAATTGGCTAGACAAGTATCGGATAGCCTAGGATTAGGTATTATTGAATGGAATATAAAATCCACCACAAAAGCTCAGCAAGGATTATATGAATATGATGCTGTTAGTCGTCTCAGAGATAGCCAACTAGGCGATAAGAAGATAGAAAATATTGGAAATTACATAAAGAAAGGTAAGATTTGGAATGCTTTTGAGTCTAAAGAAAGATCAGTACTATTAATTGATGAGATTGATAAAGCGGATATAGAATTTCCAAATGACCTACTTCAAGAATTAGATAAAATGGAATTTTTTGTTTATGAAACTAATGAAATAGTTAAAGCAAAAAAAAGACCTATAGTCATAATAACATCTAATAATGAGAAAGAACTTCCAGAGGCATTCTTAAGACGATGTTTTTTTCATTACATTCAATTTCCTGAAATTGATACCTTAAAAAAGATTGTTCAAGTACACTTTCCTGAAATTAAAAAATCATTACTAGAAGCTGCACTAAATAGATTTTTTGAAGTTAGAGAAATTCCTGGATTAAAGAAAAAACCATCAACTTCAGAGGCCTTAGATTGGATTAAACTTTTATTACTTGAAGATATTAATCCTATAGATTTAAAAAGTGATGGAAAGGATTTGTTGCCCAAGTTACATGGTGCTCTCATTAAAAATGAACAAGATATTCATTTGTTTGAGAGGTTAGCTTTCATGGCAAGAGGAAATAGATAAGAGAATGTTTCTAGATTTCTTTTTCAAATTAAAAGATGCCAGAATTCCAGTTACATTAAATGAATTTTTTACATTTTTAGATTCAATTAAATTAGACTTTATTCAATTTAACACTGCAAATTTTTATTACATGGCTAGAGCAAGTCTAGTCAAAGATGAAAGATTAATAGATCGATTTGATGTTGTATTTGGTGAATATTTTAAGGGCATTGAAACCTTAAAATTAGAAGATGTACTTGAACATTTAAAAGTCCCAAAAGAATGGCTTCAAAAAATGTTGGATAAGCATTTTACCAAAGAAGAAATTGAGGAGATAAAATCTTTAGGTGGTTTTGATGAACTAATGAAAACACTTGAACAAAGACTAAAAGAACAAAAAAAACGTCATCAAGGTGGTAATAAATGGATAGGTACAGCAGGTAAATCACCCTTTGGAGCTTATGGATACAATCCAGAAGGAATTAGAATTGGACAACATGCAAGAGGGCAGGGGAAAGCAGTTAAAGTATGGGACAAAAGAGTATTTCGTGATTTTGATGATACAAGAGAATTAGATACACGAGGTATGCAAGTTGCATTAAAAAGATTAAGGCAATGGGCAAGAACTGGTATTGATGAAGAGTTAGATATAGATAATACAATATCACATACTGCAAAAAATGGTTATTTAGACATAAAAACCAGAAAAGAAAGAGAAAATGCAATTAAAATATTACTTTTTCTTGATGTAGGTGGTTCTATGGATGACTACATTAAACAAGTAGAAAATTTATTTTCAGCAGCAAAAAATGTTTTCAAAAACCTTAACTTTTTTTACTTTCATAACTGTCTATATGAAGGTGTTTGGAAAAGTAACCTAAGACGATGGAAAGAACAATTTTCTACAACAGAAATTTTCAGGACATATGGTAAGGAATACAAATGTATCTTCGTTGGTGATGCTTCAATGAGTCCATATGAAATTTTAGTAGAGGGTGGTGGTAATGAACATTTTAATCAAGAAACAGGACAAGTTTGGTTAGAAAGAGCTATTGCCCAGTGGCCGTCAAATGTTTGGATTAATCCAACAAAACAGGAGCATTGGAATTATTCTCAGTCTACACATATTATTAAAGAAATATTTTCAAATAGAATGGTACCTTTAAGTATAAAAGGAATAGAAGAAGCAACTAAAATTTTATCAAAAATTAATTAAATAAATAGGTTAATCTATATATGAAAGATAGCAAAGTTGATGATCCATATTCAACTCCAATAATTCTTCCCGAACAGCAAGTTTTAAAAGAATGGTTGGATTATAATGGACATATGAATGTTGCCTTTTATACACTGGCATTTGATAAATCCTTAGATATCTTCTTAGAAGATTTTTTGGGAATTGGAGAAACTCATGCTCATGAGAATAATCAAGGCCCTTTTGTAGTTCAAGCTCACTATCATTATCTGAATGAAATGAAATTAAATGAAAAATTTAACGTACGGTTATTTGTAGTTGATTGTGATAAAAATAAGATGCATTTATGTTTAGAAATTTACTCACTTCTTCAAGAAAAAGTAATTGCAGTTGTTGAACAAGTTTTAATAAATGTAAATTTAAAGCTTCGTAAATCTGAGCCATATCCACCATGGGCTTTTGAAAAACTCCTTAAATTAAAAAACACTCATAAAAATGCTTCATTACCCTCTACTCTTGGAAAATCTATAGGTTTAAAGAAGTAGAAAAAATGATTTTTAAATTAATTTTAACATGTTTTTGTTGGATAGCTGTTTTACCAATAATTTATGGATTAAATTTAGGTGAGGGGTACATTTTTATAATAATATTTATTTATTTTTTATTATTATTTTGGATGTTTATATTCTCAAAAAACACTACTAAAATAATCATTTCCCTTTTGTTTTTATTTACTTTTTTAATTTTAGACAATCTTCCATCAAAAGAGATTTTTCTTAAAGCTGGAAATTTTTTTATTATTTTTTCTGCATTTCTTCCAAGCTTGTGGCTCTTAAGAGCTACAGCTATCACAATGCCGTCAGTCCAAAACACTCAATTGCTTTTATCAAAATTAAATGCACAAAAAATACTTTCAGGTCTTCAAGTTACATCGCATTTTCTTGGAAGTGTAATTAACATTGGTTCGTTCCCGCTGTTGTCATCTGTACTTCCTAAAAATTCAAAAATTAGTTTGAGACAGTCTGCTGGTGAGGCATCAATAAGAGGGATGAATACAGCGGTATTATGGTCACCTTTTTTTGTTAGTTTTGCAGTTGGACAAATTTACCTTCCAGAAACATCAGCATGGATCGGAATAGGTTTTGGAATTATCATAGCAATATTTTTTAATCTTATAACGATAAGATTCATTATTGGGAAACTAACAACAAACTATCTTTTGGATTCGTTGTCATGTATTAGACCGATATTTTCAAGGTTATTAATTTTAGCAATATCTGTATTACTTGTTGGTCAAATTTTTAATAAAACTGCATTGAATGCAATAATAATTGTTGTACCAATTTTAGTAACTATTCAAATATTGAGAAGACCTGAAACATCAAACTTCATTTTCAAAAATTTAAAAAATTTGATACAAAATTCTGGAGATGAGATGTTGTTAATTTCAGTATCTATGTTTTTAGGATCAATATTAACTAATTCTTCTGAAATTCAATATTTTGTTAGTAATAACATTGGTGATTATTTCCCATTTTGGATGATGATTATTTTATTACCTTTAATTGTATGGTGTTTCAGTTTGATTGGAGTACACCCAATAATCACTTCAGCTCCCATTTTATCAATATTTGGTCCTTTACTATCTGTTTGGGAAGCAGCTTTTTTAATGCAAGCTCATCTTATTGGTTGGTGTGCAGGAACAGCAATAAGTTTTACATCCCTTTCAGTTTTAACTAGTGCTGAGAATTTTAAAATTTCTGTTACTAAATTAGTATTTGGGTCCAACTTGTTTGCTACGCTGGGACTCGTTCTCTTTGGAGCACTTATCTTAATTCTATCAAACTATTTTTTGTAAAGTTTCATTAGAATTTATTTTATCTAATTTATGTTCCTTATAAGAAACGTAACAGACACACATCATGATTAACGTACCTCCGAGAATTACAAAAGGATCAAATTTTTCATCGAAGATAAACAAACCCACCATAGATGCCCATACAAGTTGTAAAAATAATATAGGTTGAGTTACTACCATTGGCGCAACTTTTATAGCTTTTGTCATAGTTATGTGTCCAATAGTCGCTATTATAGCAGTTACAGTAAGTACTAAAAATGCTTTTATTGAGACAGGCTCCCAACTATAAATTGCAGAAGGAATTAAAAATATTGTTGTAAAAATGGATAGCATTGCGACAATTTCAGAAGATGATCTTTCTTTTGATACAATTTTGGCGATTATATAAGACATAGTAAAAACTACAGTCGCCAATAACATACTTATTTGACCACTTTCTATTACTTTAAAACCTGGTCTTAAAATTATCAAAGCACCAATGAAAGATATTATTATTGCTAATAACCTATGTTTATGTAGAACCTCTTTTAAAAAAAAGCATGCAGCAAATGACACAAAAATATATGTTAAAAAACCAATTGCTGTTACCTCTGCAACTGGAATAACAGACATAGCATAGAACCATAAAGTTACACCAATAGAATGAACTAATCCTCTCAAAATAAATTTTTTCATCAGTGGTTTATCAGGTTTAACTTTAGTTAGTGAAATCAATGAAGGAATTAATAGGATTGTTCCCATTGCATATCTTAAAAAAGCAGCTTGCGGTGCAGGAACTTCTCCTTCTAAATACCTAACTGTCGCTGTAACTCCCACAAACAAAATTGTAGTAATCACCATCCACAAAATACCAATTAAAGATTGATTCAAATAAATATCCTTTATTTTATTTACCATGTTAATTACATAATAAAAATAAGTCTAACTAATTATTTTAAAATTACATTCCTTGGTAATTAGGACCACCTCCACCTTGAGGTGTAACCCAGTTTATATTTTGAGTTGGATCTTTGATATCACATGTCTTACAGTGAACGCAATTTTGTGCATTGATTTGAAGTTTTGGTTTATTATTATTAAAAACTATCTCATACACACCTGCAGGACAGTATCTTGTCTCTGGATTGTCATATAATTCAAAATTAATATTTATAGGCACATCATTGTCTTTCAATTGCAAATGACAAGGTTGATTTTCTTCGTGGTTTGTACCAGAAAAAGAAACATTTGTAAGTCTATCAAAACTAATAATATTATCAGGTTTTGGGTACTTTATTTCTTTATAATCATCTTTATTACCAAGACTTTCATGGTCTGTTCCGTGATGATCAATTGTCCAAGGAGCCTTTCCTCGAAAAATATATGTATCAATAGCACTATACACGATCGCTTTCCAGAAACCCCATTTAAAAGATGGCCTTATATTTCTAACCTTGTACAATTCATTCCACAACCAGCTTTGTTTTATATCAGTTTGAAAATCTGAAATCTCATCTTGTTTATCTATATTTTCGAAAATTGATTGTGCTGCTATAATACCAGACTTCATAGCTAAGTGAGTTCCTTTAATTTTGGGAACATTGAGAAAACCTGCTTCACATCCCACAAGCATTCCACCAGGAAAAGTCAATTTTGGTAAAGATTGAACCCCACCCTCATTTAATGCTCTAGCTCCGTAATTAATTCTTCTTCCTCCCTCAAGTAATTTCTTTATTGCAGGGTGATGCTTAAAACGTTGAAATTCAAGATATGGAGACAAATAAGGATTTTTGTAATCTAAACCTATAACAAATCCTATTGAAATTTTATTATTATCTAAATGATATAAAAAAGAACCACCGTATGTGTCATTATCTAATGGCCATCCTGTAGTATGCATTATACTTCCAGGTTGACTTTTATCTGGTGAAACTTCCCACAGTTCTTTAATTCCTATACCATAAGTTTGTGGAGAATTATCTGAATTAAGGTTGAATTTTTCCATTAATATTTTCCCAAGATGACCTCTACAACCTTCTGAAAATATTGTTTGTTTAGCTCTTAATTCAATCCCTCTTTCAAAGTTAGGACCTTCAGATCCATCCTTTAATCTTCCCATGTCACATGTAGCAACACCAACAACTTTATTATTTTCATCAAAAAGTACTTCTGAAGCTGAAAACCCAGGATATATTTCTACTTCAAGTTCTTCAGCCTGTTGTGCCAACCATTTTGTAAAATCACTCAAACTTATTATGTAGTTACCCTTGTTATGCATTTGTGGGGGGGTAGGGAGTTGATATGACTTAGTTTTCGTTAGATACAAAAATTTATCGCTAGAAGCTTGAGTTTTTAATGGACTATTTTTTGTTTTCCATTCTGGTATAAGTTCGTCTAACGCTTTAGTTTCAATTACTGCACCGGATACGATGTGAGCTCCAACCTCAGATCCTTTTTCAATTACACAGACTGATAACTCTGAATTAGCTTTTTTACTTAGTTGTTTTAATTTTATAGCTGCACTTAATCCCGAAGGACCAGCTCCTACAACAACTACATCATATTCCATCATTTCTCTGTTAGTCATTAGATCGCCTTAAGATTTGTTTGAAAAAAAATTACTTTGTCTCTAGTAATTTTTGCAATTTATTTATATTATATATCTAGTAATTATTTAATAAAAAAAAAAGGTCTAAAATGAACCCTGATGTTGGTATTATTTTATTAATTTTATATCCTATAGTACTCGTTGGTGCAATTATTTGGTTTGGGAAACATTCTGTATCTCCTGATTAATTTCTTGATTTTCTTTTAAATCAACAGATTTACAAGTTGCCTCAAATGGCATTGTGATACATTTGTGTCTATTTTTTATTTCTCTAATAGGTTCAAAAATTTCCATCTCAATTGGCAAATGATCTGAAAAGTCCTTTTCAGTGTTTTGAAGCCAACTTAAGAATTCTTTTAAAAATCTCTCATCTGGAACATTTCTATTTTTAAATAAATCAACAACTAGTCCTGCAGAAGCCTCACATAGTGCACAACCCCTTACAACTGCCGAAATATCAATTATTTTAGTTTCGACTAACTTTATTCTTACTTTTACTTCATCGCCACACATAGGATTACGCATTTCAAAAGACCGATTAAAATCTTCTAAAGCAATTATTTTTTTATTTTTTGCAGCAAGACTTAATATTTTTTCTTGATAGATTGATAGATTATTCAATTATTGATTTACCATTAATAATACTATACTAGCTACGGCTATCGCGTAAAATACATACAATAAAATGTGAGTGTTTTCGTAGACATTTTCTTCAGGAACGCCATTGGGTAAATCTTTTTTATTTTTCTTCATTTTTTCCTCAATATTTTAAAGAAGATTTTCTTTTTTAATATAAATATCTAACAGTTTATAAATAAATTTTCCATACAAAGATGAAAATCAATAAAATTATAAAAAGTTGCACAACTATTAATGTATCTTGGCCAACTTCTCTGTCAAAAACTTTGTTTTTTATCATTGTATCAGAAAAAAACCTTTTTATAGATGTAAATGTAAATACAATAAATTGTTCAGTTTTTTTATTTATGTCACTAATAAGACGTAAAAGAGGTAACAAAATCCCAGGTATCATCTTTCTATAAATCCAATCACTATTTAAAACAGTTGAGTTTAGTTCTGGGGGATAGATTTTAAAATGCCATAAACATATAAAAGCAAATGCAGCAAATGTTAAAAGCTGTAGTTGTCCAACAACGTGGCTAAAGTCATATGGCTGATATTGGATTTGATGAGGTAAGATTTCATAAAAATAAGTAGGAAAAACTCCAATTAATATGCAGAGAGCTGATGCAATAATCATTGCTATAATCATATTTAGAGGAGCTTCTTTTGTTTTTATACCGCTTTCATGTGCAAAGAAAGCAAAAAATGGGATTTTAATTCCTGAATGGTGAAGTACACCCGCTGATGCAAATAAAAGCATAAAGTAGACAAAGATTAATCCTTCTTTGCCTAATGCTGACATTATAAGTGATTTTGCTACAAACCCACTAAATAAGGGAAAAGCTGAAATAGAAATAGCCCCGATAATAGTGCATATTGCTGTGATGGGCATAAATTTAAATAGTCCACCTAATTCAGAAGCTTTACATGTTCCAACTCTATAAAGTACTGCTCCCATTCCCATGAATAGCAATCCTTTATAAAGAATATGAGCAAACGCGTGCGCTACAGCTCCATTAATAGCTAATTCAGTGCCAATTCCAATGGCAACAATCATAAAACCAAGTTGGTTATTAAGGCTGTAAGTTAAAACTCTTCGTAAGTCATTTTCAATTACAGCAAAGAAAATAGGATAAAAAGTCATAATTGCACCAATTATGATTAAAATTTCAGTACCTGCAAAAGATTTAGCAAAACAAAAAATAGCTAATTTAGTTGTGAATGTTGAAAGAGCAACTGTACCTATCTCTGAGGCTTCTGGGTAAGAATCTTGTAACCAGCCATTTAATAATGGAAAAGCAGCTTTTATTCCGAAAGCTATGAAAATTAACTGGCCATACAAGGAATTAATATCAAAATTTTTAAATTCTGCATTACCTGTCTTAGACATTAATAAAATTGCTCCAGCCAATAAAAACATTCCAGAACCAACTTGTATTAAAATGTATCTAAATGCTGATTTATAAGATCTTTGTGTTTTGCTTGCTAAAATCAAAAAAACTGAAGTAAAAGCTGTAGCTTCCCACCACACAAATAATGTTAACAAGTCTCCAGCATGAACTGCTGCTATTGCTGCTCCACTGTAACTCATAATGGCTACATGCTGGTTCCAATGTTTTTCATGAGCTCCATAGATAACATTCAATATAGCTGCAATGTGAAATATTATTGCAAAGGGTAGAGTTAAGGCATCTGATTGGAATATTATAAATTGAATATCCATTATTTCAATTTTAGAATGTATACCTAAACCCAATGTTAAAGCGTAAGCTGAGACAAGGATAAGAACCATCATATATATCTGCCTGATTATATGAGGTAGGAAGGGAATTAATAATGCCCCAATAATCATTATTAAACCAGGAGGGAAATTACTTATCATAATAATCCTCGTCTTTCATAAGGAATGATCGTAAACTAACACCAAGTTTAAAAATTATTATGCATGACAAGTATCCAAAAAAAGCTGGAAAAAATAAGATATCTTCTATTGATGTTTCCCCATACCTATGTCCAATTAATTCTAAAATTAGAAAAATAATACACAGAAAAAGGACTGAGGTGTTTATTTTACCAAATTTTTCAAACAAATACTTCATATCTTACCCACCATCATGGAAGTTAGATTTTGAAATGGCTCTATACAAAAGAATAACAAAATAGTCAAAAAAGAAGTTATTAGAGTAGGGATTAAAATAAGTTTAGGTATTTTTACGCTTACTTCTCTTTCTTTTTTAAAAAAGAATGCTCTAGCTGGGATTTCCATTAAATAAAATGCATTAAGTATAGTAGACACACAAAAAACACCGATAACAACTAGATAGCCACTGTCAGCTGCACCCAACATTAAGAAGAATTTACTCCAAGAACCTGCCATTGGAGGAACTCCAATTATCGAAAGTGAACCAATAAAAAAAGCAAGAAAAATTAGAGATGCACTTTTACCATGACCATTTAAATCTGAAATTTTTGTAATTTTTGCTCCAACATACAAAGCTCCCGCTACAAAAAATAAAGTAATTTTACCAGCAGCGTGAGTAATTATGTGTAAAGCAGCTCCTTGAGTTGCCATGGAAGTAGCCAATGCTCCCCCTAATGTAATATAAGAAAGTTGACTAATTGTTGAGTATGCTAGCCTTGCTTTTAAATCATCTTTGAAAATAGCTATTATACTTGTCGCTAGAAGAGTAAGGGATGCTAGCCAAATTAACCATTCTGAAGCCCCTGTTTTGGCTAAAAAATCTATTCCAAAAACATTTGTTAGTATTATTAACATTGTAAACACACCTGCTTTTACAACCGCTACAGCATGTAAAAGGGCAGACACAGGTGTGGGGGCAACCATAGCAGCAGGCAACCACTTATGAATTGGCATCAGTGCCGCCTTTCCAATTCCAAAAACAAACATTGCTAATAAAAGGGGAGCATAGGCCACATCTATTTTACCGTCTAATACACCATTTTGGGACATTTCAAGGGAACCTGTAGCAACCCAAACCCATACAATTGCCGGAAGAAGTAAAATAACAGAAGATCCAACTAAAATGGACATATATAACCGACCAGCTTTTTGCGCCATTTCATTTTGCTTATGAGTAACTAGAGGATATGTTGAAAATGTAAGAACTTCATAAAAAATGAATAAAGTTAATAAATCACCAGCATAAGCAATACATAAAGCAGCATGAACAGCAATTGCATAAAATGCATAAAATCTTGTTTGATTTTTTTCTTTATTCCCCCTCATGTAACCAACTGAATAGATAGCTGCAAAAATCCATAGAAATGATGCGACTAGTCCAAAAATAGCTCCTAAAGGGGTGACTTCAAAACCAATTGATATTCCTTCTGCAATTTTAACAATTTCTAAATTGATGTTTTGATTATTAAGAGCTGAGCTCATAATATTAAATGCACCCCAAGAACTAATTACACCACCAATTGGTCCCAAGAAATCTCTTAAAATTGTACTATTGGAAATAAATGGAGTTAAAACACAAACAATTAAAGGAGACAAAATTGTGATTAAAATAAAATTTTCAATTGTTATCATTTAAGATCACCAATTAACTTTTCAGCGGCTTCAAAACTTCCGTTCACAACCAATGAGGCATCGAAACCAAAATAAATATTAAAAAAAGTTATAATAATAAGAGATATATAAATTGCAGGGTTTTCTTTTATTACAATTTTTCTTCCCTCTCGCATCCACATGACTTCTACCATTTTCCACAAATAAACTACTGATAATGCTGAACTAATTAATATGAGTATTGCTATCCATATGGCATCTGAACTGATAGTTGCTTTAATTAAATATAATTTGGAAATAAAACCAGCTGTAAGTGGAAGACCTGCCAGACTTAATGAGCAGATAACAAAACAAAAAAAAGTGATGGGCATTACCCTACCGAGACCAGATAAATTATTTATAGTAATTCTTTTTTGAATAAAAAAACCAAGGGACGTTATAGCTATGAATAAACCACCTTTAATTATGGCATGATTAAACATATGTATAAACCCAGCTGCTATACTTGCTTTTGTACCAATGGCAAAAGCGAGAGTAATATATCCAATTTGTGCAACTGAAGAATGAGCAAGTAGCCTTTTAATATCCTTTTCATATATAGCCATAATTGTACCAGCAAACATAGCTATGATTGAGAGGGGAAGTATAACATACAATAAAGTGTTGTTTATTAAATCTTCAGAATTTTCAAAAACAGAAAATAATATGCGAGCTAATATGTACAAAGAAGCTTTTGTTGCTGTTGCTGCTAGTAAAACAGAAACTGCAGATGGAGCATAAGCATACGCTCTTGGCAACCAAATATGTAAAGGAAAAACAGCAGCTTTAACCATAATCCCTATTATCATAAAACCAAAACCTGCAATTAATGCTTTGTTGTTATTAAGATCAGATATTCTATTTGTTAGATCCTCCATATTTAAAGTGCCAGTTATTCCGTATAATAATCCTACACCTATGACATATAGAGTTGCTCCAACTGCACCAATAATGAGGTAATTATAAGCTGCAACTAAGGCTTGTTTATCTTTTTGAGCTCCCATTGCCACAAGTGCAACGGAGGCTAAAGACGATATTTCTAAAAATACAAAGAGGTTAAATGCATCACCTGTTGTTACAAGACCTAGCAATCCAGCTATAGCTAATAGCCACAAACTATAGACTTTTGAAATTGATTTCTTTTCAATTTCCTCAGGCATTATCTTATAAGCAAATATAGTTGCGAAAAAACTTATTCCAGAAATTATAATAATCGGAATAATTGCTACTTTATCAATAATATATTCTATCCCTATTGGTGGCATCCATTTGCCTAAGGCATATGAAATATGTGATTGAATTTGGATTTCTTGATATAATAAAATTGAAAATAAAAATGTTATAAAGGTGCTTAAAGTCGTTAAAATCCATGAAAAAAATATATTAGGAATAAGCACAACAAATAAAGATGTAATTAATGGGCATAAAACCACAAGAATTGGAAGATTTTTTGTTAAGATGTCTATCATTGTTTAAACTTCAAATCCACACTTTTTCCGGTTTCAATATCATCGTGATAATCTACAAGATCTTGCGCAGATATATCGTCTTCCTCGATGCTGCCATATTCTGAATTTATTTTTAATACTAACGATAACCCAAGAGCTGTTGTTGCAACACCAACAACAATGGCTGTAAGTATTAATACATGGGGAAGGGGATTTGAGTAAATGCTATCAATAGATTCATTTAAAATTGGGGGCGTACCCCCTTTAATTTTTCCAAAAGTTATATAGAGTAAAAACACAGATGTTTGAAAAATAGTAAGTCCAACGATTTTTTTTAAAAAATTTTTTCTACCTATTACCAGAAACAAACCAATCATCATTAGACAAAACACTATCCAGTAATTCCAAATGCCAATTGTTGATGAAATCATTTCATTTCTCTTTTATATTATCGTAACTAGCAAAGGCATTAAATAGTGCAATCATAACGTTTGAAACTGTTAAGCCGACACCTAATTCCACTAGTAATATGCCTATGTGCTGTCCAGATTGTGGCGAAGATCCAAGTACATTGTAGGCTAAAAATTCATCTCCTAATAACATTGAAACAATGCCTACACCACCGTAAATAATACCACCTAAAGCTAGTAAAATTAAATTAATGTTTGACGGGAATAATTTTTTTCCTGCTTCAATTCCAAATACAAGGGAATATAGGATAAATGCACTAGCTACAATTACTCCGGCTTGAAAACCTCCTCCAGGACCAAAATCACCATGAAATTGAACATAAAGCCCAAAAAGTATGATGGGTGCAAAAAGTATTTTGGTAGAAATTCTCAAAATCGGATTATTATGCATTTTTTCTAATCTTTTGTTTAGGTTGAGATTTATTTTTTTTTGCAGGATCTTTTTTCTGTAAAAGTGCCAGTACAGCTACTCCAGCAGTAAAAACAACTATCGTTTCACCAAATGTATCGTATCCTCTATAACTTGCTAAAACTGAAGTAACTATATTTGGGATACCAATATCCTCTTTGGATCCTTTAATATACTCAGGTGCAATATGTTGATGTATTGGAGCTGTAAACTGACCAATTTCAGGCAAATCATAACTACACCAGATTAATATTCCCCCAAGAATTATACACGATAGTGCCGGAACAAATTCACTACTAATGCTCTCTTCCTCTTTTTTGGGTAAATAAGCCATAGCTGCAAGAAAGAGTATAGTAGAAATTCCTGCACCTACTGAGGCTTCTGTAAATGCAACATCAACTGCATCTAATGTTATAAACATTAATGCTGCTACAAGAGAATAAGCACTTGTCAAAATTACAGTAAATATAACAGTTCTAGTTTTTATAAGTGCTATCGCAATACTAAGCATAATTGTGACCAAAAAAGCATTAATTAATAATTCAGAAATCATAAAATTTTTCCAATCTTTTTTCCTACTGGAAGTATATTTTTTTGTCTCGCCAGATTTGCAGTTACATGACTTGTAACTGGACTAGTAAAAAAAATAAACACACCAATTAGTATCAACTTTACGGTTATTAATGACCAACCAGTTTGAAATATCATTCCTAAAATAAAAAAAGCAGTACCACCAGTATCAATCATGCCTGCTGCATGAATTCTTGAAAATACGTCTGGTAGCTTAATAAGTCCGCAGGCACCAATAATTATTGATAGAGAACCAATAAAAAAACAGATGCTAGTGAAGATATCTAATATCAATTCCACGCTTATTTATCTCCACCCAAAGATCCAGTACTAAAAAGTTTTAAAACAGCAACTGTGCCAATAAAATTAATTAATGCATATACAATGGCAATATCTAAAAATTCTGGTCTATTAGAGTAAAACCCATGTATAGAAATGCCGATTACTATTACTGTTCCAAGACTGTTAACTGCTAAAATTCTATCAAATGTTGTTTTGCCTAAAACAATTCTTACTAAAATTAAAATCCCTGTAATTGCACAGGCAATTAAACCGGCTAAAAACATTATTTCTTGCCCTCTAACCAAGTTACTTTTTTATCCATTTCATTAGTTCGTACGTCATTTCCAAAATCAGAATTTAGAGCATGCACCTCAAAAACACCT
>CACJQK010000005.1 GCA_902595515.1 uncultured SAR116 cluster alpha proteobacterium
TAGTTACAATAATTTAACTATATTAGAGATGAATATAATCAATTTTAGCAAACTATTAAATAACATACCTATCCAGATAGTGACAAATGATAATGATTTTATTGAGGTTTCTAAGATATGTAATAAATATAATCTACTTACACCTGTATTGGGAGGTGATGAGAGACATAAAAGTACATACAATGGTCTTAAATCAATCAAGCACATTAATCCAAGATATGTGTTAATTCATGACTCAGCTCGTCCAATCATTTCTTCTAAAGTAATTAAAGAATTATTAACGTATACTAAACGAGAAATTTTTTGTGTGGCTCCTGTACTAAAAATTAATGACTCTATAAGGGAAATATCAAAAGATAAAATTACAAAAAGCGTATTAAGAAAAGATAAAGTTCTAGTTCAAACACCTCAATTGTGTAATTATAAGATCCTTAAAAAGAATATTGAAACTAGTAAAAAAAAATTTGAAGACGAATCAGCTGTTTTTCTTCATAATTCTTTGGAAGTTATTACTATCAATGGAGATCCTCTTTCATTAAAAATAACTTATGATAAGGATCTGAATTTATTGGAACCTCATTTGACTAAAAACTACAATAATTACATAACAAAAATTGGCAATGGTTTTGATATTCATAGATTTGATAATAGTAAAAATATAAAGAACAACTATATTGTACTTGGCGGCATCAAAATTAAAGCTTCAAAGCCATTAATAGGTCACTCTGACGCAGATGCTTTACTTCACGCTATTACTGACAGTATTTTAGGAGTAATCAACAAAGGCGATATAGGAAGTATTTTCCCACCCTCTAATGATAAATGGAAGAACGCAAACAGTTCTATATTTTTAAAACATGCCTCAAAATTACTTCAAAATGAAAAAGGCGTCATTAATAATATTGATGCTATAATTGTTTGTGAAAAACCAAAAATATTAGATTATTCAAAAAAAATGAAAAAAAATATTGCAAAAATACTAAATGTTAATGAGCAAATAATTAGTATTAAAGGGAAAACATCGGAAAGTATCGGTTTTATTGGTAGGGAAGAAGGAATAGCAGCTATGGTTTCAACTGCTATTCGAATTGAAAATACTGATTTTTAATGAGTATTAATCAAAAATTTTTATTTTATCTGTCAAGATTTGCAGAGGTATACCCAATTGGTCATTCAAAATATGCTCCAGGCACAATGGGTTCTTTAATTGGTATTTTAATAGGTTACCTTTTAATATTAAATTTAGATATTAAATATTACTTAATATTTTTAATTATTTTTATTATCCTAAGTTATTTTCTTTGTGAGGCTCATTTAAAATTATATGCCAAAAAAGATCCAAAAGAAGTTGTAGTAGATGAAATTTCGGGACAGCTTATTGCCATTTTAGGATGTGTGCACTCAGAAAATTTAACCTATATTTTTTTATCTTTATTATTTTCATTCATATTATTTAGATTTTTTGATATTACTAAAGTTGGACCAATAAAAAAATTTGAAAAATTACCGAATGGCTTTGGTATTATGACAGATGATATTGTTGCAGGACTATTTGCTTTTGTAACTCAAGCTGCAATTTTAACTGGTTTAAATCAAAACATTTACTTTAAAACATTATGGAATTAAATATGTGGAAAAAAATTAATCTTGAGTGTGAAAATCTATATTTAAATTGTATTAATAAAAACTTAACTATTACTACAGCGGAAAGCTGCACTGGAGGCATGATATCATCTGCAATTGTTCATATTAATGGTTCAAGCAAAATATTTAAATCTTCGATAATTGTTTATTCTAACGATATGAAGAGTAAATTACTTAATATTCCAAAAGATTTAATTACAAAAAATGGAGCTGTTAGCGAAATAATAGCATTCAACATGGCTAAAAATTCACTAGAAATACTTAATGCAGATTTATCTATTGCAGTTACCGGAATTGCAGGACCTACTGGAGGCACAGCTGATAAACCAGTTGGGCTTGTTTGGATTGCAATTGGAACCAAACAAAAAATTATTACAAACAAAAATCAGTTTTTTGGAAACAGACTTGAAATTAGGCAAAAAACAACATACGAGTCGTTAAGATTATCTAATAAAATTATTTCAGAGATCTAATCTTCAATTATACAATTCATTAGCCCTACTCTCGAAGGCTTTCACCATTTTTTTCACAGCTTCATTAAATAAAGTTTCCATTAATGTTTGTAGAAATATAGATTTAAATTTAAAATCAACCATAAACTCTATTTCACAGCCATCTGGATTTTCTTTAAATAACCAGTAGTTTTGAAGATGTTCAAAAGGACCATCTTTATAATTTACTAATATTTTTTTCTTTTTTTTATCAAGTATGATTTTAGAAGAGTATATTTCTTTATAAATTTTAAAGCCTATTATTAAGTCTGCTTCAAAAGATTTTAAAGTTGCGTTTTTAATCCTTGCACCTAAACACCATGGCAAAAATTCTGGATATTTTTTAACATCTGCAACTAAATTATATAAATTACTTGGAGTATGTTTAATAACTCTCCGCTCTTCATGCTTCATTTAGGATTACTTTTCTAATTATTTAATTGATTTATTCTAATTTTTTTTAATTTTTCAAAATCTTCGCTTGCATGAAAACTACTTCTTGTAAACGGAGAGGATGAAACTAATAAAAAACCTTTAGATAAAGCAACTTTTTTATATTTATCAAACTCATCAGGATGTACAAATTTCTCTACTTTATGATGTTTAATGGTTGGCTGTAGATATTGACCAATAGTTAAAAAATCAATATCTGCAGATCTCATATCATCCATAACCTGATAAATTTCACTTTGACTTTCACCCAAGCCAACCATTAATCCAGATTTGGTGAAAATATTTGGATCAACTTCTTTAACTTTAGCTAATAAATTTAATGAGTGAAAATATCTAGCTCCAGGACGAACAGTCGGGTACAATCTTGGAACAGTTTCAAGATTATGATTAAAAACATCTGGTTTTGCATTTATAACCTTCTCCAAAGCTCCATCCTTTTTTAAAAAATCAGGCGTTAGAATTTCAATTGAAGTGTTTGGAGAAAATTTTCTTATATCTGTTATGGTCGAAATAAAATGATCTGCACCACCGTCATGTAAATCGTCTCTATCGACAGAGGTTATAACAACATGGTTTAAGTTCAGTCTTGCTACTGATTTAGCAACCCTTATTGGTTCAGATAAATCAAGTTTGTTAGGTTTTCCAGTTGCAACATTGCAGAATGAACAAGCCCTTGTACAAATATCACCCATAATCATCATTGTAGCATGTTTTTTTGACCAACAATTTCCAATGTTTGGACAACTAGCTTCTTCACAAACAGTTGTAATATTAAGATCATCTAATAAACCTTTTGTTTGATCAAAAATCTTACCTTGAGGAGCTTTGACTTTTAACCAAAAAGGTTTTTTAGGCGATATATTATCAGGTTTATTAATTTTTTCTGGATGTCTTATTTTTTTTAAATCATTCATAATAAATTATATTTATTTCCAATCTGTTTAGTAATGAATTGCTTGATTGTAAGCATCCAAAACAGATTCATGAATACCTTCAGAAAGCGTTGGATGAGGAAAAATTGTATGCATAAGCTCTTGTTCTGTAGTCTCTAATTTTTTTGCTATAGAAAAACCTTGTATTAATTCTGTAACCTCTGGGCCAACCATATGAGCTCCAATTAATTCACCAGTATCCTTATTAAAAATTGTCTTAATTAAACCTTCGGAGTCTCCTAAAGCAATAGCTTTACCATTACCTATGAATGGAAATTTACCAATTTTAAGATTAAGATTTTTAGATCTCGCTTGTATTTCAGTCATTCCTATTGAGGCAACTTGCGGTCTACAGTATGTACATCCTGGGATTGATGTTTTATCTATTGGTTTTAAATTTTTATGACCTGCAATCTTTTCTACACATAAAATACCTTCATGACTGGCTTTGTGAGCTAACCATGGTCCATCAGTGATATCACCTATTGCGTATACTCCCTTCTCATCTGTTTCTAAAAACTCATTAGTTACAATATGACCTTTATCAATTTTTACATTAAAATCTTTTAAGCCTAGTTTTTCAGTATTTGCAATTATGCCAATTGCTAAAATAAGTTTTTCCGAGTTTATTGTTTCAACCTTTTCATTAGTAATTATTTCGGCTGAAACTGAATTTTCTTTGGTTGTAACTGATTTTAAAGCTGCACTAGTTTTAATCTTTATACCCCTTTTTTCAAAACTTAATTTTACTATTTTAGATATATCAGTGTCTTCATTTGGTAAAATTGAAGGCAAAGCTTCTACAATAGTTACATCAACTCCTAAATCATTGTAAAAAGAGGCAAATTCCATTCCAATTGCACCAGAGCCAACTATAATAAGTGATGAAGGTAATTTTGGAGGAGTCATTGCGGTTTTATAATCCCAAATATTTACTCCGTCAGATGAAACAAAAGGTAAATTTCTAGATCTAGCTCCAGTAGCAAGGATAACATTCTTAGCGGTTTTTTCTATATTATCATCTTTTGTTTTTATTCTTATTTTCTTAATATTTGATGAGTGTTTAACCAAACTGCCAAAACCTTCAAAAACTTTTACTTTATTTTTTTTTAAAAGATGACTAATGCCAGATGACAATTGCGATGCAACTTTTCTAGACCTTTTAGTTATATTATTTATATCCATTTTTATGCCAGATACTGTAAAACCAAATTCATCAACATTATCTAACATATGCCTAATTTCACTAGCTCTTAATAGAGCTTTAGTAGGAATGCATCCCCAATTCAAACAAATACCACCTAAATGTTTATCTTCAACTAATGCAACTGTCATACCTAGTTGAGATGCTTTAATTGCAGCTACATATCCACCAGGGCCTCCACCAATCACCATAAGATCAAAATCAACATCTGTCATATCTGTTTCCTACAAAAGCATTAATGAGGGATTTTCAATAAAATTTTTAAATTCTGATAAAAATTCTGCACCAACGGCGCCATCAACAACTCTATGATCACAAGATAAAGTTACAGTCATGATAGTTGCTATTGAAATTTCATCGTTAATTACAATTACTCTTTTTTCTCCTGACCCAACAGCAAGTATGCAACCTTGTGGTGGGTTAATTACTGCTGAAAATTCTTTAATACCGTACATTCCAAGATTAGAAATTGAAAAAGATCCTCCTAAATATTCTTCAGGCTGTAGTTTACCATCCTTAGCTTTGTTAGCTAAATCTTTCATGTCCATTGATATTTCTAATAAACCTTTTGACTGAACATTTTTCACAATAGGTGTAATTAATCCACCCTCAATAGCCACAGCAACAGATATGTCAGTATTGCTAAAATATTTTGTATTCTCATTCTCCCAGCTGGCATTAGCCTTAGGTACTTTTAATAGTGCGGCACTAGAGGCTTTAATAATCAAATCATTTACAGAAATTTTATATTTGTCATTAGATTTAGAATTTATTGCTTTTCTTACTTTTAAAAGTTCGTCTATATTACAATCTAAAGATAAATAAAAATGAGGTGCTTCATTTTTAGATTTAACTAATCTTTCTGCAATAGTTTTTCTCATCGCACTATTTTTTACAATTTCAAAATTATTACTTTCTAGATTATTTAGGCTTGGATATTCAATTTTTTTGATATCAAAATTATCTACATCAATTTTAAGAATTCTACCGTGAGGACCTGAACCATTTATTGAGCTTAATGGTATATCTCTTTGTTTTGCAATTCTTTTTGCTAAAGGAGAAGCAAATATTCTTTCTAATTTATCAGGTTTAAAATATGATTTTGTTGTATTGTCAGAAATTGATTTTGATATTTCATCGTTATTTTTGATATCGTTAATCTGCACAACATTTTCTTTATTTTTTTCTACTTCTTTTTGAACTTCTATTTTTATTTCTTTATTAGAATCTGTTGAGATTTCATTTTTAGAAAGATTTTCACCTTCAGATAAAAGGATGGCTATAGGAGAATTAACTTTGATAGATTCTTGACCTTCTAAAACTAAAATCTTACCAATAATACCATCTTCGATTGCTTCAACTTCCATTGTTGCTTTATCTGTTTCAATTTCAGCAATTAGATCACCTGATTCGACTTTATCACCTTCTTTTACCAACCATTTTGATAAAGTTCCTTCTTCCATTGTAGGGCTAAGAGCTGGCATTAATATATCTACACTCATTGAATATTCCTAATCGTCATAGCATACTTGTGCAGAAGCACTTACAATGTCATCAACTTGTGGTAAAGCCAATTTTTCTAAATTAGCAGCATAAGGCATTGGAACATCTTTCCCTGTCACTCTTACAACAGGAGCATCAAGCCAATCAAAAGCTTTTTCGGTAATTAAAGCTGAAATTTCTGCGCCTATTCCAGAAAAAGGAAAACCTTCTTCACAAGTAACAACCCTATTTGTTTTTTTGACAGATTCAATTATAGTGTCAATATCTAATGGGCGTAATGTTCTAAGATTAATAACTTCTGCGTTTATGTTTTTACCTTCAAGAATTTCTGCAGCTTCTAAGGATTTTCCAACCATTATGGAAAAAGCAATTATTGTTACGTCATTTCCTTCTTTTTCAATATTCGCTTTACCAATAGGTAAAGTAAAATTTTTATCATCAGGACAGCTAAAACTTTGACCATACATCACTTCATTTTCTAGAAAAATTACTGGATCAGGATCCCTAATTGCTGACTTAAGAAGACCTTTAGCATCTTTACTTGACCATGGAGAAACAACTTTTAAACCGGGACAATGTGCGTACCAACTTGCATAACATTGACTATGTTGTGCTGCAACTCTAGATGCCGCTCCGTTAGGACCTCTAAAAACTATTGGACAACCCATTTGACCACCAGACATATAAAGTGTTTTAGCTGCTGAATTAATTATTTGATCCATTGCTTGCATGGCAAAATTAAACGTCATAAATTCAACAATAGGTTTTAAATTTCCAAAAGCGGCGCCTATACCTATTCCAGCAAATCCATGCTCAGTAATTGGTGTGTCATAAACTCTTTTATCTCCAAATTCATCTAGCAAACCTTGTGTTACTTTATATGCACCTTGATACTCTGCAACCTCTTCTCCCATTACAAAAACACTTTTATCAACCCGCATTTCTTCGGCCATTGCATTTCTTAATGCTTCTCTAACTGTAATGAGACTAGAATTTGCTTCAATTGGGACTGTTTTTTCATTTACATGTTTTGTAGAAATTTTTTCTTTTTCTAGATAAGGTTTATCAGCAATTTTTTTTATGGTAGCGTGAGGTGTTTCACTAGAGTCAACTAATAAAGCTATAGGTGTATTGACTTTTACTCCTTCAGTACCTTCTGCAACCAACAATTGACCAATTTTGCCATCATCGACCGCTTCAACTTCCATTGTAGCTTTATCAGTTTCTATTTCAGCAATTAAATCACCTGAGGATATAGAATCTCCCTCATTAACTAGCCATTTTGATAAGGTTCCCTCTTCCATTGTAGGGCTGAGAGCTGGCATTAATATTTCAATTGTCATTAAAACACCATTAATTAATAGTTATATCAGTGAATAATTCATTTTCAGATGGCTCTGGTGAAGCTTGAGCAAATTTTGCTGCTTCTGCGATTACTGATTTGATATCTGTATCAATATCTTTAAGTTTTTTTTCTTCAACACCCATTTTATTCAAAAGAGATTTGATATTTTCAATTGGATCAGATGTTTTTCTAATTTTATCAACTTCATCTCTAGTCCGGTATTTAGCAGGATCAGACATAGAATGTCCCCTGTATCTGTACGTTTTCATTTCTAAAATATAAGGGCCCTTACCTGCTCTACAATAATCAATTGCTCTTACAGCAGATTCCCTAACAGCAAGAATATCCATCCCATCAATAATTTCAGATTTAATACCATAAGCTACACCACGATCAGATAAATTTTCTCCAGCTGAGGATCTGTTTACTGCAGTACCCATACCGTACTTATTATTCTCGATTACAAAAACTACAGGAAGTTTCCAAAGGGAGGCAATATTGTAAGACTCATAAACTTGACCTTGGTTTGCAGCTCCATCTCCAAAATAAGTAATTGAAACGTTTCTATTCCCATTATATTTATGAGCAAATGCTAAACCTGCACCTATTGGAACTTGAGCAGCTACAATTCCATGACCACCAAAAAACCCTTTTTCACGACTGAACATGTGCATGGAACCACCCTTACCTTTTGAATAACCATCTTTTCTACCCGTGAGCTCTGCCATAACGCCCTTAGGGTCCATATCACATGCTAACATATGTCCATGATCTCTGTAAGATGTAACAATACTATCACCTTCAATTTGAGCAGATTGAATACCAACAACTACAGCTTCTTGTCCAATGTATAAGTGACAGAAACCTCCAATTTTTCCCATTCCGTATAATTGTCCAGCTTTTTCTTCAAATCTTCTAATAAGCAGCATTTTTTTATACATATCCTGTAACAAATTTAAATCATAATTCATTTTTGTTTCAATCAATATCTTCTTAGCTGTACTTTTTTTCATTTTACACCTACGATTATAAGTAAATAACACCACATTTTTAACAAAGAATTAAATTTAATTCTAATACTAATTAATCTATTTTTTTATATAAATAACTATTTGATCAGGATGTATCAACCCTAATAGATCATGAGAAATTTCAGTAATATAATCAGAGTCTAAATTATCATCTCTTAAAAGATTAATTTCAGACATAACATTTATTTTATTGTTTATAAGTTTATTGTATTCATTTGTAGCTTTAGCTATTTGTGAATTAAGTAAAAAAATTTTCCAAATAGACCGTTCACCAAAGAAAATATGAGAAATAAAAAAAACAAAAATAATGAAGCTAAAAATAGTTAAAGAGTTAGAAACAAATTTTTTTCTTATAAGATAATTATTCATATATAGTCCTTAAATATTTGAATTAAAAAAATCTCTCCCAAAGTAGTGCGCATTGTCTCCTAGCGACTCTTCAATTCTAAGAAGTTGGTTATACTTAGCTGTTCTGTCACTTCTAGATAATGAGCCTGTTTTAATTTGACCAGCATTAAGTGCAACTGATAAATCACTAATAAAAACGTCCTCAGTTTCACCTGATCTATGAGAAATTATTACTCCGTAATTATAATTCTTAGCAAGTTCAATAGTTTCTAGAGTTTCTGAAAGCGTTCCTATTTGATTTAATTTTATTAAAATAGCATTTCCAGACTTGTCTTTAATACCTTTAAGCAATCTTTTTTTATTTGTAACAAATAAATCATCTCCAACAACTTGTAATTTATTACCTAAAACTTTAGTGAGCTCCTTAAACCCATCCCAATCATTTTCATCAAAAGGATCTTCAATTGACACAATTGGAAATTTTTTACAAATACCTTCCCAATATTTAAAAAGTTCATCAGTATTTAATTTTTTATTTTCACCTCTTAAATGATAAAAACCTTTCTTATATAACTCACTTGCAGCAGCATCAATAGAAATAAAAATCTCTTCGCCTAATTTATATCCACTTTTGTCTATAGCTCTAGAAATATACGAAAGTGCTTCTTCAAGATTACTAATATTAGGAGCAAATCCGCCTTCATCGCCAACTGCTGTTGAAAGGGAATTTTCTGACAAAATGTTTTTTAAGCTTTGGAAAATTTCAACACCAGCTCTGAGCGCTTCAGAAAATGTTGAAAACCCAATTGGCATTATCATACATTCTTGAAAATCTAATCCATTATTAGCGTGGGCACCACCATTAATTATATTCATCATTGGCACAGGTAAAGTATTTGCCCTAATACCACCTACATAATGCCAAAGAGGTAAACCTCTGAAATTAGCAGAAGCTCTTGCGACAGCCATCGAAAAACCTAACATTGCATTAGCGCCTAGACGACTTTTATTATTTGTATTATCAAGCTCAATTAAATCATAATCTATACTCTTTTGTTCAAGCGGATTTCTTCCTGAAAAAGCATTGAATATTTCAACATTTACATTTTCAACAGCTTTACTAACACCATACCCGTTGTATAAATTACTTTTTTTATCTCTTAGCTCATAAGCTTCATATTTTCCTGTTGAAGCTCCTGATGGGACGGCTGCTCTACCAACACTTCCATCAGATAACCTAACATCCACTTCTAAAGTTGGGTTACCTCTACTATCTAATATTTGTCTAGCTTGAACATCTTCAATATATACCATAATAACTCCAATTTAGGATAATATACTACGTTTTGATAATTTTATCTATTTCAATCAACTTAGCTAATAAAGGTTCAAGTTCAGACATTTTTAACATATTTGGGCCGTCACTTGGAGCTTTATCAGGATTTTCATGAACTTCAATAAACAAACCTGAAACTCCAACTGAAACAGCAGCTCTTGATAATGTTGGAACAAACTCTCTTTGGCCTCCAGATGTAAGACCTAATCCACCAGGTTGCTGAACAGAATGAGTTGCATCAAAAACAATCGGATATCCAAAACTAGACATTTGTGGAAGTGCGCGCATATCAGAAACTAGGGTATTATAACCAAATGACGTACCTCTTTCGGTAAGTAAAATTTGATCATTACCATTATTTAAAATCTTGTCTAATACATTTTTCATATCCCAAGGAGCTAAAAATTGTCCTTTTTTAACATTTATTACCCTTTTAGTATTAGCAGCAGCAATTAATAAATCAGTTTGCCTACATAAAAAAGCAGGTATTTGAATAATATCCACAATTTCTTCAATTTCTTTACATTGATGTGTTTCATGAACATCAGTTAATATTGGTAAATTAAAGCTTTTTTTTACATCAGATAAAATACTTAAACCCTTTTCAAGGCCCACGCCCCTGGAAGACTTTGTACTGGTTCTGTTTGCTTTATCAAAAGATGATTTATAAACAAAATTTATATTTAATTTTTTACATATATCTTTAATCATACCTGCATGATTAACTGCGTGATCTTTGCTTTCAATTGAACATGGGCCAGCAATTAAAAATAAAGGAAGTTTATTAGATACTTTAAAATTTAATATTTCAACTATGTTTTGTGTCATTTAATACAATACCAAAATATTTAAAATTATAATAATCTTGATTGCTTTAAACTTGCATTAATAAATGAAGAAAAAAGAGGATGAGGGTCAAAAGGTTTAGATTTTAATTCTGGATGAAATTGAACGCCTATAAACCATGGATGATCACGTATTTCAAATATTTCAGGTAAGGTGTTGTCTGGAGACATTCCTGAAAAGATCATTCCATTTTTTTTAAAATCTGATGCAAATTTATTATTAACCTCATATCTATGTCTATGACGCTCAGAAATAATTTTCTTCTTATAAATCGATTTAACAAAACTATTATCTAATAATTTACAATCATAAGCCCCAAGCCTCATTGTACCACCAAGATTTGAATTTTCGTTTCTTTTTACCAAACCATTTTTTGATTGCCATTCAGTCAACAGGCCAATTAATGGAAGTTTATTTTTTCCAAATTCAGATGAAGAAGCATCTTTCAAATTGAGTACATTTCTAGCAAACTCAATTACAGCCATTTGCATGCCAAAACAAATACCAAAAAAAGGTATTTTATTAATTCTAGAAAGCTTTATAGCATTAATTTTACCTTCAGATCCTCTCTCTCCAAATCCACCTGGGACAATTATACCATTTACATTTTTAAATATATTTGATAAGTTTTGATTATTATTTTCTAAATCTTGAGAATCAATCCATTTAATGGTAACTTTGACATTATTTGCTAATCCTCCATGATTAATTGCTTCGAGTAAGGATTTGTATGCATCAATCATTGTTGTATATTTACCAACAATGCCAATAATTACATTTCCATCTGAAGATTTTTGTATCTCATTAATTCTCTTCCAACGGCTTAAATTAGGTTTTTTAAGAATATTTAATTTAAAATGTTTACATACTTCATAATCAAGACCTTGTTTATGGTAAGATATCGGAACTTCATATATTGAAGATGCATCTAATGCTTCAATAACAGATTCAGACTTTAAATTACAAAACAATGCTATTTTTGATTTTTGATCATTTGGAATAACATTTTCTGTTCGACATAGTAATATGTCAGGTTGAATCCCCATTCCTTGCAACTCTTTAACTGAGTGTTGAGTGGGTTTAGTTTTTAATTCACCAGCTGTTTTAATATATGGTAAGAGAGTAACATGCAAAAAACAAGTTTGAGACAATCCTAATTCATTTCCCAATTGTCTGATTGCTTCTATAAATGGTAATGATTCTATATCTCCAACTGTTCCTCCAATTTCACAAAGAACAAAGTCCTCATCATTTATGTCAGACAGAATATAATCTTTAATAGCATCAGTTACATGAGGTATAACTTGAATAGTAGCGCCTAAATAATCACCTCTTCTCTCTTTAGAAATTACATTAGAATAAATTTTTCCTGTTGTGATATTATCAGATTTCTTTGCTGGTACTCCAGTAAACCTTTCATAATGCCCTAAGTCTAAATCTGTTTCAGCACCGTCATCAGTTACAAAACACTCTCCATGTTGATAAGGACTCATAGTACCTGGATCAACATTTAAATAAGGATCTAACTTTCGTAATTTAACTTTATACCCGCGTGCTTGAAGCAAAGCCCCAAGAGAAGCAGAAGCAAGGCCTTTTCCTAAAGATGAAACAACACCCCCAGTTATAAAAATAAACTTTACTAAAGTATTTTTCATAAAAAGCCTAAAATTTGATTAGTTGTCAAGAGGCACAGCTGGCTTAGTTGTAGTACTTTTTTCAATCTCTTTATTAACTTCATTGGCAATTGAAGGAGCATTATTAGAAGATAATAATGCTAAAATTATTGAGGTTAAGAAAAAACACCCACCAAGAAAAGCTGTTAATTTAGTCATGAAATTAGCAGTACCTCTTGCTGTCATAAAGCCACCTCCTGCACCTCCAGATCCTCCGATGCCTAGTCCGCCACCTTCACTCTTCTGAAGTAATACTGCAATGATTATACAAATAGCTAAAATAACATGTATCACTAAAATAACTGTAGTCATCGAATTTCCTCTAGTTATATAGAATTATTTAAATGTTTAACTGCTGCTGAGTAAATTGCAAGAAAATCTTTCACTTTAAGACTAGAACCTCCAACTAAAACTCCATCTACATTTATAACACTCAAAATTTGACCTATATTATCTACATTTACAGAACCTCCATAAAGGACTTTAACTTTTTTTTTTGTTTTTTTAAATACAACTTTTTTGATATGATCATGCATTTCTTTGATGTCAGAAACATTCGGAATTTTGCCAGTACCTATAGACCATACTGGTTCATAAGCCACCTGTACATTTCTAAAATCATCGGGTAAACACTCAAGCAATTGTTTTTCAATGAATTCTAATGCATAACCTTTTTCACGGTTAAAAAGACTTTCTCCTAAACAGAGAATAACTTTTAAGTTAGCATTTATCGCTGATTGAGCGCGTAGTTTTATTTCATTATCACTTTCATTATTGAATGTTCTTCTTTCCGAATGTCCAATAATTACATATTCACAGCCAGTATCTAAAAGAAATTTTGGAGAAACTTCTCCAGTAAATGCTCCAAAAAGTTTATAATGACAGTTTTGTCCTCCAATAGATATCGGCAAATCTTTAATAAGATTATTTAAATAATCAATATAAGGCATTGGTGGAAATATACATGCTTCAACTTTAGATGAAAATTTATAATTATATAAATCGTCACAGAATTTAGATATTGAAACTTTATCTAAATTCATTTTCCAATTAGCAGCTATAAACATATACAAATATCCATAAGTAACTTAAAATTAAATAAATTGTTATTTATAATTTTTTTTAAATAGTATATTAATTCAAAAAATTTAACAATTAGTCTAGGTAAATAAATGTTAAGAGCTCTTCGAAATCAAACTCAATCTATATTTTTTAAATGTTTTCTTGTTTTACTCATATGTGGATTTGCATTATGGGGAGTGGGGGATTTAACAGGAGGTTCAAAAGGTAAAACTGTTCTAAGCGTTGAAAATAAAAATATCACTATTGAGGAAGTTCTAAATGAAATTAATAGGGCAAGATACATGCTGCCAGAAAGGCCCAGTCTTGAAGAGGCATTCAAAAATGGAATGCATACAGGTGTTTTAAATAAACTAGAACAACAAATTTTAATTAACCAAGAAGCAAATTTTCTTAATTTAAATGTTCCTTTAACTGAAAAAATGAAATTAATCAGGAAAGAAAATGCGTTCAAAGATCCACTTGGAAAATTTTCACAAAATAAATTTATGCAATCCTTAAATAATGCAGGATTATCTGAAACTAAATACTTAGAAATGATAAACACTCAGGCAAATTTTAAACAATTATCAATGCCATTTATGTTCAACGATCATTATAATAAGAAGATTATAAAAAAAATTTTAGATTGGCAAAATGAAATAAGAGAGATTGAATATGAAAAATTTAAAATTATTAATGAAAATGAAATACAGAAGCCATCTGATGAAATTTTAAAAAAATTCTACAATAACAACAAAACTCAATATGAAATACCTTTGACAAGAGATGTTAACTATATAGAGATACACCCTTCATATTTTGAAGATCAAGTTATAATAAATAAAAATCAAATAGATGAAAAATATGAAATTGAAAAAGATACTTATAACTCAGAGGAACAAAGAAAATTACTTCAATTCACTACTCAAGATGAAGTAGAGGCAAATAAATTCATAGAACTTATCAAACAAGGTAAAAACTTTGAGGAGATTGCAAAAAATTATTTTGATCTACTTAAATCTGATATTGATATTGGTTTTTTAAAAAAATCTGAGCTACCCGATGAAAGTGCAGATATTGTTTTTAAAGCAGAACAAAATGAGACTTTAGGCCCAATCACAACAAAATTTGGGCAGAGTATATATAAAATAGTAGATATTAAATCTCCAAAACAAATTAGTAATGAAGAAATTATGAAGGATATTAAAAAAAACCTAACTAAAGAGTTATCATTAGAAATCCTTTTTGAAAAACTTGATGTTATCGAGGATTTAATTGCTGAGGGTAATAATTTAGTAGAAATTTCTAATTCTAAATTATTTAATAGAAATATTGAGATAAAAAAACTTAATAAAGTGTCTCGAAATGGTGTTATTTATTCATATGATAAAAAGCCATATCTTCTTGATAAAAAATCCCAATTTATCAAAAATATTTGGAATACTGAAAAAAAAGAATTAAGTGAGATATTTAATACTGAAAGTGATACTTATTATTTAATTGAAGTCATTGAAGAAAATAAAAAAGAAGATCCCAAATTTAATTTGGTAAAATCTAGAGTCTATAAACAATGGGTAAATCAAGAAAAAATTTTAAGGTCTAAAGAAAAAGCTAAGAAAATAATTCTAGAGAAAAATAATAATTTGTCTTTCAATAAATCAATTAAAAGAAATGACCAAATTTTTGATAGAATAAATGATCCTTATTTAATAAATCAAATATTTGGTGTTAATAATAATGAAATTGTTTTTTTAGTTTCAAAAAATAATTTATTTGCCATAAAAGTTAAAAATACTAGAACCGACAGCTATGTCTTTAGTGAAAAGGAATACAATTCATTAAATGAAAGTTTTTCAAAAAGTTTTTTTAATGATTTTTCTAGCTTTTTCATTCAAAATTTAGCATTAAAACATAATTTAACTAAAAACTATAAAATACTAGATAACTATTTTAGTAAAGCTGAAGAATTAAATTAATAAATATTTTTTTTTATTAGTTTCGTACCCTCTTTAAGTAAATTTGTTATCTTGTTTATTTTAATATTTAATGCTGAATTTATGCTTTCTGTAGTTACATCATTTTTTTTGTCAATAAAATTTACCGCACCTTTGATAGTAAAGCCTTCTTCATAAAGTAATTTTTTTATTCTTAACAAAATTTTGATATCTTTTGAGGAGTAATAACGTCTACCACTAAGACTTTTTTTTGGGTTTATTGAAAAGAATTTTTTTTCCCAAAATCTTAAAACATGTGATTGCACACCAATTATTTTTGCAGTTTTTGATATGGTGGAAAAAGATTTATTGTCAAATATCATATTAAATATTAATTAAATTGCGATTTTAAGACATTTGAAGTACTGAAAGTAACAACATTTCTTTCTTTGATAGGAACTTCAATTCCTGTTTTAGGATTTCTTCCAATTCTTGTTTTTTTATGTCTAACAGAAAATGTTCCAAAAGAAGATATTTTAACATCATTACCTTTTTCAAGTTCAGACAAAATTAACTCAAAAATTTCTTCAATTATTATTGAGGAATCTGTAAGAGATAATCCTACATTTTCACTAATAGCTTCTATGATATCGTTTCTAGTCCAAGTCTTTTTCATATTGATATATTAATACAATTTAAATAAGTTAAAAGGTTTTTTTTATAAAAATTTTGGTTGTCCAATTCTAATTATTGATGCTCCCCAACTTAAACCACCACCAATTGCATGAATACCAATAAGATTGCCATTTAAGATTTTTTTGGATGACATAGCTTTGTCCAAGGCTAGTGGAATTGAAGCTGCAGAAGTGTTTCCATGGTCCTTGACTGTTGAAATTACTTTGCTGATGTCAATATTCATTCTATCAGCAACTGCTAAAATTATTCTCTGATTTGCTTGATGAGGTACCAACCAATCTATTTCATTAATTTTTTTATCAGAAAGTATCAATGCTTCTTCAAGAGAAGTAGAAAGTTTTTCAACTGCATGTTTGAAAACTTCTTTGCCAACCATTTCAATTACTCCAGTTTTTTGATTACTGGAAACACCACCATTTGTTTTCAATAAATTATAATATTTGCCGTCTGAATGTATTACATTAGATAACAAGCCCCAATCATTATAATTATTTTCAAAATTGTTAAATTTTTGAAGTAAAACCGCTCCTGCACCATCCCCAAACAATACTGAAGTAGATCTATCCTTCCAATCCAATAACTTTGACATTGAATCAGCACCTATTACTAAACAATTCTGATAAACTCCATCAGTCATCATTGACTTAGCAATAGATAATGCAAAAATAAAACCAGCACATACAGCTTGAACATCAAAAGAAACAGCATTTACACATAATTTTTTTTGTACTAATGAAGCCGTAGAAGGAAATGTGTTATCAGGAGTTGTTGTAGCGACTATGATTAAATCAACATCATTTTTTGAAATTCTAGCATTTTCAATTGCTTTTATGGCCGCTAAAAAAGCCATATCAGAAGTTGTTTCATTTTCTGAAACATAATGACGACTTTTAATACCTGATCTTTTTGAAATCCATTCATCAGAGGTATCAACAAATTTTGCAAGATTATTATTTGAACATTTATTAATTGGCAGATAAGCCCCAACCCCAGTTAATAATATTTTATAAGAAATTTTAAAATCTCCTAATATTCTAATATTAAAGACTATTTTCTATCTTACTAATTTTATTTTTTAAATCAGAAATAAAATTATATCTAACCATATCAACAGCTACTCCTATTGCGTTAGCAAAACCAAAAGCATCTGTTCCACCATGACTTTTAACGGCAATACCATTAAGCCCTAAGAATACAGCTCCATTGTATTTTCTTGGATCCATTTGAAGTCTAAAATCATTTATTGCTTTTTTTGCAAATAAATAACCAATTTTTGATCTAATAGAACTTGAAAGTGCTTTTTTTAAATAAGAAGTTACTAATAAAGCAGTACCTTCAGCAGTTTTAAGAGATACATTACCACTGAAACCATCTGCAATAACTACGTCCGATAGGCCTTGAGCAATTTTGTCACCCTCAATGAAACCTTTATAGTTAATTTGGTTTTTAAGATCCATTAATATTTTTGAAGCTTCTCTAATATAATCTAAACCTTTTTGTTCTTCTTCTCCAATATTAAGAAGAGATATTGTTGGATTTTTTATTCCCATCACGATGTTAGCAAAAGCTTGACCCATAAAAGCAAATTGGACTAAATTTTTAGCATCACACTCAATATTTGCACCTAGATCTAACATACAACTTTCTCCAACTATAGTTGGGAAATAAGCCGCGATAGCAGGTCTAGTTATTCCATCCATTGGTCTTAAAATTAGCTTTGTCATAGCCATCAGAGCACCAGTGTTACCTGCAGAAACTAATGCGTCTGCCTTGCCTGTCTTAACAAGTTGAATAGCCATACTCATAGAAGAATTTTTTCCTTTACGCACAGCCACACTAGGCTTTTCATTTGCATCAATAATGTCATTTGTATGAAAAACATTCGAATTTTTAAGTATATCCAAAGTATTAATTAATGGTAAAATTTTATTTTCATTTCCAAAAAAAGAAAATTTTAAATTAGGATATCTAATTTTAGATTGAGCAGCACCCTCAATTACAATTTCAGGAGCATTATCTCCACCCATTGCATCTAATGATAAGTGTATTGATTTTGTCAAAATAACTCCAATAAAAATTAAATTAATATAATCTTGGAATAGTAAACTATTAACAATAACATTTGATTAATGCAAATTAATAAATCTTAGAAATTTTGGTTAAGTGAAAAATCATTAAGTTTAGGAAAAGCAAATTTTTCTGATAAGAAATAATCAAGGTCCTTATTGCCAAATTCGTAAATACATTTTTTACAATATTTAGTTAATTTTTCAGGTTCATTACTTAATTGATTAACATTTCTATAAACATTATTAATAAGACTTTTTTTAAGCTTGAAAAAATTATTATTCTCAAAGCAATCGCAGTAGGATTTTTGACGTCCCATATAAGACTTTATCATGTCTTTTATTTTAATATGAACTCCTGCATCTCCAGCACCCATCTCACGTAAACTTAAATCTAAATCTAAAAAAATTTTATCAAATAAAATTTGTGATAATTCAATCCCTTTTTTTCCTGTTTTCGATAAAGAAAATGTTAATATAATCGAAAACAATACTAAAAGATCATATCTTCCGTCCAAAGTGTCTGGTACATTTAATTTACTGTAAAATATTTTATTTCTAGAAACATTAATAATTTTTTGATAAAATGAATCTACTAAGTTTCTTTGTTGATGTTTTGACATTGCATAAGAATTAAAAAACATATCTTAGTTATCCATTAAATAAGATTTAAAAATTATGAATACATACATCAAATAGACTAAATTGGAAATATATATATGTATTATTTAAGTCCTTTTATTTTTCTACTTCTGTTTTTTTTAAATTCATGTTCTCAAAATTTTCAAAACAACGGTCTGTCTGAGAAAAAAATAAAAAACTTTAACGTGGAAATTGGAAAAACGTCAAAAAAACAATTGATATCAAAATATGGTCCACCCATATTTGAGAATTTATTTAATAATAATACCATTTATTATGTTTCACATAATACTAGTTATAAAACTTTTACAAAACGCAAGACAAATAAATTATTAGTTTTCGAAATTTTACTAGATGATAAAAATATTGTAAAAGAATTCAAAAAATTTACAGAAAAAGACAATTTAGATATAGTCATATCAAAAAATGAGGATAATAAAGATTTTGATTTATCATTTTTTTGGAGAGATATAATTAATGCATTGAGAAAAAGAAATATTGATGATTAGAAATGCATATACGCGTCTTTTGGTTTTGAATAATTATTTTTAAATATTAAATATTGATCTTTAAACTTTTTAAATTCACCAATCTTGGTTAATTTTAAGTTAATTTTAGATGATAAATTTTTTAAAAAACTTTTATGACAAGGACTGCACGAAAATAATAGTTCATAATCGTCACCTCCATATAAAGCAAAATTCAATTTATTTTTTTTACTTATAGTTTCAATTTTTGGCAAAGGTATCTTATTCAAGTTTAATTCTATTGATAATTTTGAATTCTTGGCTAAGTGTGTGGCATCTTGCGCCAATCCATCTGATATGTCTATCATTGAATTAGCAATGTTTTGTAGTGCAATACCCAGATCTATTCTAGGTTCAGGAATTAGATATCTTTTTTTAGCCAATTCTAATTCTTTATAATTAAGATAAAAGTTGTCTAGACCTATTTTTGACAAACCTAGTACGCCTGAAACATATAGATAATCACCTAATTTTGAAGAACTTCTAGATATAGCTTTACCAGATAAAGTTTCACCAAATATTGTTATAGTTATATTTATATATTTTAATGAAGAAGTTAAATCTCCTCCAATCAATTTTAAATTAAAAAAATTCTGGTCTTCTTCAAGACCTTTTGCAAATTTTGGAATAAATATTCTTACTTTTTCTTTAGGTACACTTAGTGCTAAGTTGTAAAATACAGGTTTAGCTCCCATAGCAGCCATATCAGAAAGGTTTACCCTCAGGCTCTTTTTTGCGATATCAGCTGGATCTTCGTTTCCGAAAAAATGTATACCTTCCACTAAAGTGTCAGTGCTTATTATTAAGTCATATCCTGACCTTTGATTAAATATGGCAGCATCATTCTTTAAATCTCTAGCAATTTCATTTGTAAGAGGTTTAAAGTATTTCTCTATATAAACAAATTCATTCATTTTATTTATCAATCAAATTCTTGAGATATATTATCTAAAATACCATTTGTAAAATCTTTGTTACCACCAAAAACTTCAATTATACTTATATATTCATTTATAATAGTTAATTTTTTAAATTGTTTTGCAAACAATAATTCGTAAGTAGCTAATCTTAGTACAGATTTTTCAGTTTCATTTAACCTATCAAAAGACCAATTTTTGGAAAGCTTTGAAGAAATAATTTCATCAATTTTTGAAATATTATTATGAACACCTTTAATAATTGTTTCAAAAAGTTGAAAATCAATTTTTTGTAATCCTAATTCTTTTAGGATTGAAGGTAAATAATTTTCTAAGTATGAAGATATAACATAGTCAATATTATCATTTACAAAAGATGCACCATATAACACTTGCGTAGAACAAATTCTTGAGGCAGTTTTTTTTCTTATTGAAATATATCTTACATTTTTTTTTAAATTTATATCCCTATCTTTCATAATTATTACTATTTTTAATATCAATTAGTGATAAACAAGCCAATGCGGCATCGGCTCCTTTATTTAATTGAAAAGGATCAGATCTTTTTATGGCTTGATCCTTATTTGAGACTGTTAAAATTCCATTACCAATTGGTATAGAATGATTAATTGACAAATCTGTTAAAGCTCTTGCAGACTCATTGGCAACAATTTGAAAATGATATGTTTCTCCCTTTATAACACAACCCAGAGCAACAAAACCGTCGAACAATGTTTTTTTAAAAGATTTATCTAAAATTAATTTAATGGCAGGAGCAATTTCCAAAGCTCCTGGGACATTCAAAATATTAAAATCTATTGATTTAGAAATAAGAAGATTTGAAGCTCCTTCTATCAGATTATTAGTAATTTTTTTATAATATGGAGAACAAACTAGTAAAACTTTTCTTTTCTTCAACATATTATTCGCCCAATTTTTTCCATTTTTTTATAGTCAATCCAAATCCTCCCAAACCAACAGCATTAGCTCTTTTGTTAGATAAAACAGTCATATTTCTAACTCCTAGATCAGATAAAATTTGTGCTCCAACACCATAGTCCCTTATGTTTATATTATTGTTTTTGGCTGTTCCTAGAGTTTTAGAAATTTTATTTGACAAAGTTTCAGTTGATATATCTCTAATTAAAATAATAACACCATTCCCTTTTTTGGCTATTGTCTCCATTGCAATTGATAGCTCAGAACCATTTCTATCAGTTGATTGATTACCTAGAACATCTGATAAAAGATCCAAAGCATGAACTCTTACCAAAATATCATCTTTTTTATTGATAACGCCTTTTACGAGAGCAATATGTTCAGATTTATCTATTACGTTTTTATAAATAATAATTCTCCAAACACCACCAAACTTACTTTCAAGAATTGATTCAGAAACACGTTTAATATATATTTCATTTTTTCTTCTATAAGCAATTAGATCAGAAATAGACCCTATTTTTATATTATGTTTTTTAGAAAAATCTATAAGATCAGGTAATCTAGCCATTTCTCCATTATCTTTCATTATTTCACAAATAACACCAGAAGGATTTGCATTAGCAAGTTTTGCTATATCTACTACTGCTTCTGTATGACCTGCTCTTATCAAAGTTCCACCATCTTTAGCAATTAATGGAAAAACATGTCCAGGAGTCGTGATTTCGTTTTGAGATGCATTAAGATTAATAGCAGTTTTAATAGTCAATGACCGGTCTGCTGCAGAAATACCTGTAGTAACTCCTTTAGTAGCTTCAATGGATACTGTAAAAGCTGTCTCAAATCTTCCTTCATTTCTTCTTTCCATTAATGACAAACCTAAATTTTCAGATTGAGAGCGAGTTAATGATAAGCAAATAAGACCTCTTCCATATTTTGCCATAAAATTTATTACATCTGGAGAAGCAAATTCACCCAGAATACATAAATCACCCTCATTTTCTCTATTTTCATCATCAACTAATATAAAAATTTTGCCTACCGCAGCATCTTTTATAACATCTTCAATACTAGACAAACCCATTTGAACTCCAAAATAAATTATTTAATATATATTAACATAATTACTTGTTTGCATTAAGACTTTCTAAATATCTTACTAAAATATCAAACTCTATATTTACTAATGTCCCAATAACATAATTTTTGAAACTAGTATTTAACCAAGTATGCGGGATAATATTTACAGAAAAAAAATCCTTACCAACATCATTAACAGTTAGAGAGACACCATCAACTGACACAGAACCCTTGGGAGCAAAATACTTTGAAAAATCTTTATTAATATTGAATATAATTTTGTATGAACCATTAATTTTTTTGATATATTTAACAATAGCGGTAGTATCAACATGGCCATAAACAAAATGTCCACCTAATTCATCCCCAACTTTTAAAGATCTCTCTAAATTAATTAGAGATCCAACTTTCCAAGTAGAAAAATTTGTTTTTTCTCTGGTTTCGTCACTTACATCAAAAAATAATGTATTATTAGAAATTTTTTTTAAAGTTAGACAAATTCCAGAGCAAGATATAGAAGCACCAATGTCTATTGTATCAATCTTAAAATTATTGTCTAAATTATTTTTATTTATAACATCAACCAACAATTCCCAATCATTAGGATGGGATATTTGATTAATTTTTCCCAAATTACTTACTATACCTGTAAACATAGAAAATCCTAACTTATCAAATTTCTTATTTCTAAAATGTCATTTCCAAAAGTTTTTGAACTAGAAATTTTATAATCTTTGAGATCATTAATTTCTTTAAAGTTTAGGTTATTTACAAAAGACAACCCATCATTGCCAATAATATTTCCTGAACGAAAGATTAATAATTCATCTACTAAATTCAAAGATAACAATAAAGTATTTATAATTGAACCTGTTTCAATTAATAAATTATTTATTCCTTTGCTAGCTAAATCTGTAAAAATAAAATTAAAAAATTCCTCATCACTAAATTGCTTATCAACTTTGATTTTCTTTAAAAATTTATTCTCATTCAAATGATCTTTTGTTTCCAAAACAGAATAAAGAAAAATATCTTTTTTATTTGATGTATCAAATATATTGTATTTTGAGGACACTTTTAAAAATCTATCCAATATAACTTTAATGGGACTATTTATTTGTAATCCATTTAATCTACAATTCATTCTAGGATTATCATTTAAAATAGTAGAACTTGAAGTCATTATAGCATCATTTTGTGATCTTAATAAATGTGAATAAGATCGACTTAATTCGTTAGTTATCCATTTAGATTTGTTATTCTTTAAGGCAATTTTACCGTCTAATGAACATGCAATTTTTAACGAAACATAAGGTTTTTTGTTTAATATTCTTGAAAAAAAACCATCATAAAGTTTTCCAGCTTGATCTTTCAAAAAATTTTCATGAACTTTAATTTCTTTTTTTTTTAAAAAATTAATCCCTTTTTTGTTAGTTCTTGGATCTGGATCCACACAACCAACAAAAACTTCTTTGATACCAGTTTTATAAATTTGGTCTACGCAAGATAAACCATTAATATTTTTATGTGCACACGGTTCTAGAGTAACATACATTGAAGACCCGATTAGATTTTTTTTGTCAGAAACATTATTTATTGCTTCTTCTTCAGCATGTGGCCTGCCTGACAAACCAGTCTTACCATAAGATAATAATAAATCATTTTTAACAATCACACATCCTACCGGTGGATTTTTACCTGTTGCACCCTTAGATCTTAAACCCTGTAGAATTGCATAATTCATCCATTTTGTATGATTTGCTAACATTGATTAACTATAATTTGTTATTATTTGATTTCTTGTTCTACAAATTTACCAAAATCGTCGGCTTCTCTAAAGTCTCTATATACTGAAGCATACCTAATATATGCAACATTATCAATTTCTGCCAAAGCATTCATTACTAATTCACCAATAAGTTTTGATTGGATATCATTTTCACCATACGATTCAAGTTGTCTGACAATACCATTAACAGCGCGCTCAATTGCATCATCTTCAGTTTGTCGCTTGCGAAGTGCCATTAACATTGATTTCAAAAGTTTATCTCTTTCGAAAGGAATCTTTTTTCCATTTCTCTTTATTACATTTAAGTCTCTTAATTGAATTCTTTCAAAAGTTGTAAATCTTGAGCCACAGCTAGTACATAATCTTCTTCTTCTAATTGAGCCACCATCGTCACTTGCCCTAGAATCTTTTACTTGTGTATCGTCTTTCCCACAAAAAGGGCATCTCATAATATTCTCCTATAAATTAATAAATTGGAAAACTCGCACATAAATGCTTAACTTTTTCATAAATAATTTTTTCTTTTTCTAGGTCCGATTTATTATCTTTGAAACCGTCTAAAACATCTGCAATAAAGTTTCCAATTAATTCAAATTCTTTTTCTTGAAAACCTCTAGTTGTTGCAGCTGCGGAGCCAAATCTAACACCTGATGTGATGGATGGTGGTAAAGGGTCGAATGGAATACCATTTTTATTACAAGTTAGACCAGCATTTTCAAGAGCCAATTCTGCGCTAGCGCCTGTTATATTCTTATTATTTAGATTTAATAAAACTATATGATTATCAGTTCCACCAGAAACTATTTCATAACCTCTTTTTATTAATGTTTTAGATAAAAATTGAGCATTTAAAACTACGTTTTTGGCATATGTTTTAAATTCGTTTGTTAGTGCTTCTCCAAAACCTGCAGCTTTACCAGCAATTACATGCATTAATGGACCACCCTGAAGACCAGGGAAAACAGCAGAATTTATTTTTTTAAATAGCTCTTCATTATTTGTTAAAATCATTCCACCTCTTCCAGATCTGAGGGTTTTATGAGTAGTTGTTGTTACTATATCTGCATAATCAATAGGGTTTGGATGAACACCACCTGCAACCAAACCTGAAAAATGAGCCATATCCACTAATAAATAGGCATTAATTTTATTTGCTATTTCTCTAAATTTATCAAAATCAATTATTCTAGGATAAGCAGAACCTCCCGCAATGATCAGTTTTGGTTTATGTTTGATAGAAAGTTTTTCAATTTCTTCAAAATCTATTAATGAATCCTCTTTCCTTACACCGTATTGAATTGCGTTAAACCATTTTCCAGAAAGATTGGGTTTAGCACCATGTGTCAAATGGCCACCAGCTGCCAAACTCATTCCAAGTATAGTGTCGTCTGGCTTTAATAAACTAAGAAACACAGCCTGATTTGCTTGTGCACCTGAGTGCGGCTGTACATTTACAAAGTTAGAATTAAAAAGTTTTTTTGCTCTATCAATTGCAAGTTTTTCAACTTCATCTACATATTCACATCCACCATAATATCTTTTACCAAAGTAACCTTCAGCATATTTATTTGTTAAAACAGAGCCTTGTGCCTGTAAGACTGATTTTGAAACTATATTTTCTGATGCTATCAACTCAATTTGGTTTTGTTGTCTATCAAGTTCTTTGTTAAGAGATTGATATAAGACTGGATCATAATCACTTATATCTTTGTTAAAAAAACCATCTTTAAAAAACATTTATCTATCCTTATTATTAAATTCTATATTTTATCAACTCTTGAACTATGTCTTCCAGCTTCAAAATCAGTTTGCAAAAACTCTTTTACTATTTCCAAAGCTAATTTTTCTTCTAAAATTCTTCCACCCAACGCAAGCACATTAGCGTCATTATGTTTCCTGCTTTTTGAGGCCATTTCAACACTTGTACACAACGCAGCTCTTATATGCGGGAATCTGTTTGCAGCCATTGAAATACCAATTCCTGTTCCGCAAAAAAGTATACCCTTAGAATCAGTTTTATCTTTAATTTTTTTAGATAAGAGTTTTGCAAAATCTGGATAATCTACTGGTTCTAAAGAAGAACAACCTAAATCTTCATACTCAATGTTATTATCTATAAAAAAACCTCTAACTTTTTCTTTAAGTTCAAACCCAGCATGATCTGAGGATAAAAAAATTTTATTAAACATTATTATATAACCAACGAAAATACTTAATGATTTTTACCTCAGAAAAACTCAAAGTTCAATTTCAAAATGTAACATAAAAGATGATATATTTATAAAATATAATTGTTAAAAAAGTTATCAAATATTTTTTTTTCAATCACCCAATAAATTAAAGAAGCTGGTATAAACGATATTAAAAAAGAAATAATTACCTTAGTTTTTAAATTAGTTTTATCTGGAGCAGAGTTTGCCAATCCTTCTTCATGATGCTCAGAAACATTAACACCTATTGGAAGTGAAATAAAAAAAGAAATCATCCAAATCATTAAAAAAACCACTATATATGATACTAAACTCATCTATCTTTATTCAACTCTATTGATATGGACGCTTACTGCAGGTCTCTTTAAAAAAGTTGATTTAAATTCACTTCTAATGATCTTTTTTATTTTGTTAATAATGTCATCGTCAGATTTTGATATACTTATCATATTATCATCTATAAAACTCTCAATTTTTAAAGAAATACTAATTAAAAAATTGTCCATTGTGTTACTGTCTGATACCCCTATTTGTGAGATCTGCGGAGGAGCAACTAAATAACCTTCTTCATTGATAACAACTGAAACACTTACAAATCCATTCCATAATGAATGTCTTCTAACTGTAAACCTCTCATTATTTATAGGAACAATTTCACCAGCATCATACACATGATTGACAAAATCAATTTTTGAAATCACGTTAGGAGAAGATCCATTTAACTTTATAACATCTCCATTTTTTGGTTTTATAATTTTTGGTACCTGACATTTATGAGCTAGTTCCGCGTGTGCATCTATATGCTTTCTAGTTCCATGCACTGGAATTGAAATTTTTGGCTTTATGTAAGAGTACATGTCGATTAATTCATCTTTTGAAGGATGACCAGAAACGTGCACATTTTTATCATCATCTGTAATTATTTCAACACCCTTTTCTAGAAATCGCGTCTGAACTTTTAATATAGCATTTTCATTTCCTGGTATTTTCCTACTGGAAAAAATTACTGAATCATCTTTTTTTAATTTAATATATTTATCAGCATCTCTAGAAATTCTATTTAAAGCCGAATTTGGCTCGCCCTGAGATCCAGTGGAAATTATTAAAACATTAGACCTAGGAATTAAATTAAGGTCATTTACAGATAATAAATCAGGTAAATTATCTAAAATTCCAACCTCTTTTGCAGCATCAATTGCCCTTAATAGCGCTCTACCAATAATTAACACTGATCTATCAGATTTTTTAGCTATATCTAATAATGATTTAATCCTACTAATATTAGAAGAAAAACAAGTAACTAGCACCATTCCTTTTACATTAGCAATGGTTTCCATCAATCCATGATAAGCAAAATCCTCTGATGGAGTTCTACCTTCAACTAAAGCATTAGTAGAATCACAAACCATTGCCAAAATTCCGTCATTTCCTAAAGATCGAAAATCATTTATATCAATGTTTTCATTGATATTAGAAGAGTTGTCTAGTTTCCAATCTCCTGAATGAAAAATATTACCTGTGTTTGTAGAAATTAAAATTGACACAGGATCAGGAATGGAATGTGAAGTTCTTATAGCTTTTAATTTAAAGGGACCAATTTCAAATATTTCATCTATATTTAAAGTTTTTAATTTAATTTTATCATTTTTATTATTTTCTTTTAATTTTCTTTTTAAGAGAGCAATGGTAAAAGGTGTACCCCAAACAGGACATTTTATACTGTTTGCAAAATATGGTATTGCTCCTATATGATCTTCATGTCCATGTGTTAAAATTATACCTAAAAATTTGTTACCAAGAGATTTGATGAATTCATAATCTGGCAATAAAACATCAATACCTAAGTCTGTCTCATCAGGAAATGAAATGCCAAAATCAACTAGAATCCATTTATCATCATAATGATATAAATTTGCATTCATACCTATTTCTTCAGATCCACCAACAGGCAAAAATAATAAATCAGATTTATCCCAAAACATATTTTTCTTTCAAATAACTAATTTTTATTATTTAAGTATAACTTTACTAAACCAATTAAAGTTAAATCATCTACAATGACATCAATACTTTTTACCGATTTTTTGAATAAATTACTTAATCCACCAGTTGCTACAACTTTGTAATCAGAGAATTTATTAACTGATTTTATCTTTTCAATCAAACCCTCGATCATTGATACATACCCCCAAAATATTCCAGATTCCATAGCACTTATAGTATTTTTTCCAATTATTGAAGAATTCTTATCAACCAAAGATCTAAGTGACACTTTTGGTAAATTGGCTGTAGCTAAATAAAGAGCCTCCAAAGATAAGTTCACACCAGGAGCAATTATACCTCCATTATAGCTACCATTTTTCCCAACAATATCAAAAGTTGTGGCTGTACCAAAATCGATTATTATAGCAGGCGAAATTTTTAATTTCTCAGCAGCATACGAGTTAACTAATCTATCAGCTCCTGCTTCTTTGGGATTTTCAATATTAACTTTAATTCCTAAATTAAGAATGTTTTCATTAACAATCAATGTTTTTACATTCAAATATTTTTTTATTAAGGATTTTATGTTTAAAAGTGTTTCAGGTACAACTGATGCCACAGATACTCCTGTAACACTTTTTATATCAAATTTTGATACTTCAAACATCTTTAATAACCAAGGATAATACAAATCAGCTGTCCTTTTAGAGTCGTTATTAATTCTCCAACTAGTTAATTTTTTGATTTGTTTATTTGTGGTGTATAAAGCAAAAACAGTATTTGTATTGCCACAATCAATTGCTAATATCATGATAATTCTTCATCTGGGAAAAAAAAATTATCGACGGAATAATATTCTAAAAATTCATTGTCAACTTTAATCTTCAAACTTCCATTATCTCCTAAGCCTAAAAAAACTCCATTAACATCTTCAGATTGAGAGTTTAATTTGATAACAATTTTATTATTAATGTTATAAATATTATTATTTATCTTTATTTTAAAAAAATTAAATCCCTTATCTTCCCAAATAGCGTAATTTTTAAATGTTATTTTTAATATTGCATTAGCAATATATTTAAGAGAAAAATCTTTATTTATATGATCATACAATTTAGTAGTTTTCCATTTTATTTCATTTTGTGGTTTTTTTAAAATATTTAATCCAATTCCAGCCACGATAAAATCATCAAACGATTCTAGTAAAACACCTGATATTTTACTTTTATTAACAAGTACATCATTTGGCCACTTTAATTCAATAATATTTTCATCTACACCTAAGGTAATTAAAGTCTCTAATATTGATAAACCAATTATTAATGAAAGTTGATTCCAATTTACTTTATTTGTATTCGGTCTAAAAATTGTGGATAAGAAAAGATTACCTTTCATTGATTCCCATTGATTGTTATTTCTACCTCGTCCGTTTTTTTGTAAGTAAGATAAATATGAACTACCTTCTGGTAATCCTTTTTTTGCGTTTTTTATAGCTACATCATTTGTACTAGAACAAGTTTGTAAAATATTTAGATCAAAATATCTCAAAAGTTTACCTTTATAGGTATCATCTATTAAAATCGTAAGAAGTAAAAGATTTTAGATAATATTTAAATAATTTATTATTTTTGATTTTTAAATTATCTCCCAATTTCGGAATAATAAGATAATTTAAAAAAGCTAAAAAAATTCCAATGTAACATACAATATTTCTAGTTTCAAAAATCCATTGATTGTTGTCAAAATTATGATTTAAAGAAAATTTAGTACCACCAACTAGTACTAAACGCCATATGTTTTCACCGAAATTACCTGAAAATAAATTATTAAAATACCAACCAGAAAAAATTACAAAAATAGATAAAACTAATAGAATAAATTTTAAATAATATGATCCATCTTCTATCTTATTATATAAATGGATATTACAATTATTTTGACCTAAAAACACAACTAAAATAATCTTGAAAGAAATATAGCTAATTATAAAAGCATAAAAAAAACATAAGCTTAATATTAAAAAATAATTTTCTTCATTAATTAATGATAATTCAGATAAAAATAATTGATTAGAATAAAATCCAGAAAAATATGGTATTCCCAATAATGAAATAAAACCAATTAAAATGAACAGAAATATAGAAGGACATTTGACTATGAGGTAACCCATTTTTCTAATATCATGTTCATCATTTAATTTGTGTGAAATGATCCCAAAACTGAAAGATAGAATTAACAAAGATATTGTTGATGTAAAAAAATGAAAAACTACTGCATTATATAACTTTAAACCAACTGCAATTAACATAAAACTAAATTGAGCAGACGCAATATACAAAAACAATTTTTTCAAATTATATGATCGAATTAGTAAAAATAAAAAAATGAAACATAAAATAGAACCTAATATTAATATAATATGTGAATAATCTTGACTTATATAAGTTAAAGATAAAAAACGTAAAAGAAAATAAAGTCCAACAGGGAAATACAGAGCATATAAAATAAGTGAATACAAACTTGAATTAAATTTTAATACATCATACCTGGAATCTGAAATATAAAATTGACGAAACCTGAGTAAAAAAGAAAAAAACAAAATTACAAATACAAATTGAAAACTACTGATGGATTTGTTTAAAATAGTTAATTTACTTTCAATAATTTGCAAACTTTTAAAAATAACATCAAAGTTTATTGAGTTTGAAAATGTATAAATAAAGTACAAACTTAAAAAAAAACAGAGATCAGAGATTCTGTTTTCAAAAAAAGTATTTCTATTATCAACCTTATAGTACGAAATATTAGAAATCAAATAAGAAGATAAAATTATTATATACCACCCTAAAAAAAACTGAATTAAATTATTTGAAGATATTAGTACTAGCAGACCAAAAATCGAAAGTGATAAATAACTATTTATTTGACAATTGATTACATTGTTTTTTGATAAATTTATTGAGTATACTGAAATTAATAATCCTGTAAAAGTAACCAAAACTGCTAAGCCAGACACCAACAAGTCAAATCTTAGTTTCCATTCCATAAATAAATTTTCTAATTTAATGAAAGTATAGAAAAATAATGGTAGATCGTTATCTAAATTTAAAATTTTTATAAAAACATATAAGCTTAAAAGAAAAGAAAGACCGAAAAGAAAAATGTTAATCACATATAGAATTTCATATCTTATTTTTTGTTTAAAAAACTCAAATAATAAAAAACTTAACAATGGGAAAATAAATAAAAATATTTCCATGTTCCACAACTTTATTTTTAACTATAAAATATAATATAAAGTTGCGTATGTAACTAAAAAAATCAGTTTATGACTTTGAAAAATTAATAATTAAGGTTATCCCCCAAAATCATCGAGCATGATATCTTCCTTATCAACACCTAGATCAAGAAGCATATTTATAACTGATTGATTCATCATAGGTGGACCACACATATAATATTCACAATCTTCTGGTGCAGGATGGTCCTTAAGGTACTGTTCATATAAAACGTTATGAATAAATCCAGTAAGACCATCCCATTTGTCTTCAGGCATTGCATCAGAGAGAGCTACATGCCAACTGAAGTTTGAATTCTCTTTTGCTAATTTATTAAAGTCCTCAACATAAAACATTTCTTTTTTTGATCTTGCACCATACCAAAAGGTAACTTTACGTTTAGTATTAATTCTATTAAATTGATCAAAAAGATGACTTCTCATAGGAGCCATACCAGCTCCACCTCCAATAAAAACCATTTCTTTATCTGTTTCTCTAGCAAAGAACTCACCAAATGGACCAGAAATTACCACCTCATCACCAGGTTTTAAGTTAAAAATATATGAAGACATCTTTCCAGCAGGAATTCCTGATGAACCAGGCGGTGGAGAGGCTATTCTTACATTAAGCATAACAATACCTTTTTCATCAGGACAATTAGCCATAGAATAAGCTCTTTCTATAGGCTCATTACTTTCAGCGTTGAAATCCCATATTTTGAATCTATCCCAATCTTCATGATATTCTTTTGCAACGTCAAAATCCTTATATGATAGTGAATATCTTGGCGCCTCAATTTGTATATACCCTCCTGCTCTGAAATTAACATCTTCTCCATCTGGAAGTTCTAATATTAATTCTTTTATAAAAGTAGCAACGTTATCATTGCTTCTAACTTTGCATCTCCATTTTTTAACACCAAAAACTTCTTCTGGAACCTCAATTTCCATATCTTGCTTTACAGCAACTTGACATGACAAACGATCTCCACAAGAAGCTTCTCTTTTGTTAATATGACTCTCCTCAGTAGGTAAAATAGCTCCACCACCTGAGTGAACTTTAACTCGACACTGAGCACAAGTTCCACCTCCTCCACAAGCTGACGGAACAAAAAGTTTTTCTGCTGCAAGAGTTTGTAATAATTTACCTCCAGCTGGAACAGATACAGTTTTTTCACCATTAATGGTAATATTTACATCACCTGATGAAACTAACTTACTTCTAGCAAATATGATGATTGAAACTAAAGTAAGCACTATCATTGTAAAAAGAGTTATACCGAGTACAAATGTATCCATTTCAAAGTCCTTTAAAGTTTAACACCTGAAAAACACATAAAAGCCATCGCCATAAGCCCAGCAGTTATAAAGGTTATTCCAAGTCCTTGTAAGCCGTCAGGTATATCACTATACTTAAGCTTTTCTCTGACTCCAGCCATAGTAGCAATAGCTAAAGCCCAACCAAAACCTGAAGCTATCCCATAAGTTGTAGCTTCTGAAAAATTATAATCTCTTTCTACCATAAATAGTGAACCTCCTAATATTGCGCAATTTACAGTAATCAAAGGAAGAAATATTCCAAGTGCATTATATAGTGGTGGAAAATATTTGTCTAATATCATCTCTAAAATTTGAACCAATGCAGCAATAACACCAATGTAAGAAATAAGTCCTAGAAAAGTTAAATCAATGTTTGGAAATCCTGCCCAAGCTAATGCACCTGGTTTTAACAAATAAGAAAGTATAATATTATTAGCTGGAACAGTTATTGACTGAACTATCATTACTGAAATACCTAAGCCAATGGCTGTTGATATTTTTTTAGAAACTGCAATGAAAGTGCACATCCCTAAAAAGAAAGATAAAGCTAAATTTTCTACAAAAATTGCTTTTACAGCTAATGAAATCAAACCTTCCATTAATGTTCCTCTAGTGTTTGTATTTTATATTCTCGGGCCTCAACTTGTGACTTTTTCCATGTCCTAACACCCCAAATGATAAATCCAATAATAAAAAAAGCTGAGGGAGGAAGAAGTAACAAACCATTAGGAACATACCACCCACCATTGCTCACAGGTTCAAAAATCATTACCCCAAATAATGATCCAGAACCAAAAAGCTCACGAATTACTCCAACACTCATCAATAAAAGACTATATCCTAGACCATTTCCAACACCATCTACAAATGATTCAAATGGCTTGTTTTTCATCGCAAAAGCCTCTGCTCTTCCCATAACAATACAATTTGTGATAATCAAACCTACAAAAACTGATAATGTTTTTGAAATCTCATAAGCATATGCTTTTATGATTTGGTCAACTAGAATTACCAATGATGCAATTATTACCATCTGAACAATAATTCTGATTGAATTTGGAATATAATGCCTTAAAAAAGAAATAAATAAAGACGAAAATCCACAAACAGCTATCACAGCTAAAGACATAACAAATGCAACATTCAAAGAAGATGTTACCGCCAATGCAGAACAAATTCCTAATACTTGAAGTGTTATAGGGTTGTTATCTACCAATGGATCAGTAAGTAGTTGTTTCCTAGTTTGAGACATTAAGCTGCTCCATTTTTTAAGTTTGTTAGAAACTTTTTAAAACCATACTCACCCATCCAAAATTTTACTAAATTATCAACACCATTTGATGTAAGGGTAGCTCCAGCTAAAGCATCAATATGATGATCCTTATACTTTTGCGTTTTAGCTACTGTGATCATCAGTTCACCACTATCATTATTGAGTTTCTTTCCTTTCCATTGTGCTTTCCATTTAGGATTATCTACTTCAGCCCCTAATCCAGGTGTTTCTGCATGTTGGTAAAATTGAAGACCAAAAATATCATTACCATTTTTTTCTAAAGCTATAAAACCATATAATGTTGACCACAAACCATAACCATGAATAGGAAGTATAATTTTATCTAAAGATCCGTCTTCTTTTTTAAGGAGGTAGACAGTTGCAAAGTTGGTTCTCCTTCCTATTGAAGCAGGATCTTCTTTTAATGGTATACTTAATAGAGGATCTTGTGCAGCCTTTCTATCGTCAAAAGTTAAAGGATCAAAACGATTTGTAAATTTACCCTGATTTAAGTCAACAACTACTGGGTCGAATGAAGAAAATGATTTTTCAACATCAATCCCTTCATAATAAAGTCCGGCTACTTGAAGAATATTTTTTTGTTTATCAACTGCTTTATTAACTTCCTGAACTTCTTTTAAATTAACAGCAGCAAAAGAAACAACCATAGAACAAACAAGACATAGAGTTATTGCAACAAATAAAGTTTTAGTCATACCATCAACTGGCATATTTTTAAATTTAGTTAAAATATTATTGGGTTTGGACATTTAATTTTGTCCTTCTCTTAATATTTGCCATAACAACAAAATGATCGATCAATGGCGCGAATATGTTTCCAAATAAAATTGCTAACATCATACCTTCAGGAAATGCAGGATTTAAAACCCTTATCATTACAACCATAAAACCTATCAATGCGCCGTATATGTATCGTCCAAGGTTTGTATGACTGCCAGACACAGGTTCAGTAACCATAAAAACTAATCCAAAAGCATAGCTTCCAATAACTAAATGCCAATACCAAGGCATACTAAACATTGGGTTTGTGTCAGAGCCTACCAAATTAAGAAATGAAGAAAAAATTATCATTCCTAAAAGACATCCTACAACCATTCTATAATTTGCAATTTTTGTTAAAAGAAGAAAAACCAAACCTATTGCGCATGCAAGTGTAGACGTTTCACCAAGTGAACCTTGAATAGTCCCTAAAAAAGCATCTGCCCATGTGATACCGTAATTACTTAAACTTTCATATCCTTCGGCAGCTGCTATTCCAAGAGAAGTAGCTCCTGAATATCCATCAACTGGTGTCCAGATTGAGTCACCTGACATATAAGCAGGGTAAGCAAAATATAAAAATGCACGACCTGTAAGTGCTGGATTAAGAAAGTTCTTACCAGTTCCACCAAAAACCTCTTTGCCAACTACTACACCAAAAGAAATACCAAGTGCTACCTGCCATAAAGGAGTAGATGCAGGCAAGGTTAATGCAAACAACATAGAAGAGACTAAAAAACCTTCATTAACTTCATGGCCTCTAATTGTAGCAAATGTTACTTCACAGATACCTCCAGCTATTAAGGTAGTTAAATAAATTGGTAAAAAATACAATAATCCATGAATAATATTCGAGACTAAATTCTCTGGACTAATTCCTACGCCAATAAATTGAAGCAATGATATACGCCACCCTAATTGCGATTCAACACCAACAGTAGCTAAAGCACTGTTGGTCTGTAAACCAGTATTGTAAAGTGCCCATAAGATACATGGTATAGTAGAAATAACAACGTAGGTCATTACCCTTTTCATATCTACAAAACTTCTAGCGTGAGGAGCAACTTTTGTAACTGTGTTACTTGTAAAAAATATCGTCTCAACCATTTCGAAAAGTGGATAATACTTTTCGTATTTGCCGCCTTTTTCAAAGTGAGGTTCTAGAGAATGGAAGTAATTTCTTAATGACATTAATTAACCTTCTTTTTCAATTTTTGTTAAACTGTCTCTTAGAGCAGTACCATATTCATATTTTGCAGGACAAGCAAATGTGCATAACGCAATATCCTCCTCATCAAGTTCTAGCGCTCCTAATGATTGAGCAACATCGGTATCCATTACCAAAAGGGATCTAAGTAATTGTGTTGGCAAAAAATCCTGTGGCATTAAAGTTTCAAAAACACCTGTTGGAACCATCGCTCGTCTTCCTCCATTTAAATTTGAAGTAAGATTAAATAGTTTAAAAAAACTAAAAGCAGATAAAAGGACTGGCATAACTGAATATTTGTTAGGTTGAGGTTTAATCCAACCAAAAAAGTGTTTTTCTTTATCTTCTTTTATAATTGTAATCTGCCTAGAATATTTTCCTAAATAAGCCATGTCTGCAGTCGCATGAAACCCTGACAGGATAGAACCTGAAATTATTCTACAATCGTCTGTTTTGTTATATTCTCCCTCTAGAATATCATCAAGAGATGCACCAATTATAGTCCTAACTAATCTAGGATTATTAGACATTGGACCAGAGATTGAAATCGTTCTATTAATATCTATATATCCATTTATAAATAAATTACCAATAGCAATAACATCTTGATAATTAATTGACCAAACAGTCTTATTTGCATTTGGTGGGTCTAAAAAATGCATATGAGTACCACTCAAGCCAGCAGGGTGTGGTCCAGCGAATTCAAATGTATCAAATCCATTGACCTTAATTTCACTACCCTCTTTTTTACATATAAAAACATTGCCATTGGTCAAAAGTGAAATACGTTTCACACCTTCTTCAAATGCATTTAGATCATTCATAATAATAATATCTGCATCTGGGCTGAGTGGCTCTGTATCCATAGCAGTTATAAAAATTGAAGATGGTTCAGATTGACTGTAAGGGATTTTTGAATAAGGTCTTGTTAGAAAGGAAGTCCACAAGCCACTGCTAAACAAGCATTTTTTTGTAAACTCTTTTTTTGATTTTTCTTTCAAGTGAAGTTTTTTTATTGCAATACCTTTATCATCTAAATCCTCTATATCAATAACAACACTCAAAAGTGCTCTTTTTTCTCCCCTATTAATTTCTTTTACAAAACCTCTACAAGGTGAAACAAAAAAAACTTCAGGATTATCTTTGTGAAAAAAGAGAGGTGTTCCCCTGTTTACCTTATCTCCTACGTTAACAAGCATTTTAGGTTTAAGGCCGTTGTAATCAGGACCTAAAACTGCTACCGATTTTGGAATTTTGGTGTCTTCTACAACTTGTTTTGGTACTCCTGCAACAGGAATATTCAGACCTTTCTTAAGATTGAATTTATACATTAAAAGTAATATTTACCTCTATTTAAAAAAAAATTTAATATGAATAAAACAAGTTTATATGAATATTGTTTTTGTATATAATATATTCAAAAAAAAACAAGAGTATATATGGATTTTTTTTTATTTTTTTAAATAAAGAATATTCGTGACAATAATTAAATCAATTAATAGAAAAAAATAACTGGTATGTTAAAGTTTAATCAAATTAGAATAATTAATTTTTTTAAGAATAAATTTTCATTTTTCTTTCTAATTTTGATAATGAGTTTAAATTTTTTTTCATGTTCACAAGAAAAATATAATGCTCAATTAAAAGGTGACACTATGGGTACCTTTTATATTATAGAAGTTGTAAGTGTTCCAAAAAAATTGAAAATTAAAAATATTGAAAAAGAGGTTAAAGACACACTATTGAAGGCGAATAAAATTTTATCAAATTGGGATAAAAATTCTGAAATCAGCAAAATAAACAAATTTAGTAAAACTACTCCAATAAAAATATCAGATGAATTAAATGAAGTTTTTGAAACTGCATACAAAATTAATGTTAAGACCAATGGTTTTTTTGATATAACACTTGATCCTGTAATTGAACTTTGGGGATTTGGTTATAAAAGCAATCAAATTCAAAAGGTACCTACAGAACGGCAAATTAAAAATACATTATCTCTAGTAGGTCAAAGATCACTTTTAAATATTAATTACGAAAAATATGAGATTAGAAAAAAAAATAAAGATTTAAAGATTAATCTATCATCTATTGGAAAAGGATTTGGAATTGACTTAATTGGAAGAAAATTAGATCAACTTGGAGTAAAAAATTATTTAATCAATATTGGAGGAGACATTCTCACTAAAGGCCATAATAAAAAAAAAGAAAGTTGGATTATTGGTATTGAAAATCCAAATTTAGATGTAAAATTAATCAAAGAAATCGTTAATATAACTAACAAAGGTTTAGCCACATCAGGAGATTATAAAAATTTTTTTACTGAAAATGGTAAAAGATATTCACATATAATAAATCCTAAAACTGGAAAACCAATTACACATAAAACTAAATCAGTTACTGTAATCCATGATAATTCAATGAAAGCTGATGGATGGGCTACAGCTTTTTTAGCCTTAGGAAGAGTGGATGGATTAAAAATAGCTGAAAAAGAAAAAATCGCAGTTCTTTTTATTGATAAAATAGATGATAAACTTATAAAATTTAAAAGTAATCAATTTGTTAATTTTAAACAAAATTGATTGAGATTCACGAACAAAAGTTGTAATAAGAACTATGGAAATTTTTATTATAACATTCATAGTATTTCTAATTATCATTCTAATTATGTCATTAGGCGTAATGTTAATGAATAAAAATATTAAAGGAAGTTGTGGAGGCTTGAATGCCGTCTCTGGTTCAGATAAGTGCTCAGTATGTAATAAAGATATAGATCCTAATAGTCCTTTGATAACTCAACTTAACTGTAAAAGAGCTCAAAAAATTTAACATTTTTAATTTAGTTGAGCGGTAAAAATGCTAGCATCAAAAATGAAATTAAAACTATAATTCCATTAACCCATGCTTTTGTTTGCCACCCTTCTTTTTTATTTTTCCAATTTATTATAAATAATCTTCCAAAAATAATGAATATAATTAATAAAATTAGAGCTTTTGAAGGTGAATAAGAAAAAAACTCAACAAATTTATTATAATCTGTAAACATAAATATTATTTCAAATTTTGTACTTGATTATATTCAAAAAGATAAATTCCAATAAAAATCATTATTAATGATAATAAATGAAAAAACTTAAATTCTTCTCCTAAAAAAAATACTGCTAATAAAGAACTAAAAACTGGGACTAAGTTAGTATACAAACCAGATCTCGAAGGACCTATTTTTTCCACACCTTTCATAAAGAATATCTGTGCTAAAAATGATGGAAAGATGATTATAACTCCCAATATTGTTATTCCTTTTAGACCAGGCAAAATTAATTCATTGGATAAAGTTTCATATATTAAACCAGGAAGGGATCCTAAAAATGCTACATATGCAAAAAAAGTTAATAATGGTAAAGCACTTATTTTAGGTTTTTTTCTTAAACCAACTGCATAAATTGCATAAAAAGTACATGCAAATATCATTACAATATCACCGCTGTTTAATTCTAGTTCAATTAAATAATCGAAGTTTCCAGAACAAACAACAATCAATACTGCTATAAAAGTTATCAAAACACCCAAGAATTGTGTAAGATTGATTTTATCTTTCAACCATATCCAAGCAATTATAATTATAAATGCAGGCATTGTTCCTTGGACCAAACCAAGGTTTATAGCTATTGTATCATGTGCAGCAACATAATACGCAGAATTAAAACCAGTAAATCCAAATAAACCCATAAAAATAAGCCATTTGATTTTTTTATTCAAAATACCCCAAGTTTCAATTAATTGATGCCTGCATAAAACAGATAAGATAATTGAAACAAAAAACCACCTCACACTGACTATTAATAAAGGTGAAATTTCTCCTACTGCAGCTCTTCCAGCAACAGTATTAAAAGCCCAAAATATTGATGTTAGAGTTAACAGAAAATGTGGATTAGTTAAAATTGTCATAAATTTTTGAGTTTATTATATTTAAATATATTGAATTAAAAAAAATTAGTTGTTATTTATCTAATATAATTCTTTTAATTCATATACAAATTTAATTTTTGGGAGATAAAATGTCAGACACACAATATTTAGCTGCTAAAACTATTGATGAAGCAGTTAATGCCCATGAAAAGGCTAATGGAAATGCAAGGTTTTTAGCTGGTGGAACAGATTTGTTAGTTCAAATCAAAAGTGGTATTAGAAAACCTAACTTAGTTATAGACATTAAAAAAATTGTTGAGTTAAATTCCATCAATGAATTATCAGATGGAGAATTTGAGATTGGTGCTTCAGTATCAGGGGCTAATTTAAATAGAAATTCTAAATTTGCTAAACTTTGGCCAGGTGTGTTAGAGGCATTTAGATTAATTGGATCAGAACAAATACAAGGAAGAGCATCTTTAGGTGGAAATCTGTGTAACGGTTCACCAGCTGGTGATAGTGTTCCAGCATTAATTGCAGCTGGTTGTAAGGCAGTTATTGCTGGTCCAAAAGGTAAAAAAAATGTACCAATCGAAAATTTTCATTTAGGGCCAGGAAAAACTGTTTTAGAGAATGGAGAAATGCTAGTAAGCTTAAAGTTTCCTAAACGTATGTCAAATTCCGCGGATGCTTACTTAAGAATGACACCTAGAACTGAGATGGATATTGCTGTTGTCGGTTGTGGTGTAAATATTTCACTGGAAAATGATACTTGTACTCATGCAAGAGTTTCGTTAGGTGCTGTTGCGCCAACACCCTTATTAATTGAGGAAGCCTCCGAAATTATGCTTGGATCAAAGCTTGATGAGGATGTTTTAGATAAAGTTTCTAAAATTTGTATGGATGCTTGTAATCCAATTAATGACAAGAGAGGAACAGTTGATTATAGAACAAAAGTTGCAGGCGTTTTGTTTAAAAGAGCTACAAAATTAGCAGCTGATAGAATTAGAGGAAATTAATATCATGGCAAAAATTCAAGTTTCAACAAAAATAAATAACGAAAATGTAGACTATTTATGTGAACCACATGATACGATGTTAGATGTTTTAAGAAACCAATTAAATTTGACTGGATCTAAAGAAAGCTGTGGTTCAGGCGATTGTGGGTCCTGCAGTGTTATTCTGGATGGTGAATTAATCTGTTCTTGTTTGATGTTAGCTGCAGAAGCAGAAGGAAGTAATATTGAAACTATTGAAGGTATGTCTGAAGGTGGAAAGCTTCATGCACTACAACAAAAGTTTCTTGAAAAAGCTGCACTTCAATGTGGCATATGTACTCCTGGTTTCTTAATGGCCTCAAAAGCCCTATTAGATAACAACCCTTCGCCAACAGAAACTGAGGTCAGATATTGGTTGGCTGGTAATCTCTGCAGATGTACAGGATATGACAAAATTGTAAAAGCTGTACTGGAAGTTGCTGATGAAATGAAGGAGAGCGCATAATGAATGAAATTAGTAACAAATGGATTGGTAAAAACACCATAAGACCTGACGGTGCTGATAAAGTTACAGGTCGAGCTCAATATTCGTCAGATACCTCAATGCCAAGTATGATTTGGGGTCATGTGCTTAGAAGCCCTCACCCTCATGCAAAGATAATATCCATTAACACCAAAAAGGCTGAAGCATTAGAGGGGGTTAAGGCAGTAATAACATCAAAGGATGTAGTTGATTTTCCTATTGATACTCCTGTAATACTCGGTATTCAAGATATGAGATGGATGTGTAGAAATGTAATGGCTAGAGACAAAGTTCTTTTCCATGGCCATCCTCTTGCAGCAGTTGCTGCAACTACTGAGTCAATAGCAGAAAAAGCATGTGAATTAATTGAAGTAGAGTACGAAGTTTTACCTTGGGCAATTGAGATTGATGATGCAATAAAACCTGACGCTCCTATTTTACATGATCATATTCAATTTGAAGGAAAACCGTCAAACATAGCAGGTACTCTTGAACATAAAAAAGGTAATATTGATGAAGGATTTTCAAAAGCTGATGTTATTATTGAAAGAGAATTTAAAACTGAAGCGGTGCATCAAGGTTATTTAGAAACACATTCATGTTTAGTTAGCGTAGCAGCAGATGGTAGAGCAACTATATGGAGTTCAAGTCAAGGTCAATTTATGGTAAGAGCAATGACCTCGTATTTAACTGGTATACCACAAAGTAACATAAGGGCTATACCGGCTGAAATTGGTGGAGGATTTGGAGGTAAGACTATTGTTTACCTTGAGCCACTGGCTACAATTTTATCACAAAAAACAGGTCGTCCAGTTAAAATTGTTATGAATAGAGAAGATACAATGAGAGCATCTGGGCCAACTTCAGGCTCTAAAAGTAAAATAAAAATTGGTGCTACTAATGATGGAAAAATTGTTGCAGCGCAAGGAACATATTATTTACAAGCTGGAGCATTTCCTGGTTCTCCGATTAGAGGTGCAGTAGGATGTTCTCTTGCACCATATGATATTCCTAATGCCCATACTTTTGGGTATGACGTTGTATCAAACAGATGTAAAGTTGCTGCTTACAGAGCACCTGGAGCACCTATAGGGGCATATGGCGTGGAGTGTGTATTAGATGAAATTGCTGAAAAACTAAAAATGTGTCCTTTAGAATTAAGAAAAATTAATGCTGCAAAAGAAGGTACGCAAGCAGTACACGGACCAACCTACCCACAGATGGGATACTTAGAAACTGTTGAAGCTGCAATAAATCATCCTCATTATAAAGCTCCTTTAGGAAAGTATCAAGGTCGTGGAGTTGCAAGTGGTTTTTGGTTTAACGCTGGTGGAGAATCAAGCGCACAATTAAATATTACTGAAGACGGAAATGTTGTTGTTACAACTGGTCATCCAGATATTGGAGGCTCAAGAGCATCAATAGCTAATATTACTGCAGAATTGTTAGGTATTCATCACGATAAAGTATCTGTTTTAATTGGCGACACTGCAACAATTGGATACAGCAATCTTACTGGAGGAAGCAGAGTTTTATTTGCATCAGCTATGGTTGTAACTGAGTCTGCTAAAATAGTAATTAAACAATTAAAACAAAGGGCTGCTAAAATTTGGGGTATAGATGAAGAAGCTATCGATTGGGAAAATGGAGAAGCCAGACCTGCCGGTGATAATGCAGGAAAATTTGCTCCTCTTACATTAGCTGAATTAGCCGAAAAAGCCACTGCTACCGGCGGTCCAATTGGAGCTGGATATCAAGTTAACACTGAAGGTGCCGAAGGCGGCTTTGCAACACATATTTGTGATGTTGAAGTAGATATGGACCTTGGTATTATAAGGGTAAAGCGCTATACATCTATACAAGACGTAGGTAAAGCAATTCATCCTGATTACGTGGAAGGACAACTTCATGGCGGTTGTGTTCAAGGTATTGGGTGGGCTTTAAGCGAAGAATATATCTACAATGAAAATGGTCATTTGGATAATACTGGATTTTTGGATTATAGAATGCCTGTTTGTTCAGATTTACCAATGTTAGATACTGTATTAATTGAAATCCCTAACCCAAAACATCCACAAGGAGTAAGAGGTGTAGGTGAAGTACCTTTAGTACCACCTTTAGCGGCTATATCAAATGCAGTTTATCAAGCAATAGGGAAACGTTCATATAGTCTTCCAATGTCGCCACCCAAAGTTTTGAAAATTATTGAAGGTAACTAATTATAAAAGATTTATTTATTGATAAATGAATCAAGATAATAAAACTTTGATATTGTTAGCTTATTTTTCTGCATTTTTAGGCGTTTGTGGCCACGCTAGCTCTGAATTCTTTGTAAAACTCTCAGGAATATCTGGAGTAGAAGTTTCTGTTTGGAGATTTGGTTTAGGTGGTTTTGCCTTATTAATATTATGCTTAATCAATCCAACATCGAGAAACTTAATTATACCACTTAAAAAAGACCCCTACCCGATTGTTATTCTTTCAGTTTTTGGGATGGCATTTGGACAATTTTTATTTCATTGGGCTTTAGATTTTGCATCAGTAGTTCAAGTCGCCACTATGGTTACAATAATGCCAATAGGAGTGGTTTTCGTAGCTCGTATAATTGAAGGAACTAAAATTACACCTCCAAAAATAATAAGTGGAATTGGAGCTTTTTTGGGGTGTATTTTTTTACTTACTGACGGATACTTAGAACAACTCAGTGGAGCTGGTGATAGTATCTTGGGAATTTATTTATCAATTGGATGCGCTTTAGTAGGAGCAATTTACCTTGTTATTGTAAAGCCTTATGTTCAAGTTTATGGACCTATTAGGATGACCACGTACACTTTTGTACTGGCCTTCATAGCTTTATATCCGTCTATAGGCATAATTTGGAGTATATGGGTAAATCCATTTGATCTTTTCGATAGAACACATATTGAGTATATGTCCATAATTACTCTTGGAGTTTGGAACACTTGTTTAGCATTTATACTTTGGTTGTGGGGATTATCCAAAATTCCTGATGTAGCAAAAGGAAATTATTTGTTTTTCTTAAAACCTGTAATTGCTTTAGGATTGGCATTTTTTATCCTTGAAGATGAAATTACAATTAATCAATTAATAGCAATTTTCGTAATAACTGGATTTGTGATGTTAGAAATTTTTTATGACACAATTTCTAATTTTTTTAAATTAAATAGAAATTAATTAAATCTGATAGAAAAAATATTTAACTTGATATAAGAATATTACATATTTTACCAAAAAATTAGCTGTCTTATGAAAATCAGGATAATTATACAAGACTTAATAGACTTAAATTTAGCTAAAACATCATTAAATATTAAATCTACTTATGAAAAATAAATCTATTAAAAACAATTATATACCCGAAGAAATTAAATTTGATAATGAATTCAATGATATTTATAATCTAATGGAATATTCTAAACAAAATATTTTTATTACTGGCAAAGCCGGCGCAGGTAAAACAACTTTATTAGAATATTTTAGAAAGAATTCAAAAAAAAATTTTGTGATTTTAGCATCAACAGGAATATCTGCTATTAAGGCAAAAGGCAAAACTATTCATTCTTTTTTTCTTTTTCCACCAAGAATATTAATAAATGAAAAAATAAAAAGGTTGCGAAGTAAAGTAATAAGTAAAATTGATACTATTTTAATTGATGAATGCTCTATGATAAGATGTGATGTTCTTGATGCTATAGATCAATCACTAAGATTAAATAGAAATAGCAATAAAAGCTTTGGTGGCATTCAAATTATTCTTTTAGGAGACTTACATCAACTTCCGCCAGTAATAAGGGAAAATGAAAGAGAAATTTTTAATAATTTTTATCCTGTTGGCCATTATTTTTTTAATGCTAATTGCTTTAAAGAAAGTAATATTAAAACCTATGAATTAACAAAAGTTCTTAGACAAAAAGATAAAAATTTTATAAATATACTCAATAATATTAGATCTGGAAAAGTAAAAGATAATGATCTTGAAGTATTAAATAACAGAGTTATTAATCAAAACTCTGACATTCCGTCAGAGACAATCATATTGTCACCTACAAATAAAAGAGTGGATTCAATAAATAATCTAAACCTTCAAAACATAAATAGCAAAACATTTTCTTATGAGTCATCTGAAACTGGTGACTTCAAAGAAAAACCAGCTGATGAAATTCTTGAGCTAAAAGTTGGGGCTCAAGTAATGTTAATTAAAAATGACTTTAAATCTCCAAAAAGATGGGTAAATGGCTCAATTGGTGTAGTTACTCAATTAACAGAAAACTCTATTCAATTAAAAATAAAAAATAAAATATATGAAATTAAACAAGATACTTGGGAAAAATTTGATTATTTAATTAAAGATGGTCAAGTTGTACATGAAGTTGTAGCAACTTTTACTCAATACCCTATCAAACTAGCATGGGCTGTGACAATTCATAAAAGCCAAGGTCAAACATTTGAAAAAGCTATTATAGATCTAGATAGAGGCTCATTTGCTCCTGGACAAACCTATGTCGCATTAAGTAGAGTAACCTCTATGGATGGTCTTTTTTTAACTCGAAAAATTAATGTTTCTGATGTGGTTTTTGATAAAAATATTGAAAATTATTTTCTCTATTGATTTTTTGTTTTTATTTGTTCTCGAAATGCAATCAAAATGCCCGAAGAAGCAATTAAAAACATTCCAAAAGCATTTAAATAACTAGGCCAAACTCCAAAAAATACTTTGCCCCAAATAGTTGCAAAAACTAAATACGAATAATCCATTGGAGCCAACCAACTACTTTCAGCTGTCTGATAAGCTTTAGCTAAGAGAATGTTACCAGTAATATTTAATATTGAACATGATAAACAAAATGAGAAAACAATGAAAGTTAATAAAGGCCATCCTATAAAAACAAATGGACTTGTATCTCTATACATAGAATCCTTATAAATAAACTCAAAAAACAATATTCCTAAAGAAGCAGAAGTAAAAAACATTATACCAACTGCCAAAGTAAGAGACATAACAGATTCTTCTCTACAATATTTTCTGATAAGAATAATATTACATGCAAAGAAAAAACCAGCCATTATAGGTAGTATTTGCAATAAAGAAAAATTTTCAGACCATGGCTCTAAAATCAATAAAGCGCCAGAACTACCTAATATCAACGCAATAATTCTCCATATCCCAATCCTTTCATTAAGAAAAATTATTGCTAACAAAGAAACAAAAATTGGGAAAGTGTAAAGACCAGCTGCCATCTGTGCGAAACTTAATTTTGGAGATGCTGCAAAGAAGCAAAACATGCAAGTAGTCATCGTAAGAGCCCTAAAATATACAGGCTTCCAGTTGACAGGAATTAGAAGATGAATACCGTTAGTAAACTTAGCTATCGATATTAATAATATAATATTTCCAATTGATCTAATAAATTGTAACTACCAAAAACTTGTTTCACTCGACATAAATTTAATTAGACTATCTTGCAGGGATAAAATTATTACTCCTAAAACCAGCATTGATAATGAAGAAACGGGATTATCTTTTAGTTGTGGATTTAAAAAATCAAATCTCACTTTTTAGAGACCTTATCATGACTAAAAAAAGGATTTCTTGTACAAGTTATTAATTTCATCTATGAAACGAGCTGCAATTACATGCCGTCTTATTTTGAGTGTTGGCGTTAATTGACCATTAACAGTACTAAAACCTTCATTGGATAAAATAAATTTTCTAATTTTTTTGGTTTGAGATAAATTTTGGTTAACTGTATTTAATATATTTTGAAATTTTTCTTTTAAATCATTTATTTTGTTTTCATGTTCCTTAAAAAAAATTTCATTTGGAATAATTACAGCAACTAAAAAGGGTTTGTTATGACCATAAACCATAGTTTGTTCAATTTCTTCAAATGATAGCAAAATATTTTCAATTGGAACGGGAGCTATATTTTCTCCTCCAGAATTAACTATCATTTCATTTGCTCTTCCAGAAATTTTTAAGTATCCATCATCATCAATTGATCCTAGGTCTCCAGTATGAAGCCACCCATTTACCAAAACTTTATCAGTATTTTTTTTGTCTTTCCAATATCCCTTCATAATTGAACTTCCCTTAATAAGAATTTCATTTTCATTAGAAATTTTAACCTGAAGCCCCTTAATAACAACACCCACAGTATCTATTTTTATATTATTTATTGGATTACATGATATAAGTGGAGAGCATTCAGTTTGACCATAACCTTGTAAAATGTTTATTCCAAGAGATTGAAAGAACAAACCAACTTGTTCATTCAAAGCAGCTCCACCAGAAATAAAAGCTTGTAAATTTCCACCAAAATTTTTCTGAAATTTTTTTCTTACGAGCTTATCCAAAAACATATTTTGAACTTCTTCTAGAAAACTTAATTTAATTCTTTTATATTTCTTAATTCCAAATATTATTGTTTTTTCAAATAGTTTTTGAGAAAATTTACTTTTAGTTAATAATTGGTTGTTTATTTTCTTATACAAAACCTCATAAAGTCTTGGAACTGCTGTCATCAATGTAGGTTTGACACTCGACAAATCATTTACTATTTGATCACGATTTTCATTAAAATAAATTTCTGCACCAATATAAATTGGTAAGAAGAAACCTGCTGTATGTTCATAAGCGTGTGATAGTGGAATTATGGACAAAAATTTATGATCTTTAATTTTAATTTGGGAAACTAATTCATTTGCTCCAATTATATTAGAAATAATTGATTTATGCGTTAACATTACTCCTTTAGGCTTATTGCTAGTTCCAGATGTGTATATAATTGAAACAACATCATTTTCGTCGATTTTAGTAATAAAACGTTGTGTGATATTTAATTTTATATCACTTTTTGAACCTAAGTTTAATAGTTGATTGAATGTATAATAAGTGATGTTAAATTTTTTAAATTTTAAAGTGTTTACATCATCAATACAAATAACATGTGTAATTTTATCCAAGCTGGGTATTATTTTTAAAATTAATGATAAGAGTTTTTCATTTGTAAAAACTATTGAGGTTTCTGAGTGAGATAAAAGATAAGAAATCTCTTCTTCATTGCTAGTTGTATACCCAGGAACAGTTATTGCACCTAAAGATATTGTAGCCAAATCTACTACACACCACTTGTAACTATTTTCAGCAATAATAGATATTTTATCATTTTTTTTAACACCTATTTCATAAAGTGCTGAACTTATATTTAGGACTAACTCTCTAGTTTTTTTCCACGAAAGGTGATCCCATTTATTATTTACTTTAAAACCAAATAGTGTTTTATTCTCATATAATTTAGAGTTGTTGAAGAAAATTTGTGGTAAATTATTCATAAATTAGACCATTAAAATAATAAAATTATCTAAACATAAATATATAAAAATTAACATTTATTATTTTAATATTTACTGTTTTTTTTTAATAAATTATGAATTGATAATTATGTAAAGAGTTAAGGAGATATCAAAATATTTTTTAAATATATTATATCCTTTATAATACTTATTATTTTTACTTTATTAATATCTATGAATGAAAATCAAATAAATTTTTCAAGTAATTTTAATCCAAATTTAATTGGGTCAAACATAGACCAATATTTAAAAAAAATAGAGGGACAATTTTTAGACATTAAAGAAGGCGTTGAAAAAAAAGTAATTTGGGCTGAAGAAATAAATAAAAAAACACAAATTTCAATAGTTTATATTCATGGCTTCACGGCTTCCTCAGAAGAGGTTCGCCCTCTTCCTGACAAAATCGCAAATGATTTAAATGCAAATCTTTTTTTTACAAGGTTAACAGGACACGGAAGAAACCCAACGGCAATGGAAACATGCTCAATACCTAATTGGATGAAAGACCTGCATGAAGCAATTGAAATTGGGTCAAGAATTGGAGAAAAGGTTATTTTAATGTCTTCATCAACTGGTGGAACAATAAGCGTAACTTCTGCTTTAGATAAACAAGTTTCACAAAAAATTTTAGGATATATATTTATGTCACCTAATTTTGGAATAAATAATAAATTTGCAAACATGATATCGTGGCCATTTTCTAAATATTGGTTAAAATTAATTCTTGGTAAAAATATAAAACACAATCCTAGAAATGAGCTTAATAAAAAATTTTGGACAATGTCGTATCCAACAAATACTCTTATACCAATGGGCAAATTAATAAGAGAAGTAAATAATAAGGATTATAGCACAGTGAATAAACCTGCACTTTTTTACTTTTCAATGGAAGATAAGGTTGTAGACCCTCATAAAATTAAAAAGTTTATATCTAATTGGGGAGGTAAAAGAACAACAAAAATCGTTAAACTTTCAAATAAAGATGATAAATTTTCACATGTATTAGCTGGTGATATTATTTCTCCAAATCAAACTGAACATGCTAAATTAATAATGGTTAATTGGATAAAAAATTTAAATTAATTATTTTTAATAAATTTAAAAATCTAAAAAAGCTCACTTTTTAAGCATTTGTTAAGAAAAACAATTTTTTAATTTAACTGAATTTTATAAATCATATAATTAACTTTTGAAGAGTTAGATTATGACATATAATACAAATAAATATGATGAAGCATTTATTAGTAATAATTCCACTAGAGTAAATTACAAAAAATTCCATAATTGGTTTCAAAAACAATCAAAATCAGAATTATCCAAAAAACAAGTTGATGCGCTAAATTTCTTTGAAAAAACTGGAGTAACTTTTAAAGTATATTCAGACACAGAAAACAGAGAAAATTTAATACCATTTGATATAATTCCAAGAATTTTAAATCACAAAGAATGGAATAAAATAGTTAAAGGAATTACTCAAAGGGTATTAGCAATAAATTTTTTTCTTAATGATATTTATAATGAACAAGAAATAATTAAACATGGGGTATTGCCTCTTGATTTAATTCAAAATAATCCTGCATTTTTAAAACAAATGATTGGGTTCTCACCCCAAGAAAAAACTTATAACCACATCTCTGGTATTGATTTAATAAAAACAGATACAAGTGATTTTTATGTTCTAGAAGATAATGTTAGAGTTCCTTCCGGTGCTTCGTATATGATTGAGAACAGGGATACAATGATAAAATTATTCCCAGAATTAATTTCAAAATATAACGTTGCAGACAATAGAAATTATACCAATAACTTATCAGAAATATTAAAAGTTGTTGCTCCTTCCAAATTAAATAAAAATCCAAATATTGTTTTACTTACACCTGGCATTTATAATTCTGCCTTTTTTGAGCATGCTTTTTTAGCTGATAAGCTTGGTGTTGAATTAGTAGAAGGTAAAGATCTACGTGTTATCAATAAATTTTTAAATATGAAAACTATTGAAGGATGGAAAAAAGTTGACGTTGTTTACAGGAGAGTAGACGATATTTTTTTAGATCCATTATCATTTAAAGAAGATAGTTTCTTAGGTGTGCCAGGATTAATGGAAGTTTATAGAAATAAAAATGTGACTATAGCGAATGCTCCTGGTACTGGTATATCCGACGACAAGGCTATTTATTCTTACATTCCTGACATAATCAAATTTTATTTGGGTGAAAAACCAATATTAAAGAATGTAAAAACTTTTAAATGCCGTTTAAGAGAAGATTTAAAATTTGTTCTTGATAACCTTAATCAATTAGTTATCAAAGAGGTTCACGGTTCAGGTGGATATGGAATGCTTATAGGTCCATTAGCTAGCAGAAACGAAATATCAAAATTTGAAAAAAAAATAAGAAGAAATCCTTATAATTATATTGCTCAGCCCACACTGGCCTTGTCTACATGTCCTATTTATACTAAAAAGGGATTAACTCCAAGGCACGTAGACTTAAGATCTTTTGCTTTATTAGCTAAAGATAAAGTTAAAGTTATAAGTGGTGGACTTACGAGGGTTGCTCTTAAAAAAAATTCTTTAATTGTTAACTCAAGTCAAGGTGGTGGGACTAAAGACACCTGGGTATTGAGTTCGTAATGCTAGGCAGTTCAGCTGACTCATTGTTCTGGATGTTTAGATATATAGAACGTGCAGAAAATACATTATGCGTAATTGAAAGTGGTTTTCAATTATATCTCATGTCATCGACGAATTTATATAATGAATGGGACGCAATTTTAAGGACAAATTCTATAAGGCAATATTTTTTAAAAAAGAATAATTCTTTAGATAGTCTTAATATAATCAATTTCATGCTTAAAGATTCCAGAAATGTTAATAATATTCTAAGTCTTATTTCAAAAGCTAGAGAAAATGCTAGAAAATCAAGAGTTTCAATAACTACAGATGTATGGGAGTCAATAAACACATGTTGGTTGTATCTAAATAAAGAATTAAATAAACACTTAACTGAAAATAAAATTCAATTAATATTACAAACGACTAGAGAGAAAATTGCTCTTATTTTTGGGTTTCTTGAAAAGACAATGTTAAAAAATGAAATTCTTAATTTTTGCTATTTAGGAACTTACATAGAAAAATTTGATAATACAGCAAGGATATTAAATACAAGGCAATATTTATTTGCAGATGAGAAAAAATATCGTTTAGAGGGTTATGATAATTTTCAATTAGAAATGATTTTAAGAAGCATGTCTTCTTATAGATCATTTATGTGGAAAAATCAGAATGAAATTAAACCTAAAAAAGTTTCTTATTTTTTAATTTCAGACGAAGACATGCCAAAATCACTTATGTTTTGTATTAATGAAACTTTAAAAAATTTAAAATCCATTAATAAAAAAAAATTTAAAAAGAGTAAGAGCTATATAAATGCTTTAGGTATACAAAAAAAGATTAGATTAAAAAATATAAGTTTAAATAATTATTCATTTTTAAATGGTTTAATAAAATTAAATATGGATTTAGCTTCAAATATAGAGATAGAATTTAACTTCCATTAAAACAATGATATTAAAAATAAAACAAAAAATTATATATGAAATCGATGGTGTAATTAATTTTGGGTATAATAAATTACTACTAACCCCTCAAGATAATGAAAATCAAACTATATTAAATTGGGAAATTATTATAGATGGTGGAAATAAAGAACTAACTTCTAGGGATCAATTTGGCAATCATATAGACTTAATTAGTATAAAAAACAATTCTAAAAGGATAGAATATAACGTCCTAGGTAAAGTGGAAACAAAATCAAACTTTGGCATAGTTCAAAGTTCAAATAAGGACCTACCACTTTGGTGTTATATTGATAAAACAAAATTGACCAACCCTGGTAAGTTAATATTAAAATTCTATAAAGATAATAATTTTAATTTTGAAGATATTATTGGAAGCCTTCATAATTTATCTATGAATATTAAATCTAGAATTAAATATAAAAAAGGAACTACAAATTATAAAACAACTGCTGAAGATGCATTTGCAAAAAGTACTGGTGTATGTCAAGACCACACGCATATTTTTTTATCCCTTGTTCGTATGTATAATCTGCCATGTAGATATGTTAGTGGTTTGTTTGTACCAAAAGATAATAACAAAAATCTTTCAATGCATGCTTGGGCAGAAGTTTATATAAAAGATCTTGGATGGACAGGCTTTGATATATCTAATGGTGTTTCACCTGATGAAAGATATATAGTAATATCAAAAGGTTTTGATTATAATGATGTAGTCCCTGTAAGAGGTATTATAAATGGAAATTTTATTGAAAATCAAAATTTAGAGTTAACAATTGATATACTTAACCAATAATATGAAAATTCAATGACTTATTGTGTTGGATTGAAATTAAATAAAGGCTTAGTTTTTATGTCTGATACGCTAACAAACGCTGGTATTGACAATATTAATACCAACAAAAAAATGTTTTACTGGACCAAAAAAGATGAACGTAACATTGTTCTATTAACATCCGGTAATCTAGCCACATCACAAGCTTGCATAAATCTTATAAATGAAGCTATTGAAAATCCTAATGATAATACAGATAGTATTTTAAAAACTAAATCAATGTTTCAAGTTGCCAGAATTGTTGGTAAAATATTACGAAATATCTCAAATGAACATGCTTCTGATGGTCAAGCGGGTGAAAACCCCTATTCTTCAACTTTGATATTAGGTGGTCAAATTATTGATCAGGAACATAGACTTTTTTTGATTTATCCAGAAGGAAACTTTATAGAAGCTTCCGAAGATCAGTCTTTTTTTCAAATTGGAGAAACAAAATATGGTAAACCAATAATTGTTAGAGCTTTAGAAAAAGAATCTAGCTTTGGTGATGCAATAAAATTACTTCTTGTGTCATTTGATAGTACTATGAAGGCTAATGTTTCTGTAGGTATGCCAATTGATGTGTGTACTTTAAATCAAAATGAATTTAAAGCCATTAATCGAATAAGAATTGAGAAGAATGATCCATATTTTGAACATATATCAAAAAATTGGGGTGAATCGCTTAAAAAAAGCATCAAAGAATTACCACCTTTTGATTTTAAATAATTTATAAATTATGGTTATTAAGTTAATTTTAAAAAAATTAAAATAATTTAACATAATGATAATAAATTAGCCTTTAAAAGGGATTGAAGAATGATGAAGGTTTATCATCAAATTTTCCTCGTTGTTTTTTATATATCCAAAAGTAAATTCAACTTTTACTTCATTGGGATCAGTAAAATTTTGAAATAAGTAATTTCCCATAGATAAAGCATTTTCTTCAAAAATAATAATTTTTCTTTCACTAAAACGAATCTTTTTCCACGGTTTAAGTGCAAAACCTTTATCTTCAGCTATAGAGCCACCAATAAAATAAGATAATGCATCATCATAAGTATAACGAAATTGTTTTTCTGATGCTAATGTGGGTTTAAATAAGACCTCACATAAGTCAAAAGCATAAAATTTTTTAACAAATATACTTGCTTTTGACTTGTAATCTTTATTTTTAGTATATAAATCACCTATTTCAATAACATTTTGAGCCCACAATTTTTGAGCTTTTATGATTTCAAATTCAGTTATAATATTTTTTTTTATAGATTTCATTATAAATTTAAGCTTTTAAAAAGGATTATGTTTCAATAATACATTGAATTTAATAAATTAAATAATTAACTGATTTTTTCATTTATTTGCGAAACTTTACACATTTAAATATAACTGTCAATATAGTATATTTTTTATAATAAATACAATTATTTAAGAGGAAAAGTTGATGTTGCATGACATATAATCTTTTCTTTATTATCCTCTGAGTAAACTTTAGTCTCTCCAATTGCAATTGAACTTCCAAACCTTTGAACTATACTTTCAATAATAAAATAATCTCCAAATGCAGGACGTATAAAATTATTATTCTGAGAAAGGGTGCCCCTTTGTGACTTAACTGATGTATTCATAGCTATAGACATTGTTGTGTCAATTACAGACATTAAAACCTGGCCTGAAACAGCCCCAGTAACAAATTGATAATCAGGAGAATTTTTTAATTTAGCTATTACCCTCCCTTCTTCTATTTTTAAAAATGAAAGCTTAAGTTGTTTTACATACGGTGCGAAAATATATTCATATATTTCTTCAATGTTTTCCATAGTAATTGTTTTAGTTGGTAATTTTTTGTCCATAGATTTTCTCAATATAAATTACATATTAATTTTAACATTTGAATCATTTCTAGCTTTTTATCAGTTCATTTTCTCCAATTATTTTAAATAATTCATCAATATTTTTTTTATTTATATTTTTAGTTATAAAAACTAAACGTGATTTTTTATCATTACTTGGCCATTTTTCTAACCATTCCAAAGGATGGAAAATATGCTGTACCCCGTGAATGACAGCTGGTCGGCTCTCTCCCTTTATATTTAAAATACCCTTAATTCTAAGAATAGATTCACCCATTTGACTCATTAATAATTCAAGAAAAAAATTAACAGATGTCATGCTTACTGGTTGACTAGAAACCATTGCAAAAGTTTCAATGCCATCACTATGCAGACTTACATTGTGATCATGGTGATGATGAGAATGTTTTTGATGATTATGCAAATGATTATAAGTTTTGTTTTTTTCAATTTCCAACCATTCTTTAACTCTCCAATCTTTATTTTGTGGGTTATAATCGTTAAGCCCAAGTAACCTTGATACTGGTAGAGAGTTCTTATCACTTTTAATTACAGAAACTTTTGGATTAATAATTTCTATTCTCTTTGTTAGGGAATTTACTATTTCTTTGTCCGCAATGTCTGTTTTACTTAATACGATTATATCTGCAAAAGCCGTTTGTTTAACTGCCTCTTCATGAGAACTAAATGTAGCTTCTCCATTTACTGAATCAACAACTGTAATCATACCATCCAAAGAATAAATTCTTTGAAGATCCAGTGAAGACATTAATGTATGAATTATAGAAACTGGATCAGCCAGACCTGTAGTCTCAATTATAACATGATTAACAATTGGTATATCACCCTTTTCTATTTTTTTTATTAAATTTAAGAGTGTTTTTTTTAAATCACCTTGAATCGTACAACAAATACACCCATTTCGTAACTCAATTACATTTTCATCAGTGGTTTCGATTAAATCATGATCTAAACCAACTTCTCCAAATTCATTAATGATAATAGCTGCATTAACCATTTGTTTTTGTTTTATTAAAGATGTTAAGATAGTGGTTTTTCCACTTCCTAAAAAACCTGTTAAAACTGTTATTCCTATATTTTTTGGAAAAGAAGACATTATCGATTAAATAGTTTGCTATAATTTTAGATATATTGTTATGTTATAACATCACCAACAAATAAATAATAGTGAGCAAATGAAAAATAAAACTGAAAACTCTAATATAGTCAAATTTAATCCTGATCCAACTCGTGAAGAGGCTATGAATGCTGTAAGAACGTTAATTGCTTGGGCTGGAGACAATCCTAACAGAGAAGGCTTAATAGAAACTCCTAAGAGGGTAGTAGATGCATATACAGAGTTTTTTGAGGGTTATAAACTTAACCCTGAAGAAATATTATCCAAAACCTTTGAAGAAGTTGAAGGTTACGATGAAATGGTATTAATAAAAAATATTAGATTAGAATCTCATTGTGAACATCACATTGTTCCAATTCTTGGAATAGCTCATGTAGCTTACATGCCCAACAAACGCGTCGTTGGAATAAGCAAATTAGCTAGACTAGTAGATGTTTATGCAAAAAGACTTCAGATACAAGAAACATTGACTTCACAAATTGCTGAAACAATTCAAAGAGTTTTAGACCCGTTGGGTGTTGCTGTTATTATAGATGCATCTCATCAATGCATGACTACTAGAGGAGTTCATAAACCTGAATCAAGCACGGTAACTAAACGCATGCTAGGTGTTTTTAAAGATGATGCAGAAATAAGATCTGAATTTATGAGATTAATAAATTAGCAATATAAAATATTATAAATTTAAACATAATTTGATTGGTGATCCCTAGGGGATTCGAACCCCTATTGCAGCCGTGAAAGGGCTGAGTCCTAACCATTAGACGAAGGGACCACAGAATAAGTTATTAACTTCAATTTTATTAAAAATCAAGTAACATCTGCATAAATTATATCATCTAGCATAAACTCTATACTTTTAGAATTATTCCATGTGTCTATGGAAAGACTGCCTAAAAAATCAAAATTTATATTTTCATAATTTTTGAATACCTTGTCCAAATCACTATTTAATAGATTGAACATTTTTACTCTTAGTTTATTTGATGAACCATCATTTATATAAAATGAAGCATGCTCATTATTAGTGCCAAATCTCCTAAAAGAAGATATTTTAGAATTAGGAACTATAAATTTTGGCTCCTCCATTCCTGAACCCCAAGGACCCAATTTTTCAAGCAACTCAGCTATCTCTAAAGTGCAGGCAGAAATAGGAATAACAGAAGTTACAATATATGAAAATCTTGGAACTCCCTTTCTCATGAAATAACTTACTTTATCATTTAAAAAAATGTTAAAGTTATGAATCTGAGATGGATCAATAGTAAATCCTGCTGCCATATCATGTCCACCACCAGTTTTTATTATTTTTAAATTTGTCGCTTCTAAAATTATTTTCCCTAGTGGAACTCCATAAATTGATCTACCTGAACCCCTTCCTATGCCATCATTAATTGCAATCAAACATACAGGTCGGTTATATAATTCTTTCATTCTGCCAGCAACAATACCAGTTATACCTTGATGAAAATCATCCCCATCAACTACTATAGCATTAGGTACCCTGTTATCGTTTTTATTTTTAATTTTTTCTATTAATCCTATGACTTTACTCTCTAGTTCAGCTGTTAAAAATTTTCTTTTTTTATTCAATTCATCTAATTTGATAGCACTAACTTTAGCTTTGCTTTCATCATTTTCTTTAAGAAGATTTACACCAAGTTCGCTATTTCCAATTCTACCTCCTGCATTAATTCTTGGACCCAAAGAAAAGCCTAAGGATTGAATGCTTGGTGAACTTCTTATTTTACTAATATCAGACAAAGCTTTGATTCCAATATTTTCTCTTCTTTTCATTATGTTAAGACCTTGCTTTACAAAGGCCCTATTAAGCTTGTTTAAAGGAACTACATCACAAACTGTACCTAAAGCGACCAAATCTAGAAATTGAAACAAATTAGGCTCATCTCTATTTTTAAAAAAACCAAGTTTTCTTAATTCTCTATTCAAACCAATTAAGAAGATAAAAGTTACACCAGCTGCACATAAATCTTCATATCCTTTTTCAGTATCTACTCTTTTAGGATTAATAATCGCATACGCTGGAGGTAATTTTATATCAGGTATATGATGATCTATAACAATTACATCAATATCAACAGAAGTCATTGCCTTAAGCGGCTCAAAGGAAGAAATACCACAATCAACAGTAACTATTAATTTAGAGCCTTTTTTATGAAGCCCTTTTAAAGCTTTTTCATTTGGTCCGTATCCTTCTAAAAACCTATCTGGTATATGTATAAAAGTTTTACAGCCACATTGTTCCAAATATTTTGATATAATAGCTGCAGACGTAGCTCCGTCTACGTCATAATCACCAAAAACACCTATAGGTCGCGATGCAATTACCTCTGAAGCTAATCTTTTCACTCCTTTTTCTAAATCTTTAAATTTAAAAGGTTCCGGTAATAAATTTTTAAGCTTGGGAGCGAAGAAGTTATCAAATTCGTCTAAATTAACACCCTTATACATCAGATATGGTGTAATAAAACTAGGCAACTTATATTTTTGATACAAATAATCCACAGACCTTTTCGTAAAGTCATTTGAAACAATTAAATGCCAGTCCGCATTATTTACAGATGGATTTAAGTTATATAATAAAGTTTTTTTCAAGTTAACTGCTTACAATTATTAGGAATAAATACTTAAGCAAACTGGCTTTGTAATTACACCATCTAATATTGATATTTTTGATAAAGAATCGTTTAACACAAAACCTTCAGCCTCGTGAGTTATAATTACTAATTCAGCAGTTTTGTCTTCTTGATTAGATTTTTGAATAAAGCTTTCAATTGATAATCCATAATCTTTAAAAATGGACGTAACATCAGCTAAAACTCCAGATTTATCTACTACACTTAACCTTAAGTAATACCTAAATTTATTTGTATAAGAAATTGTATTAAAATTATTTTTAATATCTTTTGAATTTCTTCCAAATGAAAATAACTTAGTCTCATTAGCATAATCTACTATGTCTGCTAAGACAGCAGATGCAGTAGGTTCTCCACCAGCTCCAGCACCTGTAATCATTACTGAGCCAGCTAAGCTTGATTCAATTTGAACAGCGTTTAGCACCCCAGCAACACTTGAAAGGCCGAGATTTTTTGATATAAGCCATGGCTCAACAGAACAACACAACTCATCTTCACCTTTTTTATTTTTAGATAACAAAGAATTACCTAATAGCTTAATTTTATATCCTAATTGATTGCAGTATGAAATATCATTCAGTGTGATATCTCTAATTCCCTTAATTTTAAGATTATTAACATTTGGCATTTTTCCATAAGCTAAGGCAGACAATATTATAGTTTTGTGAGCTGCATCAATTCCATCCACATCAAATGATGGATCTGCTTCAGCAAAACCTTTCTTTTGAGCTTCTTTGAGAACTATATCAAAACTTTTTTGTTCTTTTTCCATCTCGGATAAAATATAATTTGCAGTTCCATTTAAAATGCCTGTGAGTTTAGTAATTTCATTTACTATTAATCCTTCTCTAATGAGTTTAAGAATTGGAATACCACCTGCAACAGAAGCCTCAAAAGAAAAGAATAAATTTCTTTCCTCAGCTATTTCGGCTAATTCTTTACCATATTTTGCAATTAGTGCCTTATTAGCAGTAATAACTGCCTTATTATTTTTTAGAGCAGAAAAGCATAAATCTTTTGCAACACCCTCGTCACCACCAATTAATTCTACGATCACATCAATATTATTGTCTAACACCATATCTGCAGGATTATCAAAAAACTTAAGATTATTTATATCTACTTTTCTTTTTTTGTTTTTTGACCTAGCTGAAACAGCTACTAACTCAATTTGGAATAAATTTTTTTGAACTCTGAAACCTTTTATTAACTGATAAGCAACCTCTTCACCAACATTTCCAAGCCCAGCGATTCCTATTTTTATAGGTTTCATTGCATTTCCTTCTCATTTAAAAATAACAAATTACTTATAAAATATTTTTTATATAAAAAAAAGGTGTGCAATGCACACCTCGTTATTAAAAATAAAATTCTCATTTCTATCGTTTTGAAAATTGAAAACTTTTTCTAGCTTTTGCTCTACCATATTTTTTACGCTCAACAACCCTTGAGTCTCTGGTTAACATACCAGCAGTTTTTAATGATTTTCTAAGATCTGGTTCAAAAAGACTAAGAGCCCTACTTAAACCGTGTCTAACCGCTCCTGCCTGACCAGATAATCCGCCACCTTTAACTGTGGCAATAACATCAAACTGATCTTTTCTTTCGGTAATGTCAAACACTAAATTCAACTGCATTTGCAGAACTGGTCTAGCAAAGTAATTTACCATTTTTTTACCATTAATAGAAATCTTTCCTGTACCTCGCTTCACCCAAACACGAGCAGTAGATTCTTTTCTTCTTCCAGTAGCATAAGATCTACCTAATGTATCAATTTTAGGTTCATTAACGACAGCCTCTTCTTTGTCATCAACTTTCAATTTAGATAAATCATCAAGACTATTTTTTTCTTTATTTTCTTCAGCCATATTTAAACCTTCAACTATTTTTTCTATTCATAGATTTTACATCTAATGTTACTGGAGATTGAGCTTTATGAGGATGATTATTGCCAGCATATATATATAGTTGCCTCATAACTTGACGCCCAAGTGGACCACGAGGAACCATTCTTTCTACAGCTTTACGAATAACTCTATCTGGAAATCTTCCATCTAAAATTTTATCAGCTTTTCTTTCTTTAATACCTCCAGGATATCCTGTATGCCAATAATATGTTTTTTGAGATCTTTTGTTTCCAGTCAAAACAACTTTTTCACAATTAACAACAATTATATTATCACCACATGCCATATGTGGAGTGTATCCAACCTTGTGTTTACCTCTTAATCTATTTGCAATAATTACAGCCAAGCGTCCTAAGACCAACCCTTCTGCGTCTACGATAAACCAATCTTTATTAATATCTTTTGGTTTTGCTGAATAAGTACCTTTCAAGGCCATTACATCTTTCCTTAATGAAAATTTGTTAATAAATTTATGCTTAGTTAACCTTTTTATTTTTAACAGTCAATTAAAAAGTTCTTATTATTTTATAATAATTTCAATTACTTAATTTATTGAGTATTATAATACCACATAACAATAACGTATAAAGAAAGATAGATTAAATTAATAAAAAACACTAGTATAAATTAATATTATTTTAATAAAATTATGAATGAGCTAATAAATGAATTATGATTTAGAATTTAAAAACATTTTAAGAATTGTTACTGATGGAAAAGAATTAAGTTATCAATTAAGCAAATCAGCATTTGAGATAATTATGTCTGGAAAAGCAACTGAAGCTCAAATTTCGTCTTTTTAACAGCTATCAAAATGCAAAACCATAACCCAACTGTTATTGCAGCAGGCGCAGAAATTCTCAGAGATAAATGTTCAAAAATTAAATCTAAGGAAAATACAATCGATGTTGTAGGAACTGGGGGAGACAATTTAGGTACATTGAATATATCAACTGCTGTTTCGTTTGTATTAGCAGGAATAGATATCCCAGTAGCAAAACACGGAAACTATTCTGCTACCTCTAAGTCAGGGGCTGCAAATGTTTTAAAATCTCTATCAGTTAATATTGATTGTGAACTTGATATAGTAGCGAGATGTTTGGACAAAATTGGTATTTGTTTTCTTCTTGCTCCAAAACATCATATTGCAATGAAATATGTTGGTAAAATAAGACAAGAAATTGGCATAAGAACTATTTTTAATTTATTAGGACCTTTATCCAACCCAGCTTTAGTTAAAAAACAATTATTAGGTGTTTATGACAAATCTCTTATATTACCATTTGCGGAGTCATTAAAAACTCTTGGATCCACTCATGCATGGATAGTCCATGGGAGTGACGGATTGGATGAAGTAACAATAACCGGTGAGACTTATTGCGCTGAACTTAAAAATGGAAAAATAAAAGAATTTTCAATAAACCCATCCGATATAGATCTTCCCACAGCTAAAATTTCTGATATTGTTGGAGGAGAACCAGAAGAAAATGCTAAAGAAATCATTGAATTGTTTAATGGTAAAAAAAGTAAGTTTAGAGATGTAGTTATTTTAAACTCTGCCTCCGCTTTAGTTGCTACGGGCAATGCACTCAATCTTCAAGAAGGTGCATTAAAATCTATTGAATCATTAGACAAAGGTAAGGCTATGGAAAAATTAGAAATGTTAATAGAAATGACTAATTTGTAGGATTAAATATTAAAATGGTTACAAAACTTCAAGAAATCATAAATTATAAAAAAGAAGAATTTACTTTTAGAAAAAATAAAACAAATTATTTTGATCTCCAATCAAAAATTGATAAACAAACAGAACCAAGAAAATTTTTAGAAAACCTTAATAATCCCAATAAATTTAACCTTATAGCAGAAATAAAAAAAGCGTCACCGAGTAGAGGATTAATAAGAAAAAATTTTGATCCATTAGAACTAGCAAAATGTTATCAAGATGGAGGTGCTTCTTGTTTATCTGTTTTAACTGATGAGAAATATTTTCAAGGAAATAATAAATATATAAATATTATAAAAAAAGAAATTGATTTACCAATTCTAAGAAAGGATTTTATAATTGATCCTTGGCAAATAAAAGAATCTAGATCCTTAGGTGCTGATTGTATATTGTTAATAATGGCAGCACTTAATTTAGAAGAAGCAATTTTGTTAGAAAAAGAGGCTTTAGATTTAGGCATGGACGTACTTGTTGAGACACATACTCACGAAGAAATTAAGATGGCTAATAAACTTAAATCAAAATTAGTTGGCGTTAATAATCGAAATTTAAAAACAATGGAAGTAGATATTAATAATACTATAAAACTAAAAAAATTTATTGATCCAGACAAAATTATCGTGGCAGAAAGTGGATTAAAAACACAAACAGATCTTAAGTTGTTAAAAAAAAATGGGGTAATAAATTTTTTAATTGGAGAAAGCCTTATGAAAGAAAAAAATTTAACTTTGGCAACAAAAACAATATTAGGAATTTAAAATTGAGCAAGAATGAACTTACACATTTTGATAAAAACGGAAACCCATCAATGGTGGACATAAACCAAAAAGACACTACCGTTCGCGTAGCTATTGCAACTGGTAAAATTATGATGAAAGCAAATACACTAAAAAAAATATTAGACTTAGAAATTAAAAAAGGTGATGTTCTTAATATAGCAAAATTAGCAGGTATTATGGCTGCAAAAAAAACAGACCAACTTATCCCTTTATGTCACTCTATTCCTTTATCATATGTTAATGTTGATTTAGAACCAAATATTGAAGAATCTTCTGTAAAAATTACTGCTGAAGCCTCTATCGTTGGGAAAACTGGAGTTGAGATGGAAGCTTTAACTGCGGTCTCAGTTACTGGCCTTACCATTTATGACATGTGTAAGGCTATTGACAGAGAAATGATATTAACAAAAATAAAACTCATTCATAAATCTGGAGGAAAATCTGGAGAATTCAATGCAGTTTGACTTGTTGTCTTTAGATGAAGCAATCAATAAAATTAAATCAAGCTTTCAAAAAATTAGTAATGAAGACATTTTTCTAAAAGATGCTCTAGGTAGGTGCCTTGCAAAACCCATAATAAGTGAAATAGATAACCCTAAGTATGATGTTTCTTCAATGGATGGATATGCTATAAATCACAAAGATTTTATTAAACTAAAAGACGGCAAAATTAAAAAGTTCAAAATTGTTGGAGAGTCCTCTGCAGGAGCTCCTTACTCAAAAAAAATAAATTCTCAAGAAACAGTCAGAATTTTTACAGGTGCTAAATTACCTAATGGAAGTAATACAGTAATTATTCAAGAGGATGTGAAAGTTTTAAACAATGAAAATTTTATAATAGTTGAAGAAACTCCTAAAAAAAATCAGTATGTTCGTAAAAAAGGATTAGATTTTAAAAGAAACAATATACTTTTTAAAGAAGGTACGATTCTAAAATCACGTCACCTTGGATCTATTGCAATGACTGGACAAGCTTGGTTAACAGTATCTAGAAAACCAACAGTCTCAATTTTATCTACTGGTAATGAAATTTTAAAAGTAGGAGAGCAAATATCAAAAGATAAAATTCCTGGTGGTAACAGTCTTATGTTAGCATCTATGGTCCAAGAGTTTGGAGGAATAGCTAGAATTTTACCAGTTGCTAAAGATAATTTACAAGATATTTATGAAATATTAGAGAACGCTATTGATAGTGATTTAATTATAACCACTGGAGGAGTTTCAGTTGGGAAATATGATTTAATACAAAAAGCTTTATCAAAATTTAAGAATAAGATTGAATTTTGGAAAATAGCTATAAGACCCGGAAAACCATTGCTTTTTTCAAAAATAAATAATACTCCATTAATTGGATTACCTGGAAATCCTGTGTCTTCAGGTGTTTGCTCATTAATATTTGTAAATATAGCTATAAGAAAAATGATAGGCGACAATAGCTATTTCCCTCTTTTGGAAAATGGTATTTTAAATGGTAATATGTCTAAAAATGATAAAAGACTGGATTTTGTAAGAGCAAAATCAACTTACAATAATGGTGTGTTAAACGTTACGCCATTTAACTTGCAAGACAGCTCAATGATTACAAATTTTTCAAGAGCTGACTGTTTGATTGTAAGAGACCCATTCGAAAAATCAGTTAGCAATGGCGAGAATGTAAAAGTATTAAAATTCCCAAATAATATTTAAAACTTGTGTTTAACTTAAATATATGTTAGAACAAATAGTGAACATGAGGAAATAATGTTAACAAACAAACAAAATCAATTGTTAAATTTCTTAATTCTACGTATAGAACAAGATGGTGTTTCTCCTTCATATGAAGAAATTTGTTTAGAACTTAATTTAAAGTCTAAATCTGGCATTCACAGAATTGTAAAAGCTCTTGAAGAAAGAGGATATATTGAACATCTAGAAAATAAAGCTAGAGCAATTGCTCCAACTAAATACCCAAATGGGCAACCCTATATTACTAATGTGATCAATATCAATAAATTATTACATCCAAAAGATAAAGACATTATAAAAACATCAAATGAGGACATAAAAAAAATACCAATGCTCGGGAAAATTGCCGCTGGAACTCCAATAGAAGCAATCTCAAATTATGACCAACTTATCGAAGTGCCTAAAAGTCATTTGCTTTCCGAAGAAAACTTTGCCTTAACTGTAGAAGGAGACTCAATGATAGACGAAGGTATATTTGATGGAGATACAGTTTTAATAAGTAAAATAACAAATGTTAATAATGGAGATATTGTTGTAGCTTTAATTGACAAAGAAGAAGCAACATTAAAAAAATTTAGAAAAAAGGGTGATAGTATCGCTCTTGAACCTGCTAATAAACATTATAAAACCCAAATATACGGACCAGACAGAGTTACGATACAAGGGAAAATGTGCGCACTTATAAGAAAATATTTTTAAAAAAATATCAATAATTCTTTAAATTTATATAAAATTATGTCAAATATTCTGATTTAATTTATACAAGAGAAGTATTTTGAAAGTAGTTACAAGATTTGCACCCTCACCTACAGGATATTTACATATTGGGGGGGCTAGAACTGCAATATTCAACTATTTGTTTGCAAAAAAACACTCTGGTAAATATTTGGTTAGAATTGAAGATACCGATAAAAAAAGATCTTCTAAGGAAGCCATTAAAGCTATACATGAAGGTTTAAATTGGTTGAACGTAAATTCTGAACATAAAGTAGTTTACCAATCCCAAAACTATAATACTCATATTAAAGTTGCGTATGAACTTTTAAAAAAAGGGCATGCCTACAAATGTTACCTAAATTCTGATGAATTAGAAAAATTAAGAATAAAAAGCCGTAAAAATGGTATCCCAATAAAATCACCTTGGAGAAACAAAAAAGAATTTGATGATAATAAAAACAAAGGATTTGTTATACGTTTAAAAATGCCATCTGATGGTACTACAACTATTGATGATATAGTACAAGGAAAAGTAACTATTAAAAATGAAATCCTAGATGATATGGTTATTTTAAGATCAGATAATACACCTACTTATATGTTATCTTCAGTTGTAGATGACAATGACATGGGAATTACCCATATAATCAGAGGTGACGATCATTTTAACAATGCATTTAGACAAATACAAATTATTAAATATCTTAACTGGAAAATACCATATTACGCACATATACCCCTAATTCATGGAACAGATGGAGCTAAACTATCTAAAAGACACGGAGCCACAAGTCTTTTTGATTATCATGATTTAGGTTACACTAGTGATGCAATGTTTTCATATTTACTTCAATTAGGATGGTCAACTAAAAATGATGAAGACTATTGTATTGATAGAGCAACCAAGTTATTTACTCTTGAAAATGTAAGTAAGTCGCCAGCAAAATTTGATTTAAAAAAACTTAATAATATTAACGCAAAAAATCTAAATAATATGAAAATAAGTGATATTTACCAGTTGGTTATTGATAGATTTAGGCTCTCTTTGAATGATGATGAACAAAAAAGATTTAAATCCTTACTACCAGAACTCCTAAAAAGAGTTCAAGTTTACACTGATTTAGAATTTGAATTTGATTGGCTTTTTCAAAAAGACTTTTTTTGCAAAGATAAAAATTATCAATTACAATTACATAAAAACAAATTAATGCTGAAAGAAATCGGATCACAATTAAAAGATTGTGAATGGAACATAGAAAATATTAAAAACACACTAAATCGTTACATTCTAGATAAATCATTAACATTCAGGGATATTGGACCAATCCTAAGAATGGCTTTAACTGGTAAAACTAATTCTCCTGATTTAGTTTCAATTATTTATGAACTAGGTTGTACAATTACTGTAAATCGATTAAATTATAAATATTAGTAATTAAAAAAATCCAAATAAATCTTAGTAATTAATATAGGTAATTAACATGTCAAACGATTCGTCATCAGATAAAAATAAAATTGTCTTTAATGGTAAAGAAATGGAATTAAAAACTTTGTCAGGGACTGTTGGACCATCTGTGTTAGATATAAGATCACTGTATAGTGATCTAGGCATTTTTACTTATGATCCAGGATACGGATCAACTGGTTCATGTGAGTCTGAAATTACCTATATAGACGGAGAAAAAGGAATATTACTACATAGAGGTTATCCCATTGATCAACTAGCTGAAAAAAGTAGTTTTTTAGAAGTAGCTTACTTATTGCTTAATGGAGATTTACCTAAAAAACCAGAAAAAGAAGAATTTGAAAATGCTATAACTTATCACACCATGGTGCATGAACAATTAATAAATTTTTATAGAGGCTTTAGACGTGATGCCCATCCAATGGCCATTATGGTCGGTGTAGTTGGTGCTCTTTCATCATTTTACCCAGATTCAACAAATATAAATGATCCATATGAAAGACTTGTTTCTTCAAGAAGAATGATAGCTAAGATTCCAACTATAGCAGCAATGGCTTATAAATATTCATTAGGCCAACCATTTAATTATCCTCAAAATGATTTAACTTATCCAGAAAACTTTTTACATATGTGCTTTTCAGTTCCTGCTGAAAAATACAAAATTGATCCAATAATCGCTAGAGCCATGGATAAAATATTAATTTTACATGCTGATCACGAACAAAATGCCTCAACTTCAACTGTAAGGATTGCTGGATCCTCCGGTGCAAACCCATTTGCTTGTATTGCAGCAGGTATTGCTTCCTTGTGGGGTCCTGCTCACGGTGGTGCAAACGAAGCTGTATTAAAAATGTTATCTGAAATAAGTACTGTAGATAGAATTGATGAATTCGTAAAAAAAGCAAAAGATAAAAATGATCCTTTTAGATTATTTGGATTTGGCCATAGAGTTTATAAAAATTATGATCCAAGAGCAGCTGTAATGAGAGTTTCATGTCATGAAGTTTTAGATTTGTTAGGGATAAAAAATGATCCACTTTTAGAAATAGCAATGGAATTGGAAAAAATTGCTCTCAACGATGATTATTTTATTGAAAAAAAGCTTTACCCTAATGTTGATTTTTATTCAGGAATAATTCTAAAAGCAATGGGTTTCCCTACAGACATGTTTACAGTCCTATTTGCGGTAGCTAGAACAGTTGGTTGGGTAGCTCAATGGAACGAAATGATCACTGATCCAGTTCAAAGGATTGGTAGACCTAGACAACTCTATACAGGGAACACTATTAGAGATTTTGTTGAGTTAAAAAATAGATAATTATCTTTTATAATTATTGATTAGATTGATTACCATTTTACCAGATTTACTTGTAAAATTTGTAGATTTACTATTTAAGTAACCCATGTCTTTAAGTATGTTTTTTGAATAATTCTTATGTAGTTTATTTTGTATCTCAATATTATTCATGAATTTAATTAACACTTTTTGCATTTGAATATAATTACATTTTTCTTGAAAAAGAAATGGTACAACATTTTCTTTTAATAAAAAATTTGGTAAAATAACATTTTTGAAATTTACTAACATTCTTCCTATAAGAGCACTTATAAAATCTGTTTTATAAACGGCAATAGTAGGTATTTTGAATAATACTAACTCTAGAGTGATTGTTCCACTACAAGCAATCGCAATACTTGCATGGTTAAGTATTTCGTAATTATCTTCAAGAATAATTACTTCTACAGGATAAGATTTTATTTCATTTACTTTTGATAAAACATTTAAATATTGTGATTTAGTTATTGGTATAATCCAATTTACATTTTTAAATTTATTATTTGAATTTTTTATTAATTTAACAAATTCAGGAAGAATATATTTTATTTCACTATTTCTGCTTCCTGGTAATAATAGGACATTATTTTTTTTTGAACTATAAGCATCAATATTTTTATATTTTTTAGAATATTCGAAAGCTAAAAATTTTTCTATAATTGGGTTTCCTAGATAAATACACTTAATATTATATTTTTTAAAAATATCCTCTTCAATTTTATAAAGACAAATTAGTTCATCATGTATGTTTTTCCATTTTTTTAATCTTGATTTACCATAAGCCCATATTGTTGGAGGTACAAAATGGATTAGAGGACATTTGTAATTAGAATTTTTAAAAGCATTTTTCAAAGACTTTGCTAATGCAAGAGAAAAACCTTTAGTATCAATTGTAATAACAATTTTTGGTTCTTCTCTTATAATAAATTTTACAATTTCATTAACATAACTTCTTAGTATTTTTAATTTTAGAACAGTATTTAAAAAACCTATTACATTAAATTCTTTTATATTGTATAGAGAATTTAAACCCTCATTTTCCATTAAACTTCCACCAACTCCTACAAATTTAATGTTATTATTATTTTTTTTAACTCCTCTCATAATACAGGAACCTATATAATCACCTGAGGTTTCTCCTGCTAAAATAAAAATTTTATTATTTTTGTTTGATTTCATGATTTTTAATCAAAATTAAAATTTTAAATTGCAAAAATGCAAAACTTGTTCTTTTTTAAATAATTTTTAACAATGTCGATTTCTGTAATCAAAGTACCCTTTGAAGATAACACAATTGAACTAAATCCTAATTCATTACATTTTTTTATTGTATCTAAACCTATAACTGGCAAATCCAGATTACAATTTTGATTTAATTTAGGAATTTTTATTAAAACTGGCCCAAAAATACTGTTTTGAAAGTAATTTTTATATAATTCCCCTGCTCTAATTATCATTTCATCAGTACCTTCCAATGCTTCTATGGCGTATACTATTGAGTTACTTACAACTACAGATTGACCAGCGTCAAATTCAGACATTTTATTAAGGAAATTACAACCAAATCTAGCATTTTGAATTACAAAATCTTTTAATTTTTTTGAAAAAAATTCTTCTTTGTAAAAACCTTTTGAAAAAAAACATTCTTTTAATACAGAAGTAACTGGTATTATCTCAAAACCATTTTCATTAAAAAAATGTTCTATAAGATTTAAGGCCGAATTATCACCTAAAGAAAATGTTTTTTTTATTAGCTCATGAGATAATTCATTATAATTGAATTTTTCATTTGAAATTCTATTAATCTTACCAGCCATTACCAAATGGGTAATTTTATTTTTCTTCAATACTGAAATCCAACTTAATGGATCGTTTAACGAAATTACTTCAGAATTATTTTTAAATGTACTTGTAGATGAATGATCTTCAATACACAAAACAAAAGCATCTGGATTATCTTTTGCAATTTGAATAGGAAAATCACCACGACCAGCAATGATAGCTATTTTCATTAGTGCTTACCCATTTTAGGATGGACTAATGGACGATTAAGATTTTCTTTTAAAAAACTTAATATTTCTCTAACTAATACATTTTTATTATAAGTTTCACTTACCTCTAAAAGTCTTTCATTAAACGTTCCTTCAGGGGCAAATAGAAGTCTATAAACATTTCTTAATGTCTTGATCTCATCTTTTTTAAAAGATCTCCTCTTTAAACCAATTAAATTTAAACCACTAAGATAACCTCTACTTCCAATAACTGATGTATAAGGTATAACATCACCATCTATGGTAGTTCCAGCCCCTATAATAGCATGTTTTCCAATTCTACAATATTGATGAACAGCACTTTGACCACCTAAATAAACAAAATCAGAAATTTCTACATGTCCTCCAATAACTGCGTTGTTTACGAATACAACATTATTTCCTACCAAACAATCATGAGCTACATGTGATCCAACCATAAAAAACCCATTATCACCTATAATTGTTTTTTGAACACCAATTTTTGTTCCTGGATGAACAGTTACATGTTCTCTAAATACATTATTATTACCTATTAAAAGTTCTGTCTTTTCACCTTGATATTTCAAATGTTGAGGATTAGAACCTAATACAGAAAAAGGATAAATTTCATTATTTAATCCAATAGTGGTATTTCCGTCGATTACAACATGAGAATGAATTTTAGAATTTTTTCCAATTTTAACATTTGGACCAATTATAGAATATGCACCTATAGAAACATTCTGATCAATTTTACATCCATCATGAATTATTGATTTTGGATGTATATTGCTCATTTTGCTTTTGCCTCGTTAACAAGCATTGCTGAAAATTCTGAAGATGCTACTAATTTATTTTGGACAAAAGCTTCACTGTTAAATTTATATAAAGATCGTTTGTTAAACATTAGATTTATTTTTAAAATTAACTCATCTCCTGGAATAACTGGTTTTCTAAATTTAGCTTTTTCTATACTAGTAAAAAAAACGAGATTGTTGGAAGATAAAGATTTATCTTGATATGATACTAAACATGCAGCAGTCTGAGCCATAGATTCTAAAATCAAAACACCAGGCATAACTGGGCGCTCAGGAAAATGGCCAGGGAAGAAAGGCTCATTGAATGTTACAGATTTTATACCAGTTACACTTTTGTTAACTATTATATTAGTTACTTTATCAATTAACAAAAAAGGGTGCCTATGAGGAATTAATTTAACGATATCATTATGTAAAAGCGTAATTGTTTCACCTTTATCATCTTTTAGAATCATCTCAGTTTTTCTTTCTTTTTTTGTTAATTAATCTTTGTGATGCTATAAGTCTTTTCCAAGAGTTAATATCTTGTGCTGGACTACCACCTATTTTGCTAGCCTTAGGAAAACTATTAAAAACTTTTGAAGCACCAGCTACAATAGATCCCTCCCCAATCCTAATGTTATCTTTAACACTAACATCTCCACCTAAAATAACATTTTTTTCTAAAACAACTGAACCAGACAAACCAACTTTGCCAGCTAAGATACAAAAATCATCTATAACACAGTTATGGCCGATATGTACTTGATTATCAATCATTACATATTTACCAATTAAAGTTTCATCTAGCAATCCTCTATCAATCGTACAACCAGATCCAATATTAGTACCTTCGCCAATAATAAGGCTTCCAACATGAGGAGTTAAAATTGTGTTAGTATTTTCTGGAATGAAACCAAATCCTATTTTCCCTAAAACTGTGTTATGAGCTATGTTTACTTTTTGATTTAAAATTGTACATTCTATAACAACACCACCGCCAATAAAACATTCTTTTCCTACTTTACAATTAGAAGAAATAGTAACTCGTTCAGAAATATATGTATTATCTTCAATAATAACATCTTCACAAATGATAGAATATGCACCTATAAAGACATTCTTTCCAATCTTAGCAGTTTTATGAACTATTGCTGATGGGTGAATTTTGTTTTCTTTGTTATGTTGTTGATTTACAGTTACATATTGTTTTAGAATTTTTGAAAATCCCAGTTTAGGATTACTAAAAGGTATCTTAATAATATCCTTATTTAAAAGTTTAAAATTTTTCTTTTCAGCTATGCAAATCCCAGAAGATACGTTTTTAATATTACATTTCATATTTGTAAAAAAAGATAATTTATTTTTTTTTAAATTTTCAAATGAAACAAAATCTTCAATATAAATGTTTTCTAGAGAAATTATTACATCATCTTTTTTAGTAAAAACATCTTCTTTAGGTATATCCAAAACTCTTAAAATATCCAATAAATTTATCTTATTAACAATTTTAAAAAAATCTTTATTCATCTGATTTCCATACTAATTAGGAGACGTAATTATAATTTTCATAGATTTTGTCTTATTGTTAAATAACTCAAGAACTTCGTTTGTAAAGTCAATATTTTTGTTATTAAATAAAAAAACATTTTCTTTAAGTAATACAATGTTGATATTTTTTCTTATTGACACATCTTTAATTATTTTGGCTAAAATATCTTTGATATCTTTTTGAATTTTTTGGAAAGACTTATTTAATAATGACCTTTCTTGTTTATGCTTTTTTTGAATTTGAAAGACTTCTTCCTTAAACAATTTAATTTTATTTTTATACTCAATATCTGAGAGGTTCTTTTTATTTTTTTTTATATCTTCCTCTTTTATTTTTAAATAATTTTGTTTTTGTTTTATTTTTTGATTAATTTTGTTTTCAAGTGACAAAAATTTTTTACCTAAAATTTTCATAGCATTAGATCTTTTCAATATAAATCTAAAATCAATAATTCCAATTTTATTAATTGTGTGGTCATTATATTTATTAACAACGTTTTGAATTTTAATGTATTTATGATCATCATAAATATTATTATAATCTGTGGTAGTGTTTAAAATAGGTGAAAAAAATAATAGATTTGCAAATAACATTTGAAGCCCAACAAAAAAGTTTAAAAACTTGTACCAATTGAAAATTGAAAATTTTCTTCAACATCATAGCTCTCGCTTTGTACTGGGAATCCCCACACCATTTCAAGAGGTCCTATTGGAGTTAACATTGACAAACCGAAACCATTTGTAATCCTAGGCTCTTTGTCATCATAACCTTGAACTCCTGATTCATAATCAGTCCCCCAAATTGAACCTATATCAGAAAAAACAAACCATCTAAGACCTGTATCATCAGGCATAAGTTTGTCAGATTTAACTTCAAACGATAAATTATAAAAATTGTTACCACCAACTGCTTGGTTATTTCCAGTATCACGAGGACCTAGACCAGCATTGTCAAAACCTCTTAATTTTTTGCCACCCAAAAAAAATCTATTAGATGCGGTTATTTTGTCTTCAAGAGATGTAATAAAACCTACACCTGTTTTGAAACCAAATATATATTCCCCAAAATTAACAGGATAATATGATACAAAATTTAATACTGATTTATAAAAACTGGCGTCACCACCTATACCTGCTAAAGTATTATCAAATCGCCACCTATAGCCATTTGTGGGGTTGAAAAAACTGTCTCTTGTATCTTGAGACAAACTGTGAGTCAAAGATGAAGTTACAATTTCAACACCCTCCTCACCTGTAACAGATGAAGCCGTAGAAGAGCTAGATGTGGTTGATTCTGAGGAAGAAAACTTATATTTAAATCTTTGAGTTAATTTATTAGATTCAAAACCAAATCCAAAATCAATTCCTGTTGTTTCATATTTAATATCACCTGCAGAGTTTTCACTTTGTTGATCAAAAATATTACCAAATACAGATAAATTTCTATCCATAAAATAAGGTTCTGTCATACCTAAACTATAATTAGATTTTTTTGATGAAAGAGTCGCTTCTAGACGTAATTTTTTTCCTTCACCAAGAAAATTTATTTCATTTAAACCAAAAGCCATAGATGCATCGTTTAATGAAGAATATCCAACACCAAAGCTAACAGACCCAGTATTCATCTCTTTTACTTCAATAATTATATCTAATGAGTTCGAAGCGTTAGTATCTTGCAATTTGTAATTAACTGTTTCAAAATATCCTAACCTTTTTATTGAATTAATTGATGAATTAAGTTTAGCTTGATTGAAAGGATCTCCTTCTAAAAAAGACAATTCTCTTCTAACAACACTGTCATTTGTTCTTGTGTTTCCAATAATAGTAATTTTATTAATATATTTCTCATCACCTTCAGTTACATTGAAAATCACATTAACTAAGTCTTTATTTTTATTAATTGATGGTATAACCCTAACAAAATTAAATCCCTCACTTTCAAAAAAATCAATTAAAAATTTCGATGATTGTTCAAGAGCTTTGGAATTAAAATAGTCGTCTTTTTTTAAATATAATTTTTCCAAAAGATATTTGTTTTTTTTGTTATTTAACAATTCTGAATTTATACTAACCTTATTTATGGTATACTTTTGCCCTTCATTAATAACAAAATTTATGTTAAACCCAGAAAGGTCTGGAAGGAGATCTCCTTTAGCAACAATCACATTAAAATCAATGTAGCCCCTTCTATTATAAAATTCTTTTAATTTGTCTTTATCATATTCTAAACGTTCGGGAATAAATTTATTAGAACCAAAAATTTTATACCATGCATCTTCTTTTGTTGAAATATTTGCTTTTAATTCGTTATCAGAAAAGTTTTTATTTCCTTCAAAATTTATATTTTTAACAACAAGTAAAGATCCTTCGCTTATATCAAAATTTAAATTCACTCTACCTTCACTAATTTCAGTTTTTTTAATAATAACTTGAGCTAAATAGCGACCAATTTTTTGATA
>CACJQK010000006.1 GCA_902595515.1 uncultured SAR116 cluster alpha proteobacterium
TTTTTGTGTTGAGCCTGTAAGTCATCCTACTGATGGTTTCAATTTAGCTTATAAAAAGATTGAAAATGTAAATTGTGACGTTTTGATGCCTAATAAGAAAATTAAAGGCTTAATAAAGTTTGAAATAGACAATTTCTAACCATAAAAAGGGAAGTCAATTCCTTTTATTCCAGGTATTGTTAATGCAAAAATACCCCCAGCTTTTGGCTGTTTATTAATTGTTCCTTGTGTAATATCGCTACCTATTGATGTAACATACATAGTATCAAGTTTGGAGCCACCAAAAGCTATTTTTGTTGGTTTTTCTATTGGCATTTTTATAATCATATCTATTTTACCTTTTGGAGTAATTCTGACTAATTCCCAACCAGAAACTCCTGCCATCCAATAACAACCCTCAGAATCAACACATCCACCATCAGGTCTGCCATTAATCTGGTGAGTTTCAAAAAAAACTTTTTTATTAGACCAAACACCATCTTCTAAATCATAATCATAAGACCATATAGTTCTGATCCATGGAGCACTATCAGAAACATAAGCTGTCTTATAATCTGGAGAAAATGCTAGCCCATTAATAGTATAAAATCCGCCTAAAACTTTATTTACATCTCCTGATGGATGAAGGCAATACAGACTTCCTTTTGGTTTTTCTGTTTTTTTTATTGGATTTAATGACATAGTTCCTGCATAAAATCTTCCCCTTTGGTCAACTGTTCCGTCATTGAATCTGTTTTCAGGATTGTAATCTTTAGGATTACAAAGAAAAGATATTATTCCTTTTTGTTGTTCTAATTCAAAAAAACCGTTAGTTAAGGCTAACACAATATTTAAGTTTTCTTTAAGAGCAAAACATCCTATAAAATCACCAACATTAATAGAATTATTTTTTTTCTTTCTAGGGTCAAATTTACATATCAAGTGATTATTAATATCAACCCAATATAAAATTTGGTCTTTTGTCGACCAAATTGGGCTTTCTCCTAAATTAGCTTTTATGTCTAAAACACAATCTACATTAATATGGTTCATAATCTCTATTTATAAATTTACTTTGTACTTATTATCTTACTAAATTGGGTAATGTTAATGAAATGGCTGGAATAAATGTTGTCAACATAAGAGCCAGAAAGATAGCAAAATAAAATGGCCAAATTGTTTTAACAGCTTTTTCTATTGGTACTTTGCCGATTGCACAACCAACAAAAAGACAAGCGCCGACTGGTGGTGTACATAAGCCAAGCCCAAGGTTCATCATTAAAATCATACCAAACTGAAGTGGATCCATACCTAAAGACATGGCTAAAGGTAAAAAAATTGGGGTGCAGATTAATATTAAGGCTGCCATGTCCATTATCATGCCTAATACCAATAGCATAATATTAATCATTAATAAAATAACTATGGGATTGCTTGATATACCATTCATAAAACTTATCATTTGAGATGGCACCTGGTAAAAAGTAAGCATGTATCCAAATGCCGATGCACTAGCAACAAGTATCATCACCATGGATGTTGTTTTTACCGAATTAACAACAGCAATTTTGAAATTTTTCCAAGTTAGTGCTCTGTAAACTATTATTGTGACAACAAAAGCATACATTGTTCCAAAAGCGCCAGACTCAGTAACAGTGAAAATTCCTGAAAGCACGCCTCCTACAATAATAACTGCTGTGAATAAGCCTGGTAAGGCAGTTACAAAATGCATAAATAGGGTATAATATCCAGGAAACAACTCAGATTTATATCCTCTTTTTACGGCAACTAAATAGGCAACCAATGCTAAGCAAATACACATAACAACACCTGGAATTATTCCCGATAAAAAAAGTTGGGTTATTGAAACACCTCCTCCAGTAGCAACAGCAAACAAAATCATATTATGACTTGGGGGTATCATAATCCCAGCTATGGAAGACGTAACTGTCACATTTACAGCGTAATCTTCGTCATACCCTTTTTCTTTCATCACTGGTATTAGGATGGAACCAAGAGCTGAAACGTCAGCTACTGCTGACCCTGAAATACCGCCAAATAGCATTGAGGCAAACACATTTACAACACCAAGACCGCCTCTTATGGCTCCAACAGCAGATGAAGCTAGTCTCACAAGTCTTACAGCTATTCCACCATGGAACATTAATTCACCAGCAAAAATAAAAAATGGAATAGCAAGTAGAGAAAAAACATTTATGCCTGAAATAATTCTTTGAAACGCAATTATTAGAGGTAGTCCTTCGAAATAAAACGCCGAAACCGCTCCTATGCCAAGGGCAAATGCTACTGGAATACCAATGACAACTCCAAAGGCAAAAATTCCCATCATTATCAACAGACCCATTGACTACCTCATTTAGGATTTTTATTAGTTAATGCATTTTTATATTTAACGATGTGACCAATAGAAAAAAGTAAAATTAGACCACCACAAATCATAATTGGTACTGCTCGCAAGCCTTCAGGAAGATGTATCAAAGGTATTTGAGTGTCCCATTTAAACAACACTAATTCATAACTATAAATCATCATAATAAATCCGAATATCATGATGAAAACATGGTTTATCATATCTAATATGATTTTAATTGGAGTAGGAGCATTGTCTCTAAAAAAAGTTACACCCAAATGGGTTTTATTATGTATCCCGACAGCAGCTCCCAAAAAACCTATAAAAACAATTAGTAACAATGAAGCTTGCTCTACCCATGTTGGGGTGGCATTTAGAATATATCTTCCATATACTAGCCAACTAAATATGACAGTCATAGTCACAAGTGCAAAACCTGTAAGCACCTCACAAATATAAGCTACTTTGTCAAGGAAATGTGTAAAGATTTTTAAAAATTGCGAAGATCTTTTTGGGATAATAAATCTCCTTTTAGTATATAAAAATTATTGGCCATAATAATATGGCCAATAATAATTTTAATGTTATTTAGTATTTTTTATTAAATCAACTAATGGAACTAAGTTGGGATTAGCTGATAAATATTTAGTGTGAACAGGTTGCATGGCATCCATAAATGCTTTTTTATTAGGGATTTCATTAAATTCAACACCAGCTTTCATTACTTTTTCACGACTTGAAATAGCTCTTTTTTCCCATAACGCTCTTTGTAATTTTGCTGACTCACGTGCAGCTTCCTTAACTGCCTTTTTGTTTTTATCAGATAAGCTATTATAAACTTTATCATTAATGCAAACACATTCAGGTATAATTAAATGTTGAGATAAAGAATAATATTTAGCAACCTCAAAGTGACCAGTCGACTCATATGATGGCCAATTATTTTCTGCTCCATCAACAACACCTGTTTTTAATGATTGATAAACTTCTGAAAATGCCATAGGCGAGGGATTTCCACCTAAGGCAGAGATCATTCCAGAATAAAGGTCATTATTCATCACTCTAACCTTTAATCCTTTAACATCAGATGGTTTCATAATTGGTTTTTTTGAATTATAAAATGATCGAGCACCTGAGTCATACCAAGCAAGTGCAACAATACCTATCTTTTCCATTCCAGCACTTATTTGATCACCAGCAGCTCCATCTAAAGCGCGATGCATATGTCCCATATTCTTAAAAATAAATGGCAAAGATACTACGTTTGCTTCTGGGGCCATTGGTCCCATTGGTCCCAAGTTAAAATTACCAATTTCAAGTCCACCTATTCTGACTTGTTCGATAGCATCAGGTTGATTCCCTAATACACCAGAGTGAAACATTTTTAATGAAATTTCACCACCGGTTTTTTGTTTTACTAACTCTGCAAATTTATCCATAGCAACTGTATTGGGATAGCCTGGTTTATGAATATTCCATCCACGCCATTCCTTAGCAATAGCTACAGTAGATAAAGTAGACGCTACAGCTAAAGCAGAAAAGCTAAGTATTATGTTTTTAAGATTTCTCATTTAAACTCCCCTTATAATTATATTACTTTTAATCATGCATTGATTAAATTATAAGAGTCAACTTCAAATTGGTTTTAGAATGATAATTGTACTTTCATACTTTTTTTATCATTGTTCATTGCCAGTTCAAAAGCTTCTTTAGCGGATTTAAAATCTAATTTATGGGTAATTAATGGATTTACATTTATCAATTTTTTTTTCATCATATTAACAGCCAGTTCAAACTCTAAATGAAACCTAAATGAGCCTCTTAAATTTAATTCTTTTGTTGTAACTGATACAAGTGGTATCAAGACATCTCCTCCTAGACCAAGTTGAATCATGGTACCCTTTGGCTTGAGACAATTTATTGCGTCGCTTATTCCTTGCGCAGATCCTGAACATTCAATAGCTATATCAAAATACCCTTTATTAGATTGATAGTTTTTTAGTTTATCATGTTCTTCTAGGACATTTATAACTTTATCCGCTCCTAAAGAATTTGAAAACGTCAGAGCATTTGTAGAAATATCTGTAACTATTATTTCTTCTGCTCCAGCTCTTCTGGCAGCTGCTACGCATAATGTACCGATAGGTCCTGACCCAGTAATTAAAACTTTTTGTCCAAAAATTTTCTCTGCTTGTTTTATGGCATGAAGACAGACTGCAAGTGGTTCTGCCATTGCAGCTTCTTCTGAAGAAAGTCCATCAGCGGAAACACATTGATAATCTTCAGCTATTAATATTTCCCTAAATGCACCTTGTATATGTGGAAATGGCATTGCAGAGCCATAAAATTTCATATCTATGCATTGAATTTGATTTCCGTTAAGGCAAAAATTGCATTTATTACATGGTCTTGATGGCGATACAGAAACTAGTTGTCCAATTGACAAATTTTTTACATTTGATCCAATTTTTGAAATAAATCCGGAAACTTCGTGACCTAATATCATTGGCTCTCGTAACTTGATTTGTCCAAATCCACCATGTTTATAATAATGCAGATCTGTTCCACAAATACCACCAATGGCAATCTTAATTTCAACTTGATTAGGTTTCAAATCATCTACATGATAATCTTCTATTCTTAAATCTAATGGACCATGAATCTTTAGAGATTTCATCAATTAAGCCTTTGTCAATTTAAATTGTAAAATTTAAATTCTATAAAGATAATTAGCAATCTTTTTATTATTGATGTACTTTTACATAAATTTAAATTGGAAAAGAAATGGTTTCAGGGTTAAAATTATTCGACTTAAAGGGTAAAACCGCTCTCATAACTGGTTCATCACAGGGAATTGGATACGCTTTAGCTGAGGGTTTGGCTGAAGCAGGATGTGATATAATTCTAAATGGTAGAAATATTGAAAAGTTAAGAAAATCAGCTGAATTAGTTAATACTAAGCAAGAGATCTATCAATTATGCTTTGATGTTACTAATTATGAACAAATTAAGCTGTCCATTGATAAATTTGAAAAAGAAATTAGTCCAATTGATATTTTGATTAATAATGCTGGAATGCAATTTAGAACTGCCTTAGAAGACTTCCCACGAGAAAAGTTTGAGGAATTGTTAAAGACAAATGTCTCTTCAGTTTTTAATGTAAGTCAAGTTGTTGCAAAATATATGATTAAAAGAGGCGAGGGTAAGATTATAAATATAGCAAGTGTTCAAACATCTCTTGCTAGACCAGGTATTGCTCCCTATACAGCGACCAAGGGTGCTGTAGGAAATATCACAAAAGGTATGGCAACAGATTGGGCGAAATATGGTATTCAATGCAATGCTATTGCTCCAGGCTATTTTGATACACCTTTAAACGCTGCGCTTGTGTCTGATAGTGAGTTTACAGCTTGGTTAAAAAAAAGAACTCCAGCTGGAAGATGGGGTGAGGTTCATGAATTAGTAGGCGCTAGTATATTTTTAAGTTCTGCTGCTTCAAATTTTGTAAATGGTCATACTCTTTATGTTGATGGAGGAATAACTGCATCACTATAGATAAATATTCTTAAAATTAAAAAAATTATTTGATTATCATAAAAAATTTCTCTATTTCTTCTTAAATAAGAAAATTTTTCTTTTAGAGGTTGCTTTGTTAGATGATATTGATATCAAAATATTAAATGTCGTTCAAAAAAATGCTGGATTACCCTTATCTGAAATTTCTAAAAGAGTGGGTGTGTCTCCAACCCCGTGTTGGAACAGAATAAAAAAAATGGAAGAAGTAGGTGTCATTTCTGCGAGAACAATTGTCCTTAATAGAAAAGCTATCAACTTGTCAATTGTTGTTTTTTTATCAATTAGAGTAAGTCATCATTCAAAAGACTGGATAGATAGATTTCAAAATATAATTAACAAGTATGACGAAATAATTGAAACTCACAGACTTACAGGTTCAGATGCGGATTACATGCTAAAGATTGTTGCTCCAAGTATAGAAGAGTATGATAATTTTCAACAGAAGTTAATTGGCGAGCTTGAATTTACTAAAATGTCTTCTAGTATATCCCTCCAGGAAATGAAAAACTCTCATATTTTACCTCTTAATCAATTTCAAAATTAATTAGCATTTGGGAAAAATAATTGCTCACCTTTCACTTTAAATACCTTTATTTTGGTTTGTCCTTCAGAGGAGGTTATCCATTTGATAAACTTATTGGCAATATTAAATTTTACATTTGGACATCTAGCTGGGTTTACTAGTGTAATTCCATACTGATTAAATAAAATATCGCTTTTTTCGGTAAAAATTTTCAATTCATCTTTATTATTAAAATTTATCCATGATGCTCTATCTGTAATAGTGTAGGCTCCCATACCATTTGCTAAATTTAGAGTTGCCCCCATTCCAGAACCAGTTTCTCTATACCATCTACCCGAAAATTTTAATGGATTCAATTTAGTTTTTTCCCAAATGCTCATTTCTTTAAAATGAGTGCCTGAATCGTCACCGCGTGAGACAAAGATAGATGACGTTTTAAATATTTTTTTAAATGCTTCTAACGGACTGTCTTTGTCATTTATTTGCGCAGGGTTTTCTATAGGTCCTATAATTATGAAATCATTGTACATAAGGTCTTTCCTATTTATGCCAAAGCCTTTTTTAACAAAGTCTAATTCTCTTTCTTTTGCATGAACTATGACAACATCGCCGTCACAATTACTAGCGTTTTTTAATGCCGCGCCCGTACCAACAGATACCACATGTGCATTTACATTAATTTTTGATTTTACTATTGGGAGTATGTAATTATAAAAACCAGAATTATAAGTAGAGGTTGTCGATTGAATAATTAATGACTCTTTACCAAAGCTAAACTTTGGAAGAAAAAATAATAAAAATAATAAAAATAAATTTTTATATAAAAAAAACATCAAAAAGCTAAATTCATTGCATATTATGTAAAATTCACATAAATTAACATATTAAAACATAAATAATCAAGGTAATTATGTATGATATTAGAATCATTTTCACATGCATTTGATTTGGTTTTAACTTTTGACAAAGACTTTTTTGAGATACTTCTACTTTCAATGAAAGTTAGTTGTCTTTCATTACTCTTATCTTGTTTAGTGGGTTTACCAATGGGCACATATTTGGCTATTAAAAATTTTTTGGGTAGAGATACTGTTTTAATTATATTTAATGCCATGATGGGTTTGCCTCCAGTTGTTGTAGGATTAATTTTATATTTGTTAATTTCACGATCTGGTCCATTTGGTTGGTTAGGTGTTTTATACACACCTACGGCTATGATTATTGCTCAAATGATTTTGATTATTCCTATAATTGTCTCATTAACAGCTCAAATAATCGAAGAAATTAATGAAGAATATAAAGACCTTTTCAAATCTCTAGTTATTTCGTCTCATAAAGCTCTTATTGCATATTTGTATGATGCTAGATATTCAATTTTAACGGTAATTCTTGCTGGGTTTGGTAGAGCTATTTCTGAAGTTGGCGCAGTAATAATTGTAGGTGGTAATATAGATCACTTAACAAGAGTTATGACAACAACTATTGCTTTGGAAACATCTAAAGGAAATTTATCTTTAGCTTTAGCTTTAGGTATTATCCTTTTATTGATTGCCTTAATCATAAACCTAATCTTAATTAGTTTAAAAACAAGAGCAAAAAAGAGAATGTATGTTTGATAACCAAAAAAAATCAAAATCGTTAACTCCTATAGTTGTATCTAATTTATCTCTTTTACTTGGTAAAACCAAAATTTTGGATAAAATTAAGTGTAAAATTCATAATGAAACAATTGTTGCAGTTTTAGGCCCAAATGGAGCTGGCAAGAGTATGTTTCTTAAAACTATTAACGGATTAATTGGAGTTGAGTCTCGAAAAATTAATTTTAATTCAATAGAAATTAACGATTACATAAGAAAAGAGATAGCAATGGTATTTCAAAAGCCTATTCTTTTAAGAAGGTCTGTTTTTGAGAATATGCAATTTGTTTTAGAGAATAAAAACAAGTTATCTAATCTTGAAATTATGAAATTTTTACAAAGAGTAAATTTAGATACTTTCAAGGACAAACCCGCTAGATTATTGTCTGGTGGAGAACAACAAAGATTATCTCTTGCAAGGGCATTGTTAATTAATCCGTCCTTATTACTTTTAGATGAGCCTACTGCTAATTTAGACCCTTATAGTCTAAATTTAATTGAAGAAATAATTTTAGATGAAAACAAAAAAGGGAAGACCATAATCTTAACTACACATGATATGGGCCAAGCAAAAAGACTAGCTAAGGAAATACTTTTTTTTAATAAAGGTAAACTCCTTGAACAAACAAAGGCTATTAACTTTTTTAAAAAGCCAAAAACGAAAGAAGCTCAAAGCTATATAAATGGGAAAATTCTCTTATGAACTTTATTCTACCAGAATATTTTCGGCTAGATCTGTCCAGTATTGTACTCCAATGGGTAAAAGTTCATCATTAAAATCATAGAAGGGACTATGAAGCTTTTCTGAGTTTGCCCCAGCGCCAAGCCATATATATGCTCCTGGTTTTTCTTCTAGCATATAAGAAAAATCTTCTGAACCCATTGTTGGTGTTTCTCTTAAATTAATTGAGTTATCGCCAAAAGTTTTTTTAAAAATTTTAGAAGCAAGTTTAGCACATTCCATGTTGTTTATAGTCGGCGGATATCCAGGACGAATTTCAATATTCACTTCACAATTACTAACTGCACAAGCATTACACGCAACCTTTTTTATTTTATCTAGCATTTCATTTCTATTTTTTTGATCTGTAGATCTAAGTGTTCCACCAATAGTGATAGTATCAGGGATTACATTAAATGCAGATCCACCTTCAATTTTCGTTATAGATAAGACAGCACTTTTAAAAGGATCTAATTGTCTTGATATTAAACTTTGAAGTGCAGTGATAGTTAATCCAGCAGCTACCATAGGATCATTTGCGTATTGAGGTTGTGCTGCATGTCCACCTTTACCTTTTACTTCAATTACAATTATATCACCTCCGGCCATAGCAAAACCCTCATGAATAACTGCTTCACCAACTGGAATACCCGGCCAGTTATGAATTCCCCAAACACTATCGATTTTAAATTTCTTAAAAAGACCATCATTAATCATTGCTTTAGCTCCTGCATTACCACCTTCTTCAGCAGGTTGAAAAACGCAATAAACTTTTCCATAAAAATTTTTTGTTTCTGACAAATATTTTGCAGCTCCTAATAACATTGTAGAATGTCCATCATGCCCACAAGCATGCATTGCTCCTTCATTTTTTGAAGAATATGGCAAATTAGTCTTTTCCGTCATTGGAAGTGCATCCATATCTGCTCGAATCGCAATAGATTTTTCTTGTCCTTTATTCTCTTTTCCTTGAATAATTCCTACAACACCTGTTTTGCCAAATTCTTCAATTACCTCTATTCCAAAATCTTTTAATTTATTGGCGATAAATTTAGATGTAACTTTTTCTTGATATGCTATTTCTGGTTTCTCATGTATTTGATGTCTCCATTCCTTCATTTCTGGAACTATATCTTTAATTTTTTTCTTGATATTCATTTTTACTACACTCAATAATATTTATACATTTTGAAAATAAGGAATTCATTTTGCTAAATATGATTTTAAACGTTGATGGAGAAGAAGGTCAATCTATTCCTTTAATAGTCGACTCTCCTCATAGTGGAGTTATTTATCCATCTGATTTTAATCATCAAGCTGAATTTTCAAAGTTAAGACAAGCAGAAGACTCATATGTTGATGAATTATATAATTACGTTTCTGAAATAGGTGGAGTAATTCTAAATGCTAATTTTCCTAGATCTTATATAGATCCCAATAGAGCAGAAACTGATTTTCCAAGTGAAGAACTTATTGATTTTGACGTCAAGAAAGAAAAATTTTTATTCAACCCTACAATTAAGAGTGAATTAGGGATTGGTCTGATTTGGTTGCGCATTCCTCCAAATGGAGAGCCTATGTATGCAAATAAATTAAAATTCAGTGAATTCATCCACAGGGTTAAAAATTTTCATAGACCTTACCATAAAACATTAAAAGAAATTATGAATAGTACTTATCAAAACTTTGGAAAATTTTATCACATAAACGCTCATTCAATGCAAAACAAAGCCACAGCAATGTCAGATCAAGAAAAAGGTACTAGGAGACCAGATTTTGTTATTGGTGATAGAGATGGAACATCTTGTAAAAGAGAATTTACTGACCTTATTGTAGATTTTTTAAGAAGTTTAAACTACTCTGTTGATATTAATGATCCATATAAAGGTATGGAACTTACAGATGCTTATAGTGATCCTAAAACAAATAAGAATTCAGTCCAAATTGAAGTTAATAGAAGATTATATATGGATGAAATAACAAGAATAAAATCAGACAATTTTGATCTTTTAAAAACAAATATTGGAAGTCTGTTAAATGAGATTAAATTACAAATTGAAAAAGGTATTTTATGAATAAAAGTAATTTGAATATCAAAAATAAAACTCCTGAATCAGTTGTTGAAGTAAAAGATCTTAAAGTTCAATTTCAATTAAAAGATAAAGTTGTAAAAGCTGTTGATGGCATCTCTTTTAATATCAATAAAGGTGAGACTATAGCAATAGTGGGTGAATCAGGTTCAGGTAAGTCTGTTACAGCCTTATCTCTAATGAGACTTACTGATTATTCTGGAGGTAGAATAGTTTCTGGTGAAATAAACCTTCAATCAAAAAACAATCTTAATCTAAATTTAACTCGGCTTGATCAAGAAAAAATGAGAGATATCAGAGGTAATGACATCTCAATGATATTTCAAGAACCTATGACATCACTAAATCCAGTTTTTACTATTGGTATGCAAATTACTGAAACAATAATTAAGCATCAAGGCAAAACAAAAAAAGAAGCTTTTGAAATTGCACTTGAAATGATCAAGTTGGTAAGAATACCTGAACCAGAAAAAAGGTTAAATCAATATCCACATGAACTCTCTGGTGGAATGAGACAAAGAGTTATGATTGCAATGGCATTAAGTTGTAAGCCCTCATTATTAATTGCAGATGAACCTACAACAGCATTGGACGTCACAATACAAGCACAAATACTGGATTTGATAAAAATGTTACAAAGAGACATAGGTATGTCAGTAATGTTTATTACTCATGATATGGGTGTTGTGGCTGAGGTTGCTGACAGAGTAGTTGTCATGTTTGCAGGTAAAAAAGTTGAAGAAGGCACTGCTATTGAAATATTTCAAAATCCTAAACATCCATACACTAGGTCTTTATTGGCAGCTGTCCCAAAACTTGGAAGTATGATTGGTAAAAAACTACCAGCAAAATTTGTTAATCTTGATGTTAAATCTTCTGATGAACACAAAAATAAAGAGAAAATTTCAACAAAAAAAGTTGTAGAAATGAAAGATACTGTAAATAGAACTTCTTCTCCATTGCTTGAAGTCAAAGGTCTGACTACAAGGTTTTTAATCAAACAAGACTTTGGAAGAGCAGGTGGAAATATTCATGCAGTTGAAAATATAAGTTTTAATTTGCAACCAGGCGAAACACTTGGATTGGTTGGTGAGAGTGGTTGTGGAAAGTCCACAACAGGAAGAAGTATAATAGGATTAACGTCACCAACAAGAGGTGAAGTTTTTTTTGAAGGCGTAGACTTAACTAATTTAAATAATAAAGAAATGATACAATATAGAAAAAAGATGCAAATGATTTTTCAAGATCCTTTTGCTTCTTTAAATCCAAGAATGACTGTTGGTCAGATTATAGCGGAACCAATAATGGTGCACGGATTAGAGCCTAAGTTGGGATCAAATAGTAGGGTAATAAAATTATTAAATCGTGTTGGACTTGATGAACAATATTACTCTAGATATCCACATGAACTCTCTGGAGGACAGAGACAAAGAATTGGAATAGCTAGAGCTCTGGCATTAGAACCTAAGTTAATAATAGCTGATGAAGCAGTTTCAGCACTAGATGTTTCTATTCAGGCTCAAGTAGTAAACTTGATGATGGAGCTACAAGAAGAATTCGGTTTAACATATCTATTCATAAGCCATGATATGGCTGTAATTGAGAGAGTAAGTCATAGAATAGGTGTAATGTATCTGGGTGAAATAGTTGAAATTGGACTTAGAAGCCAAATTTTTGAAAATCCTCAACACCCTTACACAAAAAAATTGATGGCAGCAGTTCCAATTGCAGATCCAACCAAGAGAAAAAAGAAGTTAAACTTAATGAATGATGAAATTCCTAGTTTATTAAAGCCAATAGGCTATGAACCTGAATATGTTCAAATGATTAAACTTGGAGAGGATCACTACGTAAAACCATTTGATGGAATGAAGCTCCAAAATTAAAAGATATGAATGACCCTAAATTAGATTATAAAAATGAATTTCCTGTTGAATTAGTTAATCCTGACATATCTCCTTACAAAAAAACTAACACAGGTATTGACTATGTTATTACATTAGATAGTGGTTTAAGTGGTCCACACGTTTTTATATCATCAATTGTACATGGTAATGAACCTTGTGGGGCACTTGCTATAGATTGGTTTCTTAAAAATGACTATAGACCATTAAGTGGAAAATTAACTTTAGGTTTTATGAATATTGAGGCTTATTTAGCATTTGATCCCCTTAATCCAAATAGAACAAGATGGGTTGAAGAGGATTTTAATAGATTATGGGCAGAAGGTGTCTTAGAAAATCCCAAAAGAAAAAGAACTAGTGAATTTTTAAGAGCTAATGAAGTTAAAAATATCGTGTCTCAAGTCGATTATTTGTTGGATATACATTCAATGCAAAAACCTTGCGTACCTCTTATGATGGCTGGAATGTTAAATAAAGGTATTGATTTCGCTCGCGATGTAGGCATGCAAATGCCAATAATATCTGATTCCGGACATAATGAAGGAATGAGAATGAGAGACTATTTTGGCTTTTCTAATAAAGAAAGTCAAAAAAATGCTCTTCTAGTTGAATGTGGGCAACATTGGGCCAAGTCATCTGAAATTGTTGCAATTGAGACTATGATAAGATTTTTACGAACTACTTCAATAATGGATGAAAATTTTGCAGATGATTTTATCTATAAAAATAAAGTATTAAATTTTCAAAATGATGTTTATAAAGTTGGAAAAATTATAACTATCAAAAGTGAACATTTTAAATTTGATCAAGATTGGCAAGGTTTCGAAACCTTAAAAAAGGGAGTGTTGATTGGGAAAGATGATAATGAACAAGTATATGCTCCCTACGAAGAAACTATTTTAATTATGCCTTCCAAAAGATTATTTCCAGGTAAAACAGCAGTAAGACTAGCCTATAAATTAAGTGACTATTATTAGAAATTTTAGTGAAGCCTTGGGTTAAACATATCCCGCAGATGATCTCCGACTAAATTTATAGAAGCAACAGTTATAAGTAATGCAACGCCTGGGAATATACTAATCCAAAAGTCGCCACTATACATATATTCAAAACCATTTCCTATTAGAAGACCCAAAGAAGGTTCGGTTATTGGAAGACCTAAACCCAAAAAACTTAGTGTGGCTTCTAAAGAAATTGCGTGTGCCGTTTGCAAAGTACCGACAACAATTAACGGAGCCATACAGTTAGGCAATATATGTTTAAACATTATTCGTGTGTTTCCGAATGCTAAACATCTAGCAGCATCAACATATTCTTTATTTATTTCAACTAGAGCACTTGATCGTGCTGTTCTAGCGTAATAAGCCCACTGTACTAAAATTAGAGCAATGATAGTTTTTTCAACACCTTTTCCAAAAGCAGCTAAGATAATTAAAGCAACTAAAATAGATGGAAAGCTTAGCTGAATGTCCACAATTCTCATAATTAATGACTCGTATCTACCGCCAAAAAAAGCTGCAGAAATTCCAAAAAATGAACCTATTATCAGAGCAAAAATACCTGATAGAACGCCAACTCCTAAACTTACCCTCAATCCATAGAATATAGCTGAAACCATGTCCCTGCCTGCGCCATCAGTACCAAGTAAAAAATAATTACCAGAAAAATCTTCTGAAAATGGTGGTAACCTACTATTCATAATACTAACAGTATTGAGATCGTAAGGATCAGTAGGAGATACTAAAGGTGCAAATATTGCTACGAATAGAATAAGTAAAAAAATAAAAAAAGCGACAAGAGCAACCTTGTTTGAAGAAAAATCTTTACAGAATTCTATAAATTTTCTTAATTTTGGGTTCATTGATGATCCCCTTTAATTCTTACTCGTGGATCTAAGAACGTATAAATTATATCGACAATTAAGTTTAAAAATACGAAAAATGTTACAATGATCATTAAGTATGCAACAATAACTGGGCGATCAAGATTGTAAATTGAATCAATTATTAACTTTCCCATCCCAGGCCATGCGAACACAGTTTCAGTAACTGTTGAGAAGGCGATTAAGGAACCAAATTCAAGGCCAACAACAGTGACAATTGGAATTAAAATATTTTTCAAAACATGTATCAATACAACTCTTTTTTCAGAAATTCCCTTAGACCTAGCAAACGTAATATAATCTTGAAGAATTATTTCTCTTGTTCCGGCTCGTGTTAGACGTATGACTGAAGAAATTTTAAATAACGCCAAATTTAGTGCAGGTAAAAAAACATGAGATAGTCCATTTAGAGTAAACAAAGAACTATTTATGCCCATAAAGGTTCCAATCTCACCTCTACCAGTTGATGGTAACCATCCAAGTTGAACAGCAAATATCATGATAAATATAATACCAACCCAAAATGTTGGCATAGAAAAGCCTAAGATAGAACCTGCCATAATAACCTTACTTGCTTTGCTGTCAGGGTTGTATCCTGCGTATATACCTAAAGGTATTGCTATAATTAAGGATATAAATAATGAGAACAAGGCCAGTTCTAATGTGGCCGGCATTCTCTGGATTATTAACTTTAGGGCAGGTTCTCCAAAAATAAATGAGCTTCCTAAATCCCCTTTAAAGGCGTTTACTAAAAAATACCAATACTGTTCTGTTACAGGTCTATCTAGTCCAAGTTCGCGGATAACTCTCTCTACTTCGGCTTGATCAGCTTCAGGATTAATTAGCATTTCTACAGGATCACCAACTAGATTTACACCTCCAAAAACCAAAAGAGACATAATAAATAAAACAAGTATACTTTGAGCGAATCTTGTACAAATAAATGCTGTCATTTTAGAATTCTTTAATAATAAGAACCAGAGCAAATCTGCTCTGGTTCTTAGGTTATAACTTATTTACAATTTAAATATGTTGCTATTGTTCTTTCATCAGTTCTTGGAGTGTAGCTACAAGAAGATTTTGCAGCCCAAGTATTCATTTGATAATGAATTGGAATAACACCATAGTTTTTACCAACTGCCACTTCGGTAGCTTCAGCTAAAAGTTTACCTCTGGCGTCTGAATCAACTGTTCCAAGCGCCTTTTGAATTAGCTTATCAACAACTGGATCAGAATGTCTTCCTCTATTCGCTCTACCCATACCAATAGATTTGTCATAAGTATGTAATAAAGCTCTTAATGGAGATGATGCTTCTCCAGAACCAGCACCCCAACCAAGGACCATAAAACTAAATTCAGGGCTTTTATTTGGACCACCTCTTGATGCTCTTTTGAAGTAAACAGCTTTTGGCATTGTTTCAACTTTTGCTTTAATACCTATCCTTGAGAACATCTGTGCAAGTGCCTCAGCAATTTTTGCATCATTGATGTATCTATCATTTGGACCATGGATAGTCATTTCAAAACCGTTTCCATAACCAGCATCTGCTAATAACTTTTTTGCAGCTTCTGGATCATATGGATCTGGTTTCATTTTGTCTGAGACACCATGGAAACCTGCTGGTAATAATTGGCCTGCTTTTACAGCAATACCTTCCATCACTTTTGAAACCATTGCATCACGATTAATTGCTAAAGAAAGAGCTTTTCTGACCCTGACATCCATTAGAGGGTTTTTAATTTTACCACCACCTATTGCTGTAATATGAGGTGAATCCTCTCTAAATTGGTCCATATGAAGATAAATCACTCTATTAGAAGATCCGCTATTTAACTTAATAGTTGGATTTTTTTTCATTTTTGCAACATTTAAAGGAGGTACATTATCTATAAAATCTACATCCTTAGCTAATAGTGCTGCAATTCTTGCGGGACCAGATTTAATTGGCTTAAATAAAATATTTTTGTATTTAGGCGCTCCAGTACCTGCACCATGATAATTTTCGTTAGCTTTTAATACTATTTTATCTCCTGGCACCCACTCTACAAACTTATAAGGGCCAGTACCAATTGCTGCTTTACCACTATTATAGTCAGCTGTGGTTGCGCCTTCTCCATTTTTCTTTGATATAATTTTAACTGTCATGATATCATTTGGCATCAAAGGATAGGGTTTCTTTGTTTTTATGTGAATTGTATGACTATCAATTTTAATAAATTCTTTTCCCTTTAAGTAAGTACCAAAACCTGATGGAGATTTTGGAACATTTTGTGCTCTTTGAGCCGTAAAGAGAACATCATCTGCAGTAAAATCACTTCCGTCATGAAACTTTACACCTTTTCTGAGCTTAAATTCCCAAGTGGTGTCATTGATAGGTTTCCACGAAGTAGCTAAATCTGGATAATGTTGTTGGTTTTCGTCTGACCCAACTAATGTCCCATAAATATGGGTTGCAAATGCATTATTTGGACCAAGATTATGATAATGTGGATCAATAGAGCTGGGCTCTGATTTCAATCCAACAGTGAGGTCTTTTGCCAGTGCAACACTTGATAAAAGACAACTTATCAAAATAATAAAAAGTCTGTTGATTAATTTCATTTTTACTCTCCTTAAATATCCTTAAAAAAACATTGAATTAAAAATAACATAGAGTCAAAAGATAAAATAAATTTATATAATTAAATCTTTTTGTTTTTTTTATTATAAAAAGTAATTATAGGAGGAGACATTGAACCACTTAGAAATTTTGAAAAAACTTCCCGAATTACAAATATTTAGTGATAAAGAATATAATTTAAACACATCTTTTAGGATCAATAAATTTGATGATAATATACCAATTGTATTCTTGCATGGTTTTAACGGGAATAGCAAAAGTTGGGCTTTTCAATTTTTACATTTTAGAGATAAAAGGTCAGTAATTGCGATTGATGCACCTGGTTTTGGAAAATCAGATGCTGCGGATTTAAATATGTTTGAGATTGCAAAGCTAGTGAATAACTTACTAACAAATTTAGGAATTAAGAAATTTGACTTAGTAGGTCACTCGATGGGTGGCATGTTAGCTCAAATTGTTTCAGCTGACTTTTCCGATAGTGTAAATAAATTAGTTTTGTCATGTACTCACAAAGGTTACGCATTACCGCCTCAGAGCCCTTTAAGGAAACCCTATAGTCAAAGACTTGAAGAAAGAAAAAAGTTGTCTAATGAAGAATTTGGTAAATTAAGAATTAAAAAGATGTTGCCTGAATTGAAAGATAAAGAAATATTCAGTTTCTTGTCTATTATTAGTGAAGAAATTACAGAAGGTTCCATAATGTCAGGTGGAATGGCTATGCAAACACTTGATACTTCAACTAGTTTGTTAAAAGTTAATCAACCATGTCTTATATTAAAAGGTTCAAAAGATATTGTTGTATCAAACGATCGTTCTAATAGATTACAACAATCATTACCTCATGCAAAAGTATTAGAGCTTTCAAATGTTGGCCACGCACCTTATTGTGAAAACTCATCTGACTTTAACGAAGCTATAGAAACTTTTTTTAATTCATGAATGCATTATCAAATAGATCATTTAGCTTATATTTTTTTAGTAATACGGTTTCTCTTTTTGGGCTTTGGATACAAAAAATTGGAGTTGGTTGGCTTACTTGGGAAATTACAGAATCTACATTTTGGACAAGTTTTGTAACTTTAGCTCTTATGGCACCTGCAGGAGTATTAGGACCATTTTTTGCTGTATTTGCGGAAAATTGGAACATGAGGGTAGCAAGTGTAATATTAAAAATATTAATGTTTTTAATTGGAATATTAATTTGGTTCTTACAATATTTAGATCAACACACACTATTTACTTTAGCTTTTTTGTCTGTTTTACAAGGTTTATTAAGTGCTTGTTATCACCCTGTAAGATTAGTTTTTGTCTCTATTGTTGTTCCAAAAAATTTACTCTCTAGTGCTGTAGGTCTAAATTCTGCATCTTTTAATGGATCAAGAGTTGTTGGTCCTGCTTTTGCTGGAGGATTGATAGCTTTTTTTAATCTTGAAGTAACTTTTTTGATTGCTGCATTAACTTATCTTCCATTGATTCCAGTCTTAATTTATATGCCCTTAAGAACAAGGATTAAGAAAGAAGTTTTACAAGGAAATTTTTTTCATAGATTTTTGGAAGGTGGAAAATTTGCGTTAAGGACCCCCATTATTCTAAAAAGTTTATTTGTTGTTTTTGTAAGCGCCTTTTTTGTCAGAGGGATGCTTGAAATTCAACCAACAATTGCAGGAGAAATATTAAAACAAGGGAGTTTTGGATTATCTTTAATTACAACTACTGCGGGTATTGGGGCCTTATTGGCGTCAATTTGGATAGGTTTTAGAAATAGTAATAAAAGTAAAATTGAAACTAAATTAGTATCAATGTTAATGCTTGGTCTGATAATAAGCTGTATTATTGGCTTTATTTCAGAAGTTTATACAATGGCCATATTTTTTACATTAGTCGGTTTTACTACAACGGCAGTTGGTATTGGAACTCAAACAATTATCCAATTAGAAGTAGAAGAAGTTTATAGGGCTAGAGTCTTAACTTGGTGGTCAAGTATTTCTTTTGGATCATTAACAGTTGGAGGTATAATTTTAGGATTTGTGGGTGAATTCACTCCTTTAAGTAATGGTCTTATAATAATGCCAATTATTGGTTATTTCATATTTAAATTGATTCTATACTTTAAATTTAAAAATAATTTATTTAATTGATTTTATTTTAGCTTCTCTTTTAAAGATATATATACCTGAAATTGTTATAATAAATCCCCCTACAATTGTAGAAATTATTGGATACGAGTTCCATATCAAGTAATCAAAAATAATTGCCCATACAATTCCTGTATAATTAAATGGACTTACAATTGAAGCAGGTGCTTTTTGTAATGCGTAAGTCATTAACAATTGTGTTAAAAAAGCTGATACACCTAGTCCAATAAATAATAAAATAACTCTTAATGAAGGTTCTTTCCACAAAAATGGTTGAAAAAAAGAAGTTAGAATAAAACTCACTAACATAAAGTAAAAGACTGTTTTTACAGGATGTTCAGTTGTCCCTAGTAATCTTAAAAAAATAATAGTAGTAGACCACATTAAAGTGCCTATTAAGGCATAAATTGAAGCAATAGCTATGGAGCCAGTAGGGTTTATTGCAATTACTACCCCACCAAATCCAATTAAAATGGCCAACCATCTTCGCCACCCTATTATTTCGTTGAGAAAGATTATTGCAAAAATACATGAAAAAATTGGTACTGCTTGAGATATTACTGTAACATCTGCAACAGGCAATCTTTGAAAGGCTAAAAAAAACATTATGTTCCCAGTAAGTCCCGCTAAGCTTCTAAAGAAATGAAGATAAGGCTTATTTGTTTTTAAAAATTTTATGCCTCCTAGCTTGTAAATTAGAGGTAATAAAAGAATTATTACAACCATGGCTCTTGCAAATGTAATCTGTACAGCATGGTATTCAATACCTACTAATTTAGCTTGAACGCTCATAATAGTTACGCAAAATACAGCCAAAATCATTGCTAGGATGGCTTTAAAATTATCAGAAGTATTTTTATAAATGGTTACTAAATTCAATTAATTTATTTCTTCATTTCTGTAAGTTTTTTACTTTCTCTTAAAAAGAAAAAACATAAAAATGCTGAGAGAAAAGGATATAATGCAGAAAGTCTTATAGTTGTAATTAAGTCATAACCAAGATCCATTGATATTGCGAACGGCATTGCGCCAATTGATGCCCCTACAACTAATATCATTTGACCTGTGCCTTGAATACTACCAACATGTAATCTTCCAAAATACCTTGGCCAGATATAGCCAAATAAAGATAAATTAAATCCATTATTAATTCCAAAAATGATCGCATAAATCATGGAAAAGGTAGTATCACGTGCAAAGGTTATGGATAATAGTGAAGCCGTGGTTATAAATAACGCAACTCCAATAATATTATGAGTTTCAAATCTGTCTAAAATTTTACCTGCAATAGGAATAAAGATAATCATCGAAACCATTGTTGGTATGAATAAAGCAGCTGCAGTGCTACTCGCCATTCCAAAGTATTGACTTAAAATTGTAACTTGAAAAAAATGAAGCGCAGTTACTAATGAAGATATAGAAAAAAATGAGAATGCAAGTATGTAGAAGCTTTTTTCCTTTAGGGCTTCTTCAAGATTGAGACCAAAAATTTTTTCATTATTTTTACTCTTTTTATTATTTTCTAAAATTCCATCTGGTTTAATGCTTACATCTTCAGGTTTATCTATTGCTAAGAAAATTAATGATGGTAACATGATCAACCATGTAGACAAACCTAGAATAACCCATGCCATTCTCCATCCATAATTTGTAATTAAAAAGTCAGAGATATATGGATGTAAACCCATGGAAATAGCAAACCCTAAACCCATTAATCCAAGTGCAAACCCTCTTTTCTTATCAAACCACTGAGTTATAATATTCGCAGAACCAAGCATTAGAGAGCCTTGCCCAAAAAATCTTAAAAATCCAAATGCGATGGCCAACATTAGAAAGTTTGATGCAGCTCCAAAAATCATACATCCAATTCCAAGGAGTACGACGGTATATATTAAAATTTTTCTTGGTCCGTATTTGTCAACTAATTTTCCCATTTTTGGCAATAGAAAAGCAGCAAATAAAGTTGCTATCATATAAGCAGTAGTAATTGATGTACTGGAAATTTTAAGATCTTGAGATATTACTGGTATAAAAGGACTAAAGGTATGAGATTGTCCTGCACCACTCGTAAAAATACCAAGACTCCCGATTCCAACAATTACCCAGCCGTAGAAGAATTTATCTTTTGTAGCTTCGAAAAATTTTTTGTTAACAAGAAACATGTTAATGATTTACTTCATTTGTTAACTAATTTACAAGTGTTTTTATATTTTATTTTTTTATTGCATTTACATACATATCAAGTACATCATTCAAAGATCTTGTTTCATCGACTGTTTCTCTAGTCTCTCTAGCAATTGGTGTTTTATTTGCTAGTGACATTATATCGGCTGCACCTTCGTGAAATTTTGAGGTAACTCCAGCATCAGAAAAAGTATTAGCAATTTCAAACATTTCTCCTTCCCATCTTGCTGCATCAAGAGGAATTCTTGGAACCATCCTTTCCATTGCTGATAATATATCAGGTTTGCTATATTCCAATTCAGCAAAATATTCAGAAGTAAGACCTAGTTTATGAGCAGTTGTCAAAACTGCTGCATGAAGTGCAAAAGTTCCTTTTGTTGCACTGGCATAAACCATTTTCATTGCAGAAGCTTTACCTATTTCTAAACCTAAATCTTTTATGATAAATCCTTTTTTGTGGAGTAATTTAACTGGTTGAGTATTAGGTCCAGATATATACAACCTTGTTTGTCCATTTTCTACAATTGGATTGAACCCAATGATACCACCATCTATAAAATTACAAAACTTAGAGGATATTGAATCATTGATTTTTAATGCTGTTTCAGGAGATACAGCATTGCAATCAACATAAGTAATGTGTTTTTCTTTTTTTAAAATTACATCGTTGACTATTTTAGCTTGTTGAAGAGCAAATTCAGGAGGCAGTATTGATAATATAATATCAGAATTTTTAACTACATTTTCAATCGTACCTAAATCTTCAAAACCGGACAATTCAGCCAGTTTTTTAGTTCTAATACTTCTCTGACTTAAACAAGTTACAATTCTAAGATTATTATTTTTAAATGCTTTTCCGCATCCATGGCCCATATCTCCAGGCATTAATATTGCAATTGTTTTTGACATAAAATTTTAAAATAAATGTTTTAGTACTTTTTCATTGGGCCACCATTTTTTTCCCAATCTGGAATCCCTCCTACATTAAGAACATTTTTATACCCCATTTCTATAAGTGTCTTACCAGTTAACGCAGCCTGGCCGCCAACTCCACAGATAAGTATTATTTCCGCATCTTTTTTAAGGTTATTATTGTAGAGTGGAGTTGCCTCATCAGCGACAAACTCAATTAGGCCTCTTGGAATTTCTAGACCATCTAAAATTGTTCCTGTTTTTTTAATATCAGAACTATCTCGTACATCTATAAAAATTGCTGATTTTGATTTATGCTTTTCAATTGCTTCCTTTACGTCAATTTTTTTCACAACTTCGTTAGCTTCTTGAAGGTAGTCTTTTGCTGTTTTCATATTTTTCTCCACTTTATTTTAGTTCAACTGCCCTATAAATTGTGGTTGTGTAACCGCAGTCGTCATCCAACAATTTTTGCAATCTTTACTTACAGATGCTTTTTCTAAAAGCCATGTTAAATTGTAGCGTTTATTATCGTATGCGTCTACATTAACTGAATACGCAGCTTTGTTTTTATTTTCTTCGATTAATTTAATTTTGAATTTAGTTGAATTTAACAATATTTTATAAGATGTATCAGAAATCATTTTTTTGAAATTACCAAATGGTCCTGTATATCTCTTATTTTCTGGATGTGCAAACAGCCAACATTGGTAAATGCCAGAATTATTTTTAATTGAGTTTGTCTGAAGGGAGCTCATTTGAAGTTCAACAACTTCCACTGACGAAAATAAATCATTTGGCAAAACGTCGCTAATAGCTTTATTTATGTTGATTAAAACAAAAATAAAAGAAGAAATAAGAAATAATCGCATGTTTATCCTAGAAAAATTTAATGTAGTTTATATATAAGGCTATATTTCTTAAATTAAATGGAGCACTAATGTTTTATCAAAACTTTTTCAAAAAATTCATAAAATTTTTTACAATAATTTCTTTAAGTCAATTACTAGTGGTATCCTCCTTTGCTGCTGGAGGAGGTGGAGATGACAGTAAAAAGATGGATGTTAAATCAAATTATTACTACAAAGCGGTTAAATTAATTAATAAAAAATCATATGAAGCCGCTATAGATAATCTTCTTAAGGCTGAAAAAACCAATAAAAAAGATGCAGACATATATAATTATCTAGGGTTCTCATATAGAAAAATGGGTAATCTTGATAAAGCTGCCCAATATTATGATAAAGCTCTTAAAATTTCTCCAAAGCACAAGGGTGCTCTTGAATATCAAGGAGAAATGTTTCTTACTCAAGGAAATTTGAAAAAAGCCGAAGCTAATCTAAAAAAACTCAAAAAAATATGTTTTCTTGGGTGTAAAGAAGAAAAAATGTTAAAAGAATCAATAATGAAGTATAATAAGGGTCAGAAGAGCTCATATTAAACATTATATCTTAAATAAGGGAGAATATATAATGAAACAATTTGATGAATTATCTCTCTTAGAAATTGTTGATGAAGTTAAAGATGGAGATTTGATTGGAATTCCAGCAGACTATTCTGGAGTTCCAATGATGTTCACAAAAGAACTCATAAAAAAGGGTGTAAAGGACTTAAAACTATACTGCCTTCCTTTGACCACTATACAAGGTGATATGTTAATTGGGAGCGGATGTGTTTCTGAGATTGAAGCAGCGGCCGTAACTTTGGGTGAATTTGGTTTGGCACCTAGATTTTCAGAAGCTGTTGAAGCAGGTCATATATTAATCAAAGATTCCACATGCCCAGCATTGCACGCGCAACTCCAAGCTACTGAAAAATCTGTTCCATTTATGCCTCTTAGAGGGGTAATTGGCTCTGACATACAAAAATATAGAAAAGATTGGCAAGTAATTGAAAATCCTATGAAATGTTCAGGTCACAAGAATGAACCAATTTTGTTACTTCCTGCAGTCCAGTTGGATGTATTAATATTTCATGCACCTTGTGTGGATAAAAATGGAAATATTCAAATTGGGAGAAGACGGGAATTAGCAACTCTTACACATGCCTCAAAAAAAGTATTTGTGACAACTGAACAAATTCTGGATATTGATTTTTTTGATAACGAATTATCTGCTGCAACCTGTTTGCCAGCATTATATGTTGATGGAATATCGGTTGTTGAAAATGGAGCGTGGCCTTGTGCGTTACCTGGTATTTATGGTCAAGATAATGATGAAATCAAAAAGTACTCTATTGCTGCAAAGACACAAAAAGGCTTTGAGGAATATATGCAAAATTACTTATTTAATTAATTTAAAGGTTTAATTTTTTGATTGAACTTAAGAGAGAAGAGTTATTAATAAGTCAATTAGCTGATTTACTGGTAAATGATAAGCATATAGCCGTTGGTGCTGCATCACCAATTCCAGGTGCCGCGGCTTTGCTAGCAAAAGAAGAAGCTAAACTTCAAAACAATAGAATTAGGGTTACAATATTACATTCTAATAAATATAATAATTTCACTGATGGTGCTAGAGAACTTTTTGATTGCGCTGCTCAAGGTAGAATAGATACTTTCTTTCTAGGAGGTGTTCAAATTGATGGCGAAGCTAATATAAATTTAGTAGGTACTGGAAATTATACAAAAATACAAAAAAGATTCCCAGGCTCATTTGGATCTGCTTTGATGTATTTTGTAGTTCCACAAATTATTTTATTTAGAGAAGAACATTCACCAAGAACTTTAGTTGACAAAGTAGACTTTATTTCTGCGCCTGGATTTTCTGATGTGAATATCTACAGACCTGGAGGACCAAAATTTCTATTAACGAATAGAGCTCTATTCAAATTTAATAAACAAAAGAAACGTTTCTGTCTTTTAAAAATTCATAATAATGAAAGCATAGAAAATATAATTAAACTTACAGGATTTAAATTTGACGTTGATGATAAAATAACAAATATGTCTATCCCAGATCAAACACGTGTAGATATCTTAAGAAATAAGATTTCTTATATGGTCTCAGAATTTTATCCAGAGTTTGCCGATAGGATTTGGGGTATTTAACTCATAATGAGAAGACCTGTATTATTACTATTTATTTTAATTAGTACTTTTTTACTATCTTACATTCATCTTCAAGAAATATTCAATTTAGATAAATTCAAGGAACATCTCACATTTCTGAAAACATGGGTTAATGAAGAAATTTATATATCAAGAATTTTATTTTTTACTTTATATGTAATATTTTCAGGTTTGTCTTTCCCTGTTGTCCCTACTATTTTGACCATTGCAGCTGGAGCCTTGTTTGGAGTTATTGAAGGTGTAATTATAGTTTCCTTTGCCTCTACGGTTGGGGCATGTATTTGTTTTCTATTATCGAGATATCTTTTAAAAGATTTCATTAATAATAAATTTGAAAAAACAAAAATCATTATAGACAATAAATTTAGCAAAAATGGTATTTATTATCTTTTAAGTCTTAGATTGATACCTACTATTTCGTTTGTATTAATAAATTTAATTATGGGAGTGTTACCTATTTCGCTTTTTAGGTTTTACTATATAAGTCAATTAGGAATGCTTCCTGCAACAGTGATTTATGTAAATGCTGGCTCAGAAATTTCGAAAGTTAATAGCATTAATGACATTATGTCATTTACTCTTATAGTAAGTTTTACATTAGTAGCTATTCTTCCAATTTTGATAAAGTTTTTAATGAACTATTTTACCAAGCTAAATAATATTTAAGTGTTTTTTCTGTTTTGCACTAAATTTTGTACAACTTGTGGATCAGCCAATGTCGATACGTCACCTAACTCTTCATGTTCATTTGCAGCTATTTTTCTTAATATTCGTCTCATTATTTTACCTGACCTTGTTTTAGGAAGACCTGGGGCAAATTGAATTAAATCTGGTGTAGCAATAGGACCTATTTCTTTCCTTACCCATTGTTTTAATTCTGTTAATAATTCATCTGATGTTTTTACGCCAATATTCACAGTAACGTAGGCATAAATGCCTTGACCCTTAATTTCATGTGGGTAACCAACAACTGCTGCTTCAGCTACATCTGTGTGAGCTACGAGAGCAGACTCAACTTCTGCTGTACCCATTCTGTGACCAGACACATTTATTACATCATCAACTCTTCCTGTTATCCAATAATATCCGTCTTCATCTCTTCTACATCCATCACCAGAAAAGTATCTTCCGGGAAAAGTTGAAAAATATGTATCTATAAAACGTTGGTGGTCACCAAAAACTGTCCTCATTTGACCTGGCCAAGACATATTAATACATAGATTTCCTTCAGTGGCTCCAGTTAATTCTTTGTTATCACTGTCAACAATAACCGGCAATATTCCAAAAAAAGGTTTTGTGGCAGAACCTGGTTTTGTATCAGTGGCTCCTGGTAAAGGGGTGATCAAAATCCCTCCAGTTTCAGTTTGCCACCAAGTGTCCACTACTGGACACCTTCCATCACCAACAACATTGTTATACCAATTCCATGCTTCTGGATTAATTGGTTCTCCAACACTACCTAAAATTCTAAGGCTGTCTCGTTTTGTTTTTTTTACTGGTTCACTGCCTTCAGCCATCAATGCTCTTATTGCTGTAGGAGCAGTGTAGAATATATTAACTTTATGTTTATCCACTATTTCCCAGAATCTACTTACAGTTGGGTAGTTTGGTACACCTTCAAACATTAATGTAGTAGCACCATTTGATAGTGGCCCATAAACTATATAAGAATGTCCTGTTACCCAGCCTACATCTGCAGTACACCAATAAATTTCATTTTCTTGATAATCAAAAACATAATGATGTGTCATAGAAGCATAAACCATATATCCTCCAGTTGTATGAAGAACTCCTTTGGGCTTACCTGTCGATCCTGAAGTATATAATATAAACATTGGATCTTCGGCGTTTATTTCAGCGGGTGGATAATTAGCTGATGCTTTTTCCATTTCTTCATGATACCAAATATCTTGGCCGTCTATCCAATTAATTTTAGCACCTGTTCTTTTAACTACAATTGTAGTTTTGCACATTTTAGCTTTTGAAATGGCCTCATCAGTATTAGATTTTAAAGGTATCTTTTTTCCTCCTCTTATACCCTCATCTGCAGTAATAATAATTGTTGAATTACAATCCTCAATTCTTCCAGCTAGAGCGTCTGGAGAAAAACCACCAAAGACAACTGAATGAATAGCTCCTATTCTAGTACATGCTAACATTGCAACTGTTGCTTCTGGGATCATTGGCATATAGATTGTTATTCGATCACCTTTTTTTGCACCAGCATTTATCAATACATTAGAAAATTTACATACTTGTTCATAAAGTTCTTTATAGCTAATATGTTTGGACTCATTTGGGTCGTCACCTTCCCAAATAATTGCTGTATTATTACTTTTCTTTTCTAGATGTCTATCTAAACAATTATAACTAGCGTTTAGTGTTCCATCCTCATACCATTTGATATGAAGATCTTCTTTATTGTAGGACACATCTCTAATTTTTGTGTAAGGCTTCATCCAGTCAATTCTTTTACCGTGTTTTTCCCAAAATTTTTCAGGAGAAGTAATAGATTCTTCATACATTTTTTCATATTCAGCCTTATTTGAATGAGAATTTTTAATTATGTCAGAGGATGGTTCATATAAATCTTTATTAGTCATTTTCTAATCCTTTTATATTTTTATAGATTATCTTCTAAAATTAAATCAGCTTTTTCAATATCTTTAATTTCAAAAACCTTTTTAACTATATCTAATGAGAAACCTCTTCTTGAAAGTGCTCCATACCATTTATTTTTTAATTCAAATTCATCAATTTTATTCTCTAAATTCTTTTTATAATATATACCTATATTTTTTTTCTTAATAAAATTTATTGCTGCGATCATTTCTGCGTTTTCATGACCCTCGTCTACTGTATTAATAGCACATTTGATTATATCATTTGATATTCCTTTTTCATTTAATTTTGCATAGATAAATCTTTCTGAACCACCTTGACGTCTGATTGAACGAATTTTTGTTTCAGCAAAACGCTTGTCATCAATAAATTTTGATAATATCATCTCTTTTTTTAAATTTCTTATTATTTTTATTTTATCTAAGTCTTCTAAATTAGCTTTTAAGTTAGATAGTTTTCGTTTCATTGTCTTTTCAAACTGGTGAACTGAAACTTCATATCTAGCTAAATAAGACATTGCAGATTTTCTAAGTTTCTTAATTATTTTTTCTTCTTCATTCATGTGAAATTTCATTTTTTTTATAAATATAATTATTTATTAATATATATAGATTATTAAAATTATAAATATTTATATCTCTGGAGAGAAATTTTTGAAAAATAAAAATTTAAAACTTGGGGTTAAAAGAGAAATTGGAACTGTAAATTGGACGGCTTTATTTACTTTGTACATTAAAGAAGTAAAGAGGTTTACGAGTGTGTTTTTACAAACTATTACAGCCCCAATGGTAACTACGTTACTTTTTGTAATTGTGTTTTCAATTGCGATTGACAGAAATGCTGGATTTCATCAGGTTCCGTTTATAACATTCTTGGTTCCAGGATTAATTATGATGAGTGTTATCCAAAATTCTTTTGCAAATGCTTCTTCAGCTTTTATGACTGCAAAAGTCCAAGGATCTATTGTGGACTTATTAATGGCTCCTTTAGGGCCAATAGAAATTTTGATTGCTCATACTTTAGCTAGCGTCACAAGAGGATTATGTGTTTTTACAGCTTCTTTTTTATTATTATGGATTTTAGGAATCATAGATTTTCCTAAAAATATTTTTTGGATGATGTTGTATTTAATTCAAGGAGGTATCACATTGGCCATAATTGGACTAATTACTGGAATATGGGCTCAAAAATTCGATCAATTATCAATAATTTCAAATTTTGTTATTCAACCACTAGCATTTTTATCTGGCACTTTTTATTCAATAGAAAGGCTACCTGAATCTCTAAAAATTTTAGCTTATTGTAATCCTATTTTTTATGCTATTGATGGGTTAAGATTTAGTTTTATTGGATTAAGCGATGCATCTCCTATACTGGGAAGTTCAGTTTTACTTTGTTGTAACTTTGCACTAGGTATATTTGCTTGGTATATACTAAAAACAGGCTATAGGCTCAGGTCTTAGTTAAAATAATTTTGGAAAACTAGAATGAATAAAATTCAAAAAATCGCTGGTGTTTTATCAAGTCAAGAAATTATAGAATTGATTCATGAAAACGTAATTACTAGTGGAAATGGTATTGAAAAAGATCTAATCCAACCAGCCTCTATAGATTTAAGATTAGGTATAAAAGCATGGAGAGTGCCCGCCTCCTTTCTTCCAGGTAAGGGAAACAAAGTATCTAGTAGATTAAAAGACCTTGCAATGCACGAATTTAGTCTAATAGATGGTGCTGTTTTAGAATGTGGATGTGTGTATATAGTCAAGTTGTTAGAAAATTTAAGTTTGACTGATAATTTAACAGGGATTGCAAATCCCAAAAGTTCTACTGGAAGACTGGACGTTTTCACTAGGTTAATTGTTGATGGTGCAATGGAATTTGAAGAAGTTCCACCTGGATATCAGGGACCCTTATATGCAGAAATATCTCCTAGGACATTTTCTGTTTTAGTAAGGACTGGTTCAAGACTTAACCAATTAAGGTTAAGAAGGGGGCAGTCATTTACCTCTGACAAAGAAATGGAATTATTGCAAGAACATGTTGGTTTGGTTAGAAATAAAAATGATCTTGAGCTTCCTGATAAAATAAAAAATGGTGTACCTTTATCTGTTGATTTGGTTGGTGAAAATGGTTTGATAGGTTACAAAGCTAGAAAACATTCTATGCTTATAGACATAGATAAACCTAACAGTTATAAAAGTGAATTGTTTTGGGAAAAAATAACGTCTGAAGATCTTGTATATCAGAAAGGTAATTATCATAAAAAAAATGATCAAGGAAGTTTAATACTTAGCCCTGATGCATTCTACATATTAGCAAGTAAAGAATATGTTTCTGTTCCATCTAAGTATGCAGCAGAGATGAGAGCCTATGATACCAAGGTTGGTGAATTTAGAGCTCATTATGCTGGTTTTTTTGACCCTGGATTTGGTTTGACAGAACTTGGTGCTTCTAAAACCAAAGCAGTATTGGAGGTAAGATCTCATGATGTACCTTTTTTAATAGAACAAGACCAGACAGTCTGTAGACTTGTTTATGAACCAATGGCAAATTTGCCAAGTATTTTGTATGGTGAAGCTGGAAGCTCAAATAATTATCAAGCTCAAGGACTAAAGTTAGCTAAGCATTTTATTTAAAATTTCTTATTTATTTCTTTTTAATTATTATTGTATATTCTTATAAATTCATGAAAGTTTTAGTATGACAATAAGCCCATCTATAATGACAACATATGGAAGAATTGATATTGCCTTTACGCATGGTGAAGGGAGTTATTTATACTCAGAAGATGGAAAAAAATATTTAGATTATGCAAGTGGTATTGCTGTTAATGCATTTGGACATTGTCATCCAAAGTTAGTGGAGGCTTTAAAAGATCAAGCTTCGAAATTATGGCATACATCTAATCTTTACAGGATCCCAGAACAAGAAACAGTTGCAGAAAAACTTGTAGAAAATTCGTGTGCAGACAGAGTCTTCTTCTGTAATTCTGGTGCTGAAGCGACCGAAGGGGCTGTTAAAGTTGCTAGAAGGTTTGCATGGGCAAACGGTGAAAAAGATAGGACAGAAATTATTTGTGCTACTGGAGCTTTTCATGGCCGTACTTTAGCAATGTTGGCTGCAAATGATAGACCATTATTTAGAGAAGGTTTCGGGCCATCTGCCCAAGGCTTTACACATGTTGAATGGGGAGATATTGAAAGTTTAAAAAATAAAATTGGTAAACATGTTGCGGCTATTTTAGTAGAACCAGTTCAAGGAGAAGGTGGTGCCAGAAAAGCTCCTAAAGGGTACCTTAAATTACTGCAAGATATTGCTAATGAAAATGGATCTTTGTTAATTTCAGATGAAGTGCAAATTGGAATGGGTAGGTCAGGAACCCTTTTTGCTTACCAACAAGAAAATATTGAACCAGATATAATAGCCTTAGCTAAGGGCCTTGGTGGTGGGTTTCCAGTAGGAGCTGTTATGGCAAAAGCTAAAGTAGGTGATGCAATGATACCAGGTACTCATGGCAGTACATTTGGAGGTAATCCTTTAGCCATGCGATCCGCCAATGCTGTTTTGGATCTTCTATTAGAGGATGATTTTCTCAAAACCTTAAGAGAAAATATTACTTACTTTGATAATAAAATGGATGCCTTAATAAATGATGACGATAAGGTATCTCCAGTAATATTATGTAAAAAAGGCTCAGGAATGTTAAGGGGCTTTCATTTAACAGAAAATTTTACCGCAGGTGATTTTGGAAATATTTCAAGAGAAAAAGGTTTGTTGCTAGTAGGCGCTGCAGAAAATACTATTAGATTACTTCCACCACTTAATACTTCTAAAGAAGAAATAGACCAAGCTTTTGAAATTTTAAGTGAAATTGTTAAAGAAATTAAAAAAAACTAAAATATTATGCCTAATTTTATTGATTTAAAGGATCTAAATAAAGATCAACTTATTGATTTAATTTCATTGTCTTTAAATTGGAAAAACAATAACTGTGCTCAATTTTTGAAAGATAAAAATGTTGTTCTTATCTTTGAAAAACCCTCATTAAGAACTCGAATATCTTTTGAAGTAGGTATAAATCAATTAGGTGGAAACAGTTATCTCTTAAATGAAAAAGAAATGCAGTTAGGTGAAAGAGAGACTGTCGAGGATACTGCTAGAGTTCTAGAACGATATGCTGATATGGTGATTATAAGATGCTTTGGACATGATCAGTTAATAAAGTACGCAAATGTATCTGAGATTCCTGTAATTAATGCTCTTACAGATTTTAGTCATCCTTGCCAAGTTGTAGCAGATTTAATTACTATAAAAGAACATCTTAAAGATTTTGAAAATAAAAAAATTACCTGGTTTGGTGATTGTAATAACGTTTTACAAAGCTGGATAGAGGCTTCTGGTTTACTAAATTTTGAATTAAAAATAGCTTGTCCAGAGGGCATAAAACCAGATGCGAAAACAATATCATGGGCTATTGAAAGAAATAATAATATTTCTATTACACATAATCCTCAAGAAGCTGCAGAAGGTGCTAATTGTATTATTACTGACACATGGAGATCAATGGGTGACAAAAGTCCATTTAATGAGGATAAGTTCATACCATTTCAAGTGAATAAAAAAATAATGGAATTAGCTGACAAAAATGCAATATTTATGCATTGTCTTCCAGCTTACCGAAATAAAGAGGTGAGTTCTGAAGTGCTAGAGGGAAATCAATCTGTTGTATTTGACGAAGCTGAGAATAGACTACATGCGCAAAAAGCTATTATGAATTTTTGCATAAAACAATAAACTATTAGTGAATTATTTCTTAAATGACTTCAATTAATCACGTAATTCCATTTCAAATAGGTAATAATGCAGTTAGAGGTAATATAGTAAGACTTAAAACTGTAGTATCTGAAATATTAAAACGCCATAAATATCCTACAAATGTTGAAAGTTTATTTGCAGATACGCTTTCAATTACCGCATGTTTAGGATCTAGAATGAAACATGAAGGTGTTTTTACTATTCAAGCCAAAGGTACAGGAGATGTTCATACTTTATTTTCTGATATAACAAGCGATGGGTCTCTTAGGGGATACGTTGGTTTAATCTCAGGTTTTTCAAATATAGAGAGTAACTTGAATTATTTAATGGGTTCAGGACATGTTTCATTCACTTTAGATCAAGGAAAACATACCAAAAGATATCAAGGTATAGTATCTCTTGAAGAAACAAGTATGTCTAAAACAACAGAACTTTACTTCAATAATTCTGAACAGTTAGAAACAAAATTTATGACTTTTAATAATTTTGATATTGAAAAAAACAATAAAAAAAATTTATTTTCAGCTGGTTTAATAATGCTTCAAAAAATGCCTGTTAAAAATAGTTTTGATGATGAAAGTAATGAAGAGATTTGGCAAAATTCATTAAATTTTTTGTCAACATTGGGAAAAGAGGAGTTTTTGTCAGTTAATATTACGTCAGAAGAAATACTTTATAGATTATTCAATGAGCTAAAAATTACAGTATATGATGAAATAATTATCCGAGATCAATGTAGGTGTTCTGAAAAAAAGATTAAGTTTGCTATAAGAAATTTAAGTAAAAAAGAATTAAAAGAAATTGTAGATGAAAATGGGAATGTGAAGGTTGTCTGTGAATTTTGTAAAACAGAAAGAATATTTCCTAGTTAAATTTATAATTAATTTTTCCAAAATAATGGTGAGAACATAACTAATATTGCAAAGATTTCCAGACGACCCAATATCATACCTGCACATAAAATTAATTTTCCTAGATTTGGGATCGATTGATATGATCCTGTAGGACCAATTATGTCACCTAAACCAGGACCTACATTTCCAATAGCAGAAGCTGCTCCTGAAATTGCAGTAATTAAATCAAGCCCTAATCCTCCCAACAAAGAAGCAATTACCGCAAATGAAATTATATATAAAAAGAAAAACCCCATTACGGATTCAGCGACATTTTCTGGAATTGGTTTTTGATTATAGTAAGAGACTATAATCGCATGTGGTCTAATTAGCTTAGAAACTTGTCCTTTTGCATTGGCAATCAAAACTTGTATCCTTGCCATTCTTAAACCACAAGTAGTTGATCCAGCACACCCCCCCACAAACATAAGAATTAACAAAATAGTGGTAGGAAAACCGCCCCAATTATTAAAATCAGACGTCCCAAAACCTGTTCCTGTAATAATTGAAATTACATTAAAAGATGCTAACCTTAAAGCCTCTAAATATGGTATATTATTAGTGCTTAAATATAAAGACATGATCAAAACTACAAATAAAACTAAGGTCAAAAATAGTTTAACTTGGTCATCTTTGAGTAGGTTTTTTATACCTTTTTTGGTTAAAGTTAAGTAGTGTACGAATGGAAGGGATCCAACTAACATTCCAAAAATGATAATAATTTCTATCGTTGATGAATTAAATGCTGCTAGAGATTCAGATTTTGTTGAGTATCCTCCTGTTGCTAGAGTAGTCATAGCATGCGCAATGGAGTCAAATATTGACATACCAGCGCCCCATAACATAAATGTCCAAATTATTGTTAAAGTTATATAAACAATACTAATTCCTGCAGCAAAGCTTGCTGCTTTAGGCACTACTTTATCAGGCGTTTCATATGATTCAGTTTTAAATAGTTGCATACCACCAATTGATAACATTGGTAATACTGCCAAAGCCATAACAATTATACCAACTCCACCAAGCCATTGAAGAAGAGCTCGCCAAATTAGAATTCCATGGGATTTTTCTTCCAAATTTTCAATTACAGTCGCGCCTGTAGTTGTTATTCCAGAAGTTGATTCAAAAAAAGCATCAATAAAACTCATATCAATATCGGATAACAAAAAGGGTAATGATCCAAATAAAGCAATTGATATCCATGCGCTATTTGTAAGTAAAAATGCTTGTCTTAATTCTAAATGTTCAGTTGCATTTCCTTTATTAGTTAGGAAAAGTATGGAACCTATAAATAATGTTGCCATTGAAGAACCAACAAATGCAGGCCAATTTTTACCGCCATAAAACCAATCTACAATTGCTGGTATGAGCATAAAAATAGAAAGAATGCATAACAACATTCCTATTAGATAAATTATTGGTGAAAATTTCATGAATTATTCTATAAGTTTTTTAAAGACAATTTAATTTAAATTTCCTTAAGTTGCCATTTTCAAAAATCTGTCTTGTAAATTTGTATCTTCTAAAAAACAACCACTAAAAAGATTAGTAGTCATTGTAACATCATTTTTTAAAACACCTCTAGTACTCATGCAGTGATGTTCTGCATTTATAAAAACAGCTGTCCCTGTGGGTAAAAGGGTTTTGTCTATGCAATTTAATATTTGTGCAGTCATCGTCTCTTGAGTTTGTAGCCTTTTAGCATAAAGATCTAAAACTCTTGCTAGTTTTGATATTCCAACAACTCTTTTGTCTGGATAATAACCTATAGAGGCTCTTCCAATTATTGGGACCATATGGTGTTCACAATGACTTTCAAAATTTATATTTTTTAACAAAACAATATCGTTATATCCTTCTATATCTTCAAAAGTTTTAGATAAAAATATTTCAGGATCTTGACTATAACCTGCATAAAATTCGTTAAATGATTTTATTACTCTTTTAGGCGTTTCTAATAAGCCTTCTCTATCGGGATCCTCACCAATATAGCGTAATAGTGTTTTAACAGCCTCTTCGGCCTCCGCTTTTGAAATAATTTTATTATCTTGATTATCAATGATAATATTTGAAGCATTAATAGACGAATTCATAGCGTACCCTTTATTTTCTAATTTATTCTTAACGAATAATATTATTTAAGCAACGTATTATTAGTAAATATTAAAAGGTTTAGATTATAATTATCTTATAAATGTATTTAGATCTAAAGGTTTTTCATTACTTATCATTTTATCAGTTTCATCGTGAGTAACTATCATACAAGGTATTTTACTTTCCTTTACTTTATCAATAAGAAAGTTTCTGAATGTATTTCTGTGCTCAGGGTCTAAAGACGAAAAGGGTTCATCAAGTAATAATACCTCTGGTTCTGATAATACTGCTCTAAGACAAGCTATTCTAGCTTTTTGACCTCCTGAAAGAGTATGAGGGTATCTTTTTTGAAAGCCCTCCATATTAGCTTTTTTTAAGTTTTCATCTATTAAAAATAATTTTTCTCTTGATTTTAGCTTTCTATTCATTCCAAAATATAAATTTTGTTCGACAGTCAAATGAGGAAATAAAGCACCGTCTTGCAGTAAAAGCCCAATTTTTCTTTTTTCGATTGGAATATTATTCAAAATTTTTCCATTTAAAATTATTTCACCTTCAAATGATAAGTTATACTCATAAGTACCTGCTATAACGTTAATTAAAGAAGATTTTCCAACTCCACTTTTCCCAAATACGCACAAAATATTACCATTGTTTATCTTTAGATTAAGATTTTTGATAAATGGTTTTTCTTTTGGAGAATCCCATTTCAATGATATGTTAATTAATTCAAGCAAAGACAAATAACCAAAAGTTAAAACTTTAAAATAAATAAATGATAAAAGAAATTTTAAAAATAAAAAATGTGTTTAATCTCAGTAGACGAAATAGTTCTATTAAGAATAAAAAGCCTAGAGATTTCAAGTCTTTTAGAAAATTTTTGGATCTTGCTAGATCTGAAATGGACAAAAATGGACTATTTGATTGGAAATTAGATCTAGATCATGCAAAAGTAAGGGCAGGCGCATGTTTTTTTAGAAAGAAAAAAATCTCGTTTTCAAGGAATTTTATCAAAAATTCAAATGAGTCAGAAATTTATGACACAATTCTTCACGAAATAGCTCATGCCCTTGTCGGTCCTCAGCATGGTCATGACATCGTATGGAAAAAAATGGCTAAAAAGCTTGGGTGCTCAGCGAAGAGGTGTCATACTTTAGAATTTTCAGATTATAAATGGATAAGGTATTGTGAAAATTTTTGTTGGGAACAAAAAACACATAGGAAAAAATTAAATTTAATTTGTAAAAAATGTGGAGCCTCTGTTTGTTATAAGAAAAATATATAGAAATTATTTAATTTCTTCTAATTCAATAAGAGTACCTGAAAAATCTGATGGTTGCAAAAATATTACAGGGTTTCCATGAGCTCCAATCTTGGGGCTGCCATCACCTAAAATTGTTGCTCCTACTTCTTTAAGTTTTTTTGAGGCAGATTTTAGATCACTAACCTCATAACAAATATGATGCATACCTCCATTGGGATTTTTCATAAGAAACTTACTAATTGGACTATTCTCATTTAACGGTTCAAGAAGTTCAACTTTTGTGTTTGGTGATACTATAAATACTACTTTAACTCCATGTTCAGGTAAAGTTAGAGGTTTGCTAACATTAGCGCCTAGAGCCTTTTGCCACATTTCAGAGGCTTTTATTATATTAGGAACAGCAATAGCTATATGATTAAGTCTTCCGATATTTGAATAAGTTTCTTCCATAGAATACTCCAAAACAAACTAAATTTTCTTAAATAAGTTATATTTAATTTTAATAATTTTCAATTATCATAGATTGATTATTACTAGTTAATTTTATTAAATTTTGCTAAATATTATTTTTTAGTGTCTTCTGAAGGAGAGATGTTATCAAGAAATCAAGTAGAGAAATAATTTCTGAATTACAGTCAAGAAGAGAAAAAGCGCGGCTTGGTGGTGGAAAAAAAAGGATAGAAAAACAACATTCACTTGGAAAACTGACTGCAAGAGAAAGAATAAACACTCTTTTAGATGAAGGTTCATTTGAAGAAACAGATATGTTTGTTATTCATCGAATAAGAGATTTTGGAATGGATGGGAAAACTATTCCAGGTGATGGTGTTGTCACAGGTTCTGGAAGAGTTAATGGCAAATTAATCTATATTTATGCTCAGGATTTTACCGTTTTCGGGGGGTCGTTATCATCAGATCACGCAAAAAAAATTGTAAAAATAATGAAACTAGCAATACAAAATAAAGCACCTATAATTGGCTTGAATGATAGTGGAGGAGCAAGGATCCAAGAAGGCGTTGAATCTTTAGGTGGTTACGCGGATGTTTTTTTGCAGAATGCTCTGGCTTCTGGTGTAGTCCCCCAAATTTCTATGATCATGGGACCGTGTGCCGGAGGAGCTGTTTACTCTCCAGCTATGACAGATTTCACATTCATGGTTAAAGAAACAAGTTATATGTTTGTCACAGGCCCTGATGTAGTAAAAACTGTTACCTCCGAAGAAGTTACCGCAGAAGAATTAGGTGGAGCTGAAACTCATACGACAATTTCTTCCGTAGCAGACGGATCATTTAATAATGATATTGAAGCTTTAAATGTATTAAGAAAATTTCTGAGTTTTTTGCCATCTAGTAACGAATATAAATATATAAAAAGAAAAACTAATGACCCAAAAAAAAGAATTTCTTTAGCATTAGATACTTTGATACCTGAAAATCCAAACTTACCGTATGATATGAAAGAACTTATTGTATCAATAGCTGATGAATATAATTTTTTTGAGTTACAAGAAAATTTTGCAAAAAACATTCTTATTGGTTTTATAAGGTTAGATGGCCAAACTATTGGTGTTGTAGCAAATCAACCTATGGTTTTAGCAGGTTGTTTAGATAATGATTCTAGTAGAAAAGCAGCAAGATTTGTAAGGTTTTGTGACGCTTTCAATATTCCCATACTGACATTAGTAGATGTGCCAGGATTTATGCCAGGAACTGCACAAGAGTATGGTGGTATAATTAAGCATGGAGCAAAACTTTTATTTGCATATGCAGAAGCTACAACACCAAAGGTTACTCTAATTACTAGAAAAGCATATGGTGGAGCATATGACGTCATGAGCTCAAAACATTTAAGAGGGGATGCTAATTATGCCTGGCCTACTGCTGAAATTGCAGTAATGGGAGCAAAAGGAGCAGTAGAAATTCTTTACCGAAATGAATTAAATGACACAAAAAAAATAGAAACTAGAACATTAGAATATGAGGAAAGATTCGCAAATCCATTTATAGCTGCAGAAAGAGGTTTCTTAGATGATGTTATTATACCTAGCAATTCCAGATTTAGGTTGATACAAGCATTTTCTAAATTAAAAAATAAGACACAAAAGAATCCAGATAAAAAATTTGGAAATATTCCGCTTTAATAATATTAGAAGTATATGATGTTTAAAAAAATCTTAATTGCAAATCGTGGAGAAATAGCTTGTAGAATAATCAAAACTGCAAAAAGAATGAAGATTAAAACAGTTGCAGTCTTTTCAGACTCTGATAGGTACGCAGAACATGTTCGTTTAGCAGATGAAGCAGTTTACTTAGGGGCATCTCCAGCTTCAGAGAGTTATCTTAGAGCTGATTTGATTATAAAAGCGTGCAAAGAAAAAAAATGTGATGCTTTACATCCAGGGTATGGATTTTTATCAGAAAACTCTAGTTTTCCAGAATCTTTAAGTAAAGCTGGAATTACTTTTATTGGTCCTTCAAAATCAGCAATTGCATCAATGGGTGATAAGATTGAATCCAAAAAAATTGCTAAGTCAGCAAATGTTAATACCGTTCCCGGTCATATTGGAATAATAAAAAATAAAAATGAAGCAATAAAGATTGCAGATGAAATAGGTTATCCAGTAATGATAAAGGCTAGTGCTGGTGGTGGAGGCAAAGGTATGCGAATTGCATTTTCAAGTGATCAGGTGAAAGATAATTTTGAAAGAGCTTCAAGTGAGGCTCTTAAGAGTTTTGGCGACAAACGTATTTTTATAGAAAAATTTATTACCGAACCAAGACATATTGAAATACAAGTATTAGCAGATAATTTCGGTAACGTAATTTATTTAGGTGAGAGAGAATGTTCTATTCAAAGAAGAAACCAAAAGGTCATTGAAGAGGCTCCTTCACCTTTTTTAGATAAACAAACAAGAAAACAGATGGGTGATCAAGCCGTTCAATTGTCAAGAAAAGTTAATTATAGTAGCGCTGGTACAGTTGAATTTATAGTTGATAAAGATAAAAATTTTTATTTTTTAGAGATGAACACACGTCTTCAAGTTGAGCATCCTGTAACTGAATTGGTCACAGGTATAGATTTAGTTGAGCAAATGATCAACATAGCATATGGAAAAAAACTAGAAATTACTCAAAATGATGTTCATTTAAAAGGCTCAGCAATTGAAACTAGAATATATGCAGAAAATCCCTATAAAAATTTTCTACCATCGATTGGAAGATTGACTAAATATAATCCGCCTAAAGAAACTCAACATCCAGATGGCACAATAACTAGAAATGATACTGGAGTTAGAGAAGGTGATGAGGTATCAATGTTCTATGATCCTATGATTGCGAAATTATGTTCTTGGGGCAAAACACGTGATTTATCCATTAATAGAATGGAATCTGCCTTAGACAACTTTTTACTTGAAGGGATAGATCACAATATATCTTTTCTTTCAGCAATTTTAGCAAATAATAGATTTAAATCAGGTGATATAAATACTGCATTTATAGACGAGGAATTTAGAGAAGGATTTCAAGGAATAATTCCAAACAAGAAATTGGAATGGACCCTGGGATCTTTAGTATTAGCATATCATATCTGTGAAATTTCAAAAAATTTTGAAATTTTTGAAAATGATCAGATTTCTGATTTGTGGGAAGTTTATCTTAATTACAAGCAATCTTCACAAAATCCTTCAAAAATGAAATATATGGTCAATACAGATAATTTAAATTTACCTTTTGTTTGTATTAAGCCTATGCCTAATCAAATAACAAAGAGCCTGAATTATGATTTTTTTACAATTGAAGTACACCAAGATTTTATTAAAAAATTAGTTACATTTAGAATAAACTCACATGCTTCATCAAAGGATCCTCAAAATATTCAATGCAGATTAAATAATAAAAATACTAATATAGAGTTTGAATATAGAGGAATTACAATGTCGGCAAACGTGTTCCCAAAACATGTAGCTGACTATCATAAATATATGAAACCAAAAAAAAATTTAGATAAATCAAATCTATTAATCTGCCCAATGCCAGGAAAATTAATTAAAATACTAGTTAAAGAAAATCAAATTATTGAAGAAGGTCAATCTTTATGTGTTGTAGAGGCAATGAAAATGGAAAATACATTAGTTGCTTTAAAGCAATGCACCATTAAAAAAATTAATTACAAGGAAGGTGACACCTTATCTGTTGATCAAGTCATTATGGAGTTTTCATTTAAATAAAAATTATAAAAGTAAGAGATTTGTATGAGAAAAAAAGATAACTTAGAAAACTGGAAGAAAAACGCTATTAATGAGTTAAAAACTCCAAATGTTGATGATATCTCCATTAACACACCAGAAGGAATTAAAATAAAGCCATTATACACTTCTGCAGACAATGAAAATATTACTCATCTTGATAGCTATCCTGGTGAACCTCCATTTTTAAGAGGTCCAAAAGCCACAATGTATACGGGTAGACCTTGGACAATTCGGCAATATGCTGGTTTCTCAACAGCTTCAGAGTCGAATAAATTTTATAAAACAAATCTGGCCTCTGGACAAAAAGGTTTGTCAGTTGCTTTTGATCTAGCAACACACAGGGGCTACGATTCAGATCATGAAAGGGTATATGGAGATGTAGGCAAAGCTGGTGTTGCTATAGATAGTGTAGAGGATATGAAAATTCTTTTTGATGGTATTCCTCTTGATAAAATGTCTGTATCAATGACAATGAATGGAGCAGTTCTTCCTGTGTTAGCAGGTTATATAGTTGCGGCTCAAGAACAAGGTGTAAGTAAAAGAGATCTTAGCGGAACTATCCAGAATGACATACTTAAAGAATTCATGGTAAGGAATACTTATATTTACCCCCCAGAACCGTCTATGAGAATTGTCTCTGATATTATCAATTTTACATCAAAAGAAATGCCAAAATTTAATTCTATATCTATTTCAGGGTATCATATGCAGGAGGCAGGTGCTTCTCTCGTTCAAGAATTAGCTTTTACCATTGCAGATGGATTAGAATATATAAGAGCAGCAACAAAAAGTGGGTTATTAGTTGATGATTTTGCACCTAGATTATCCTTTTTCTTTGCTATAGGGATGAATTTTTTTATGGAAACTGCTAAATTGAGAGCGGCGAGATATTTATGGTCACAATGGACAAAAAAGTTGTTTAATTGCCAAAATCCAAAATCACAAATGCTGAGAACCCATTGCCAAACTTCTGGAGCTAGTTTACAGGAGCAAGATCCATATAATAATATTATCAGAACTACTATTGAGGCGTTGGCCGCCACTTTAGGAGGGACGCAATCTTTACATACAAATTCATTTGATGAAGCAATAGGTTTGCCCACTGAATTTTCTGCTAAAATAGCCAGAAACACCCAACTAATTCTGCAACATGAAACAGGTATTACAGATACTGTGGATCCACTTGCTGGCAGTTATTTTGTTGAGAATTTGACAAAAGAATTAATTGATAAATCTAATGAACTAATTGAAAATATAGAAAAAATGGGAGGTATGACAGTAGCCGTAATTAATGGTTTCCCAAAATCAGAAATAGAAATTTCTGCGACGAAACGTCAAGCAAAAATTGATTCTGGAGAACAAGTGATTGTAGGAGTAAATAAATATAAGTCAGATCATAATGAAAATGTTGATGTTCTAAATATTGATAATAAAGCAGTTCGTGAAGAACAAATTAAAAAATTAAATCAAATCAAAAAAGCTAGAAATTCAAAAGAAGTAAAAAAAGCATTACAAAAATTAAAAGAAGGTGCAAAAGAAAATAAAGGTAACTTATTAGATTTGACAATTGTTGCAATTAAAGCAAGAGCAACAGTTGGCGAGGTGTCTTATGCTCTAGAAGAAGTTTATGGTCGATATGGAGTAAAACAAGACATAATTAAAGATGTATACAAAAGCTCTTATCAAAATGAAGAAGACTTTAAAAAAGTGAGTATTGCTCTATCTAATTTTAAAAATATTGCAGGTGAAAATCCAAAAATCTTTATGGCTAAACTTGGACAAGATGGCCATGACAGAGGAGCAAAAGTAATTGCTTCTGCTTTTACAGATATTGGTTTCTCAGTCGAAATTGGTACTTTGTTTCAAACTCCTAAAGAGGCTGTTGATCTTGCTATAGATTTAGGGGTGCACGTCATTGGCATATCCTCTCTAGCAGCGGGTCATAAGACATTGATACCTGAATTAATAGATGAACTTAAAAAAAGACAAGCTGATGATATTCTTGTAGTTTGTGGTGGTGTAATTCCTGCACAAGATTATCAATTTTTATATGATGCTGGTGTTGCAGCCATCTTTGGACCTGGCACACCTATTCCTGATGCTGCATCAACAACAATAAATAAAGCTACCGAACAATTAATGAGAATGCATAATTTTAGAAAAGCTAGAATGAAATAATTGTTATTTTTTTGGGGGGAGGTAAATTTGGGAAATTACAAAAAAATTTATGATAATTGGCAAAAAGACCCAAAAACATTTTGGAAAGAACAATCAGAAAATATTGATTGGGGAAAAAATCCTGGAAAGGTATTAGATGATGATAACAAACCATTTTATAAATGGTATCCAGATGGAAGTTTAAACACATGTTTCAATGCTATCGACAGACACGTTATGAATGGGAGAGGAGAACAAAATGCAATATTATATGATAGCCCTGTTACAAATACAAAAAAGAAAATTACCTATTCAGAACTTAAATATAAAGTTTCCATTTTTGCTGGAGCACTTAAAAAATTAGGTGTTCTAAAGGGGGATCGTGTAATCATTTATATGCCAATGATACCTGAAGCGTTGGTGGCCATGCTAGCTTGCTCTAGACTAGGAGCAATTCACTCTGTAGTATTTGGTGGTTTTGCTTCAAATGAACTTGCTGTAAGAATTGATGATTGTAAGCCAAAAATAATAGTGTCTGCATCGTGCGGGCATGAGCCAAATAGAATTGTTGAATATAAACCCTTACTTGACAATGCAATTAAAATTGCCAGTCATCAAGTGGAAAAATGTATAATTTATCAGCGTGAAGCCCTAAATGTTAAGCTTATTCCAGACCAAGATATAGATTGGAATGAGGTTGTTAAAGATGTTTCATTGACTGATCCAGTTGAAGTTCAAGCAAACGATCCTTTGTATATTTTATATACATCAGGAACAACTGGAAAACCGAAAGGAGTTGTTAGGGATAATGGAGGACATGCAGTATCTCTAAAATGGTCAATGAAAAATATTTATAATGTAGAACCTGGGGATGTTTATTGGGCTGCGTCGGATATTGGATGGGTAGTTGGTCATTCTTATATTGTTTATGCACCTTTGCTTCATGGTTGCACAACAATTTTATTTGAAGGGAAACCTGTTGGGACACCAGATGCTGGGACATTTTGGAGAATTATTTCTGAGTATAAGGTCAAGGTGTTATTTACAGCTCCAACAGCTCTAAGAGCCGTTAAAAGAGATGACCCAAATGGTAAGTTTATTAAAAAATTTGATTTAACATCTTTGCAGTCTCTATTTCTTGCTGGAGAAAGAGCTGATCCTGATACGGTGTTGTGGCTGGAAAGAAAATTAAAAGTTCCTATAATTGATCACTGGTGGCAAACTGAAACTGGATGGCCTGTTGCAGCAAACCCTTTAGGTATAGAATCGCTTCCAATTAAAACTGGTTCTCCAACTTTAGCTATGCCAGGATATGATGTAAGGGTTTTGTCAGAAGATGGCAATGAGGTTCCAAAAGGAACGTTAGGAGCAATTTCAATAAAATTACCTTTGCCACCAGGATCTTTACCAAGTTTATGGAATGCAGATGATAGATTTATAGAGGCTTATTTATCTACTTTTGAAGGTTTTTATGAAACAGGAGACGCAGGTTATCAAGACGAAGATGGTTATTTATACATTATGTCAAGAACTGATGATGTAATAAATGTTGCAGGTCATAGGCTTTCAACAGGCGCAATGGAAGAAACTTTATCTAATCATGTAGATGTAGCTGAATGTGCGGTTGTTGGTGTGACTGACAATCTTAAAGGGCAAGTTCCACTTGGACTTATATGTTTGAATAATGGTTGTAATAAAACTCATGAAGATGTGTGTAAAGAAATTATTGATTTGGTCCGAAACGAAATAGGACCAGTTGCTGCATTTAAATCTGTAGCTGTTGTTTCCGCTCTTCCAAAGACAAGATCGGGAAAAATTTTAAGAGCTACTATAAGAAAAATAGCTGATAAAGTTGAATGGGATATGCCTGCAACAGTTGATAATCCTCAAATTTTTAAGGAAATTGAAGAAGCTTTGAAACCACTAGGCTATTAATTGTAATTTTGTGAAACTTTCATAATAAATTTCCCAACGTGATCTCCTTTTTCTAAAGCTTTATGTGCTTCACTTGCATCACTTAATAGAAATTCTTTTTGAATTATTGGTTTAATCTTACCTTGGTCTAAATACTCCCAAGCATTTTTAACTAAACTATTTACATATTCTGCTTTTTTTTGTGATGGCTGAGGTCTCAAAGTTGATCCAGTTATTGTTTGCCTGTTAATCATGATATTTGCAAAATTAACTTCATCCTTAATACCACCCTGAACGGCAATTATAACTAGCCTCCCATTAATACTTAAACATTTTAAATTTCTTGAAATATACGGTCCAGCAACCATATCCAAAATTACATCTACACCTCGTTTATTTGTAAGCAGATTAATTTCGTTTTCAAATTCTTTTGTTTTATAGTTAAAACATTTAAGAGCACCAATTTTTTCTACAGCTTTACATTTTTTGTCACTTCCTGCTGTAGCATAAACTTTTGCACCAAAGTGATTAGCCAATTGAATTGCCGTTGTCCCGATACCACTAGCACCCCCATGAATTAGGACTTTATCATTTTTTTGTAATTTTCCTCTCATAAATAAATTACTCCAAACAGTTATAAAAGTTTCTGGTATACAAGCGGCCTCAGCCATCGAATAACTCTTAGGTAATGGCATACAATGACCCTCGTCTACAGCAACATATTCGGCATATCCACCGCCATGACAAAGAGCACAAACTTTATCGCCAACATTAAATTTTATATTTGAACTTTTTTTTTCTACTACTATCCCTGATACTTCTAAACCAGGTAAGTCTGATGCATCTTTAGGAACTTTATAATTACCTTTTCTTTGTAAAATATCTGGTCTATTAACGCCAGCATAATATACTTTAATTAATATTTGATTATTGGCAATTTGAGGAATTGGTCTGACACAGAGTTTCAAATTATCAGCATTTCCAAATTCTTTAATTTCTATAGCGTTCATTTCACTTGGAATGTTTAAAAAATCTTTTTTCACTCTAATCCCCCTAAATTTATTTAATTGCCAAACTTCTGTCTTATTTTGTCAAACTATAGCCATTTAATAATGAAATAAGTTATATTATAAAATAGGAGAAACAAAATGATATTTTTTATAGCAGTTTATTCAGTTCTAGCACTTGAACAACCACATGTTAAAGAATTCTTAGTAGAAGCCTCTAAAATTGACCCAGTTAAATATAGTTTTGTAAAACCCAAAGACTGTTTATCTGGCAAATTAAAGGATAGTTATGTATTAGCACAAAATGGTAAAGTTATTTTAAAACAAGTTTCTAAGGATGGTTCAATAGGTCCAGTTTGTAATAAATAGTCTTTTATTTAGAGTTATCAATCATTTTTTTAACTCTAAGTCTAAGAGCATTCAATTTAATGAAACCTTCTGCGTCTGAATGATTATAATCAGCTGTACCTTCTTCAAAAGTTACTAAGCTCTCACTATACAATGAATATGGTGATTTTCTCCCAGTAATAATCACATTACCTTTGTAAAGCTTTGCTCGCACAGTTCCAGAAACATTCTTTTGAGATTTATCAATTGCTGATTGTAACATTTCTCTTTCAGGTGAGAACCAGAAACCATTATATATTAAAGAAGCATATTTTGGCATTAACTCATCTTTAAGATGCGCAGCACCTCTGTCTAAAGTTATGGACTCAATTGCTCTTCGCATATGGAAGAGAATAGTACCACCAGGTGTTTCGTAAATACCTCTGGATTTCATTCCAACAAATCTATTTTCAACTAAATCTATTCTTCCTATGCCATTTTCTCCTCCTAAAATATTTAACTGATGTAACATTTTGGCTGGAGATAAATCTTTTCCATTTAAAATTACTGGATCACCATTCAAAAACTCTAATGTGATTTCTGTTGGTTTATTTGGAGCGTCAAACGGTGACTTAGTTCTGGAATAAATAAACTCTTCGGGTTCAACCCAAGGATCTTCTAGAATTTTTCCTTCAGCTGATATGTGTAGTAAGTTAGCGTCAACACTAAAAGGTGCTTCACCTCTTTTATCTTTAGGAACTTTTATTTGATTTTCTTCTGCATATTTAATCAGGTTTGTTCTACTTGACAGGTTCCATTCTCTCCAGGGGGAAATTACTTTGATATTTGGTTGTAAGCTATAGTAACCTAATTCAAACCTTACTTGATCATTTCCTTTACCTGTAGCTCCATGTGATACAGCATCAGAACCTGTTAAATTAGCAATTTCAATTTGTCTTTTAGCAATTAAGGGTCTTGCTATAGATGTACCTAGTAGATAAATACCCTCATATAAAGCGTTTGCTCTAAACATAGGAAAAACAAAATCATTAACAAATTCTTCTTTTAAATCATCAATGAAAATTTCTTTTACACCTAATAATTCGGCTTTTTTCCTTGCAGGCTCTACTTCTTCACCTTGACCAATATCAGCTGTGAAAGTTACAACTTCACATTGATAATTGTCTTGCAACCACTTTAAAATAACTGATGTATCAAGTCCTCCAGAATAAGCTAAAACTATTTTTTTTATTTTAGAATTTTCATTTAGCATTCTTTTTCCTTATTTTAAAATTGATAAGAAATTACATATTTATGTATAGCCTCAAATTATAATTTTGTAATTATGTTAAATAATTTTTTTAATACTTTTTAAAGTAAACTTATTTACTAAAAGGTTGTTATCATTAATAATTATTTTATGTTATAATAAATATTGCTGACTAAAAACTATTTATTTTTTAAATAAAATCGATATGGTAATAAATTTGCATAATCAATGATTAAACTGCGAGATTCTAAATAATGATTTACAAATTGCACAAAATTTTAATGTCTGTAACTGTGTCAATTTTTTTTTCAACTCATGCATTTAGTGAAACAAAATTGTTGGGTAAAGAAAAAAATTGGAAAGCTTATTCGACTAACTTAGATAAAACTAAAACCTGTTTTATAACTTCTGAGCCAATAAAAACTGAGGGTAAATTTAATAAAGAAAATAGAGGTAAACCTTTTGTTTTTGTTACAAATATAAAAAATGGAACTAATCACGAAGTGTCCATAAAAGCAGGTTTCAATTTTAAAAAAAACAAAGATGTTATTTTTAATGTTGATGGGAAGAAAACAAAGTTATTCCCAGTTGATGACAGAGCTTGGTCAGAGAGTACTAAAATTGATAGATTTTTGGTTCAATCTATGAGGAAAGGAAAAACATTGATAGTGACTGGTACATCTACTCCTGGAAATAAAATTATTGACACTTATTCATTATCAGGTTTTACAAAGGCACTCAGATTAATTGACAAAAGTTGTTCATAAGAAAATCAATTATTGAGAAAATTATTATGACCAAACATGATTTACTAGAATTTAGTTTTAGCGAATTAGAAAATTTTTGTTTAAATAAAAATCTTCCAAAATTTCGAGCATCCCAAATTTGGAGATGGATATATTGTTTTGGTTTAAAGTCTTTTGAAGAAATGAATAATATTTCAAAATCATCAAGGGAATTTTTAAATAATATTTCTTTAATCTCTAGGCCACAAATTTCTGAAATGCAAACTAGTTCAGATGGTACTATAAAGTGGCTTATTAAATTGAATGATAATTCTGAAGTTGAAACTGTCTATATACCACAGGATGATCGAGGAACTGTTTGTCTTTCTAGTCAAGTAGGTTGTACTCTCAGTTGTTCATTTTGTCATACTGGAACGCAGGCTCTAGTAAGGAATCTCAAATCAAGTGAGATTATTGGACAGTTAATGATTGTAATGGATCATTTAAATGATTGGCCCTCAGGCAAGAATAATAGAAAAGTAACTAACATTGTAATGATGGGTATGGGAGAACCATTGCTTAATTATGATCAAGTTAGCAAAGCAATAAAAATTATTATGTCTGATGATGGCATCGCCATTTCAAGAAGAAAAATTACTTTATCTACATCAGGCATTATTCCAAACATTGAAAAAGCTGGAATTGAGTTAGGTGTTAATTTAGCTATCTCGCTTCATGCAGTAAATGATAAATTGAGAAATAAACTAGTTCCAATTAATAAAAAGTATAATTTAGAAAAGTTGATAAATGCTTGTAAACATTATCCTAAATTATCTAATTCTAGAAGAATTACATGGGAATATGTAATGTTAAAAGATATAAATGACACTTCAGAAGATGCTATCAATTTAATAAAATTAATTACCGACATCCCATCTAAAATAAATTTAATTCCCTTCAATCCTTGGCCAGGTTCATTGTTTGAAACATCAACTCAAAGAAATATTGATAATTTTGCAAAAATTTTGATGGGTGCAGGATTTGCCTCTCCAATAAGAAAGCCAAGAGGGCAGGATATTTATGCTGCATGTGGACAGTTAAAGTCAAATAGTGAAAAAATAAAAAAATCACAAATAAATAAGCTAGTACCAATTCATAATTTTTAAAATATTAAATTTTTGTGAAACTATTGCTTTAGGGATCATTAAGTATTACATTAATAAAATAAATATAATTATTTAAAAGGATCATATATACATGGATAATAATCGCTTTATGTCAAGCTCAAATGCTCAAGCCACTCAAATTGATTTGGGACTTAGATCATACATGCTTGGTGTTTATAATCATATGACAACTGCCCTAGCTTTGACAGGATTAATGGCTATGGGATTAAATTTTCTTGCCATATCGAATGGTGGATTAACACCCATTGGTGAATTATTTTTCTTAAGTCCACTTAAGTGGGTTGTTATGTTAGCGCCATTAGGTATGGTATTTTATATCTCAGCAAAGCTGAATAGTATTTCTGCTGAAAAGGCTAGAAACTTATTTTACATATATGCTGGTCTAATGGGTCTGTCTTTATCTTCATTGTTGCTAATCTACACTGGCGCATCAGTAGTTAGAGCTTTCTTTGTTACAGCAGCAGCTTTCGCAGCACTGTCTATTTATGGTTATACTACTAAAAAATCCCTTTCAGGCTTAGGTTCTTTTCTTATGATGGGAGTATTTGGACTTATCATAGCACAAATAGTCAATATTTTTATGGCCTCAACACAATTAGATTTTATAATTTCTATTGTTGGGGTATTAATTTTTGCTGGCTTAACTGCCTATGATACTCAAAAAATAAAAAATATGTATTTAGCTGGTGATAATAATGAAGCAGCTGGTAAAAAATCAGTATTAGGAGCTTTGACTTTATACTTAGACTTTATACTAATGTTTCAATTCTTATTAGCTTTTTTAGGTAACAGAGAATAAGTCTCATAAAATAAATTTGAAAAAAGCCATCGATAGATGGCTTTTTTTATTTTAAAATTATTTTATTTATATCTGTTATAATTTTATTTGAGTTTGGTCTAGTAGTGCTAGCATACCATTTAACTAACAAGCCTTCCTTATTGATGAGATATTTATAGAAATTCCATTTTGGGAAAGCTAAAAATCCAGCTTCTTTTTTCACCCATTTAAAAAAAGGGTGGCCTTTTTCACCTTTTATTTTAGTTATTTCTGTAAGCATGAAAGAAATATCAAAATTTATGTTACAAAATTCTTTAACTTTTTGATTTGATGATAGTTCCTGATTTCCAAAGTCATTAGAGGGTATGCCAATAATAATTAGTCCATCTTTCTTATATTTCTGGTTAAGAGTTTCAATATCACTATATTGATAAGTGAAGCCACAGAGTGAGGCTGTATTAACAATGAAAATAGGTTTCCCTTTGAAATCATTTAAATTAATTTCTTTTCCATCTATTGAATTAAAATTAAATTGATACACATTTGCTTTAACTTCAGAAGTCATTGATACTCCTATCATTATAGTTATATAAGTTAAAATTTTATTCATAACTTTCTGTAGTCCAAATAGGGCTCAAAATTTTATCTAACAATTTATTTCCATTTAACTTTAAGCTAAAATCTCTTAAATATTTAGTAATATTTTGTGCGCTAAGTATTTCACCAACCATTTTTGATTTTTTAGCCAACATATCTTTCTTTAAATATCTTTCCTTAACATACATATTTACAATTTCATGAAAATCATAATTTTCATTTAATAATTTTTTAATATAAACTGCGTCTTCTAATATTTGATTGCCTGCTTGTGCTGTATGTGGTGGTATTGCAAAAGCAGCATCTCCAAATAAAAATAATCCATTCTTATAAATTGAAGTTTTTTCCCCATAATTAAATGAAGCGTATGTTATACTCCATTCTAAATCTTCAGGAATGAGATAATTTAAGACTTTGTTATTCAAACTTGGTAGTTCAGTTTCATTATTTTTTGGAACAAAAATATAATTTGTTGCTTTTTTTTCGTTTATAATAGTTGGATAAATCACATAATAACCATTTTCGTGAACTAATACTTGTAAAATTGTTTTTGATAAATTGTAGGCACTGTCTTTAAATGAGATTGTTCTAAATATTTTTTTCTTTCTGATATAACTATTTGATCCAACTACAAACTTTCTACTAACGCCGTCAATACCATCTGAACCAACCATGAAATTAGTTCTAAATATCTGTCCTTTATCATCAATCAATTCATTATAGTTGTTATTTGAAACTATATTTTTCACATTAGAATTAATTATTTTTATTGTATTATTTTTAAGTGCATGATTTTTGAAAAAACTAATTATACTTTTTCTTTGAATAGAGCCATAATTGTTATTCTTCTCTATTAAGTCATGATGAAGTAAAATTTCTAAATTATTTTTTGAATTTAATTTTTTTATGTAAATATTATAAAATGGTTCAAAGTGTTTTTGAATATTTTTTAAATCTATAAGTTTTGATAATGCTTTCCAACCATTGGGTGTAATCTGTTGGGACCCGAAACTATCTTTTTCTTTTTCAAAAACATCTACTGAGTAACCATTATCAGCAAAAATACTAGCGGCAACCCAAGAAGAAAATCCTCCACCAATTATAGTTAAATGTTTTTTCATCTGTTAATAGATTTTATAAATTAAAATAAGAGTCGAACCTTGAAATGAGAATATTAAGTTACATATGGATAATATATAAGAAAAAATCAATATTTCACACCATTAATTCTAAATTTTAACATGTTATTTTCTATTATAAATAACTTGTATTTTAACAAAAAATACTAAACATTGATCTACATATATAATTATATTTTGAGAATTTTTATGAATAATAAATTACAAAAAGAGTTATCTAAAGTTGGAATTAAGAATATTTCTGAACTCATACATAATCCTTCCTATGAATTTTTATATGTTGAGGAAAATAATGAAAAATTAGAAGGTTTTGAAAAAGTTCAAAATACTCACAATGGAGCTGTAAATGTCATGACTGGGATTTATACAGGTCGATCTCCAAAAGATAAGTATATTTTAAAGGATGAAACAACCGAAGATAATTTGTGGTGGACTTCAGATTTCGCAAGAAATGATAATAAACCAATAGATAAAAATGTTTGGGATCACCTTTATAATATTGTTAGTAAACAACTATCAAACAAAAAACTTTATGTTGTTGATGCATTTTGTGGAACAAACAAGGATACTTGTCTAAGCGTCAGATTTGTAATGGAAGTAGCATGGCAAGCTCATTTTGTAAAAAATATGTTTATAAGACCATCTGAAGAAGAGCTAAAAAATTTTAAACCAGATTTCCACGTTTTAAATGGCTCTAAATCGACTAACAAAAACTTTGAAGAACAAGGTCTTAATTCTGAAACATTCATAGCTTTTAATTTAACTGACAAAATCCAAATTATTGGTGGAAGTTGGTATGGTGGTGAAATGAAAAAAGGTATGTTTTCAGTAATGAATTATCTTCTGCCACAAAAAAATATAGCCTCAATGCATTGCTCGGCGAATAAAGGAGAAGATGGTTCTGTTGCTTTATTCTTTGGACTATCAGGAACTGGAAAAACAACTCTATCAACTGATCCTAAAAGACAACTAATTGGAGATGATGAACACGGATGGGATGAAGAAGGTGTGTTTAACTTTGAGGGCGGATGTTATGCAAAAACTATTGACCTTGACAAGAATAAAGAACCCGATATCTATAAAGCAATTAAAAGGGATGCTTTACTAGAGAATGTAAGTGTGAATGCAGAAGGTATTGTCGATTATTTTGATACATCAGTGACACAAAACACAAGAGTATCATACCCAATATATCATATTGATAATATCGTTAAGCCTGTATCAAAAGGAACACATGCTAGTAAAATTATTTTTTTAGCAGCTGACGCTTTTGGGGTTCTTCCTCCAGTATCTAAACTAACTTATGATCAAGCCGAATATCATTTTCTGTCAGGGTTTACCGCAAAAACTGCTGGAACAGAAAGAGGGATTACCGAGCCGCAGCCAACATTTTCTGCGTGCTATGGTGCAGCTTTTTTAATGTTACATCCAACAAAGTATTCAAACGTATTATCAAAAAAAATGAAAGTTTCTAACTCTAAAGTTTTTTTAGTTAATACTGGTTGGAATGGTCAAGGTGAAAGAATTTCCTTAAAAGACACTAGGTCAATTATTGATGCAATTTTAAATGACGAATTGAATGATGTTGATATGGAGATAATACCATATTTTAACTTGGCAATTCCTAAAAGTATTAATAATATCCCATCTAATTTGTTAGATCCTAGATCATCATGGAAAAATAATTCTGAATGGGAAAATAAGGCTAAGGAATTAGCACAACTATTTATCAATAACTTTCAAAAATTTTGTGATAATGACCATGGAAGAAAACTTTTAGCTGCAGGTCCACAACTTTAACAATCTATTTTGTGTTGATATAAAAAAATGAAAATTTTAATCGTAATTTTAGTTAACTTATCATTTTTTATTTCACTTCCTTTGTATGCTCAGTCATCTTTCAAGAACAAGAATAAAAGAGCCTCTTTAGTTAACGTTGCCAAAGTTCAATATTTTAATATAGCAGAAAAGACTGAGTCTATAGGAAGATTAGTAGCTGTTAATCCAACTATTATTTCTTCGAAAATCAATCAGGAAATCTTAAAAATTCACTTTAACATTGGAGATAATGTTAAAAAAAATGATGTTTTGTTTACTCTTGATTCAAAAGATATTTTGAGAAACATAGAGCAAATTGCTGCAGAAATAAAATATGAGAAGGAGACACTAGATATTTTGGAAAAAAAATTATCATTAAGGCTCTCTAAAGTTCAAAATGCTAAAAATCTGAAAAAACAAAATATAATTACTCAAGATAATTTAGATGGCATTAATATATTGCTCCTTGAAAACCAACAAGAAATTGCTCAAAGAAAATATAATATTAAAAGACTTGAAATTTTACTTAATGAAAACAAAGAAAATTTAAATTATTCTAAGATTCAATCACCAATTGATGGAAACATTGTCAATATTGATGCACAAGTTGGTGCATTAACATCTAAAGGTAAAGTTTTAGCATCAATTCTTAACACTCAATTTAAAGAAATAGAAACTGATTTAAGATCTGACCTAGCATCAGAAGTCAAAATAGGTTCAAAAGTAGATATTTTTAGTCAAAAAGCTAAATTTTCTGGGAAAGTAAGAGGCATTGTCAACTTAGAAAATATTAGAACTGGAACTAGGAAACTTAGAATTAGTTTGAATGAAGATTTGCCAACAAATATTAATGCCTCTGGCACTCGCTTTTCTTTATATATCCCTTTTGGAGACATTAAGCCAAGGTTGCTCATACCTAAAGATGCATTAATACCATCTGCCAACAAACAAATTGTGTATATTTTTGATAAAGGCATAGCTAAACAAAAGTTTATTCAAAGTGGGATATCTGTTGGAGATAAAATAGAAATTTTAAAAGGTCTAGAAGAAGGTCAGTTTGTAGTGGTGATGGGAAACGAAAGTTTAAGACCAAACCAAGCAATTAAAATAAAAAGAAAAAAAAATTAATCTAAGTTTAGTCATAAAAGATGGATAATTTAATCAAATTTGCAATTAAACAACCTATTGCAGTTGCTGCAATGGTTTTTCTTATCATTGCTTTTGGTTTTGTTTCTTTACAAAAAATACCAATCCAAATGACACCTGACATTGACAAACCAGTTTTACAAGTAAGAGTCTCATGGCCAGGTGCTTCTCCTAAAGATGTTGAAAGAGAGGTTGTTACTAGGGTTGAATTGGCTGTTAGTTCACTTACTGGTGTTGAAACAGTTGTATCAGATAGTCGATTTGGATCAGCAAGGGTAACCTTAACATATTCTGTTGGTCAAGACATGGATATTGCTCTTGTACAACTTTTGAGTAAAGTTTCTTCAATTGATGGTTTGCCTTTTGACGCAAAACGGCCTACAGTTCGCACATCTAATTCAGACGACAGTCCAATTTCAAGATTAGCTATGATTAAATTACCTGGATCTAAAATAGAAGATTTAGGTACTTTAGGTGATTTTGTTGAATATGAAATTGTAGAAAAATTATCACGTATTGAAGGCATTTCAGAGATAACATTTCGTGGGGGTCAAAGAAAAGAATTAAAAGTAGCTTTAGATATAAATAAATTAGCTGAATATTCAATTTCAATACCAGTTGTATTAGAGGCATTAAAAGCTAGTTCGGCGCAAGTTACTGCAGGAGAAATTATTGAAGGAAAAAGAACTTATTCCCTTCGAGCTGAAGCTATTTCATATACGCCTGCAACTGCTAAAAAAATAATTTTGCGATCAGAAACGGGTTTAGATGGTATTCCAATAAATGTTAAGCTAGAAGATGTAGCAAAAATTTATATGTCTTATAAAAAACCTACAAGTTTTAGGAGATTAAACGGACAGGATGCTATTACTTTTGCAGTAATTAGAGAACCTAAATCAAACGTTGTAGAAATTATCAAAGATCTAAAGATAGAAATTGAAAAATTAAATAATGGTATTCTTGCTGAAAATGGTCTTGTTTTGAATAATGTTTATGATGAAACAGTGTATATAAATGCTGCCATTAAATTAGTTCAACAAAATATTATTATCGGTGGAATTCTTGCAATATGCATATTAATGCTTTTCTTAAGGAGCATCAGACCAACGTGTATAATTATGTTAGCAATACCAGTTTCAGTTATTGGTACATTTGTAGCAATTTCGTGGTTAGGTCTTTCTGTGAACGTCATCTCGTTGGCTGGACTAGCCTTTGCTGTTGGAATGGTGGTTGATGCTTCAATTGTTAGTCAAGAAAATATATATAGATTAAAGCAGTCAGACATGTCTGCTGCTATGGCATCATATAGTGGCTCTAAACAAGTTTGGGCTCCAATACTAGGTTCTGCATTAACTACTGTAGTTGTGTTCATTCCAATTTTATTGTTAGATTTGCCAGTAGGACAATTATTTAGAGATATAGGCATAGCAATTTCAGTATCTGTATTAATCTCAGTTGTAATTTCTATAACATTAATACCATCTGTAGCTTCTAGAATACTAGATTGTCCTATAGAAAAAGAAGAAAAGAGATTTTCTATTAAATTTATTGATTATTTTGCAGGTAAAATAGCAAAATCTATACAAACATATGCTTCCTGGTCAACTAGTTCTTTGAAATCTGGTTTAACTGTTGTTTGTTGTTTGATAATAACCGCTGTTTTAATAATAGTATCCTTTCTTCCTCCACTTGATTATTTACCTGATGGAAATAGAAATTTTGTGTTTGCCCGTATAATTGTGCCACCAGGTTATAACAAAGAATCAACTGTTGAAATATCTAGAGCGATGGAGAGAGCTGCAAAACCACTATGGGAAGCTGAGAGTGATGGTCCTTATGGAAAACCTAAGATTTCACGTTTCTTCTTTGTAGCTTATTCAGGAGGCGCATTTGCAGGAGCAGCTACTGAAAATCCTGAAAGAGTAAAAGAAATTTTGCCAGTATTAACAAAACCGATAAGATCACAACCAGGCGCTAGAGCATTTGCTCAACAAGCTTCATTATTTGGAAGATCGGTAGGTGGGTCTAGAGTAATAAAACTTGAAATTACAGGACCTTCCTTAAATTTAATACAACCATCAGCACAACAAATTTTTAGAAGTGTGAGAAAGGAATTTCCACCTAAAGATGGACATCAAGTTAGGTCAGTTCCTCAAATGGGAACTGGGTCTCCTCAAGTAATAATAAAACCTATTCCGGAAAGATTAGCTGATATTGGAATGTCAGCTAAAGATTTAGCACAATCTTTAGATGTATATAATGACGGCATAAGAATCTTAGAAATACCGTTTGAAGGAAGATTAATTGAGCTAGTTTTAACTTCAAATAAAGCCAATACTAACAAAATAGATGATTTAAAAAATTTACCATTGATACTCAAAACAGGAGAATTAGTAAGATTGTCACAAGTTGCAGAGATTGACTTGATTGGTGTCCCGAAACAAATAAAAAGATTATCAGGAAGAAGAGTGGTTACATTACAATTACGTCCACATGAGAGTATTTCATTAGAAGACGCTGTTTTAAAATTGCAGAACTCAGTAATTAAACCTCTATCAAACAACTTACCTAATGGTATTTCTATAAACTTGTCTGGTGCAGCAAGTGAATTAGAACGGACATGGATTGCAATGAAAAATAATGTCTTAATTGCTTTCTTTGTAATATTTTTATTGCTTACAGTTCTAATGAGGTCATTTATTCTACCTTTTGTAATTATGATAACTGTCCCTATAGCAGGTGCAGGGGGAGTTATGGGTTTAGTTGTTTTAAATCAATTTACTACTCAATCACTGGATATGCTAACTATGTTAGGTTTTATAATCTTGACTGGAATTGTTGTGAATAATTCTATTTTAATGGTAGAGCAAACTCTTTGGCATATTAGATATGAAGGCATGAAAATTTCAGAAGCTATCACTGAAGCAACAAGAAATAGAATAAGACCCATTTTTATGTCAACCTTGACAAGTCTGTTTGGGTTAATTCCACTTGTAATTTTCCCAGGCTCTGGTTCAGAATTATATCGTGGTATTGGAACCGTTGTTTTCGGAGGATTATCCACCTCTGCTATTTTGACTTTACTTATGGTTCCACCCTTACTTGGTTTAGCTTTAAAATTCGAAAAAGTAAAACCAATATCTAAAAATACTCAGGAAGAATTTATTTAATTCTAACTAAATTATAACTCTTTATTTTTATTTAGTGACAAAACACTTAATAAAAAGCTATATAATCACCGTTATGTTAAATCTTAACAAAATTAAATAAGTAAAATGAAAAATGTTATGTCAGCAGAAGAGAAAATAAAATTAATCAGAAATATAGCCATTATTGCTCATGTCGATCATGGTAAAACAACCTTAGTTGATGCATTGTTACAACAGTCCGGTACATTTGCTGCTCATTCAGAATTAATTGAAAGAGTAATGGATTCTAACGATTTAGAAAAAGAACGTGGCATAACGATTTTATCAAAAAATACAGGATTAAGATGGAAAGAATGGAGAATTAATATTGTAGATACTCCAGGTCATGCCGATTTTGGTGGTGAAGTTGAGAGAGTTTTATCTATGGTAGACTCAGTATTGTTATTAGTTGATGCTGTTGATGGTCCTATGCCACAAACTAGTTTTGTTACTAAAAAAGCTCTCGAAGCTGGCCTCTGTCCTATTGTCGTAATAAACAAAGTTGACAGAGATGGAGCTAGACCAGATTGGGTATTAGACCAAACTTTTGATCTTTTTGATAAATTAGGTGCTAATGAAACCCAACTTGATTTTCCTGTTGTTTATGCATCTGCATTACAGGGCTGGGCAACTAATGACTTGATAGATAAAAAAAATAATATGGATGCAATATTCGATACTATCATAAACAAAGTTCCTTACCCAAATGTTGATCCAAATAGTAACCTTCAAATGCAAATATCAGCCTTAAGTTACTCTAGTTATGTTGGTTTGATAGGAACAGGAAGAATAAGAAGAGGACACTTAAAAAAGGGTCAAAACGTCTCTATCGGAAATGAAAATGGAAACGTTCGTCAAGGTAAAGTTCTACAAATAATGAATTTTCATGGTTTAGAAAAGAAAGAAGTTGATGAAGCTAATGCAGGAGACATTGTAGCAATAAGCGGTCTAGGAGAGCTAAAAATTTCTGATACAATTTGTGAGGTAGGAAAGTTTGAAGCATTAGAAAAGCTGTCAGTGGATGAGCCTACTATTAGTATGATGATACAAGTAAATGATAGTCCATTTGCAGGTCAAGAAGGAAAATTAGTTACAAGCAGGTCAATCCGTGAAAGGTTACATCAAGAATTAAAAACTAATGTTGCATTAAGAGTTGAAGATACAGATAATCCTGACAAATTTAGAATTTCAGGTCGTGGAGAACTACACTTGTCTATTCTTATAGAGAATATGAGAAGAGAAGGTTTCGAAATGGGTGTTTCATCTCCAGAAGTTATTACAAAAATCATAGATAATGTAAAAAATGAACCATTTGAAAACTTAACCATTGATATAGAAGAAATTCATCAAGGCAAAATAATGGAAAAATTGGGTGAAAGAAAAGCTCAATTGGTAGATATGGTTCCAGACAGCAATGGTAGGGTTCGTATAGATTATAGCATTGCTAGTAGGGGTTTAATAGGTTTTAGAACAGAATTTTTAACATTAACCTCTGGCTCAGGTCTAATGTATCATACTTTTGATAAGTATAGACCTGTTATTGAAGGATTGCAGACTGGAAGAAGAAATGGAGCTTTAATTTCAATAAGCCAAGGCAAAGCTCTTCCATATGCATTATTTAACCTTCAAGATAGAGGAAAAATGATAATTAAAAATGGTGTTGAAGTTTATGAGGGGATGATCATTGGTATACATAGCAGAAATAATGATCTTGTTGTAAATCCACTAAAAGGTAAACAACTTACAAATGTCAGGGCTTCTGGTAGTGACGACGCTGTTTTATTAACAACACCTATAAATGTTACTTTAGAATTTGCATTGGAATTCATAAATTATGATGAACTCATTGAAGTAACACCAGTAAGTCTTCGGATTAGAAAAAAATTTTTAAAAGAACATGAAAGAAAAAAAGCAGCAAGAACTGCATCTTAAATTAATTATATGTTTTTGCCAGCTCATCTTTTGTATCTATATCAAAAATTGTTCCAAATTCTGACTTAAGGGTAATTATATCTTTTTTTCTAATCAGTGATCTTGCACCAAAATCATCTTTTAGACTTTTTAAAGTGCTAAAATAATTTCTTGGCAAGATAACAGGATTGCCTATTTTAGAATTATATTCAGGCATTACTACTTTTAGACAATTGAGTTCCATAAATTTTTTTTCTAAATTAATAATGTCTTTAGAATTAATATATGGCATATCTGCTGGAATAATCATAACACCGTCAATTTCTGTATCTAAATTATTCATTCCTAGAGCTATTGAAGTCCCAATACCTTTTTTGTAGTTTATATTCTCTAAAATTTTGATGCCTTTATTTAATATTAAATTTTTAATTTTTTTATGTTCGTGTCCTACTATTACAATCAATTCTGAAGGATCATATATCTCAATTAATGTATCCAAAATATGATTAATTATAGGTTTACCATTGATCATTGCTGAGAGTTTATTTTTATCTCCAAAACGTTTACTCTGCCCTGCAGCCAGTAAAATTTTTTTTATTTTATGACTTTTCTTTTCATTTTTCATGATCGTTGCGTCTATAATTTATTATCTCTGCTAATATAGAAGTAGCAATTTCTGCAGGTGTTTTTGCCTTAATATCCAGGCCTATTGGAGCATGAATTTTAGATAATTCGATTTCATTGAACCCTTTTTCAAGTAATCTTTCACATCTTTTGTTATGAGTTTTTTTGCTTCCTAAAGATCCTATATATCCAAAATTCTTTTTCATACAAAATATTAAGGCTAAGTCATCAATTTTTGGATCATGTGTAAGCGTTACTAAATGTGAAGATTCATCTAAATGAAACTTTGCAAGTGCTTCATCGGGCCATTTATTAATTATTTTACAGTTTGGAAATCTATCTTTTGTTGCAAAATGATCTCTCGGATCAATTAATATTATTTCATAATCTGCTATATAAGCAAATGAAACAAGTGCTTGAGCAATATGAACAGCTCCAATAATAAATAGTCTAGGTTTAGGGTCAATTATATGAATAAATTCATTTTTTGATTTATCAAAATGACTTATCTGGTTGTTTATTGTATTGTCAAACTTCCTATTGCCGGTTGAGCAATCAATTCTTAGTTTAATAACTTGTCTTTTTTTTATACTATCTACAATTGAATAAACAATTTTATCTTCCAATT
>CACJQK010000007.1 GCA_902595515.1 uncultured SAR116 cluster alpha proteobacterium
TGATTATTAAGTGTGCTTTTTGAAATTTATTAGAAATGTTTTGAAAAAAAGTAGAAATTTCTGCTTCAATTTTGTGAGTTCTATATTTATTCCTTACAGTTTTTAAATCTTCTACTCTTACTTGCTGAATAATCTTGATTTCTTTTTTTATTTTCTCTGGAAGTTGGCAGATTATGGATGTTAATTGTTTTGAAAAGTATGATGCCCCTAGACTGCCACCATAGATTAAAATAGTGAATGGTTTATTAGAAATAGATTTCATATACTTAATATGACTTATTTCTTCAAATTCTTTCCTTACAGGGTTTCCTGTAAAAATAATATTTTTAACATTTTCAACTTTTTTTGTATCTGCAAATGACAATGCTAATATATTTGAGATTTTACTAAGTAGTCTATTAACCCTTCCAATAATAGCATTTTGTTCATGTATTATTGACGGAATAGAACAAATTTTAGATGCAATCATAGGTGCTATTGTGGGGTATCCCCCAAAACCTATCACTACATCTGGTTTTTTGAATAAAATTATTAATAACGATTTAATAAGCGAATATGAAATTTGTAATAATGATATTATTTTTTGTATTATATTTTTGTTACTTGGACTAGATACTTTATGAGTAAAAATTTTAAAATTTAAAGACTTTTTCTCAAAGAAATTCTCATAATATTTACTACCTCTTTGGTCAGTAATAATAACAAAATTATAATTAGTCATCTTGTCAATTAGAGACAATGATGGATATATGTGACCACCAGTTCCCCCAGCAACAACCAATAAATTTTTTTTTCTATTACAATTTTTTATATTACTTTTTTTCATAAATTTCTTTTCTGATTGGATCCAAAGGGTTGCTTCTTTTAGTAAAAGATAAAATTATTCCTGCTGTTATTGCTGATGCTAAAAGAGATGAGCCACCATATGATAAAAATGGTAATGTCATTCCTTTAGTAGGAATGAGATCTGTATTACTTGCCAAGTGTATTAATGATTGAAAGGCAAATTGGAAAGCAAGACCGCCAACAGCTAAAATAAAAAAAAGATTATTATTGTTAATAGTATAGTAAAATGATCTAATTATTATTAGTCCATAAATTATAATTATAACACTACATAGTAACGCACCATATTCTTCTGCTGCAACAGCAAATACAAAATCTGAGTGTGCATCAGGCAAAGATTTTTTATAAAATCCTTCACCTGGACCTTTGCCCCAAAAACCACCAGACTCAAATGATTGTAGGGATTTAGATACCTGATAGGTTTTACCTTCAAGGAAATTATCTATTCTTATTTTAACGTGATCAAAATGTTTGTAAGAAAAAATTATAAATATTGGGAAAGCCATAATAAGACATAAAATAATAATCAATGGTATTCCGGTAATAAATAACTGGAATCCCCATGTAAACATCATTAAGATGGTCATTCCTAAGTCAGGTTGTAATAATAATAGAAATGATATTAGAATTATTGATGCAATTGACCACATCCAACCTGGAAATTTTGTTTTTTCAATCCACAAAGACAGCAGCCAAGCATTAAATACTACATATAAAGGTTTACTTATTTCGCTTGGTTGAAAACTTAAACCTCCTATATAAAGCCATCTTTGTGCCCCTTTTATTTTCTCTCCATCAAATAAAACTACAAAAAGAAGTGCTATAGTAATTATAATACCTAAAATACATATAATTTTGGTTTGTCTTTCATTTAATATTGAAAAGAAAATTATTACTGGAATACTTAAGGCTATGTAAAATATGTGTCTGATTGTAAAATAATGTGACTGAATATTCAGATTTTCTGCCAGATGTTGGCTTGATGCCATTACTAATAAAATCCCAAACATCATTAATATAAAAAATGAAGTCAACAAATATCTATCTATTGTCCACCACCAAAGTGCAAGGTTAGATCTGTCTGAACGCGTAATGTTCATTTTATAAAACTTTCACTCAATTGTTGATTAACTATTTCTTTAAATTTATTTCCTCTATCTTCAAAGTTTCTATATTGGTCAAAACTAGCTGCGGAAGGAGACAATAAAATCACATAATTTTTAAAGTTAGAAATTGCAGCTTTTTTAAAAGCAAGTTTAGTTGCCTTTTCTAATGTTAAACAATCATGTATTTGTAAATCTTGTTTACATCTTGAAATTTCTTTGCAAAAAAATTTAGTTGATTTACCGATTAAAAATACTTCTATTACTCTATCTAAGAAGTTTTTAGCCTCTCCAATACCGCCTGATTTTGGTTGACCTCCAGCTATCCACAAAATATTTTTAAAAGACTTTAGAGCAGCGGCAGTAGATTCCCCATTAGTTGATTTACTATCATTTATAATTTTAATTCTGTCTGATATATATATAGGTTCCATCCTGTGAGGTAACCCTTTGAAATTTGATATAGCAAATTTAATTTTTTCAATAGTTATATTTAGATGCTTAGCTATTGATACTGCTAAAGAGCAATTAGACGCATTATGAGCCCCCTGCAGATAATCATTATCATTAATATAATTGTAAGTTTTATCTTTTTTTATTTTAATTATATTCTTAGATTTAAACTTCTTCTTATTTACCATTTCATTAAGAAGTTTGTTGTCAGCGTCTAAAATAAATGTTCCATTTTCTTTTAAAAAATTAAGGATTTTAAGTTTAGCAAGTTTATATTTTTTAAAAGTTTCATGGTAATCTAAATGATCCTTAGTAATATTTGTTATTGTAGCTAGATCTAGACTTAATTTTTGTGCAGTATCTAGTTGATAACTTGATAATTCTAGAATTATTATACCTTGTTTTCCAGGGTCTTTAATTTCACAGGCAGGGAAGCCATAATTCCCACCTATGACACATTTAATTTTATTAAATTTTAATATATGAAATAATAATGCAACTGTTGTAGATTTACCGTTCGTGCCAGTTATTCCAATTATTTTAGCTTCTGGTTTTGTTTCAAAAAATAAATCAATTTCGTTAATAATTTTTACTTTATTTTTTATTGCATATTGTATGGCTAGATGTTTATTTTTTGAATTTATTGGTATACCTGGACTCACAATTAATGCAGTTAAGGTTTTCCATGGCCATAGATTATAATTTCTCCAACTTTTTTTTCTAATAAAGTCTGGCTTCTCTTTCTTGTCATCAAATACAAATATATTTGCCTTTGAATTTGAAAGAATTTTAGCTGCGGCCATACCAGATAATCCAGCTCCTAAAATCCCAACATTTTTATTTTCATAATAATTAATTCTTATCAATTTATTACCTTAGTTTAAGTGAAGAAATGCCGACCAAAGCCAAAATTACAGCAATAATCCAAAATCTTATTACAATTGTAGATTCTGCCCATCCTTTTTGTTCAAAATGATGGTGTAAAGGTGCCATTCTAAATATTCTTTTGCCTGTAAGTTTAAATGACAAAATTTGTACTATTACGGACACTGTTTCTAATACAAAAAGACCTCCAATTATAACTAATACTAATTCATGCCTCGATGCTGATGCAGTGACACCAATTACTCCTCCGAGTGACAATGAACCAGTATCACCCATAAAAACCATTGCTGGTGGCGCATTAAACCATAAGAAACCTAATCCAGAACCTATAATTGCACCTAATAAAACTGTTATTTCACCAACACCTGGAACATAGTTTAATTGTAGATAATTTGAGAAATTTATATTTCCTACTAAGTAAGCTATTACAGCCAATGAACCTGCTGCAATCATTACTGGTACTATTGCCAAACCATCAAGACCATCAGTTAAATTTACAGCGTTAGATGAACCCACAATTACTAAGATTGTAAATGGGATATATAAAATTCCTAAAAATAAAATACTATCTTTTAAAAAAGGGATTGATAATGTGTTTTGTAAATTTTCTGGTGTGTTTTCTAAAATTATCCAAGCTGCAAAAAAAGCTATAAAAAGCTGGGGAATAATTTTTTGATAACTTTTTAAACCACTGCTATTCATTCTTGATACTTTTAACCAGTCATCTAAAAGGCCAATTACACCAAAAAGTATAGCTACTCCTAGCACAACCCATATATATTGATTATCAAGCCTAGCCCACAAAATTGTTGAAATTGAAAAAGCTAATAGTATCAATAAACCTCCCATTGTAGGTGTGCCAGCTTTGAAAATAATATGATTTTTTGGACCATCAGTTCTAATTGGCTGGCCTTTTTTTTGTGTTTTTTTCAAAAGAGATATAATACTTGGACCAAAAATAAAGCTAATTAGTAATGCGGTTAAAAGAGCCCCAATTGTTCTAAAAGAAATATAGTTAAACAAATTAAGAGGTTGAAAGTGGTTAGTGTAATTTAATAAAAGGTCAGGCAGCATTGGCATTCTCTTGAATAATATTTTTAAAAATTGGCACAAGTTTCCAAAGACCAGTTCCATTGGAGCCTTTTAAAAGGATTATTTGGTTGGGTTTTATAAATTGTTTGATTTCTCTAACTAATTCACTGATTTCATAGTATGAATGACATTTTATTGTTAAATTTAATTTATCATTTATTTTCTTTGTGTATTTCCCAACAGTTAATAATAAGTTTGGATTTATGTTCTTTAAAATTGGCACAAGATCTAAATGTAACTTTGTTGAACTTTTACCTAACTCAAGCATATCGCCAATTATTACTACTGCTTCAAATTTACGATATTTTATTCTTAAATTATTAAAGTTGTGGAGAGCAGCCATCATTGACGCAGGATTTGCATTATAGCTATCGTCAATTATAATTGTCTTTTGTTTACTATTAAAATTAATTATGAGCTTTTCACCTCTTCCAGATAAGGGTTTTAGATTACTAATTGATTTCATTAATTTTTTAGTTGGAAGTTTTAATTCTTTAATGACAGATATAGATGCAATCACATTTTCAGCTTGTGTCGTATTTAAATATTTCAAATGCCAATTCTCTATTTTGTCATAAGAAATAGTTGATCCGTCTTTTTCGTTAACTAATTTTTTGATTTGAGTGTTTGAAATTTTAGAATGACCAAATAGATGAATTTTAGCGTTAACTTTTTTTGCTTCAGTTATTAAAAATTCTCTCCAATAGTTATCTGAGTTTATAATGGCTAAACCATTTTTTTCTAATCCTAAGAAAATTTCACTTTTTGCTATGGCAATTTCTTTTTCATTTTTAAAATTTTGTATATGAGAGTTTGATACATTAGTGATTACTGCAATATTAGGTTTAGCAATTTTAGTTAATTCTCTAATTTCACCAATATTATTCATTCCTAATTCTAAAATACAAAAATTAAAATTATGGGGTAATCTGGACAATGTTAGAGAAAGTCCAATTAAATTATTATTATTTCCAAACGTTTTATGAGTTTTACCACATTGATTAAGTGCACTTGATAATATATGGTTAGTACTGGTTTTTCCACTACTACCCGTTATTCCAATAGTAATTCCATTAAATCTGTTTCTTGCAAATTTACCAATATTTATTAGTGCTTCTTTTGTGTCATCTACATGTAATCCATTATATTTTTTAGCCATTCTAATATTTGACACTAATACCCCGCTCGCTCCGCGAGAGATTGCAGACTCTATGAATTTGTGACCATCAAAATTTCCCCCAATAAGGGCTATAAATAATTCTCCTTTTTTAATTGTTCTGTCATCTATACTAATTCCACAAATGTTATCAAAATCACTTAGAAAATTTGAAGTTGGATCTGATGCTTTGCAAGCAGTTATTAAGTCTTGTTTTGTCCATAATGGCATTAGTCAGCTTCCTTTGAATTTTCAATATTCTTTATAGTTTCCTTTGCAACTGTGAAGTCATCAAAAGGAAGTGTTTCCATACCAATCGTTTGAGAAGTTTCATGACCTTTACCAGAAATAAGTAAAAAATCATTTTTCTGTAATTTTGAAATAGCGTAATTGATGGCTTTATTTCTATCTGGAATTTCTACTGCATTTGGGCAGCCCTCTAAAATATCTTTTCTGATATTAAATGCACTTTCAGATCTTGGATTATCATCAGTAACTATTACTAAATCAGAAAATTCTTTTGCAAGCTCTCCCATAAATTTTCTTTTATCTTTATCTCTGTCACCACCGCATCCAAATAATGTAATTATTTTTTCTTTAGCTATTTCTTTAATTGAATTTAAAACATATCTTAAAGCCTCTGGAGTGTGCGCATAATCAATTATAATCATTGAGTTATTATGTGTGGCTGGAATCATTTCCATTCTGCCACGTGCAGGCTTTAGGTAACTAATTGATTTGAATATTAGATTTGCATCAATTCCTAATGCAATGCAAATAGAAGCAGCAGCAACTACGTTATATGACTGAAACTCTCCTATCATTCCAATAGTAGATTTATAAATTAAACTCTTATATTCTAAAACTAAATCAATATTCTGATTATTTTGTTTTATAGAAATTATTTTAACATCTGCACCTGAACTTTTTCCAAATGTAACAACAATATGTCTGTTATTTTTTATTTCGTTAAAAAGTCTTTTACCAAAATCATCATCAATATTAATAGCTACAGCAGAATTACTTTGAAGTATCTCAGTGAAAAGTCTTTTTTTACAGTTAAAATAATTTTCAATATTTTTATGATAATCAAGATGATCATGAGATAAGTTTGTAAAAATTGCACCTGTAAATTTAACACTATCAAGCCTAAATTGATCAAGACCATGTGATGATGCTTCTAAAGCCAAGTGTGAAATATCCAAGTTTTCCAATGAATATAGTTCTTTGTACAATTCATCAGGATCAAAAGTAGTAAGGTTTTGTTTTGGGGATTTAAGAATACTTTTGTTCAGAGTATTCTCAATTTTTGTTCCAAGGGTTCCCATTGATGCTGCTTTCCATCCTGCTTGAACCCATAATTGTCTACAAAATTCAACTGTTGAGGTTTTACCATTAGTACCTGTCACTCCAATAATTTCTTTGGGTTGTTTGTTATAAAAAGATGCAAGAAGTTCTGTATAAACAAGTCTTGTCGATATTTTATTTGTTGATATCACATTTTTATCATAAGACTTGTCTGCAATTACAAGTATAGCACCATTTTGTCTCGCTTCATTTATAAAATCTGATCCATCGAACCGGGCACCTTTAATTGCAACATAAATATAGTCATTTTCGATGCTTTTACTATTTCCTGAGATTCCATTTATATTGTAGTTTAGTATTTTGTCCGGAACATCTTTTAATAAATCCAGTAAAATTTTATTTTTTGATATAAGATCTTTTAATAACATTTTATAAGGTTGCTCCGTCTTTTTTACCTCTAATCTTAAAATTTAAAAGATTATTAGAAAATTTTGGTGAGCTTTCTAATTGAGGCTTTACTCGTAAAATTGGAGCAACTCTTGTTACTAATTGTTTTACAATAGGTGCCACAACCCATCCAGCAGTTCTATAGCCAAAGGAAAATTTTTGACCTTTGGGATTGTCAATCATAATAGTTATTATAAATTGTGGATCATTCATTGGAAATGCACCTGTAAATGCTACAATATTCTTTTTTTTATAATATCCTCCAGATGGATTAATTTTTTCAGCTGTGCCTGTTTTCCCTCCAACTAAATATCCAGACGCTTCTGCTTTTTTAGCAGTACCATTTTTATTGCTAACAACCAGCCTCATTATACTTTTCATTTTAATTGAAGTTTCTTTTGAGATAATAACTTCATTTTTTTTCTCTACTTTTCCTCTTATCAATGTTGGATTAACTTTCACTCCACTATTAACAATAGTTGCGGTTGCAGATGCTAGATGCATAGGTGTGATTGAGATTCCATGGCCATATGAAATAGTCATTGTGCTTAAAACTTTTTTGTCCCTTATCACTTGAGGTTTCCCTAACTCAGGTATCTCTAGTGAAAGCATATTCAATAAACCAAGAGATCTTAGATATTTTAATTGAGTTGAAGAACCAAATTTCTCAGCTATTTTTGCCGATCCAATGTTACTAGAATGAACAATTACTTCTGGAATATTAATAGCGTAATCTAGAGGATGAAAGTCATTTATAATTCTAGAAGAAACTTTCAAGGGTTTTGAAACGTCAAAAACGTCATTTTCATTTATTAAGTTACTTTCAAAAGCAATAGCAGCGGTAATTAGCTTTAAAGTTGAGCCCAGTTCATATATACCTTTAGTAGCTTTATTAAAAAGATTTTCATTTAATGTTAAATTGTAATTATTAGCATTATAATCAGGAAGTGAAACTACAGAAAATATCTCACCATTTTTTGCATTCATTATTATTCCAGCACCCCCCTCAGCTTCAAATTTTTTTATTTGATCTAATAACAATGCTCTAGTTATATGTTGGATGCCTCCATGAATAGAAAGAGTTACATCTTTGCCACCTTGAAGTTGACTATCAAATTTTTTCTCCACACCGGCAATACCTTTGCCATCAATATCTGTAGCACCAAGAATATGAGAAGCGAGTGTATTATTGGGATAAATTCTTTTGGTTGCTGTTTCAATTTTTAAACCCTCTATTCCTGCATTCAAAAGACTTACATACTCTATTGGTGATATTTCTCTTAACAGATTAATATGTTTTTTATTACTATTAAATTTCTTAAATAAATCTTCTTCCTTAAGGTAAGGAAATATTTTAGTTAATTTGGTAATAGTTTGATATTTATTCAAAATTTCCTGCGGATTTATATTAAGACTTAATGTGCTTATCGTAGTAGCTAGAATTTTATTATTTCTGTCGTAGATGTTACCTCTTAAATTTTTTTGAAAAGATTTATTGTCTTTAGTTTTATAAGCTATATTTGAAACTTTCTCTTTGTTTATGTTGGCGAGTGATATTGTTCTGTATCCAATAATTGTAAAAGACATTATTAATAACAGACTACTAATTAGTAATTTGATTTTACGAAATCTAGATTGATTTTCTTTACTTACATCGAGGTCAAAAAAATTAAATAATTTCATTTTTTTTCACCATTATTTAAGGTAACTGTTATGTCTACAAGATCTTTTAAATCCCAAATATCAGTTGGCAAAATTTCTCTTAATCCTAATCTGTTCAGAGCAATTTTTTCTATTCTATCAGGACGTTTTAGGTAGCTAAGTTCAGCTTTTAAAATATTTATATCTGATTTAGCACTTTTTATATTATTTTGAATCTGAGCAAGTTCTATTTCTTTTTTTGTAATGAAATGTTTAATTTGGTAAAGTGAAATTCCTACAAAAAGTATAACAAAAAAAATAAAAGAGGATGGATACCTTATCATGCAATTTCTCCAAATGTAGACGAAAAGTGTGTCCGTTTTGCAACACGTAATTTTGCAGATCTAGATCTTTTATTAATGTAAATCTCTTTTGCAGATGGCAGAATAGGTTTTTTTGTTATTATTTCTAAACTTGGATCCTTTTTTGGAAGCTCAGGTAGATGTCTAGATGAAGGTCTGTTTTGTACGCATTTATTAAAGAAGTTTTTTACAATTTTGTCTTCAATTGAATGAAAAGAAACTACAGCTAATCTACCTTCTGGTTTTAATACTTTTTCTGCAGCTATTAATCCTTCTTCTAATTCTTTGACTTCATCATTTAAATATATACGTATTGCTTGAAAAGTTTTTGTAGCCAGATCTATTTTACTTTTCTTTTTTGGAATAGCTTTTCTAACTATATCAGCTAATTGCCCTGTTGTTTTGATTTTATTAATTGATCTCTGATGTATGATATTTTTGGCTATTCGTCTTGAATGAACTTCATCGCCCAATTCATATATTATATTTGCAAGAGTATTTTCTTCAACTTTGTCTAAAAATTCATCTGCAGTTGGACCTTCGGATGACATTCTCATATCAAGAGGTCCATTTAATTTGAAAGAAAAACCTCTACTTTGGATATCTAATTGGGGACTTGACACTCCAAGATCAAAAACAATACCCGCAACTTCATATATTTTAAGTTCATTTAAAAAATTACCTAATTCAGAAAATTTCCCCATTTTAAAGTAAAATCTATCTGCATAATTTTCTTTTAAACTATCTGCAAAAACTTTAGCATGTGGATCTCTATCAATTGCAACAACTTTACAATTTTTATTTTTTAAAATAGCTTTGGTATAACCTCCTAAACCAAAAGTTGCATCAACATAAACTTCGTCTTGAGTTAAAGATAATGCCTTTATTACTTCATCAAGTAAAACTGGAATATGTATAACTCTATCATTCATTTTAATACTGCTTACTCAATTTTTTTTTAAAATTAATTTAGGTGGACCTTTTTCTTTAAGTATTTGTTGAGATTTCATATATTGATTTTCATATTCAGTAGGAGACCAAATATAAAATGACTCTCCTATACCCATAAAAACAGCTTTATCGAAGAGGTTGGCAAAGTTCATAAGAGTGTCAGGAATAACTACTCTACCGTTAATATCAAATTTGATTTCAAAAGAATCTGCCATCATCATCCTTAAAAGAAATGCATCGTCTGATAAAGCGTCCAACTCATCTATAGCGTCAATATATGCTTGCATGCGTGTAGAGGTAGTACCTTCTATGCAATTAAATTGAAGACTTTTAAATAAAATCAAGGTTTCATTTGATTTTTCTAAATTAACTCGAAATGATGCTGGAATTGATACTCTACATTTTAAATCAATCTTATTATGTGAGGTTGATAAAAACATTGATTTTAATATCCTAAATTAAAAAGAATAAATCTGCATCAGGTCCAAACTTTTAATTCCATTCAAAATTGCCTAGGCAATAAGTTATAACTTTATGGGATAACATGGGATTTCATGGTAGTCAATGGGAAAATCAACTACCTTATGGTATGAATTATGTAAATTTAATTTTTTATTATTGGTGTCAGAGAGCGATAAGCCGGGTTTTGTGTCAAAATTTTGATTGTAGTTATTAATCTTGAAAATTTGTTATCAAATTTTTCTAGCGACCTACCCAAGAAACTTTGTAGAAATTCAAAATAGGTTTCTTCTATTTGGTCTTGCTCTAGGTGGGGTTTACCATGCCATTTTTATTACTAAAAATGCGGTGCGCTCTTACCACACCATTTCACCCTTACCAAAGTGGCGGTATATTTTCTGTGGCACTTTCCCTAGGGTTGCCCCTGCTGGAGGTTATCCAGCACCTTATTTCTATAGAGCCCGGACTTTCCTCTTTAAAAAAAGCAACTACACAGCTCTCTGACTAAAGTAGAATATAAGTTATAAATTTTAGGTCAATATAAACTTGAATTTTAGAGATTATTTATTTCGTCATTTAAAATTTGTAATTCAAGCCATTTATTTTCACTTTCACTAATAATTTTTTTAATGTTTATTATTTCAGTAGTTGCCTTATCAAAAGTTTTTCTATCATTTTTAAATAAATCTCTATCATTTAAAATGGTTTCATATTCGTTGAGTTCTTTTTCTAGTTTTTTAATTTTTAAGGGTAACATCTCCAAATAATAAGAATCTTTGAAGCTCATTTTCTTTTTATTAACAACTTTTTTTGGTATTATTTTTTCATTTGAGATTTTGTTCTTACCATTATTATTTATTATAATTAATTTTTCTAATCCAAATTTTTTGTAATAATCTGAAAAATTTCCTTCATGTTTTAAAATTCTATTATTGTTTTCAAATACAAGAAGTTTTTCTACTGTGCTATCTAGAAAAAATCTATCATGGCTAATAATTAATACAGTACCGTCATAGTTTTTGATAACCAGTTTTAACAAATCAAGAGTATCAAAATCTAAATCGTTAGTAGGTTCATCTAAAATTAAAAAATTATGTTTATTTAGAAATAACTCAGCTAGAGATAACCTTACTTTTTCACCACCTGAAAGTGTTGAGTTACTCTGCAAAGATTTTTTTTCATTAAATTGAAATTTTTTTAAATATGACAATACATGTATTTTATCACCCATAAAATCCACATGGTCTCCATTTCCAACGAGTGAACTCCACGGTGTTTTGTTTAGATTTATATTTTCTTTATTTTGATCAAAATATTTAATATTTACGTTTTCGCCAAATTTAATTCTCCCAGTTTTGGGAGGGTATATCCCCTGTAAAATTTTAACTAAAGTGCTTTTTCCTGAACCATTTGCACCTATTATTCCTATCCGATCATTTCTTCTGATTTTCAAGTTTAAATCAGAGAAAATATTTAAATTTTCACTGTCTACATCATAAGAAAAAGACAAATCGAATGTTTCAATTATATTTAGTCCAGCCTCATTTGTTTTATTAAGAACCAAATTTAGTGGTTTTTTTACTATTTCTTTTGTACTTTCATAATTTTTAAAGAGGTTATCTAAATCTCTTAATCTTCCCATATTTCTTTTTCTTCGAGCTGATATTCCTTCAATAGCCCACTTTTTTTCAGATTTTATTTTTTGTTTTAATTTATGAGATTTTATTTTATCCACTTCTATTATTTCATTAGTCCAATTTTGAAAGTTGTCATATGGACCCTCTCGTTTTAAAATTTGGGTTTGATATATCCAAAAAGTTTTTGTTGCAATTTTTCTTAAAAACTCTTGGTCATGGCTTACTATGATTAATGTTTTATTTAAAGATAATAGCTTTTTTTCTAACCAGTCTATAGTTGGCAAGTCAATATGGTTGGTGGGTTCATCTAATAGTAACAATTCAGACTCACTGAGAATTAATTTAGCTATGTAAATTTTACGTATTTCCCCACCTGATAATTTATTTTTCAAATTAATTCCTTTAAGATTTAATTCTTCAATAATTTCTTTTATCTTAGATAAGTTAGGGTGTTGATTATCTTTGGACAAAAATTCTAAAAGATTATTAATAGTAGGTTCAGGAGGATCTTGTTCCAAATAGTCTATTTTTAAGTTAGGAGTTATCCAAATCTTACCAGCATCACATTCTTCTTTATTTTTTAAGAGTTTTAATAATGAACTTTTACCGCATCCATTTTGCCCTACCAAAACAATTCTATCAAATTGATGAATTGAGATATTTATGTTCTCTAATAAAACTTTATTAGATTGAGACATTTTAAAGTTTTGAAAGGTAATTAAAGTTTTAGGCATTTAAATTATACTTTTTATTTTTAATTAAATCCCATGCATTATTTATTTCTTTAAGTCTATAAGTATTAGTTTCTATTATATCTTGAGGTATACCTTGAGCAACTAATCTGTCAGGATGATGTTTCATTGCAAGCGTTTTCCATTTGTTTTTAATTTCTTCTAATGGCGCATTCTTTAAAACACCCAGCGTTTGGTATGGATCTATGTGCTTATCCAGTTTTGAAGAACAAATTCTTTCAAAATCTTGTTCGGAAAAACCAAAAATATTACTAACCTCTTTCAAATATATTTTTTCTAGTTTCGTTATTTTTCCATCTGCTTCAGCAATAATCACTAATAAGTTTAGAAGTTCTTCTAATACAGATGAATTTTTTTCTAATAGACTAGATATTTGTTTTGCGTAAACTTCAAAACCATCAGTAGTTTTTTTTGCTTGATCCCAAAGTTTTGCAACATTTTTAATTTCATTATCCGGAACATTTATTTTTTGTTTAAAGGCTTTTATTTCACTTTTAGTAACTTTACCATCAGCTTTAGCCATTTTAGCAGAAAGAACAATCACTCCAATGGTAAATCCAATTTGTTTTAATGCAAGTTCTTCTGGGAGTTTTTGTTTCGTTTTTAATTTATCAAGAGCATGTCCTGCAGCTCCACCGAGTAGGGCTCCTATTGGACCTCCTAACGCAAATCCAGTTGCACTTCCAATAATTTTACCCCAAATGGTCATAATTTATCTATTACAATTAAGATTCACTTCATTCAAGAAAATTAAATTGGATTAGGTTTATAAATATGTATAACTTATTTCAAACATGTGATTATACAAGGAACTCTTTTTGATGGAAGAATATGATTTTACTGGATTAAAATGTCCTCTCCCAGTTTTAAAGGCAAAAAGAGTATTGAAGAATTTGGCTAAAGAAAAAAAAGTAGTATTTATTTCAGATGATCCAGCTAGCCCGATAGACTTTACTCATTTTTCAGAAAATGAAGGTTATGAAATTTCTATTAAAAGCACAACAAACGGGGTACATTATTTTACTATGTATAAGCTTGAGATTTAGAATAATGGAATAATAGAGAATGACATTTTTAAGATCTCTTTTATTTAACACACAATTTTACTTAGGTACTAGTTTATTGGTAACTATATGTCTCCCATGTCTTTTATTTCCAAGAGAAGTGGTAATTTTTGTAAATAAAATTTGGTGTGCCATGATGACTAAAGGTATGAAATGGTGGTTGAATACTGAAATAAAAGTTATTGGACAAATTCCTTCAAGTAAAAGAGTCGTTATCTATGCAATTAAACATCAATCAGCTTGGGAAACTGTTTATTGTACACACCTATTTTCAATGCCATCAATAGTTTTAAAAAAAGCTTTAATTTTTTTGCCAGTGATTGGATTATATTTTTTGAGAGCTGGAGCTATTCCTATAACAAGGGATCAAGGTTTAAATGCACTGAGAAAAATGGGTAGAAATGCAAAAAAAGCAGTTAAAGAAAATAGATCGATGATGATTTTCCCTCAAGGCACAAGAGTAAAACCTGGAGTTTCTTCAAAAGAAAAACCATATCTGCCTGGAGTTTTTTTCTTATATTCTCAAGCAAAAGTTCCTGTAATTCCTGTGGCTCATAATGCAGGGTTACTATGGCCCAAAAATAGTTTTTTTAAATATCCTAATAGACTTAGATCCAAATCTATTACTATCAAGATTCTTCCAGAAATTCAGCCAGGATTGCCAAAGCAAGAGTTTTTGACAAAATTAGAAAATATTATAGAAACTGCTTCGAACAAACTCATAAAATTGGAGAAATAAATGGATGGCTCATATAAAAGAGGTGGGAATAGTAAACAACTTAATGTTCTTGGCGGCGATCTTGAACCATGTTTATCTTCAGAAGATAAAAATGGAATGATAACTGGATTCTATAGAGATAATTGTTGTAATACTGGTCCGGATGATTTTGGTTTACACACAGTTTGTTGTATAATGACAAGTTCTTTTTTAAAATTTTCAAAATCAGTTGGAAATGATTTAAGTACTCCTATACCTGAATATAATTTTAGAGGTTTAAGAGAAGGAGATCACTGGTGTCTTTGTGCTTCAAGATGGCAAGAGGCATTCGAAGCTGAAAAGGCCCCTACAGTAATTTTAAAATCAACTAACATGGCAACACTTTCAGTAGTAAAACTAGAGGATTTAAAAAAATATTCTATATAATTTTAGGAGATAAATAATGCATTTGGACCAAAAAGTGGTAGTAACTTGCACAGACAACGACACTAAAAGCAATGGTAAAATTATTAGAATTTTTCCAGGTGGAATAGATATAGAAGTCTCAGATACTATCATTAAGCTAAAAAAAACTAAGCCTAATTTATATGTTGGATCGATGGCTGGATTAGAATTTATTGTAAAAACTTAGTTTTATTACTCATTAACTTTAGGTAGTATCTCTACAATTTTATCCTGTTTGTTTTGCATTTGTTTCATGCCAGCAACGTTGATAATGCCACCTTCAAATACAGCAATTTGCTTATAGAGAATATCACCAGATAGAACTCCATTTTCCATGATTACAATGCTTTCAGAATTTATTTTTCCACTAACATTTCCACTAACAATCAACTCTGTTGATTTGAGTGTACCTTCAACTACACCCCTTTCATCAACTATTATTTGATCAGCAGAAAGTTCACCCATAAACTTATTTCTTATTAAGATTGATCCTGATGTCTTGTATTTACCTTCAAAAACTCCATCACCGTCTAGTTGAGAGCAAGTTTCTAAATTCTTTACCTTATCTTTTAAGGGGGAAGAAATTCTACTAATTTTGATCATAATTTACTCCTTAATAAATATGAATACTCTCTTTTACTAAAGTAATCAGCAATAGAAAAATATAACCAATTGAAAAATATATATATTTAGCATAAATTTTGATAATTAATTGATAAATGTTTTTATAAAAGAGAATCAGTTTTTAAAATTAATTAAAAGCAACTCCTGAGGTAAAAAATATGATCCAACCCTTTTATGCTAGCCCTGATATAAACCGCTATGGAAACTATAGAAATAATAAGATTTTTTTAAATAACATAATTATTCATAAAGATACTAAATTCATTCCGTTCTATAATGGAAAAAATCTATTCTTAGAAATTAATAAAAACATAAGGCCTGTTATTTTTAGTAAAATTCAACTTGAGCAATTTTTCCCTGATGGAATAGAAGATACAATTTTTTTAGGCGTTGCAAATAATTTAAATTATATCGGTGTAGATCTTAGTCCTCCTAATCAAAAGTTAGAATACTGGTTAAAAGAAAATCAAATCATTATTGATGATTTAAGAAAATATGGTCCTATTCTAGATGATATAGAAGCATCATTCTTAGCTCTTTCTAATGGAATGTTTTTTTGGCATAACACTCATAAGTTTTGTGGTTCATGCGGTTTTCAAAACTTTTCAACAGAAGGAGGTTTTGTGATGAAATGTTCAAATAAAAAGTGTGGTAAAAGTCATTTTCCAAGAACCGATCCAGCGATCATTACTCTTATTTCTTTTCAAGATAAAGTTTTATTAGGTAGGTCTCCTAGATTTCCCGAAACTATGTATAGTACATTAGCTGGTTTTGTAGAACCTGGAGAAAGTCTTGAGCAGGCACTTGAAAGAGAGGTTTTTGAAGAGGTGGGAATAAAAGTAAAGAATATTAAATATTTTAATTCACAACCGTGGCCTTTCCCTGCATCTTTAATGCTTGGTTTTTTTGCAGAAGCGGTGAGTGAAAAAATGATAATTGACTATGATGAAATTGAAGACGCTCATTGGTTTTCAATTGATGAATTAAAGTCTTTGGAACATCCATCAATCATTGGAGGTTTCAAGTTACCAAGAGTGGACTCAATCGCACGCAGATTAGTTGATACTTGGATCAACAGTTTTAATTAAAAATTTTTATAAATATAATTATGATTTTTTCTCCAATTAAAATAGGAAGATTAGAAGTTTCAAATAGGATTGTTGTCGCTCCCATGTGTCAATATTCTGCAATTAACGGAATTATGACCGATTGGCATACGCAGCATCTAATGCAACTTGGTTATTCATCAGCAGGTTTAATAATGGTTGAGGCAACTGCAGTGGAGAAGATTGGAAGAATTACACATAACTGCGTTGGATTATATAACAATAAATGCATATTTTCTCTAAAAAAAAATCTTCAATTAGCAAAATCAGTTGCTTCGAATAAGTCATATTTTGGAATTCAATTGGCACATGCTGGTAGAAAAGCTTCCACTCAAAGGCCTTGGGAGGGAAGAAGCGCTCTTACAAAAGAAGAAAAACCGTGGAAAACCATATGTCCCTCACCAATACCATTTCAAGAAACTTGGCATGTTCCTTATGAAATGAAATTATTTGATATTGAAAGAGTTAAAAAACAATTTATTTCTGCTTCAATAAAGGCTGTAGAAATTGGATTTGATTTAATTGAAATTCATGGAACACACGGTTACTTGCTTCATCAGTTTTTATCTCCAATTTCAAATAAACGTAAAGATAAATATGGAGGGAAATTAGAGAATAGAATGAGATTTCCACTAGAAATATTCTCTTCTGTCAAAGGTGTTCTGCCTAAAGATTTTCCACTTGGCATGAGAATCACTGGTACAGAATGGGAAAATAACGGAATTGATGAAAATGAAGCTACTATCTTTGTAAAAGAATTAGAAAAAATAGGATGTCATTACGTTTGTGTTTCTAGCGGAGGAAATACTCCTAATCCCAAAATACCTGTAGGACCACACTATCAAGTTCATCTTGCAAATAAGATAAAAAAAAATACTAAGATGGTTGTTAGAACAGTTGGAATGATTACAGATCCACTTAAAGCTAATAATATTATTATCAACCAAGATGCTGATATGGTAGCAATGGCTAGAGCTTTTCTATCTAATCCAAGGTGGGTGTGGGATGCAGCTAAGGTACTTAATCATGATATTGAAGTTCCTCCACAATATGCCAGAAGAATATAACTAATATCATTTTTTTTTGTCAGTTAAAATGTCAACAAGCGATTTTGAATGTTCAGGGGATAGGTTAAGTTCTTTCCTTAATTTCTCAATTTTCCTTGCTTCTTCGTCACTAATAACACCATCACTTAGAGCTTCATTTATTTCAGCTTCAAGAATAGCAGCTCTTTGTGCTCTCTGATTTGCAAAAGCAGAAGCGACTATACCTGTTAAAAGTGCAACCGTGCATACACCCATTATAGCTGTAAAAGCACCAATTATTTTACCCAAAGGGGTAACCGGAGATACATCACCATATCCGACTGTAGTAAGAGTTATTAAACCCCACCACATTGTTTCAGGTATTGAACTAAATTTTTCTGGTTGACTCTCATTTTCAGCAATATACATCAAAGAACTTGATAAAAATAATGCAATAACCATTAGATATAAGGCTGCACTAAAAGATCTCCAGTCAGCTTTAATAGCTGAAAAAAAATCTTCTAGAGCTGAACTGTAGTTGGATATTTTTAATAATCTTAATAATCTCAAAACTCTAAGCCATCTTAAATCTAAACCACCAAAAAAATAAGGAAGAATTGATGGAATAATTGCTAACAAGTCAACAAGACCTGTAAAACTAAAAATATATTTTAACCGTTTTACAAAACCAGAATAATTACCAAGATCTGTTCTTGCAGGAGCAGACCAAACTCTCAAAAGGTATTCTATACTAAAAATAGTAACTGAAAAAATTTCAAATGCATAAAAAGTTTCTTTATAAGTTTCACCAATATCTTTTACGGACTCTAAACAAACTGCGGTAACATTTAGAAGTATTAATATGAATAATATCATATCAACATACTGACTTGGCTTATCAGAAACATTACCTTTAGATAAGAGTTCACTAGTTCTTTTTTGAAATCTTAAATACATAATTACGCCTAGTAATTTAAAAATAATTATTAAAGCTTAGCTTATATTTATATCTAATTCAGCAATTTATTTATGGAGTTGCTGCAGTGAGACCACCATCAACGACTATTTCTGTTCCAGTAATATATTTAGCTTCGTCAGAGCATAAAAATAATACAGCATAAGCTACATCCCAAGATTCTCCCATTTTACCCATTGGTACTTGTTCATGTCTTCGTTTAACAAATCCATCATAATCACCATCAGCATATTTGTTTGCTAACCTCTCTACTAAAGGTGTGTGCATTAAACCTGGAACCACACAATTGAGCCGAATATTTTTTTTTGCTTCAATTACTGCCGTTGTTTTCGTCATTTGTATAAGAGCGGCTTTTGAAGCACTATAACCTACTTGAGGTTTTCCTACATACCTTAAACCTGCAACAGATGATATATTTACTATGGATCCCCCTGAGTTTTTTTCCATAATTGGGATTACGAATTTAATACAAAAATAAGCAGTATTTAAATTTAAAGTAAATTGTTTTTGCCACGTAAGACTGTCGATCTCTACTGGTCCTCCTGGCTCGGATTGACCAACAACATTGACTAGAATATCAATTTTTTGATGTTTTTTTTCAATTTTCTTAAAAAATTCTTTTACATTATTTTCATTAGTCATATTTACCTTGCGAAAAGTAAAATCGTTACCTTCTTTTTTAATAAAATTAGCAGTGTTTTGTCCTGCTTCTTCATTTATATCAGTACCAAAAACTTTTGCACCCTGACGCGCTAGAAGTGTTGAAATTGCGCGACCATTACCAAAACCACTACCAATAGAACCACATCCAGAAACTACTGCAATTTTATTTTTTAGATTAAGCATTAGAAAAACCTCTTACAGTTTTATATCATAGTAATAACATAAGGTATTTAATTTACAAGAAAGTATAAATCGTAATGAAATTTTCAAAATTAGTTGCAGATAGATATGCTGAGAACATTGATCTAGATTTTTCAAAAATCCAAGAAACAGAAACTCTTAAATCCATCTTATCAAGAAGAAGTATAAGAAAATTTTTAAACAAGCCAATATCAAAAGAACTTTTATCTTTAATTTTAGCTGCTGCACAATCTGCTCCGTCTAAATCAAACCTTCAACAATATTCAATTTTAGTAATTCAAGATCAAAATATTAAAAATGAAATATCTAACTTAATAGGAAACACTAAGTGGGCATTAACGGCACCAATATTTTTTTTATACCTTGCAGATATAAGAAGAAATATAAAAATAACAAACTATAGAGGTTACGAGCATAAAAATAACAATGTTGATACCTTTATGAATGGTGTAATTGATGCTGCTTTATCTATGCAATCAACTATATGCGCATCAGAGTCTTTAGGTTTGGGAGTCTGTCCAATTAGTATGATCAGAAATATCATTGAAGAGGTAAAAGTTATTTGTAAATTACCTAAAGGGGTTTTTCCTATTGCAGGTCTGGCTATCGGTTGGCCTGATCAAAAATCGAAAGTGTCCATAAGATTGTCCCAAGATATTGTAATACATTTTGACAAATACGATGAAAAAGATTTAATTCAAAAAATAAATAAATATGACGAAAGGGTGTTTAAAAAAAATCCAATTCCAGAAAACAAGCAACGTCATGTTAACCTTTATGGAGTTGCAAAAAAAGGAACTTGGTCTGAAAATATTAGCAGACAATTATCAGTTCCAGAAAGAAGTAATTTCAAAAAATGGCTAAATGAAAATGGATTTAATCTTGAATAATATTATTTAATAATTTGTTAAATATTATTTCGTTTTCATACATTATCCAGTGACCTACGTTATATTCTACATGAAATCTGACCTCAGGATTAATCGTTCTAAGTATTCTCATTCTATCTTCTAGATAAACTCCTACACTCGCATCCTTTTCTCCCCAAATTAAGTATAGAGGTATTTCTTGCTTTTTTAAGATTCGAGCTAAAGTATCAGTTGCTGAAATTGGTCGGCTTTTAATGCGATGAGCATCTGTATTTTGTTTTTGAATATGTACTGCTAAATCGTCAACTTTCTGTGGATTATAAAACATTAGTATTTCAAGATTAGTTTTATGAGCATGATAAACTTCTTGTTCTGTCATTTTTGAGTGTCTGGGTATCATAGCTTTCATTTCGCCTCTTTTAGCTCCCAAACCTCCAGGCCCTACTAAAATTAATTTTCTGGGTGATAATTTTCTTTTAGTCAATTCATAAGATAAGTGTCCTGCAATTAAACCACCAAATGAAAAACCACATACCAAAGGTTTATCATTTGCTGAAATTAATTTTATTAGGGTATCAGCTAAATTAGATGCAATTTTTTCTGGTGTATGAGGTAGTGTCAAATCATCTGATTCTCCAAAACCTGGCATATCTGGGATTAAAACATTGAAATTTTTAGAAAATGGTATTGCTTGTTTTATCCAATGTCTCCAACTTCCATAACCACCATGCAAAAGAACTAGAGGTGTACCTTTACCCCAAGATCTCCAACAAACTCTACCACCATTAGAGTCTAATAATTTTCTTTGGGAGTTTTTTTCAATTTTAGATAAATACTTATTATATTTGTTAAAATTAAAATTATTATTTTCCATTACATACCTCAATGTTATATTCAAAGACTAATAATTTTTTTTTAATATATTAACAAGCATTTTATTGATCTCTTAACGGTTAATAATATAAGGTAAAAAAAATAATATTTGATAATGGAGAACGCCTAAATGCCACATTTACCTGCATCTGATGCATTGTCACATATAAGAGTTATTGATCTTACTAGAGTAAGATCTGGTCCGACAGCGGTTAGACAACTTGCTGATTGGGGAGCAGACGTTATAAAAGTAGAAGCTCCAGAAAGTATTGAACCAGATGGGGCTTTAGGTGCATCAAGGCATACTTCTGATTTTCAAAATTTACATCGTAACAAAAGAAGCATTACTCTTAACTTAAAAAAATCTGAGGCTATAGAAATTCTTATGAAACTTGTAGAAAAGTCTGACGTGGTAGTTGAGAATTTTCGACCAGATGTAAAAGAAAGACTTGGTATTAATTACGAGATTTTAAAAAAAAGAAATCCTAGAATTATTCTTGCTAGCATATCAGGATTTGGTCAGGATGGTCCATATGCAAAGAGACCTGGCTTTGATCAAATTGCTCAAGGTATGGGTGGATTGATGAGTATAACAGGAGAACCAGGCAAAGGACCAATGAGGGTAGGTATTCCAGTAGCTGATTTAACAGCAGGATTGTTTTGTGCGATGGGAATTCAGACTGCCCTTATTGAAAGAGAAAAATCTGGTTTTGGTCAATGGGTTAATACATCATTATTACAAGCTCAAATCTTTATGTTAGATTTTCAAGCCTCCCGGTGGCTTTGTGATAATAATGTAGCAGGACAGGCGGGTAATAATCATCCGACAAGTGTTCCCACTGGAGTTTTTAAAACTTCAGATGGCTCAATTAACTTAGCTGTTGCGGGTGAAACAATTTGGAGACGTTTTGCTGAAGCAGTTGACAAAAAAGATTGGTTGGAAATGGAAGAATTTAAAGATGCAAAAAATCGATTAAAAAATAGAGATTATCTAAATAGCTTAATTCAAGAACTAACCGTTACTAAATCATCTAATGAGTGGGTTGAAAAATTAGAAAAGGTTGGCGTCCCCTGCGGTCCAATCAATTCCATAGATAAGGTTTTTGATGATCCCCAGGTAAAACATCTTGGTATAGCTCAATCTGTTGATACAATTCCTTTTGGTGAAACTGAATTAGTGGGACAACCCTTTAACTTATCACGTACTCCTAGTAGTTTAAAGCAACGTCCACCAGAAAAAGGTGAACAAAATAGCGATGTCCTCAACGAACTAGGTTTCAGTGATAAAGAACTCAATGATTTAAAAAATCAAAATATTATTTAATTTATGGGAAAAATCATGGCTCAAGAAAAAATGTTATCTCGAACAAAAGATAATGTTGGATACATTATTTTTAATAATCCAGAAAAACATAATGCTGTATCTATAGAAATGTGGGATGCTCTTGAAAAATTTCTTAATCAATTCAGAGAGGACAAAAATATCAGAGTTGTTGTTCTTGAAGGTGCTGGGGGTAAATCATTTGTTTCTGGAGCTGACATTTCAAAATTTGATAAAGAAAGGAGTACAAAAGAAGCTATATTAAGCTATAACAAGCGAACGTATAAAGTTTATGAACTTCTTGAGACATTTCCAAAACCAACAATAGCGAAAATTAATGGTTACTGTATTGGTGGTGGACTAAATTTAGCTGTATGTTGTGACATAAGAATTTGCTCTGAAAAGTCAAAATTTGCAATGCCTGCAGCAAAATTATCTCTTGGTTACCCCTTTTCATCAATAAAAAGGTTGTTTGATGTAATGGGACCTGGAATGGCCAAGCACTTTATGTTTACAGCTGAAAAAATCTCTGCAAAAGAGGCTGTTTCTTGTGGTTTAGTTCAAAAGCTTGTCACCGAAGAAAATTTAGAAACCTTTGTGAATGATTATGCTTTTACAATTTCTAAAAATGCTCCTTTAACCATAAAGGCAATGAAACAAATAGGTATTGAAATTTTAAAAAATTCCTCTGAAAGGGATTTGTCATTATGTGACAAATTAGCGTCAGCTTGTTTTGATAGCGAAGATTACAAAGAGGGAAGAAAAGCATTTATGGAAAAAAGGATGCCAGATTTTAAAGGGTTTTAGTTTATATAGGATTATAATATTTGACAGCATTGTCGTGAAATAAACATTTAATTTCATTTTGTGACATTTCTGCTGTGATATTTTTAAAACCATTATAAATTTCATCAAAACTTGCCCATAGACTATCAACGGGGAAATTTGATGCAAACATACATCTTTCATATCCGAAAATATTGATAGTATCTAATATAATATCTTTATTTAGTTCAACAGTCCATTTTTTACCAGGAACACAAATGCCAGAAATTTTAATAGCTGTATTTGGTTGTTCGGCGAATTCCTCTAAATTAGCTTTCCATTGATCTAATCCATTTAAAGATCTATCTGAAGGAAGCCCTGTATGATTTAATATAATCATTGTGTCAGGAAAATCTTTTGCTAGTTGTGTAGCATCATTAAGATGCCACCATGGTGTTTGAAGATCGAAATGTAGTTTGTATTTTTTTAATAAAGAATATCCTTTTCTAAAAACAGGATCATTTAATGACCCTTTTATATTATCAAGTTTAGTGTTAGGACATTTACTTGATTTAGGCTTATGTCTAATACTTCTAGTAAGATCAAACTTGGACTGCTTTTCTAGTACTTTTTCTATATCGTTTCTATCAAACCATGCTTGTGCAACTAGGGCATTTGGAAAACCAGTCTTTTCATATAATTTGTGAAGCCATTCAGTTTCCCCAATAGGATCGTTTGGATCCCATTCAGTTTCCATGTGAATTGTCTTTAAAATATTATGATTTATACTAACTTCAAAATAATCTGATAATAAAAAATTTTTACAAATAGATTTATAATCACCATATCTAAATGGTATTTGCTTATTTGGATTCAACCAAGAGTTTTTCTTTAAACTTAAATCCCAGAAGTGATGATGGGCATCGATTATAGGTATATCTTGCATTACAAAATTCTTAAATATTTTCCTTTAAATCAAATAATTTTACGATAGATGTGCCATCTAATTTTTCTTTTGATCTATTTACCAAAATTGTAAATAATTTTTTGGTCAGTGAAGACATAGGTATTACTGAATTTTTAGAATTAGCTAATTTTGATATCATTTGTAAATCTTTTAAAATCTGTGAAGCATACCCTTTTGGTACAAAGTCTCTATTTACCATTCTAGGAAATAAATTATTTAACAAATTAGAACCTGCATGACCATCAGAGAGTGCTTCTGGAATTTTGCTCGCATCAACATTCCAAGATTTAGCAAAGGACACTGCTTCTGCTAAAATTGTGTAATTATTTAAAACTATTATTTGATTAATCATTTTTACTATTTGACCAGATCCAGATGCCCCAAAATAAGTATATTTTGAAGATATCGCTTCTAAAACAGGTTTAACATTTTCCACAACTTTTTGATCTCCGCCTACCATAATTGCAAGATTGCCCTCTAATGCTTTATCAGGGCCACCAGAGACTGGTGCGTCAATCCACGATGCTCCTGTATTTTTATTTAGTTGATTAGCAAAATTAATTGTTTCATTTGCCAATGTAGTTGATAAATCCAAAATAATAGTATTGTCATTAGCATTGTTAACAATACCATCTTTTCCAAACACTACTTGTTTTACACTCTCTGTTTTATCAAGGCATAAAATTATAATGTTATTATTTTCGGATATTTTAGAAACATTATGGTTTAATCTGACATTTGTTATTTTTTTTAATGGTTCAAGTTTTTTTAAATTTTTATCATAAGCTTCTATTTTATAATTTAAGTAAGATAATCTCCTAATAAGAGACAATCCCATTAATCCTACGCCTATAAACCCTAAACTTAGATTATTCATTTTTATTTCATAAAAGTTAAAATTTATTTACATATGTAAAACTTAAACATACATATTAATGGCATCAACTATAAAAATTTATCTTAAAATAATATATTTTGAAACTTTAAGGCAAATTATCTTGGAATAAAAACTGCCATGACTAACAATGTTAAACTGGGTATCTTTATAATAATCCTCTCAACACTGTTTTTTGCTACTATGGATGGCGTTTCGAGATATTTAGCTGATGCTTACAATGTTTTTGTTATTAATATGATAAGAAGTTGGGTTCTAGCGTTGTTAGTTGTTTCTATAAGTCTTAGAAATAAAAATGGTATTGTTAAAGTTTTGAGAACAAAACAACCTTATATACAGTTGATTAGAGGCTTATTACTTATAAGTGCTATTTTAATTGGGGTTTATTCATTTACTAAACTTGGTCTCGTCCAAACCCATTCGATACTCTCCTCTTTTCCATTGATTGTTGTTGCTTTTTCTGCACCAATCTTAAAAGAAAAGATTGGTATTCAGCGATGGTTAGCAGTCATTTTTGGTTTTATAGGTGTTTTAATAATACTGGACCCTACAAACTATATTCTGAGCTTTGATGCAATTTTACCTGTAGTAGGTGCTTTTGTTTTGGGTTTTTATTCTATTCTTACAAGAAAGGTTTCAGAAACAGATACATCAGAAACAAGTTTTTTCTGGGTAGCTATTGTTGGTTGTGTGGTTATGACAATAGTTGGTCCATTTTACTGGGAGCCTATTTTATTTCAAGATTGGGGCTGGATGGCATTATTATGTGTTTTGAGTACTGCTGGTCATTTTCTTTTAATCAAGGCTTATGAAAATGCAGAAGCCAGCGTCCTTCAGCCTTTTACGTATTTCCAGTTGTTCTTTGCGTCTATTATTGGAATATTAATATTCAATGACGAAATAACAATGTCAATTTTTCTTGGAGGGAGTATAGTTGTTGCAAGCGGTATATTTGCAGCATGGAGAACACATATAAAAAGCAAAAATAACTAAAATTAAAAATTTTTTTTTAAATGATTAGTCATTACAGGAGATTTCATGAATAAAACTATTTTAATTACTGGTGCCAATAGAGGTATAGGTTTGGCGCTAACAAAAGAATGTCTTAGTAAAAATTTTTATGTTGAAGCATGTTGTAGAAATCCTGATACTTCCAATGAACTGACTAGTTTATCAAATAATAATTCTAACCTTAATATAACTAAAATGGATGTTACCAGTATAAAAAGCATTTTGAGTGCTTCAGAAAATTTTAAAAATGAAATTGATATTATGGTTTGTAATGCAGGTGTTAATAATGGTAAAGGGGATATTTTTAGCAATGAGCATAATGAAAATGCTATTATGGAAGTAATGATGGTAAATGTTGGGGGGCCATTCTTAACAATTCAAAATCTCTACAAAAACCTTAAAAAAAAATCTACATCTAAAATTGTTATTATTTCTTCTTTAATGGGAACTCAAACTCATCTCTCAAAAAATGCTCCTATTTACAGAGCCTCGAAAGCTGCAGCTAATAACTTAATGAGAACAATATCAAATCATTTCCAGAATGATAATATTATTGTGTCATCATACCATCCAGGGTGGGTAAGGACTGACATGGGTGGAGTTAATGCCGATATATCAACTGAAGAAAGTGCAACTGGTTTAGTAAATCACTTTTTAAACTTACAACAATCTGATTCTGGAAAATTTTTCAATTATGATGGAAAACCACTTCCATTATAGAAGTTTGTTTTACATTTTAACTTATGGTTAAAAAAAGAGTATGTATAATTTTATCTTTAAAAAAGTAAGTTCAAAAGAAGAAATGGATCAATCTTATGCCATCAGAACAAAAGTTTTTTGTGAAGAACAAAAAATATCTAAAGAAATAGAATTTGATAATTTAGATCATCTTTGTGGTCATTTTTTAATTTTTGATTATAAAAAAGCAATTGGAACAGCTCGAGTTCGTCAAAAAGAAAAAAACATTCTTAAGATTGAAAGAGTTGCTGTATTATTAGAGTTCAGAAGATTAAAAGTTGGATCAATTTTAATCAAAAATATTATTGAACATTATATGAACTTGGATGACAACAAATCTATCATTTTACATAGCCAAGTTGCTGTTGCAAATTTTTATAAAAGTTTAAATTTTATTTCATATGGCAATGATTTTTTTGAAGATGGTATCCCCCACATAGCAATGAAATATGTGAAAAAAAACTAAAATCTTTTATGGATAATTTACATGAAAAAAAATATTCGAATTGCAATTGTTGGAACTGGATATTTTAGTCAATTTCATTTTGATGCATGGAGAAGACTTAAAGTTGATGTTGTTGCCATATGCTCATTAAATGAAAATGATGCAATTTATTACTCTAACAAATTCAATAATTGTCCTATTTTTACTAACTTTAAAAAAATGATAGATGAAATAGATTTAGATTTCGTAGATATTGTCATTCCACCGAAAGATCACTTAAAGTTAATAAAAATTGCCGCAAATAAAAATGTAAATATTATTTGTCAAAAACCTTTTACAAATTCATATTCTGAAGCAAAAGATGCAGTAAATATCTCAAATAAAAATAATATACTTTTAATTGTTCATGAAAACTTTAGATTTCAGCCATGGTATCTTAAAATTAAAACAATTTTGAATAGTGCTTCATTAGGTGAATTATATCAAGTAAGTTTTCGGATGCGACCTGGTGACGGTCAGGGAAAAGAAGCTTACTTAAACAGACAATCATATTTTCAAAAAATGGAAAGATTTTTAATTCATGAAACAGCTATTCATTTTATAGATGTATTTAGGTTCTTATTTGGTGAAATTGAAACAGTTTTTGCAAATTTATCAAAGCTTAATAAACATATTGATGGAGAAGACGCGGGATATATAATTTTTAATTTTAAAAATGGTATTAGAGGAATTTTTGACGGTAATAGGTTGTCTGACCATATTGCCAAAGATAGAAGGTTAACAATTGGTGAAATGGTGATTGAAGGCTCTAATGGCACACTTAGATTAAATGGGAATGGTGAACTATTTAAGAGAAAGTTTGGTAGTAATGAAGAGTTCAAAATAAATTATAAATGGGACAAAAAGGGATTTGCAGGAGATAGTGTTTATAATTGTCAAAGTCATATTTTAAATCATTACATAAAAGGAAAAACCTTGTTTAATAGTGCGATAGATTATCTAGAGAACTTAAAAATCGAAAAATATATTTATAAATCAGACAGAATGGGAAGAATTTTAAAAATAAAGTGAAAGTATGGTGCCGGCTGGGGGACTCGAACTCCCGACCTGATGATTACAAATCAACTGCTCTACCAGCTGAGCTAAGCCGGCACTGATAAAATAGATAATAGATATTAATTTTATAAACAAGAAATTATTTAATTTTTTCTATATTTTTTTGTAATTGAAACATAGCTACGGAGGCTGCACTCGAAACGTTTAATGAATCTGCTTCTTCATTAATTGGTATTTTAATTAAACAATCAACATTTTCTCTGGTCAATCTTCTGAGACCTTTTCCTTCTGAACCCATTATTAATGCAACATTTCCAGTTTCATTTTCAAGTTCATAAATATCTTTTTCACCTTCATTAGCAAGACCAAAAATACTAAAATTGTCTCTTTGAAGTTTTTTTATTTCTCTAGACATATTGGATAATTCTATAATTTTTAATTTTTCTAGGGCACCTGATGATGCTTTACATAAGGCTGAAGTTTCTTGAGGGCTATTTCTTTTAGATAATGCTAATCCATCCATTTTAAAAGCTAAAGCAGATCTAATTATGGCTCCAACATTTTGAGGGTCAGTAACTTCATCTAGCAATATAAGCCTAATTGGAGGCTTATTTTTAAATTTCTTATTTGATAAAAACTCATCTATTGTAAGTCTCTGAAGAGGTTCTGTTATTAAAATTGCATTTTGGTGAGGTTTGTGATTGTTAATTACATCTATTTCTTCTTTAGATTTAATTCTAATATTTAAGTTTAATTTTAATTTGTATATTTCATCTTGCCATTTTGAATAATTTTCGTGAGTCGTAATAAGATAATGAAGTTTTCTACTTTTATTTTTTAATGCAGATAAAATAGGATGTCTTCCTGCTAAAGGTATCTGTTTAATTTTTATTAAATTTTTGACATGTTGATTTTTCTTTTCTTTAATCTTCTGGTTTTTTGCAATACTATCAAATTTATTCTTATGCTTTTTTAAATTTTTTTTCATAAATTCATTAGATGTAGGTTATTCTATTTTTTTTATTTTCTTTGCAATAAATGCTTTCATATTTAGAAAGCCTTGTATATAACATAGCAAATTTGTAAATTTTAGTAAGGTGAAATTTAAAATACCGTTATTTTTTTATTTGGTGGGGTGGCCGAGTGGTTAAAGGCAGCAGACTGTAAATCTGCCCGCGTAGCGTACGTAGGTTCGAATCCTACCCCCACCACCAAAAAATATTTAAAACTTAATTTTTGAAGAAAGGTCATAAAGATGTCTAAAGAAAAATTTGATCGTAGTAAACCACATGTAAATATAGGTACAATTGGTCATGTTGACCATGGTAAAACTACTCTAACTGCAGCAATTACAAAAGTCATGGCTGATGCTGGTCGTGCGGATTTTTCTGCTTATGACCAAATTGACAAAGCTCCTGAAGAAAGAGAAAGAGGCATAACAATTTCTACTGCTCATGTCGAATATGAAACTGAAAATCGTCATTATGCTCATGTAGATTGTCCAGGTCATGCAGACTATGTCAAAAACATGATTACGGGTGCTGCGCAAATGGATGGAGCAATATTAGTTGTGAATGCTGCTGATGGTCCTATGCCGCAAACCAAAGAACATATTTTATTAGCTCGCCAAGTTGGTGTTCCTTCTTTGGTTGTTTATATGAACAAAGTTGATCAAGTTGACGATGAAGAGTTGTTGGAACTAGTTGAATTAGAGATTCGTGAATTATTAAGTAGTTATGAGTTTCCTGGGGATGATATTCCAATAATTAAAGGTAGCGCGTTGGCAGCACTAGAAGGTCGTGATGAGGCTATTGGTATCAACTCAATTACAGAGTTGATGGCTGCGGTAGATTCTTATATTCCTCAGCCTGAACGAGATAAAGACAAACCTTTCTTAATGCCTATTGAAGATGTTTTTTCAATATCAGGAAGAGGCACAGTGGTCACAGGCCGTGTTGAACGAGGTGTTATAAAGGTTGGTGAAGAGATAGAGATAGTTGGAATTAAAGAGACAGCTAAAACAACATGTACAGGTGTTGAAATGTTTCGTAAGTTATTAGATTCTGGTGAAGCTGGTGACAATGTTGGTGTTCTGTTAAGGGGAACAAAAAGAGAAGAAGTTGAGCGTGGTCAAGTATTGTCTGCACCTGGTTCAATTAAACCTTATTCAAAATTTAAAGGTGAGGCTTATATTTTAACTAAAGATGAAGGTGGGAGACACACACCATTTTTTAGTAACTATCGACCACAATTTTATTTTAGAACAACTGATGTGACAGGTGCTGTTGAGTTACCTTCGGGTACGGAAATGGTAATGCCGGGAGATAATATAGCAATCTCGGTAGAATTAATAACCCCAATTGCAATGGATGAAGGGCTAAGATTTGCGATAAGGGAAGGTGGAAGAACGGTAGGTGCTGGAGTTGTTTCAAGTATTGAAGCATAAGTTAGTATTGAGATCTAAATATATATAGTAATGAGGATTTAATGGATAATCAAAACATTAGGATTAGGTTAAAGGCTTTTGATCACAGAATACTAGATCAATCTACTTCTGAGATAGTAAGTACTGCAAGAAGAACTGGCGCTAAAATACGCGGTCCGATTCCACTACCAACCTCATTAAACAGATTTACTGTTTTAAAAGGTCCTCACGTTGATAAGAAAAGTCGTGAACAATTTGAAATGAGAACACATAAACGTGTTCTTGAAATTGTAGAACCTACTCCACAGACTGTAGATGCTCTTATGAAGCTTGATTTAGCTTCAGGCGTTGATGTAGAAATTAAGTTATAGGGAAATTATCATGCGTTGTGGGGTTATTACTAGAAAATTGGGAATGTCACGTGTGTTTAATGACAATGGAGAACATATTCCAGTAACCATACTTAGGCTTGAAAATGTTGAAGTTTTGTCAATTAAATCAATTGAGAAAGATGGTTACACTGCTGTTCAGTTAGGATTTTGCGATAAAAAGGCAAAAAATGTGACTAAGCCACTTAAAGGCGTCTTTGCTAGGGCAAAAGTGAATCCAAAAGAAAAAATTGCCGAATTTAGAGTAAGTAAAGATGCTGTTTTGAAGGTTGGTGATAAACTTAGTGTCAATCATTTTATAGTAGGTCAAAAGGTTGATGTGGTTGGCATGTCTCAAGGTAAAGGTTTCTCTGGTGCAATGAAAAGACACAATTTTGGTGGAATGCAAGCATCACACGGTGTTTCTATAAGTCACAGATCACATGGTTCTACGGGTAATAGTCAAGATCCAGGTAGAACCTGGAAAGGGAAGAAGATGGCTGGTCAATATGGAAATGTTAGAATAACTACACAAAATTTGAAAATAGTAAAATTATTAGAAGATGAAGATTTGATATTAGTTGAAGGCTCTGTTCCTGGTTCAAAGAATGGCTTTGTTATTTTAAGAGATGCGATTAAATCAAAGACTCCAGATAAAGCTCCGTATCCAGCTGGATTACGTACGGTAAATAATACAAGCGATGATAATGCTTCATTGTCAAACCCAAAAAGTAACAATGTAATTTTATCAGACAAAAAAGAAGCTAAAGTTGAAAATCAAGGAGTTAAAGTTGAAAATTAAGTCTTTGAATTTAAGTAACAAACCAGGAAAAGAAATTACCCTTAATGAAAAAATTTTTGGTATTGATCCAAGAGTTGACATAATTTCAAGGGTTGTTAGATGGCAATTAGCTAAAAGAAGATTAGGAAATCACTCTGTGCAAACACGTAGCCAAGTTAAAATGACAACAGCTAAAATGTATAAGCAAAAAGGTACAGGAAAGGCAAGACACGGTTCAGGAGCAGTTTCGCAGTTCAGAGGAGGTGGAATGGCCCACGGTCCAGTTGTTCATTCCCACTCTCACAATTTAAATAAGAAAGTTAGAAAATTAGGATTAAAATCTATACTTTCTGAGAAGTATAAGTTAGGTAAACTCATAATATTACAAAATACAAACAGTAATGGTAAAACATCTACACTAAAGAGAAGTTTAGATAAAATAGGTGTAAAAAATGCTCTAATAATATCAGGTGATGAAGTTAATGATAAATTCATTAAAGCTATCTCTAACATTAGAAACTTAGATATTCTTTCACATCAAGGATTAAACGTTTACGACATAATCAAAAAAGACAATTTAATTATAATAGATGATGTGTTAAAGCACGTTGAGGAGCGTTTGTTATGAGTGTAAGACCAAGAAAAAAGTTTGATTTGAAAATAAGTTATAACAAGGCTTATCAAATGATATTAAGTCCGCTCGTTACTGAAAAAGCAACGCAATTATCAGAATACAATAAGATGGTGTTTGCTGTACCAGTTAATGCCTCTAAATTTGAAGTAAAATCGTCAATTGAAAAAATTTTTTCTGTTAAAGTAAAAACGGTAAATACGATTGTCCTTAAAGGTAAGATAAAAAGATTTAAAGGAATTTTAGGTAAGCGTTCAAACCTAAAAAAAGCTATAGTTACTCTCGCCCCAGGTAACACTATTGATTTATCAACAGGAGTTTAAAAATGGCGTTAAAGCAATATAAACCAAATACTCCTGGACAAAGGGGTCTCGTTTTAGTTGACAAGTCTGATTTGTTTAAAGGTAAACCTATTAAAAAATTAACTGAGGGTCTGAACAAATCTGGTGGAAGAAACAATTCTGGTAAGATAACTATTTGGCAAAGAGGTGGTGGTCACAAAAGACGTTATAGGATTATTGATTTTAAGAGAAAAAAATTTGATGTTGTTGGAACTGTAGATCGTATAGAATATGATCCTAACAGGTCAGCTTATATCGCTCTAATCAGATATGAAGATAATGAACTAAGATATATTATTGCACCTCAAAGATTAGGCATTGGTGACAAAGTTGTATCTTCAAATAAAGCTGATATTAAACCTGGGAATTGTATGCCGCTTTCCTCAGTTCCTGTAGGAACAATAATTCATAATGTTGAATTGAAACCTGGAAAAGGGGGACAGATTGCTCGATCCGCTGGGTCCTACGTTCAATTAATCGGTAAAGATTTATCCTATTCAATTTTAAGATTAATGTCGGGCGAAGTTAGGTTTGTTTTATCTTCATGTCTTTGTACAATTGGCGCAGTATCTAATCAAGATAATCAAAATACCAACTTAGGTAAAGCTGGTAGAAATAGATGGCTAGGAAGAAGACCTTGTGTTAGAGGCGTTGCAATGAACCCAGTTGATCATCCTCATGGAGGTGGTGAAGGTAGAACTTCAGGTGGAAGGCATCCTGTAACACCTTGGGGAAAGCCAACTAAAGGATATAGAACAAGAAATAACAAGAGAACAGATAAACTAATAATTCGTAGAAGAAGAGTGTAAGGTTAATTATGTCAAGATCTATATGGAAAGGTCCATTTGTGGACGGATATTTACTAAAAAAAGCTGAGGTTGCTAGAGATTCTGGTAGAAACGACGTCATAAAAACTTGGTCTAGGAGATCTACTGTTATGCCACAATTTGTTGGTCTTACATTTGGAGTTTATAATGGTAAGAAATTTGTACCCGTTACCATAACTGAAGCTATGGTTGGTCATAAGTTAGGTGAATTTTCACCTACTAGAACATATTATGGTCATACTGCAGACAAAAAGTCTAAGCGATAGGAGTTAAAATGACCAAACAAAAAAACAAAAGAAGAGAAGCTGATAATGAAGCTAAAGTTGTGTTAAAAAACATAAGAGTTAGTCCGCAGAAATTAAATCTAGTTGCTCAGTTGATTAGAAAAGAAACTGCTTCAAAAGCCATATCCATATTACAATTTTCTAAGAGAAGAATATCTAACATTGTTGAGAAAGCTCTTAGATCAGCCATAGCTAATGCAGAAAACAATCATTCCTTAGATATAGATAAATTAATAGTAAAAGAAGCATTCGTTGGTAAAGGACTTGTTATGAAGCGCTTTCATGCACGAGCTAGAGGTCGTGGTGCAAGAATTGTTAAGCCATTTTCTCATTTGACTATTTTATTATCTGAACAGGAGGGTAGCTAAGATGGGACAAAAAACGCAGCCAATAGGTTTTAGATTAGGAATAAATCGAACCTGGGATTCTAGATGGTTTGGCGGCAAATCTTACGGAGACCTACTACATCAAGATATTGAATTAAGAAGATATTTATTTGAAAAACTCAAGGCAGCAGCAGTAAGTAAGATTGTTATAGAAAGACCTGCAGGTAGAGCTCGTATTTCCATATATGCTGGCAGGCCAGGGTTAGTTATTGGAAAAAAAGGTCAAGATATTGAAACTCTTAAAACAATATTAAGTAAAAAAATTAACGCTGAAGTTAGTCTTAATATTATAGAGATAAGAAAACCTGAACTTGATGCTAAATTAGTTGCTGATGGTATTGCCCAGCAACTTGAAAGAAGAGTTGCATTTAGAAGAGCAATGAAAAGGGCAGTACAAGGTGCTATAAGGCTTGGAGCCGAAGGTGTTAGGATTAATTGTGCAGGCAGACTTGGTGGTGCTGAAATTGCAAGAACTGAATGGTATAGAGAAGGAAGAGTTCCATTACATACCTTAAGAGCTGATGTTGATTATGGCGAATCAACAGCTTTTACCACATACGGTGCGACAGGCATAAAAGTCTGGATTTTTAAGGGTGAGGTAATGGAACACGACCCAATGGCTCAAGATAAAAAAATGGGAAATACTTTAAAAGGATCCAATATTAAAAGCATGGATCAGGGGTAAAGAATGTTACAACCGAAAAGAACAAAATTTAGAAAAGCTCATAAGGGTAGAATTCATGGACTTGCCAAAGGTGGAACAAAATTGAATTTTGGATCATATGGGCTAAAGGCTATCCAGCCAGAAAGAGTTACAGCTAGACAAATTGAAGCTGCTAGACGTGCAATAACAAGACACTTACGTCGAGCTGGAAGAGTTTGGATTAGACTGTTTCCTGATGTTCCCGTTTCAAGTAAACCAGCCGAGGTCAGAATGGGTAAAGGTAAAGGTTCTCCTGAATACTGGATATGTAGAGTTAAGCCTGGGAAAATAATGTTTGAATTAGACGGCGTTTCTGAAGATGCCGCAAAAGAGGCACTTAGCTTGGCGGCAGCCAAACTACCTATGCACACTAAAGTTGTAAAAAGATTAGGCGAATAGTCGGAGAAGGTAAATGTCAATTTATAAGCCCAAAGATTTGAAAATGAAAACTAGTGACGAGCTTAAAGAAAAGTTGAAACTTCTAAGAAAAGAACAATTCAACCTTCGTTTTCAAGTAAGTAACGGACAAAATGAAAATCCTGCGAGATTTAAATTCATTAGAAAAGAAATAGCTTGCATTAAAACCATATTGAACAATGCTTCATCAACTTAAGATTTAAGGAAATTTAATATTATGCCGAAGAGAATTTTAACTGGTAAAGTTACCAGTAATAAATCAGACAAAACAATAACTGTACTTGTAGAAAGAAAAATAATGCATCCTATGTATAAAAAATTTGTAACCAAATCAAAAAAATTTGCTGCTCACGATAGCGAAAATAAATATAAGGTTGGTGATATAGTTAATATAAGAGAGTGCACTCCCATCTCAAAACATAAACGTTTTGAAGTGATATAATTAACTAGTGGAGATATGTCATGATACAAATGCAAAGTAATCTTGAAGTTGCAGATAATTCAGGAGCAAGAAAAGTTCAATGCATAAAGGTTTTAGGTGGTTCAGGAAGAAAAACTGCAGCTGTTGGTGACGTAATAGTCGTTTCAATTAAAGAGGCAATTCCAAGAGGTAGAGTTAAAAAAGGTGATGTGCATAGGGCTGTTATAGTTAGAACTTCTAAAGAGGTTAGAAGAAATGATGGTAGTTGTATTAGATTTGATAAAAATGCTGCTGTTTTAGTTAATAAGAGTAATGAACCTATTGGAACACGAATATTTGGACCCGTAACTCGTGAATTGCGTAATAGAAAATTTATGAAAATTGTGTCTCTAGCACCGGAGGTTTTATAATGAATAAAAAATTTAAAATTAAAACTGGCGATACGGTTATAGTAATTGCCGGAAAAGATAAAGGTAAAACTGGAAATGTTTCCTCAGTTATTAAAGCTGATGATAGAGTGGTCGTAGAAGGTGTTAATATTGTAAAAATTCATAAAAAAGCTACGCAAGAAAGCCCAGGTAAAATCGAAGAAAAAGAAGCCTCTATTCATATTTCAAACGTTGCTCATTTAGATCCTAAAAATAAAAAAGCTACAAGAATTAAATATGAACTTAAAGATGGTATTAAAAGAAGATTATCAGTCTCGTCTGGTTCATTGTTAGATAAGTGATTTGGAGTTCAATATGAATACTCGTTTGCAAGAAAAATACAAAAAAGAGATTGTTAACGTTTTAAAAGATAAATTTAAATATAACAACAACCTTGAAATACCTAAGCTTGAAAAAGTGGTAATAAATATGGGTGTTGGAGAAGCTGTGAAAGATAGTAAACAAATTGACATTGCTGTCAAAGAGCTTGCTGCGATTACTGGACAACAACCAGTTGTAACAAAATCAAAGAAAGCTAACGCAAGTTTCAAACTTAGGGAAGGAATGCCAATTGGTGTAAAAGTTACACTTAGAAAAAATAAAATGTATGAATTTGTTGATAGATTTGTAAATATTGCATTACCAAGAGTAAGAGATTTCAGAGGAGTAAGTTCAAAAAGTTTTGATGGAAATGGTAATTATGCCATAGGATTAAAAGAGCAATTCGTTTTTCCAGAAATTGAATACGACAATGTTGATGCAGTTAGGGGTATGGATATAATTTTTGTTACTACCGCTAAATCAGATGAGGAAGCTAAAGAACTATTAAATGGGTTTGATTTCCCTTTTAGTTAACATTAATTTTATTAGGAGATATAGATGGCAAAAAAGAGTGCTATCCAAAAAAATTTAAATAAAGAAAAGCAAGTTAAAAAAAACAAATTGAGAAGAGAGCGCTTAAAATCAATTTGTAGTAATAGATCTCTTCCAATGGAACAACGTTTTGAGGCTCAACTTAAATTATCCGAAATGCCAAGAAACGGATCAAAAGTTAGATTAAGAAATAGATGTTTGATAACAGGAAGACCACGTGGTTACTACAGAAAGGTAAAAATGTCACGTATAGCTCTCAGAGAGTTAGCTTTATCTGGTCAAATACCAGGTATGGTAAAATCAAGTTGGTAGAAAGGTATTTATTATGTCAATGAGTGATACGCTTGGGGATATGTTGACTAGAATAAGAAATGGTCAATCAGCAAAAAAAGCGGTTGTAGAAGCCCCTGCTTCAAGGTTCAGAGCAAATGTATTAGATGTACTTAAAAGAGAAGGATATATTCGTAATTTTTCTCAGTTTGAAAAACGACCTGGGATTCAAGAGTTTAAAATAGAGTTAAAATATTATGAGGGTAAACCTGTTATAAGTGAAATTAAAAGGGTATCAACTCCAGGTAGAAGAGTATACTCAAGTATTAATGATTTACCAAGAACCTATAATGGACTTGGTATATCAATTTTATCTACTCCAAGAGGCGTAATGAGTGATAATGAAGCACGCGCGGCTCATGTTGGAGGAGAAATTCTTTGCCAAGTTTTTTAGGAGTTTTTTTATGTCAAGAATTGGACAATCCATTATTAACATCCCTAATGGTGTTGAAGTTAAAAAAGAAAATAATAAATTTTGGGCCAAAGGTACAAAAGGTGAACTTGTAGCACCGATTCACGATAGCACTAAAGTAACTATTACTGAAAACGTGATAAAAGTCGAACTTAAAAACAAAGCTTCAAAAAACAAAGCAATTTGGGGTACAACTAGGGCGTTGATCAATAATGCAGTTAAAGGGGTAAGTTTTGGTTTTGAGAAAGATATGGAAATAGTTGGCGTGGGTTACCGAGGTAATCTTCAAGGAAAAAAATTATCTTTAAACCTTGGTTTGAGTCACTCAGTTGAAATCGATATTCCTGAAGGAATAAACATTAAAATGGATGGAAATACAAAATTTACAATTTCAAGCGCAGACAAACAGAAGTTGGGAGAGTTTGCTGCGATGGTTCGATCTAAAAGACCGCCAGAACCATTTAAGGGAAAAGGTATTCGTTACAGCAATGAATTTATTTTAAGAAAAGAAGGTAAAAAGAAATAGAGGTTAAAATGAGTAAGGTAACATCTTTGCATGATAGAAGAAAATTTAGAAATAGAAATGCACTGAAGAAAAAGTCCTATGGAAAATTTAGATTATCAGTTTTTAGATCAAGTCGTCATATTTATGGTCAAATAATTGATGATGTTCGTGGTATTACAATTGCAGCTGCGTCCAGCCTAGAAACTTCCATAAATAAGCAATTTAAAAATTGCGGAACTAAAGAAGTTGCATCGGTTGTAGGTAAGTTAATAGCAGAAAAAGCTTTGAAAAAAGGTGTTAAAAAAGTTGTATTTGATAGAGGAGGATACTTATATCATGGCAGGATCAAAAATCTAGCAGATGCAGCTAGAGATGGTGGTTTATTATTTTAGGGGTAACAAATGTCAAGAGTTGATAAGCAAGATAAAAAAATAAATAAAGATGATACCGACTTAGTTGATAAATTAGTTGGTATTAACAGAGTTGCTAAAGTAGTTAAAGGTGGTAGACGTTTTGGCTTTGCCGCACTTGTTGTTGTTGGGGATCAAAGGGGCAAAGTAGGATTTGGAACAGGAAAGGCTAAGGAAGTTCCTGAAGCTATAAAAAAAGCTACTGATGATGCAAAAAAAAATATGGTAAAGGTTCCTTTAAAAGAAGGAAGAACCTTGCATCATGATATGAAAGGTCATTTTGGAGCTGGAAAAGTAGTTTTGAGAACAGCACCATCTGGAACTGGTATAATTGCGGGTGGTCCTATGAGAGCAGTTTTTGAAACTTTAGGAGTTCAAGATGTAGTGGCAAAATCAATAGGAACCTCTAACCCACACAACATGATAAAAGCAACTTTCGATGCATTTGCATCTATGAATTCACCGAGAAACATAGCCAATAAACGGGGTCGAAAAGTTGCTGAAATTTTTGGAAATAAATTAAAGTCTGAAACAAATCCAAGTTCTAATGCTGGTTAGGAATTAAAATGTCATATAATAAAACTGTAATTGTTACCCAAAAGAAAAGTCCAATTGGTAGACAATCATATCAAAGAAAAACATTAATAGGTTTAGGTTTAAATAAAATTGGTCGAAGTAAAGAGCTAGAAGATACACCTTCGGTGAGGGGTATGATTGATAAAGTTAAACACCTAGTTGAAGTAAATTAATCGAACATTTTCGTTAGACAGGAGAAGGTGATGAAGCTTAATGAAATTAAAGATAATATAGGATCAAGTATATCTCGAAAGAGGATTGGTAGAGGTATTGGTTCTGGAACTGGTAAAACTTCTGGAAAGGGCCATAAAGGTCAGAAAGCTAGATCTGGTGTGTCAATTAAAGGTTTTGAGGGAGGCCAAATGCCCATTCACAGACGATTACCAAAAAGGGGTTTTACAAATATCAATAGAATAAATTATGTAGAATTAAACTTTGATAGGATTCAAAATCTCATAGATAATAAAAAACTAGATCCAAAAAAAATAATCAATCATAAAACATTGTTAGATTTAGGATTAATTAATTCACCAAAAACAAAAGTTAAACTTTTGGCAAAGGGCCAAATTAAAAATAAAATAGATATTGAGGTTTCGGCTTTTTCAAAGTCTGCTAAAGAAGGTATTGAGAAGATTGGTGGTTCAATAGCACTTTTGGATAATAAAAAATCAAATGTAAACCAAATAAAAAAGTCTGAGGTTTAACATATGGCTAACGAAAGTATGTTTGGTATTTTAGGTCAAGCTACCGAACTACGTCAAAGAATATTATTTACTCTTGGTGCTTTAATTATATACAGATTAGGTACTTATATTCCCGTGCCTGGTATAAATGCTGTTGCATTAGCAGAAATTGTTGAAAACGCAAATAGTGGTGTTTTGGGAATGTTCAACATGTTTTCTGGAGGAGCATTAGGTAGAATGACTATTTTTGCTCTAACAATTCTTCCTTATATTTCTGCATCAATAATAATGCAACTAATGACTTCAATTTCTCCACAAATGTCTCAACTAAAAAAAGAGGGAGAATCTGGAAGAAAAACTATAAATCAGTATACTAGATATTTAACTGTTCTGCTCGCTACTGTGCAAGCTTATGGATTTGCAGTTGCATTAGAAGGAACTTCTGGCGCTTCGGGTTCACTTGTTAACAATCCAGGTATATTTTTCAAAGTTACAACAGTGGTTACATTAGTTGGCTCTGTAATGTTTTTGCTTTGGTTAGGTGAACAAATCACCTCTCGTGGTTTAGGTAACGGTGTGTCTTTAATTATTTTTGCTGGTATAATTGCTGAATTACCAAGAGCATTAGCCCAAATTTTGGAGCAAGGAAGAACTGGATCAATTTCGACCTTTCTTATTATTGCTATTTTTATTCTTGCAATTGCAGTAATTGTTTTCATTGTATTCATTGAGAGATCACAAAGAAAAATTATAGTGCAATATCCAAAGAGACAAATGGGAAATAAAATGTTTGCTGGTGATTCGTCACATTTACCTCTTAAAATTAATGTACCTGGTGTTATCCCACCTATATTTGCCTCAGCCTTATTATTGCTTCCAACTTCTTTATCTTCATTCTCTGGTTTGGATGGTAATAGTTCGGATTGGGTTTTAACCTTAAATTCTTATTTCGGGAGAGGCCAACCTTTATATTTAGCAATATATATAAGCCTAATAGTTTTTTTCGCCTTTTTTTATACGGCTATTGTATTTAATCCAGACGAAACTGCTGATAATCTTAAAAAGAACGGAGGTTATGTTCCAGGAATAAGACCAGGACCTCCTACCGCTGATTATTTAGATTTTGTATTAACTAGATTAACAGCTATTGGTGCAACTTATCTGGCTGCAGTTTGTATATTACCTGAGATTTTAATTTCAAAGTATTCAATTCCTTTTTATTTAGGTGGTACAAGTTTATTAATTGTAGTTACAGTATCTATGGATACCGTATCCCAGGCACAATCACATTTGATTGCTCATAGATATGCAGGTTTAATTAAGAAAACAAAATTAAGAGGTGGGAGGCGTTAAATGAATTTAATATTATTTGGTCCTCCTGGTGCTGGCAAAGGAACTCAAGCAAAAATTTTAATTGATAAATTTAATATTGCTCAGATATCTACGGGTGAAATGTTAAGAGAGGAAGTTAACTCTAACACTGTGCTTGGTAAAGCTGCAAAATCTATTATGGATAAAGGTGATTTAATTTCGGATGAAATTATAATGTCAATGATTGAAAAAAGAATTACAAAGAAAGATTGTAAAAATGGTTTTATTCTTGACGGTTTTCCTAGAACATTGAAACAAGCAAAACATTTAGATGAGCTTTTGAAAAAGATTAATTTAAAAATAAATGAAGTTATTGAGATTAGTGTTGATGAAGACTTACTTTTAAAAAGAATTATAAATAGAGCTTCAGAAAGTAAAAATATCAGGGATGATGATAATTCTGAAATATTAAAAAATAGAATTATTGTTTACAAAAAAGATACGCTACCTGTATTAGAATATTATAAAGATTTAAATAAATTAAAAACTGTAGATGGTATGCAAGCTATAGAAAAAGTATCTGAGGACATTCTGAAATTATTAACTTGATTTTAAGAGTTGACTGTTGATTTGTTGACATTATAATTCGCGATCTATTCAATATCTATTAGATCATAATAAAAGAAAAAAAGGAGAGATTAGTGGCACGTATAGCAGGGGTAAATGTTCCAACTAACAAAAGAGTTCACGTTGCTTTGACATATGTTCATGGTATTGGTTTAACAAGTTCTAAAAATTTATGTAAAAAAGTTGGAATTTCTGAAGATAAAAGAATAAATAATTTATCTGAAGATGAACTTACTAAAATAAGAGATTTAATTGATTCTGATTACCTTGTAGAGGGTGATTTAAGAAGAAAAACCTCAATGGACATTAAAAGATACCTAGATTTAGGTTGCTTAAGAGGTCTCAGACATAGGAAAAATCTTCCAGTAAGAGGGCAAAGAACTCACACAAACGCAAGAACAAGAAAAGGTCCTGCAAAAGCAATCGCAGGTAAAAAGAAATAATCTTTTACAAGGAGCGCTATAAAAAATGGTCAAACCTACACAAACTAGAATACGTCGAAAAGAAAAAAAGAATGTTACGAATGCAGTAGCTCATGTAAATTCATCTTTCAATAATACTGTTGTGACCATTACGGATATCCAGGGAAATGCTATTTCTTGGTCTTCTTCAGGTAGTATGGGATTTAAAGGTTCTAGAAAATCAACTCCATACGCTGCCCAACTTGCTGCTGAAGATGCTGGTAAGAAAGCATCAGAACATGGTGTAAAAACAGTCGATATTCAGGTTCAAGGTCCCGGTTCTGGAAGAGAGTCAGCTTTAAGAGCATTACAAACCATTGGCTTTCAAGTTAATTCCATAAGAGATGTTACGCCAATTCCTCATAATGGTTGTAGACCAAAGAAACGCAGAAGAGTATAAGACAACCACATTAAAGTTTATAACTGAATTATTATTTATAGAGAGTAATCATGATTGAAAAGAATTGGAAAGAAATAATAAAACCCTCAAAACTTGAAATTAAAGAAGAAGGTAAAACTGAAAATACTTCAATAATAGTTGCAGAACCTCTCGAGCGAGGTTATGGTGTTACAATTGGAAATTCTCTTCGAAGAATTCTTCTTTCTTCTCTTCAAGGTTCTGCTATAACTTCTATTCAAGTTCAAGGTGTGCTTCATGAATTTTCTTCCATTCCAGGGGTTAAAGAAGATCTTACTGACATTATTTTAAATGTTAAGGGTATTAAAGTTAGAATGGAATACGATGGCATAAAAAAGATTCAATTGGATGTGGTAGGACCAATTACAGTAACAGCAGGTATGATAGAATGTCCATCTGAAGTTGAAATAATGAATAAAGATCATGAAATTTGCACCATAGACAATGGAGCAAAACTCTCTGTTGAATTCACAGTTGAAAATGGAAAAGGTTATGTGTCATCTACAACCAATAGAAAAGAAGACTTGCCAATTGGTGTGATACCGATCGATGCCATCTATAGTCCAGTTGTTCAAGTTTCATATAATGTTGATAATGCTCGCGTAGGCCAGCAGACTGATTATGATAAATTATCATTAGTAGTTACAACTGATGGTTCTGTTTCTCCTGAAGATGCTGTAGCATTTTCTGCAAGAATTATGCAAGACCAATTAAATAATTTCATTAATTTTGAAGAGCCAGAGGAAGAAGAAGCTCCAGAAGTTTTAGAAGATCTTCCATTTAATAAAAACTTACTTAGAAAAGTTGATGAGTTAGAATTGTCAGTTAGGTCTGCTAATTGCCTGAAGAATGACAATATAGTATATATTGGCGATTTGGTTCAAAGATCAGAACCTGAAATGTTACGCACTCCTAATTTTGGTAGAAAAAGTTTAAATGAAATACGAGAAGTATTAAAAGTTATGGGATTAGAGCTAGGAATGGACGTTGAAAATTGGCCACCAGAAAATATAGAAGAGTTAGTTAAAAGAATAGAAGAACCATTCTAATTTAATTAAGAAGGTTAGGAGTTTTATATGAAACATAGAATTAAAGGGAAAAAATTAAACAGAACATCATCTCATAGAAAAGCTCTGTTTAAGAATATGGCTCAGGCAATTATTAAGCACGAGCAGATAATTACTACTCTACCTAAAGCTAAAACTATGAAACCTATTATAGATAAATTAATTACTTTAGGTAAAAAAGGTAGCTTGCACGCTAGACGACAAGCTTTTTCTCAGCTGAGGGATAATAATATGGTAGCAAAATTGTTTGGTGATCTTGCAACAAGATATGCAGAAAGACAAGGAGGATATTCAAGGGTTTTAAAAGCAGGTTATAGGTATGGAGACGCCGCTGCAATGGCTGTTCTTGAATTAGTTGATAGAAATGAAGATGCTAGAGGTCAAGATAGCGGTCCAGTACAAATAAATAATAAAAGTGAAGATGAACCAAAAGAATCTGTTGCTGGGTGATTTTAAGATTAAATGAAATTTAAAACCGTTCAAATAATGTGAACGGTTTTTTTTTGAGTAAAAAATGTATTTTGATAAATTTATAGGAATAGATTGGTCTGGCGATAAAAATAATTTTCAGAGAGGAATTAGTGTTGCAGAATGTGTCAAAGGAAATAAAGTACCACAAATAGTAAAACCATTGGACAATAAATATTGGACAAGAACAACATTAATAGAATGGCTTTATAAAGAAATTAAATCACAAAGAAACTTAATAGGATTTGACTTTGCATTTTCATATCCTTTTTATGATAGATATTGTTATTTTCCAGGCATAAAAGATAGTCCTATTAATTCAGAAAAATTGTGGAAGTTGATAGAAGATAATAATACAAATGCAAAAAATTTTTATGGAGGAGAGATCTGGGAAAATAAAACTTATGGTAAATTTTTTAATTCACCAAAACTTAAAGGTTCACATTTTGCCAGTAGAAGAAGATTTACGGAGAGATTTGCTAAGAAAAAAATACTTTCTCCAAGTCCAACTTTTAATTGTGTAGGACCAGGTGCTGTTGGTACAGGTACGTTAGCGGGTATGAGAATTCTAAATTTATTAAAAAATAAAACAAAAATTTGGCCTTTTGATGAGTTTATTTTTTCAACTCAAAGTGTTGTTGTTGAAATTTTTCCATCTTATTATTTCAGGCTCTCTAAAATTAAACCTGAAAAAAAAGTGGGTTATACAATAGAAAATATTAATAAATCATTAGAATTTTTTAATTCCAAACCTCTTAAAAAAAATCAAATAATTGGTGGTCCAGATCAAGATGATGCTGATTCAATAATCTCGTCAGCTGCATTAAGATTTTTATCAACTGACCAAAAAATTTGGAATGTTCCAAATTCATCCAAGAAAGAGGGATGGATTTTTGGTGTATAAATTAAAATAACTTAAAATAAAATTTATGATGTTAAATATTAAAATACCTGAAAAAGAACATGGAACTCGACTTGACAGATGTATCAGAAGATTATTGGGACAGTTAAACCAATCACTTTTAGAAAAGTTTTTAAGATCTGGAATGATTTTGTTAGATGGGAAAAAAGCTAAGTCATCAACTAAGGTAACTTACGGACAAGAACTAAACTATTCACAAAAATTAAGTTTTGATAAACCTTATCAAGTAAAAAAAATAAGTGAATATAATGAAACGTATTATAAAAATTTATTTAAAAAAATATTTATAAAAGAAACAAGTGAATATATAGCGATAAACAAACCTAGCGGTCTTGCTGTGCAAGGAGGTAGTAAGCAAAAGTTCCATGTTGACGATATGCTAAAATGTATTTCCACTGATAACGTCCCACTAAAACTTGTCCACCGAATTGACAAAGATACATCTGGTTTATTGTTGCTAGCAAAAGAAAATAAGGTTGCAAAAAAATTTACATCTTTTTTTAAAGATCGAAAAATTATTAAAACATATCTTGCAATTGTATCACCTTGTCCAAATGATGATAGAGGTACTATTGATTTGCCGTTATCAAAATCTGGTACAAAAGGCTATCAAAGAATGTCAGTTGACCAAAATATGGGTAAAAGAGCTATAACTGAGTATAGAGTTTTAGATAAGGTTGGATCACGCGTGGCTTTAGTTGCTCTTTTTCCTAAAACAGGTCGCACTCATCAATTAAGAGTTCATCTAGAATATATAAATGCCCCTATAGTTGGAGATAATAAATATAGAGGTTTATCAGAAGTTTTTATGTCCTCTTATAATTTGCCAGAACATAAGAAACTTTCTCAGATTAAATGGATACCAAATAATATAAAGAACTTACAATTACACGCTTATTCAATTAGAATACCTGAGAGTGAAATTATTACAGCAGAAGTCTCAGAAGATTTTAAACAAAACCTAAAATTCTTAGGATTAAAATTACCAAAAAAATTATATGATATTTTTATTTAATTTTTGGAGAGTATTAATTGTCAGAAGATTTAAAATTAGCTTTATTTGATTATGATGGAACAATAGTCGATTCTGCGATAATGATTGTTAAAGGTGCTATTGAAGCTTTTAGAATGTGTGGATTACCAGACCCTGATCCAAAAAAAGTCAGAGAAAATATTGGCAAGCCACTGGCTATTGCCCTAGATGATTATATGCCACCAGGTTTTGATGTAACACCAGAACAAATTTCAGATGCTTACAGATCATGGTATGCAGAACAAGGTAAATTAGGTTTGCAAAATGAACCATTATACCCTGGATTGGTTGAATTATTAAATGAACTTAAAGAAACTAATTGGTTAATTGGAATTGCAACCAACAAGTCTAGAATTGGATTGACAAATGGTTTGGCTAAACATGATTTATCTAATATTTTTGATATAACAATGAGTACAGACGAAAATATACCCAAACCTAATCCAGCGATGGCAATTAAAGCTATGAATGATTTAGGTGTACAAAAGGAACGTTGTGTAATGATTGGCGATACAATTAATGATATTGGGTTAGGAGTTAATGCCGGTATTATTAGTATAGGAGTTACATGGGGTTATAACAGTAAGGAATTATTATCTTCAGCTGGAGCAAGTTATTTAGTTAATGACTCAATTGAATTAAGTAAATTAATGAAAACAATATGTCCCTAAAATGAAAAAATTTTGGGAAAAAGTAAGTATAAAAAAAATATCATCTGATTCTTTTTGTGTCATGTTGGACAAAAGAATTCTAAAAACACCCTTAAAAAGAGAGTTAGTATTACCAAACTTAAATTTAGCACAAGAGATTGTAAAAGAGTGGGATCAAGATTCAAAAAATATAAATACTGAATCAATGATTTTTTATGGTCTTATTTCGACTTCTTTAGATAAAATAATAGATAATAAAAATTTGTATATTAATGATATTCTTGATTATATAGATACTGATCTAATTTGTTATCGCGCTGAAAATCCAAAAGAATTAGTTGAACTCCAAAAAAATAAATGGGACCCAATAATATTACTTATTGAAAAATATATTGGCACTAAAGTTCATGTATTCGAGGGTGTTTTACCTAAAAAACAACATGCTACTGTACACGATCGCTTAAACAATGTAATTAATAAGTTTGATATTTTTGAAATTTCAGCATTACATAGAATCACAAATATTACAGGATCCATCTTCTTATCATTATGTGTTTTAAAAAAAGATATTTCAAAAAATGAAGTTTTTGAGTTGTCGTTTTTAGATGAATTGTGGCAAGCAGAGAATTGGGGTTTTGATGAAGGGACTTCACAAAAAAGAAAAGAAATATCTATTGAATTAAATAAATCTATATTTTTTTTAGATTGTCTTTAATGAAAAGCTGTTTTTACTATGACAAAAAGGATAAATGAATATTTCATAAAGCAATTAAATCCTCAAGCCAAAGTGTTATTTCAAGAGTATAATATTGCGTTTGAAAATAAAATGTGGGCGTCAGTAATGATATTATCCCTTACGATTATTGATAATATTTTGAATGATATAGATAATTTAGATTATGTTGATGGATTAGATATAAATCACTTTAAAAGCTCGAAAGATTTTCATTGGTTGAGAATTAGACGTAACCAAATACTACATTTTGAAAAACCTATAGAAGGATTTTTTGGAAATAAAGATAGTGATAAGACTTTAAAATTAGACGCAGTTCGTGCTGACAAGACCTTAAAAGAATGCTTTTGCATTCTGTTCAGGAAATAATAATTATTTTAGTTTAAATAAACCTTCATTACCAAAAACTTTGTAAAAATTTTTTTTTAAACTGATATCTAATTCTTTAAGAGATATTTTTTTATCTAATTTGTAAAAACAAGTTACACCAGAATTCTTTATCCCACACGGTACAATATTATTAAATTCATCTAGATTTGGATTTACATTTATAGATATTCCATGAAAAGTTATCCAACTTGATATTCTAATACCTAGTGCAGCAATTTTATCGTATCCATTATTATCTTTTACCCATACACCAGGCTGGCCATTAATCCTTACTCCATCAATATAGAAATCTTTTAAAGTAAGAATTATTAATTCTTCTAGTGCATTTATGTATGCTTTTACATCCTGTAATCTATTTTTTAAATTTAACATTAAATAAACAACTCTTTGACCAGGACCATGCCAAGTCCACTGTCCACCTCTACCGGTATATAGAAAATTTACATTACTATTTTTTAAATCCTCTAGTTTAGCAGATGTTCCAGCAGTAAAAATAGAATTATGCTCTAAAAGCCAAATCATCTCACAAGCAGAATTTTTTTTAATCTCTAAAACACGTTTTTTCATTTCTGAAACGGCAAAATCATATTCTACAAGATTATTTGATGTTTTCCATTCTATTTCATTAATCAAAATAATTACTTCCGTTAAATTAAATACATAATATATTATTTATGTTGCAATAATTATATCATTTTGTTATCGCAGAAGAGTATTTTTATTGCGGCTGTGGCGGAACTGGTAGACGCGCAGCGTTGAGGTCGCTGTGGGATAAAACCCGTGGAAGTTCGAGTCTTCTCAGCCGCACCATCTACATTAAATATAGATAATTTAAAATTTTAAAGAACTATGCAGATTTCATATTTACTCTCACGCAACTCTTACTTATCATTACAGGATAACTAAGTGCAGTTAAAAGTTCAGTTTCCATTTCATTTATTCTGAGATTACACTTATCTTTTGTTGAATAGTAACCATTGGTGTCTTCAATTCCAAAGCATTCATTACCATGATGTATTAGATTGAGTGGGGAGCAAACTAGCATTATTGCAAAAAACATAATATATCCTTTCATAAATTACCTCCCAGTAACAACTTAGGATTTATTATTAGAAAATCACTATTAATAAAAACTCTTTATTAAAAAAATTTATAAATGTAATTTTTTTATGCATAAACTTAAATTTAATTAAAAATTAATCGATTTTAATTAATTAAATTTTACACAGTTATTCTAAATACAATTGATTATTAAGAAATAAGCAGTTTAAACAACAAAATGTATAATTTAGTTCACTTTGTTTTCTGAAATTTTAGTTTCTTTTTTGATCTTTTGCTCTAAGTGATCAATCATTATTCGTCTCATATACTCAGCTCTCGCTAAATTTGTAAATGAATACTCACGAATATCATCATGGGCTATTCTTATAGAAAAATTATAGAATGCACCACTTTTCTTTATACTAGATGCACTACCTGCAGCTATTTTACTAGTATTGACTAATGTACCGAATTTAGTTTCGATTATTTTTGACATAGTTAATCTCCATAAAATTAAGCATTTCTAATATTATGATATCAAAATTTAAAATATGTCAAAATAAAACTTTAATTATATTAAATAAGAATTTAACAATATTCATACAAAAAATGGGATCTATCATAAGTATGTTGCCTTACTTGTGTGCTCCATCGTCCTTTTTCAACAGCAATTGCCCATTCTTTACTATTGATAACTTCTGGATTATCAATTTCATACACAGCCACAAACTTTTGATTGGGTGAATCCATTGATTTTGTTTCACCACCTATAGAAAAATTAAAGGGTATTCCTTTACCTCTAGTTACTTTATTTACTCCTGGAACATTAAGCAAATGCGGTACATGTTCTTCATCATATACTTCATTAAATAAATCTTCATATTCTTTTTTAACATTCATAGAGACTATAAAAACAAATTTAGAAATACTCATCATGACTCCTTTTTTTATTATATGATTTGACTAATAATTCTTTATTTTTTTTATCAAGTTTTTTTATTTCTATTTCTCTTTTAATAGCTTTGCTTCTACTTATGCAATCCTCAGTGTAGATTAATTTAAAAGGTAATCTGGCTCTAACATATTTTGAACCATTACCCTTTGCATGAGTATCTAATCTTCTATTTAAATTATTTGATATCCCAGTGTAGATAGAACTATCAATACATTTCAGCATATAAACAACCCAGTTCATTGAATTATTTCATCTAATTATCTTTGATCAAATTAACAAAAACTTCTTCAAGGCGGACATTTTTAGTAGATAAATCTAATATTTTTAAATCTGTTTTATAAATTGTTTCTATAATTTTATTCATAGAAGTGTGTTTAGGGTTGAAATATATTTCAATTTTATTTTTAAAAATTTTAACATTACCGATATTTTTAAGACATTTCTTATCTTTTTCAGTAATCTTGTCGTTAGTGAATGTAATAAATATTACTTTTTGATTTGATTTTGAAAGTAATGATTTTTTTGTTTCATTAGCAATAATTTTGCCCTTATTGATTATGGCAATATGATCGCATAAAAATTCAGCCTCTTCTAAATAATGTGTGGTTAATATTATTGTAACACCTAATTCATTTAATTTTTTAAAATAAGTCCATAGTTTTTGTCTTAATTCTACATCCACACCTGCAGTTGGTTCATCTAATATGATAATAGGTGGTGAATGAACCATCGCTTTGGCTACTAATAGTCTTCGTCTCATTCCACCTGATAATTTTCTACTATATATTTCAGCTTTGTCAGTTAAATCCATTAATTTTAAAAGCTCATTTGTTCGCCAATTATTTTTTGGAACATTAAACATTCCAGAATGCAGATTAAGAGTTTCTTTGGGTGTAAAAAAAGCATCTATATTGAGTTCTTGTGGTACAACACCAACGGCGAGTTTTGATTGTTTTCTATATTTATCTATATCTAAACCCCATATACATACTTTCCCAGAAGTCTTTATAACTGCTCCAGAAATAATATTAATTAAAGTTGATTTTCCTGCACCATTAGGTCCAAGTAAACCAAATATACTTCCAACGGGGACATTTAAGGATATATCATTTAAGGCAATATTATTGACTTTATCATTATAAATTTTAGATAACTTTTCAATTTGCAATGCTAATTGATTATTTGGAACTTCCCAATATTTTTCTGTCACTTAAGCTCTTTCTTTTCTTAAATATATAATAATAAATACAATGACATTAATTTTGAATTAATGACAACTCTCTAATAATTAATTATAATAATATTGTTAATAAATACGTTGCAAGATAGTTTTAAATGCAATTTTTCTTAAACGAAAATAAATCTAATAAAAAGAATTTTTTAAATTAAATGAATATATCGATTGAAAAAAACCCAAGACCTAATCTCAAATTGAATGATCCAAATAATTTATTTCTTATTGATGGGTCGGGATATATTTTTAGAGCTTTTTATGGCCTACCTTCAATGAGCAACAATGACGGTGTTCCAGTAAATGCAGTATTTGGTTATACTAAAATGCTTCTAAAGCTTATTGATGATTTTAAACCAATTTATGTAGCAGTTATATTTGACGTTGCTAGAAAAACTTTTAGAAATGATTTGTATAATTTGTATAAAGCAAATAGATCTGATCCTCCTGATGAATTAATTCCTCAATTTTCAATTATACGAGATGCTACTAATGCGATTGGATTACACGTTGTTGAAATGGAAGGGTATGAAGCTGATGACTTAATTGCTACATATTCAGACATAGCATCAAAAATGAATAAAAATGTTATAATTGTATCTAGTGACAAAGATTTGATGCAGCTAGTTGATCAAAATACAACTTTATTCGATCCTATGAAACAATTCTGGATAAATGATGATAAAGTTTTTGAAAAATTTGGAGTTTATCCTAATAAAGTAATTGATGTTCAATCTCTTGCAGGTGATACTAGTGATAACATACCTGGTGTGCCTGGAATTGGTATTAAAACAGCAGCAGAATTGATTAATGAATATGGAGACCTCGATCAATTATTAAATAGAGCCTCTGAGATAAAACAAAATAAAAGGAGAGAAAATTTATTAGAGTTTGCAGATAAAGCAATATTGTCTAGATCACTAGTAACACTTAAAAAAGATGTTCCTATTAAATCTCAGATAGAAGAATTTAAAATAAGTTCTGAATTAAAGTTAAATAAATTAATTCCTTTTTTAAAGACACATGGTTTTAAAAGCATACTAAATAAATATGAAAATAGTGGAGAACTAAAAACTAATATCTCTAAGTCTGAGAAAAAAACTATTCCTGTTAATAACATAAATGAATATAGCTCTATTTCCAAAAAATACAAATTAATTGAAAATAAAGATCAATTAATAAAATTTTTAGAGAATTGTTATAGTAAATCAGTAATTGCATTTGATTGTGAAACTAATTCTTTAAATGCAAAAACTGCAGATTTAGTAGGGATTTCTCTTTCATGTGAAGAAGGTTTAGCCTGTTATATACCATTAAGACATGGACATGAACTAGATGATAATCAATCAGACTTTAATTTTGATAATGTAAAATCCTTTAACCAAATTCATTTTGAAGATGCTATTGAATTACTCAAACCTATTTTAGAGGATAAATCCATTTTAAAAATTGGTCATAACATCAAATTTGACGCGCTAGTAGTTAAACAATTACATAATGGTAATATAAATATTGATCCAATTGGAGATACTATGTGCCTTTCTTATGTTGTTGATTCAGGCAGAGTAGATAGTCACAAATTGGATGCTATGGCTTTTCGTGTATTAAATCACAATACAATCAAATACGAAGACATTTGTGGAAAAGGCAAAAACAAAATCTTATTTAATCAATTGTCACCATCTGATGCATTGGATTATGCATCTGAAGATGCAGATATAACTTTAGCAATATATAATAGAGTTTTACCGAGAATATTTAATGATAAAAAATATTCTGTTTATAAAAGATTAGAAAATCCATTAATTAATGTATTAATTGAAATGGAAAATACCGGTGTAAAAATAAATGCTCAAAAACTCTCAGAAATTTCCAAAAATTTATCTGATAAAATTATAAAATTAGAAAATAAAATTTTTGATCATTGTGGTAAAACTTTCAATGTTGGTTCTCCAAAACAATTAGGAGAAATTTTGTTTGATGAAATGAAGATTGAAGGTGGTAAACGTTCCAAAAATGGATCTTGGCAAACTAGTGTAGAGGTTCTTGAAAATCTATCAGATTTAGGACATGAAATTGCACAACTCATTTTAAATTGGAGGCATTATTCTAAGTTAAAGAGTACTTATACTGATGCATTAGTTGAACAAATAAATCCAAAAACTAAAAGAGTCCATACTAATTATTCAATGGTTGGCGCGAGTACTGGAAGATTATCTTCTTCAAATCCTAATTTACAGAATATACCCATAAAAACAGAAGAAGGAAGATTAATTAGGACAGCTTTTGTGTCTAAGCCAGGTTTTAAAATAGTATCTATGGACTATTCACAAATTGAATTAAGGCTAATAGCGCACATAGCTGATGAAATAAAAATGTTGGATGCTTTTAATAATGATCTAGACATTCACTCTGACACAGCTTCAAAAGTTTTTGGGGTTCCCATAAATGAGATGACATCTGATATAAGAAGGAAAGCTAAAGCTATAAACTTTGGAATTATATATGGTATTTCTGCATACGGTCTTGCAAAACAATTGAAGTGCTCTGCAAATGAAGCAAAAGAATTTATAGATTCATATTTCAGGAGATTTCCTAGAATTAGAGATTATATGGTAGATATTAAATCTAACTTAGAAGAAAATGGTTTCGTAGAAACTTTGTTCAATAGACGTATCTATATAAACGATAGCAATTCTAAAAATCATAGGTTAAAAGGATTTGCTGAAAGGCAAGCGATCAATGCGCCTATTCAAGGATCAGCTGCTGACATAATAAAACTAGCAATGGTAAAAATACACAAAAATTTATTTAATTATAAAAATGATGTTTCAATGCTAATGCAAGTTCATGATGAGCTTGTGTTTGAGATAAAAGAAAATAGCATTGATAAATATTCAAAGATTATCCAAGAAATTATGGAGCATGCTAATTTACCAAAAGTTAACTTGAACGTTAACTTAAAAGTGGATACTGGTTATGGATATAATTGGGCTGAGGCTCATTAGATATTATGAACATAAATTAACTTAATTTAGCCTTGAATAAACCTAAATATTCCTCTCAAATTGTAATATAACCAAATTTAATTAAATATGGGTAAAAAAATGAGCGAAAAAATAATTATTATCGATGATGATAACAATATTTTAACATCAGTCGCAGTAGCTTTAAAAGCTGAAGGTTGGGTGGTTAAAACTTTTAATGATAGTGAACAAGGTCTAATAGCGCTTCAAAGAGATACACCAGATATTGCAATATTAGATATTAAAATGCCAAAACTTGATGGTATGGAGGTTTTAAAAAAACTAAGAGAATCAAATGATGTTCCTGTAATTTTTTTAACAAGTAAAGATGATGAAATTGACGAAGCGATTGGACTTAGAATGGGAGCTGATGATTATATTACTAAACCATTTTCCCAAAAGCTTTTGATTGAAAGAATAAGAGCTGTACTCAGAAGGAGTTCATATAAAAACAATGATGTATCAGATAAGTTAATTCAAAGAAATAACTTATCACTTGATCCAGATAGACATCTTTGCAAGTGGAAGGGTGAAGAAATTAGACTAACAGTTACTGAATTTTTAATTCTTTATTCTTTGACTCAAAGACCTGGATTAGTAAAAAACAGAGATCAACTCATTGATGCAGCATATGGTGAAACTATATATGTAGATGACAGAACAATCGATAGTCATATCAAAAGAATGAGGAGAAAATTTAGAGTTTTTGATAGAGATTTTGACCATATAGAGACTTTATATGGTGTGGGTTATAGATATAAAGATACATAAAAATTGAAATTTATTTTTAAAAAACTTGAAAAATTATACTTTCCCCTTCAAATGAGGATATTATTTATAATATTATTACCGGTTATATTATACCCAATCATTTTAATTTATTTTAATAAGTATCAAGATATTCTAATTAGATCAGAATTAGCTGCTATTGAAAGACAAGGTCTAACTTTGACTAAAGCACTCGCTTTGGCAGAAAATCAGTACGGTTTAATCCAGAATAATCAAATATCAAGTCCAGCTCTACAAAGCCTTATCCCAAGGGTTGAATATGGCTCAAACATAAGAGCAAGACTCTTTAATATGTATGGAAATTTAATAGCAGATACAAAAGCAAGTATGAAGTACAGTCCATTTGTTAAAGTAAGTCCATTACCTTCTGTTGACATTGGTTTTTCTATACAAGACAGTTTTACAAAATTTGTGTCTTTATTTTCAAATTTAATATCAAAACCTCTACATCTACCTCTTTATAGAGATAATACAAATTTTTCATTTGAAGACTTTCCAGAAGTTATCATGGCTTTAAAAGGAAGGACAAAAAAAATATTGCGACAGGATAGTAAAGGTAAACTTTATTTGTCCGTAGCTATACCAATTAAAAACATTCGTATGGTTAGAGGAGCTGTTCTTCTTTCAGTATCCGGAAAAAAAATTGAACAAGAATTAGTTGATTTGGAAATGGAACTTTTTAAAGCTTTTGGTCTTATTTTATTAGCAACAGTTGCACTTGCTATTTATTTCGGAAGATCAATTACAAACCCAATAGTAAGGTTGTCTAATGAGGCAGACAAAATTGCAGAGGATAAAACACTAAAAACTTTTAACCTTGATAAATTTAGAAACAGAAAAGATGAAATAGGCAATTTAGCACAATCTTTTTTCAAAATGACTAATGAGTTACAAAAAAGAATAGATCATATCGCTGAGTTTGCTGCTGATGTAGCACACGAGTTAAAAAATCCAATAACTTCAGTTAGATCAGCCTCTGAAACAATTACGAAAGTTAGAAGTTTGAGCGAGCAAAAAAAGTTAATTAAAGTAATACAAAATGACGTTGAAAGAATAGATAGATTGATTAATGACATTTCTGCCGCCTCTAGGTTGGATGCAGAATTGTCAAGAATAGAAATTAAAAAAATAAATATTTCTAATCTTCTTGAAACTCTTGTTGATATAAGATCATCTACAATTAATTCAAAAATTAATCTTTTGAAGCACACAGAGGATATTCATATTTTAGGTGATGAAAATAAGATTGCTCAAGTTTTTGACAATTTGATACAAAATGCTGCTTCCTTTTCTAAAAAAAACAATTCTATAAATATTCGAATAGAAAAAAATTCAGAAAATGTAACTATTACAGTTGAAGATAATGGCCCAGGTTTTGCAAAAGGATCTCTAAAAAAGGTATTTGATAGATTTTATACCGACAGACCCAAAAATGAAAAATTTGGTAATCATTCAGGTTTGGGGTTATCTATTTCTAGACAGATTGTTGAAGCTCATAGTGGATCAATAGAGGCTTTAAATCGATTAAATCAGAAGAATAAATGTCTTGGTGGTAGTGTTAAAGTTACTTTTCCAGAAGCAAAAAATTAAACTTTAAATTTATTAATTCGAGCTTTAATTGGTTGATTTTAAATGCTATAGAATTACAAATTTTAAAAAAGGATTATTATGAAAGATTATTCAATCACAGATATAAAACTTGCTGAATGGGGAAGAAAAGAAATATCAATCGCTGAGACTGAAATGCCAGGGTTAATAGCATGTAGAGAATTGTTTTCAAAGGATAAACCATTAAAAGGTACAAGGATAGCAGGCTGTTTGCATATGACGATTCAAACAGCAGTCCTCATAGAAACCTTAACAAGTCTTGGGGCTAGTGTTAGATGGGCTAGCTGTAATATTTTTTCAACACAAGATCACGCAGCAGCGGCAATAGCAAAACAAGATATTCCAGTTTTTGCAAAAAAAGGTGAAACTTTAAAAGAATATTGGAATTATGTAGATCAAATATTTACTTGGTCAGATAATACATTTGCGAATATGATCCTAGATGATGGTGGTGATGCAACTTTGTACATTATATTAGGCGCTAAAGCAGAAAGTGGTGAAAAAGTTCTACCTAATCCTGCTAATGAAGAAGAAGAGGCTCTTAAATCACAAATTTTATCTAGACTTGAAAGTTCTCCAGGATGGTTCACAAAAGTCAAAAATAGCATTAAAGGGGTTACTGAAGAAACAACTACGGGAGTTCTTAGATTATATCAAATGGCAGAAAAAGGCAATCTTCCTTTTCCGGCAATCAATGTGAATGATTCAGTAACAAAATCTAAATTTGATAATCTTTATGGATGCAGAGAATCTTTAGTAGATGGTATTAGAAGAGCCACTGACGTGATGTTATCTGGTAAAGTTGCTGTTGTTGCAGGTTATGGTGATGTAGGAAAAGGTTCTGCAGCATCACTTCGTCAAGGTGGAGCCAGAGTGATTGTAACTGAAATTGACCCTATTTGTGCATTACAAGCTGCAATGGAAGGATATGAAGTGTGTTCTATGGAAGAGGCATGTTCTAGAGGAGATATATTTGTAACAGCAACTGGGAATAAAGATGTTATTACTGTGGATCATATGAGGGAAATGAAAGATAGAGCTATTGTATGTAACATTGGTCATTTTGATTCAGAAATTCAAGTTGAGTCACTTCAAAATATGAAATGGTCAGAGGTTAAGCCTCAAGTGGATGAGGTTGAGTTTCAAGATGGAAAACGTTTAATAGTGTTAGCAAAAGGAAGATTGGTAAACCTGGGATGTGCTACTGGACATCCTAGTTTTGTTATGAGTGCCTCTTTCACTAATCAAGTTCTTGCACAGATAGAGTTATGGGAAAAGCCAGAAAATTATGAAAATAAGGTATATACACTACCAAGACATTTAGATGAAAAAGTTGCTAAATTACATCTTGATAAAGTTGGTGCTACTTTAAGTAAGCTTTCAAACGAACAAGCGGATTATATTGGGGTCCCAGTTCAAGGACCTTTTAAATCAGACAATTATAGATACTAATAAATTATAGATACTAATATATGAAATTGT
>CACJQK010000008.1 GCA_902595515.1 uncultured SAR116 cluster alpha proteobacterium
TTTAATACATAAATTTTATTATTAATTTTAGAAATATTTATTTCTGAAAAACAAGATTTTGGGAAAATAATTATTACGAAAAAAAAAATTAATAAGTATTTCAAAAAACTTTTATTCACTGGATTTAGAAAAAAGGTAGCCAAAAAATAATATGACTACCTTAATTAAAATTAACCAGGAACTTTACCATTTACACCTTGTAAATAATAATTCATTCCCCATAAAGCACCATCATCAAGGGCTTTACCTGCAGGGATGATTTCTTTACCTGTGTTATCAATTAATGGACCTGCAAAAATGTTTATTTTTCCAGACTTAATACCATCTAGCGCTTCTTGAGCTTTTTGAGCAACATTAGCTGGCATATTTTGGAATTTGGAGATCACTAACATATCTGATTTTATACCACCCCAAACATTTCCAGGCCAATGGTTAGGACCATCCCCAGTGTTCCATTTTCCATTCCTTAGTTCCTCAATTTTCTTAATGTAGTAAGGACCCCAGTTATTTATTGAAGCAAACAATTGAGCTTTAGGAGCAAAAGCTGACATATCTGTTGATTGACCAAAACCCATAGCTCCATTTTTCTCAGCTATTTGAAGCATAGCAGGAGAATCTGTATGTTGCGCTAACACATCAGCGCCTTCAGCGATATGAACTTTTGCGGCATCTGCTTCTTTAACTGGATCATACCATGTGTTTGCCCATATAACAGATATTGAAGCATCTTTATTTACAGACTTTAAGCCTTGAGCAAAAGCATTAATTCCCATTATAACCTCAGCTATTGGATAGGCTCCAATATATCCGATTTTATTAGTTTTGGTCATTAAACCAGCTACTACACCTTGTATGTATCTACCTTCATAAAATCTGATATTACCAGTCGCAACATTCTTAGACCTTTTATAGCCTGTAATATGCTCAAACTTTACATTTGGAAATTCTTTAGCAACTTTTAAAGTTGGTTCCATATAACCAAATGAGGTTGTGAAAATAATCTCATTTCCTTGTTTTGCTAATTCTCTAATCACTCGGGTAGCGTCAGGTCCCTCGGGAACATTCTCTACTACAGAGACTTTTACATCTTTGCCAAATCGTTTTTCAACCATTTGTTTCCCAAGTTCATGGGCATATGTCCATCCATGGTCACCTGGTGTTGTTAAATATACAAAACCTACTTTTGTCGGGCTTCCGGCAAAAGCACTCGAAATTACAAAAAATAAAACTGATATACTTAAAGCAAACAGTGAAAAAATACGGGTACAAAATTTTATCATAACAAACTCCTAAATTAATCTTAAAATACTAGAGTGAATCTTCAAAATAACAATAAAAAAAGATTAAATATTTGATAAAATTTTACAAATGCAAATGAATTCTACAATTTTATTGACCGCCAAAAAAAGGCTTACCAAGTGATGATGGTACAACACTATTATTTTTAGATAATCTTCCTGAAATCATTGTTAAAGCAATAATTGTTGCTATATAAGGCATCATTGAAAGTAACTGTGAAGGGATAGGCCAACCCCTTGCCTGTCCAACTAATTGTGCAATAGTTATTCCGCCAAATATTAGAGCGCCAACAATAATGCGCCAAGGTATCCAAGAGGCAAAGACAACAAGAGCTAGTGCAATCCAACCTCTACCAGCTGTCATACCCTCTGACCAATGTGGTGTTAAGACCAGGGGAATATAAGCTCCTCCAATACCTGCACACATTCCACCAAAACAAGTTGCATACCATCTTATTTTTTTTACTGGATATCCTACTGAGTGTGCGCTTTGATGATCATCTCCAACCGCCCTTAAAATAATTCCTGATTTTGAATACTTTAAAAAGAATGATATAAAAATTATAATAGCAATAGATAAATATGCTACAAAATCTTGTTTAAATAAAATACTACCGATTAGAGGAATATCTGATAATAAAAAAATTTCTATTTTGGGTAAAGAAGGTATGGTCTTCCCAACTAAAGGTGCTCCTGCTAACCCAGTAAGACCAGTAGCAAATATAGTTAAACCTAAACCAGTAGCAACTTGATTAGTCATGAAATTAATTGTAAATACAGAAAAAATTGATGCCATTAGTACACCCGATAATGCTCCTGCAATTATTCCGTAATAAGGGTTTTCAAGCCATAAAACAGCTCCTAAAGCACCAACAGCTCCGCTTAACATCATCCCTTCAACTCCGAGATTTAAAATCCCACTTTTTTCAGCAATTAGTTCACCTGTGGCTGCAAGTAATAATGGGATTGAAGTTGCTATAATAGTTAAGATTAATGCTTCCATTATTTTTTACCTTCAGACCACTTGATTTTGTATTTTTGAAGAGTTTCCCCTGTTAATAAAAAAAAGAGTAAAATACCTTCAAATAAGCCAGTTACGACTTTTGGTATACCCATAGTCATTTGAGCATTATCAGCACCAAGCTTAACTGTTGCTATAATTATTCCAGCGAAAAAAATTCCAATAGGGCTTAATCTTCCAAGAAAGGCAACAATTATTGCTGTAAAACCATAACCAAAAGACACCTCTGGTTGTAATTGACCTATATTTGCTGACACTTCAATCACTCCTGCAACCCCAGCTAAGCCACCAGATAATAAAAGAACAGTTATAGTAATTGAATTTTGTTTAAAACCTGCAAATTTTGCTGCTTGTGGCGCAGATCCTAATACATTTATTTTAAAACCACCTAAAGTTTTGTTAACAAAAATCCAAGAAAAAGGTACTAATAAAAAAACAAACAAAATCCCATAATGAAGTTGTCCAAGAAAACCAATTCCTGGAAAGGGTATTTTATTTATTAACGCCCCTTCAGGATAGGGTTTAGATAGTGGAAAGCCAAAGCTCATTGGATCGCGTAATGGACCTCTTACAATAAAATCAATAAACAACATTGCAACATAAACCAGCATCAAACTTACTAAAATCTCATTTACATTTAATTTAGTTTTTAAAATTGCTGGTATAAATGCCCATAATGCTCCCCCTACAAATCCAGCTAAGATAGTAATTAGTAAAAAGAATTTTGTTTCAATATTTGGAAATGACAATGCTATAAAACCAGCTAGCAAAGCTCCCATAATAAATTGACCTTCAGCCCCAATATTCCAAACATTAGACTTAAAACATAACATCAAACCAGTACCGATGATAATTAGTGGGCAAGCCTTAACTAATATATCACTTATACGGTCTATTCTTGAAAAAGGAGACACAAAGATTTGATAGAGAGTTTCAAGTGGGTTGTAACCTAAGAACGCGAAAATTAGTAAACCAAAAAATATTGTAAAAACTATTGATAATATAGGTGCTATGATTATCCAGTTTTTTGAAACTTTATCTCTCGGTATGAAAGTAATCATTTAATAGGGTCCATTTTTTGATTTTCTCTATTTTTACCACCCATTAATAATCCTACATCAGTTGCTGTTATTTCACTGACATCAAATATTGCACTCAAGACACCTTCATTTATTACACAAATCTTATCTGACAATTCAAAAATTTCTTCCAAATCTTGACTAATTAAGATAACTGCTTTTCCACTTTGAGATAGATCTAGTAATTTTTGCCTAATTGCAGTTGCTGCACCAATATCAACACCCCAAGTTGGTTGAGAAAAAATAGCAACTTTAGGATTGTTGGCTAAAGATCTTCCCAGAATAAATTTTTGTAAATTGCCTCCAGATAATTGACTAGCTAAAGGATTTGTTTCGGGACACCTTACATCATTATTTTTAACTATTTTTTTACTTTCATCTAAGCTGTTTTGAGGATTATTTAATAGATTAGTTATCCAACTTTTAGTATTACTATATTTGAAAAAATAAGTAAGGAATGTATTTTCACTTAATGTCAAGTTTGGAACTGTAGCATGAAAAGTCCTCTCTTCTGGTATGGTTTCAATTCCAAGTTTTCGTCTTTCATTTATATTAGTTTTACCAATGGGTATTTTCTCCAAAAGTATTTGGTCATTATCTTTGCTATTAATTTCACCGCTTAAGATTTTCATCAACTCTACTTGTCCATTACCAGCAATTCCAGCAACACCTAAAATTTCTCCATAATTAACCTGTAAATTTATATTTCTTAACGAAATCCCAAACTCATGATCTTTCAGCTTGTCTAAATTTTTTACCTCAAATGCTATTTTTTTTGATTTTGACCTAATAGCTTTTTTTAATTCAGTAATTTTTTTACCAACCATTGTCTCTGCTAAAAAATTGGTTGTTGTTTTTTTAGCATCAATTGATGCAATGGATTTACCTGATTTTAAAATAGTTACTTCATCCGCCAACTCGATAATTTCTTCTAATTTATGGCTGATATAAAGTATAGAACATCCAGAAGATGCAAGTTTTTTTAAAATTTTGAATAAATTTTTGATTTCTTGAGGAGTAAGAACTGATGTTGGTTCATCCATTATTAATAAACTTGGATTTTGCATTAAGCATCTAATAATTTCTACTCTTTGTTTTTCACCTACTGATAACTCACTAACTAATTTTAAAGGATCAACAAATAATTCCCATTCTTTTGACAATTTCGATATTTCATCAACTACTTTTTTAAACTGAATTTTATTATCTAGCGCGATTAGGATATTTTCTGCAACTGTGAGGGCAGGGAAAAGAGAAAAATGTTGAAAAACCATTCCTATTCCATTTTTGCGGGCTATGTTAGGTGATGTTATAGAAATTTTTTGTTTGTTAATTTCAATTGATCCACTGTCTGGCTGAAGTACACCATAAAATATTTTTACTAAGGTTGATTTGCCAGCACCATTTTCTCCTAAGAGAGCATGTATTTGTCCCTTAGCGATAGAAATATCGATGTTTTGATTTGCAACAAAATTACCAAAAGATTTACAAATTTTTGTTGCTTTTAAAAGAATGTCTAATTCTTTTTTGGCCATTAAAACACCTAATTTAATTAAAGTTTAATAAATTAAAAATGAGGATAACAAAGAAATATAAGTAATCAATTCTTTTGTTTTGAAGTCTTTAATATTAGAAAAATAAGAATGGCAACCGAAATAAATATAATAGAAATAAATAAATTGAAATTGCTAACATGCATCTTGTTAAACCCACATGCAAATATTATAGCTGTTGCTATTATGATCATTAACCAATGAATTGGTTTGCCAATAAATATTTTATTCATGATGCAACTTTCATATTGAAATTAAGTTTTCCTTGCAAATAATATATTATTATTAGAATAAATATTCCTAAGAAATTAAAATAAAGACCATCTATTCCATAAATATTTTGCAATGGTGGAATTAATAAAGCAACTGAGCTAAGTAGTGCTAAAGTTCTTTTAAATATGTTTAATTTTCCATTAAACCAACCCTCTAGACCTAGTGTCATACTCCAATAAGCCAGAAGAACCGAAATCAAACTATATATACTCCATATAATTGGCCCTTCCATCAATAATGAAGGATTATAAACAAAAGCAAAGGGCACTATATACTTAGCTATTCCTACTTTACTTGACTCAACAGCAGTTGCCATTGGAGGAGACTTTGCAATTGCAGCACCCGCAAATGAAGCAAGAGCAACAGGTGGAGTAATGGTTGAAACAACACCAAAATAAAATGCAAACATATGGGCTGCAATTGGCATTATTCCAGACTCAATCAAAGAAGGAACTATTAGTGCTGCAACAGTAATGTAAACTGCTGTTGTAGTCATGCCCATACCAAGAATTATTGCCGAGACAGCAGTAAGACATAATAAGATAAATAAAACACCTCCTGACAAATCTATAACTGATTGTGTAAATTTTAGTCCAAGCCCAGATACAAATACTGACCCAATTATAATTCCAGCACAAGCACAGGCAATAGTAACTGGAACTGTAGATTTTATTCCACTTTCAAAGGCTCCCAATAAATCAACAACTGACATTCTTGTATTTTTTTTGATAAAACTTAGTATTATTACAGAAACAATACTCCAAAAACCAGCTGTCATAGCAGTTTTCCCATAAATCAAAAGTCCTATTAAAACAACTAGTGAAAGCAACATATGTCCTCCACCTTTAAGAACCTCAATTACATTTGGTAAGACGGATTTTTCAATTTTTTCAATACCATGTTTTTCTGCTTCAACATGAACCATAAAATAAATTGTAGTAAAATATAAAAAGGCTGGAATTATTGCTGCTAATATTACATATGAATATGGGGCCTCTAAAAATTCAGCCATTATAAATGCTGCGGCACCCATAATCGGAGGAGTAATTTGTCCCCCCGAAGAAGCACATGCTTCAACTGCAGCAGCAAATTTAGCTCTATATCCATAATTTTTCATCAATGGAATAGTAAATGATCCAGTCGTAACAACATTTGCAACAGCAGATCCGTAGACTGTTCCAGTCATTCCTGACGCTACTACAGCTGCTTTTGCTGGTCCTCCGGTTCTGTGGCCTGTGAGTGCAACCGCTAAGTCAACAAAAAATCTTCCAACACCGGACCTTATTAAAATTCCACCAAATATTATAAATAAAACAATATAGGTTGAAGCTACATAAAGTGGTATTCCATATATTCCATCAGATGTCATAAATAGAGTATCAATGTACTTAGCTAATCTTGTTGGAGGACCATAAAAAAATCCAAAAAACTTGTGTGCATATAAAGCATGTAACATAAAAAAACCTGCAACAAATACCATAGCCCAACCAACAGCTCTTCTAGTTGCATCTAAAACAATAAATATAAGTATGGAGCCTACAATTATATCTCCAATATATTTGTCTCCGTATCTCATCATAAAGTTTTCAACATCCCAAGTTGTCCATAACTGGACAAATATTATTGAAAGTATAATTATGAGATCGTAACAAAAACCAAGAGATCTTAAAAAATTACCCTTTGAGTCATTTTTAATTATTACGGGATCTTTAATATTATTTCGAAAAAGAGGGTAAATAAACACCGCTAAAACCATCATTGCAGATAGATGGATAGAACGAAATGATCTACCTTCTGGAGTTCCATAAACTGCAACAAATAAATGGTAAAATGCTAATCCAACTGATAGCCAAGAGCAAAGAACTATAATCCAATAATAAATTGATTTATCTTTGTTCCATTCTAGTAATTCATCAAAGAAACTTATTTCTTTAACTTCATTGTAAACTAATTTTTTGGTATTTTGCGCCATTTAAATAAAATATTAGTGTTGAGAAAGGCACAAAAAAAGTGCCTTTCTGATCTGAATTTACATAACACCCTGTTCTTTATAGTACTTTGCAGCACCAGGATGAATTGGGACAGCTGCACCATTAACAGCGTCTTTTAGGATTACTTTTTTCCAAACGCTTTTCACTTTTACAAATTCAGCATGATTGTCCCAAAAAGCTTTTGTCATTTTATATACTAAATCATCAGACAAATCTTTATGCACAATCATAGAAGTTACAATACCTAAAGTTGGTATATCCTTATCGAGTGATTTATAAGCACTAGCAGGAATTTTACCATAAATATAACCTGGATTATTTTTAACAATCCTATCTATTCTGTCTTTAGGAAGGCCAATAAATCTGATACCAGGACTATTTTCAAGTTCAATAAAACTAGCCTGTGGAACAGAAGTCGCAGCCATAAAAACATCTGCTTGTCCGTCTTTCATCAGAGCAACTGATTCCTTATAACTAACCATATGAACTACACCACCATTTTTCTTGATAGTATTGAAATCATACCCATAGTCTTTTATTATTGATTCACAAAATGCAGTACCTGTCCATTTTGGCTTACCAGGACTGATATTTGCTGACTTCATATCTTCAAAACCTTTAATTTTTGAATCTGCCCTAACTGCAACTTGGAAAGCTGCAGGATATAAAGTTGCAAAATATCTTACATTTTTATGTGCCTTTTTAAATTTACCTTTTCCTGTATAGCCATTTGCAACTGTATGAGCATATGTCCATCCAATTTCAGCATCGCCACCATCAACAGACATCACATTTGATATTCCACCACCAGAAGTATTAGATGTTGAAACTCCCTTAATATTAGTTTCCATTACTTGCATTACTTTTGCTCCAAGAGGATACCAAGATCCACCTGAAGGTCCAGACACCATTCTGAGAAACTGATCAGAATAAGCAACGGATGATGTTACTAATAAGGAAGAAGCAACTAGTAGTACACTTGAAATACGTTTCATTTAAACCCCCGAAAAATTTAGTTTTTAAGTAATTAATAGTATCACAATTTATTTCTAAAAACGTCAAGTGATAGTTCTTTTTTTATTAATAAATTTTTATAGGTTTAACTAAAAATAAAAAGAGTGTAGAAATATTAATACTTAGACGTCTGAGGGGGTATAAACATGAATATTAAACAAGTGAAAGTCACAGAAGTTGGTCCACGCGATGGTTTTCAATCTGAAAAAGCTATTTTAAATACAGAAGATAAAATAGATGTAATAAACAATTTGATTGATGCTGGTTTTCCAAGAATTGAAGTTTCATCCTTTGTCTCTCCAAAAGCTATTCCCCAACTAGCAGATGCAGCAACAATATTAGAAAATGTAAAAAGAAACCACGAGGCTACTCTAGCCGCATTAGTTCCTAATGCCAGAGGAGCATTGAGGGCTGTTGATGCAAAATTAGACGAAATTGTTGTTTTTTTATCTGCCTCTGAAAGTCATAATAAAAAAAATGTAAACAGAAGCGTCAAAGATTCACTTCTTGGATTTAAAGAGATTGCAGATATTGCAGATAAAAATAATATACCAATTCAAGGTGACATTGCTACAGCTTTTGGTTGTCCTTTTGAAGGAAATGTTTCTGCAAAAAGGTTAGCCGAGATTTCAAAAGAATATAAAATGATGGGTTTTAAAGGCGTCACTCTTGGAGATACTACTGGGATGGCAACTCCTACAGTAGTTACTGAGGCTGTTAACGCAATTAGAGATATGGTTGATGATTTTGATATAACTCTTCATTTTCATAATACCAGAGGAATTGGTCTTGCAAATGTAATGACTGGATTAAATTTAGGAATTACAAATTATGAGAGTTGTTTTGGAGGAATGGGCGGATGCCCATTTGCACCCAATGCTACAGGAAATATTTGTTCAGAAGATTTAGTTTATCTACTTCATGAAATGGGTATTGAGACAGGCATAAATTTAGAACAATTAATCAAAGTTGCAAAAAAAGTTGAAACTTTAGTTGGTCATAGATTACCTGGTCAAGTTATGAGGGCAGGTCCAAGGTTGTTAAAATATTCTATGGAAGATGTTCCTACAGCAATTGGAGCTTAAATGTGTAAACAAAAAAATATCGGAGCACTTTCAGGTATTAAAGTTATTGACCTTACAAGGGTATTATCCGGACCCTTTTGTACCATGTTGCTTGCAGACATGGGCGCAGAGGTAATTAAGATTGAACCCCCCAAAGGTGACAATGTAAGAAATCAAGGAGACATGGTAAATGGTTATAGTTCCTATTTTGCACAGTTTAATAGAAATAAAAAATCAGTAATTCTTGATCTGTATGTGGAGTCAGAAAAGGATATCTTAAGGTCTTTACTTTCAGATTCGGATGTAGTTGTAGAAAATTTCAAAGCTGGTGTTTTTGACAAAATGGGTTTTGATTATGATACTTTAAAATTTATTAATCCAAAATTAATAAGTGCTTCTGTTAATGGATTTGGTAGTAAAGGAGAAATGAGTGACAGACCTGCTTTTGATTTTATAGCACAAGCATTATCTGGTTTTATGTCATTAAATGGTACAGAAGAAAGTGGGCCAATGAGAGCTGCTATGCCTATATCAGATTTAGTTGCAGGATTATACTGTGCGTTTGGGATTGTATGCGCTCTACAATCACGTATTAAAACTGGTAAAGGACAAAAGGTTGAGTCAAGCCTTACTTCCAGTTTAATTTCAATGATGGCATACTTATCATCTGAAAGCTTTGTTACAGGAAAAGCACCAAAAAAATCTGGTAATAATCATCCTATTTTAGCCCCTTATGGAATTTTTAAAACATCTGACGGAGAAATTGCAGTAGCACCAGCAAGTGATAAGTTTTGTAGAATATTTCTTGAATGTATTGATTTAACAAATTTATTAGAAAATGAATTATATAAAAATAACTCTAATAGAATGAAAAATAGAGATAGTCTGAACGAAATTGTAAATAAGAGAATGATTTCTGAAACTTCCGATTTTTGGATTAAAAAATTAAATAAAGCCGGGTGTCCTGCAGCAAAAATAGTTTCACTTCCAGAAGCTTTGAATAGCCAGTTAATTCAAGATAATGAGATGGTTATTAATTCCAATGGGCCAAAGGGTAGACAAATTAAGATGACAGGGTTTCCGGTAAAATTATCTGATACACCATCTAAACTTTATAGATCCCCACCTTTATTAGGTGAACATACAAAGGAAATTTTGAAGACAATTAAAAATAATATGGAGAATTAGTTATTATGGATTTAGAAACAATTAATTTTAAAATTGAAAATGAAATAGCTTACATTGAATTAAATAGACCAAAACAATATAATTCTTTAAATCAAACTATGGCTGAAGACTTATTTAAAGTGTCATTAGAATGCGACGATAATCCTAAAATAAGGTCCGTTTTAATGACTGGATCGGGAGAAGATGCTTTTTGTGCAGGTGGAGACGTTCACTCTTTTCATAAATACGGTAATAAGACTTCCAGTCATTTGAAAGAGGTAACAACAACCCTTCATGGCGCAATTTCAAGACTTTCTAGAATGAATGCTCCATTAATCGTTGCAGTTAACGGTGTTGCTGCTGGTGCGGGTTTTTCTTTTGTTGGATTTGCAGATATTGCAATTGCTTCAACAAATGCAACATTTGTTTCAGCTTATTCAAAAATAGGATTAACTCCAGACGGATCTTCAACCTATTTTCTTCCAAGAATTATTGGTACTAGGAGATATACAGAACTTATCCTAACAAATAGGGTTTTAAATGCAAATGAGGCTCTTGACTGGGGATTGATTAATAAGGTTGTTGATTTAAAGGATTTAAAGGATGAAGCAAATAATTTAGCCCAAAAATTAGCTTCAGGGCCATCTTTAGCATTTGGAAAATTAAAAAATTTAGTTAATAACAGCTTTTTAGATTCACTTGAAGGTCAAATGGAATATGAATCGCGAATGATTGCTGAATCAGCTAAAACAAAAGATGGTATTAATGGTATCGAAGCGTTTGCAAATAAAAAATCAGTAACATTTAGAGGTCAATAAAAGGTTTTTTTTATGTCTGTTGATATTTTGGTCTTTGATGGGGATGGTATTGGACCAGAAATAATGTGTTCAACCATAGCGATTATTGAACTTTTGAATGCAAAATTAAAGTTAAATATAAATTTAAAAAAAGAAATTTTAGGTTTTGAACTTTTAAAGCAAAAGGGTGTAACTTTTACTGATGACTTATTACTAAAATCAAAAGAAGCAGATGGTATAATACTAGGTCCCGTTGACCATAATGATTATCCCTCAGTTTCTCGAGGTGGGATTAATCCTTCAGCTAAATTTAGAATTGAATTAGACTTATATTCTAATATTAGACCAGCAAAAAACTATATTAATGTTAAATCACTATCACAAAATATGGATTTAGTAATCGTACGTGAGAACACAGAAGGATTTTATGCAGATAGAAATATGTATGATGGCAATGGTGAGTTTAGTCCTGTTCCCGGTATAGGATTATCATTACGAAAAATTACAAAAGATGCATCTTTAAAAATTGCAGAGACAGCATTTGAAATAGCCCTATCAAGATCTGTTAATAAAAATATATCAAAGGTTCATGTTATTCATAAAGCAAATGTTATGAAAATTACTGATGGCATTTTCCTTGATGCTTGTAGACATATATCATCAAAGTATAATGATGTTGATTACGAAGAGATGCTGGTAGATGCATGCGCTGCTCATCTTGTAAGGAAACCTGAGCAGTTTGATGTTATTTTAACAACTAATATGTTTGGAGATATCTTATCAGATTTAGCAACCGAATTATCTGGTTCTTTAGGTCTTGCTGGGTCATTAAATGCTGGTAAGAAATACGCTATGGCTCAAGCACAACATGGAGCAGCCCCTGATATTGCAAAAAAAAATATTGCAAATCCAATTTCATTAATTTTATCTTCAGCCATGTTATTTGATTGGCTTGGGAAGAAAAGAAAACTCGACAAACTTATTTTAGCTTCTAATTTAATAAATAAATCTGTATTGGAATTACTGAAACATAAAGAAAACTTGACTAGAGATCTCGGTGGTAAAGCTTCAACTACCAAAACTACAGATAACTTAATAAATATATTAAACAACTTGATTTAAAAACATGTCTGATCAAATATCTATACCAGCAGTTTATATGAGGGGTGGAACCTCAAAAGGTTTGCTTTTTAATCACACTGATCTACCCAAAGATAAGTTTAAATTGGATAAATATCTACTTGCTGCCATGGGGTCTCCAGACCTCAGACAAATAAATGGAATGGGTGGAGCAACAACTGTAACAAGCAAAGTTTGTATAATTTCAAAAAGCACACAAAAGAATGTAGATATAGATTACTTATTTGCTCAAGTAATTATTGACAAAGCAAAAGTAGATTATGGACCTACCTGCGGTAATATGTTATCAGCAGTTGGTCCTTTCTCAATTGAAAATGGATTTATTGATGCTGATGAAGGTGAAACTAAAATAATTATAAGATCTGTAAATACAGGTTCTATAATTGAAGCTGTGGTTCCAACACCCAATAAAAAAATAAAATATATGGGTGATTTTAAAATTGATGGAGTTCCTGGTAAAGGTGCTCCAATATTACTAAAGTTTAAAAATTTAGTTGGTGGAGTCACAGGAAAGATGTTGCCTACTGGAAAACCTAATATAACAGTTAAAGGTATAGAAGTTACATGTCTTGATATTTCAATGCCTATAGTAATGGCCAAAGCTGCTGACTTTGGCATAAGTGGTAAAGAAACAAGTAATGAACTAAATAAAAATTTGGAGTTACTTAACAAGATAGAAGAGATCAGAGTTATTGCGGGTGCTCAAATGGGATTGGGGGATGTAAGTGGAAAGGTAATACCAAAATTTGCTCTTCTATCAAAGCCACTAAATGGTGGAACTATTACGTCTAGATATTTTACCCCTAAAACCTGTCATGAGACGCATGCTGCTACTGGTACTAATTGTATTGCATCTGCTTGTCTTATTTCTGATACAATTGCTTCTAAAATCTCTCAAATTGAAGTTAAACAAGAAAATAAAGTAACAGTAGAGCATCCTTTAGGTTCAATAGATTGTTTTGTCGAAACATCCTTATCAACTGTAGACAATAAAAATGACTTCATAATTTCATGTGGTATCTATAGAACATCAAGAAAAATAATGGATGGAAAAATTTATATTCCACAAAATATAAATGATTACTGACAAACCAAAATTAGCTAATTTTTTCTTTGGGTGGTGGCCTGAGAGATGGCGATATACTTGGAGTTTGTTGTTAGCAATATCTAGTGGCTTTTTAGCGTACTATATAGGCCTTCCTTTACCATGGATGTTGGGTCCACTGATAGGTTGCGGATTTTTTGCGGCAATTGGTAAAGGTGTAATTATTGGAAAAAAACCAAGACCAGTTTGTAGGGCGCTACTAGGTTGTACAATTGGAGCTAATTTTGGACCAGAGATAATTGACAGAGTTGATGAAATTGGGATTTCATTATTATTTGTTCCATTTTTTGTAATTTTGATGGGTTCTACAACATATTTTTATTTAAACAAAATCATGAAAATGGACAGATTAACTTCAATTTATGGCTCTTTCCCTGGTGGTCTGAATGAAATGGTTATTCTTGGTCAAGAGATTGGATCAAACCCAAGAACTTTAGTATTAATACATGCAACTAGAATTGTTGTTGTTGTTTTTTTAGCTTCTTTACTAATTATGTTTGTTCCTAAGTTAAGTGTTGATATGTTACCAAATCCTGATTTATTTTATAATTGGCAACAACTTCCATTTGTTTTTATCATATCTTACTTTGGATGGTATTTGGCAGTTAAGTTAAAAATCCCGGGTCCAACAATAATTGGTCCAATGATTTTTTCAGCACTTATCCATATCTTCGAAATTGTAGAGGCAATGCCAATGTATATAATTGTTATTGCTGTTCAAATTTTATTAGGTTCAGCTCTTGGATGTCTGTTTAAAAATATTACTTTAAAGGAAATGTCAGGGCCTGTCCTCGCTGGATTTATAACAACTTTAATAGCTATTATTCCTTTGATTATTATTTTCTTTATATTAGTAAATATTGGATATGACCCTTTATCAATTTTACTTGCATTCTCGCCTGGTGGACAATCAGAAATGAATATTTTAGCTCTTTCTGTAGGAGCTGATATGTCATTTATAAGTCCACATCATATGTTAAGAGTATTTATGGTAATAATTTTTGCTGGAATTCTACATAAAATTATTAAACAAAATCTTTAATTTTATTTTTTAATTTTAGACTTGTTTATGTCTACCAAGCTCATTTTTGTGTTATCTACATAAGGAGCGTTTTCAATCCAAGACATATCAAAACCTTCAATGCAAGCTATATTAAATCCATATTCGTTAGGATTGGATCTTCTTCTGTGGTGTGTATTTATTCCACAGATTTTACAGAAATAATGTTCAGCTATATTGGTATTCCATTTGTAAGTTGATAGAAATTTTTTGCCAGATACAATTGTAAGTAGTTCTATGGGTGCTGATCCCATCACAAATCCTTTTCTAGAACAAATTGAACAATTACACCTACGAAGATCTCTCAAATTTGTGTTAATTTTAAATTTTATTACACCGCAATGACAACTCCCCTTAAGGGGTGTCTTTAAATCCTTGATTTTCATTTTGATCCCTAAAATTCAAAGCCATAACTTTCTCTAAGTTTGTTTGCCAACTCAGTTGTTTTATCTTTAGATATAGGTTTAAATGGGGGCCTTAAATTGTTCCATAAAGGGTTTTTAGTTTGTAAGGCTAATAACGATTTTTGGGCGGGGATTGGTGCATAATCCTGAAATAATAATCTTACTGATTTAACCTTTTTCTGAAGTTCTTCAGCCTCGTTCCATTTTCCTGAATGACAAAGATCTATTACCTTTGAGATATCTTTGCTATTCAAGTTTGCAGTTGCTGAAATACAACCTGGTGCACCTAGTTTAATTGCTTCAATTACAGGAAGTTCTGCTCCTGGATAAACAACCAAGTCCTTAATATTTAATAAGGCCTCTGTATTTTCCCAAACACCTGAGCTGTCTTTAATACCTATGATGAATTCTGGGTAAACTTCTTTTAATTTTTTGACAAGTTTAATAGATAAACCAACACCACTTACCTGTGGTATATGATATAAATATATATTAAGTCTATTATCATTCACTCCATCTATTAGTTTTTCAAAATATTCATATAGTCCTTCGTCGCTCATTCCTTTAAAGTAAAATGGAGGCAATGTCATTGCTCCTAGGCATCCCAAATCTATCGCATGTTTGGTAATTTCAATAGTGTCTGGCAAATTACATAAACCTGTTCCTGGTATTAATGTTTTTGGGTCAATCCCAGACTTGACTAAACCTTCAATTGCTAACATCCTTTCTTTATTACCAACTGACAAAGCTTCTCCTGTTGTTCCAAAAGGAGCAAGTCCAGAGCAACCATTTTCCATGAGATCTTTAGCCAGGTCAATATACATTTTTTGATCCAGTTTAAGATTATTGTCAAAAGGGGTTAGGATTGGTGCAATTAAACCTTTAATCAATTTTATCTCCATACAAAAATTTTAAAAATTAATACTACTTTAATTTTTATATAAATAAATTTCAATTTTAACAATTAGTTAAAAAATCTAGTTATTTAATATAGCTAATCTGTGAGTAATGTTTTCAGTTATGTGCATGTGTTTGCTTAAATAAATATGAGCGTAAATATACCACGTATATTAGTTTTTACTGAGATAGAAAATTACATAGATCAATTCATATGTTAGTGATATAAAAAAGGGATAAATAAATTGCATTGTAAAAGGGGATATAATTGTCAGAAAAAAGTAATAATGCTGAAATTCGAATAGATGTAAATTATGCAATTGAACTAATTACAGAAATTTTTCAAGCTAAATCTTGTAACCATTATGAAGCTAAGACTATTGCTGAAAGATTATGTGGATCTAATCTAAAAGGACATGATAGTCATGGGATTGCTAGAGTTCCAAGATATGTAGAATGGATGGAAAGAGGCTGGCTGTATCCAAACACGAAACCAGAACTTGTTGTAGATGCTGGTGCTATGGCGTGTTTGGATGCAAAACAAGGATTTGGACAAATAGCTGGTGAATGCGCAGTTGATGAAGGTATAGAAAGAGCTAAAAAACATGGTTGTTCTGTTGTTGGCTTAAGAAACTCAGGTCATTTAGGAAGAATAGGAGATTGGGCTGAAAGGGCAGCAGATGTTGGTTTAGTTTCTTTTCATTTTGTAAATGTAAGAGGAAGTCTATTAGTTGCTCCATTTGGTGGGAGTGATCGCAGAGGCAGCACTTCTCCTTTGGCAATTGGAGTTCCTGGTGAAAATAAAAATCATATAATTTTGGATATGGCAACCTCAACTGTTGCAGAAGGAAAAGTCATGGTGGCTCAAAAAGGTGGGAAGAAACTACCACACGGAGCATTGATTGACAGTTTAGGAAATTTAACAGTAAATCCAGAAGTTATGTATGGAAAGATATCTGACAGTGAGGTGCCAGACCCAAATAAAGGAACAGGTGCAATTACTGCTTTTGGTTTACATAAAGGATCAGGAATTAATTTTATGATGGAAATTTTAGGAGGAGCTTTAACTGGTTCAGGTGTTAATGGAGGTGTTGATAAAGATAAAGAGAATATTCAAAATGGAATGTTGTCAGTATACATATCTATTAAGAATTTTGTTGACTTAAGCTACTTTAAGAATGAAGTAAAACTTTATTCAGACTTTGTGAGATCCTCACCACCTGCAAAAAATGTAGAACAAGTATTAATTCCAGGTGATAAAGAAATTAGTACAAACAAAGATAGGTTTAAAAATGGTCTTCCTGTAGCACCGCTAGTATGGGAAAACATTAAAAGCACTGCAGAAAAGTTAAATGTCCCAGAATTAGATAGATTTGAAAAAGCTATAAAATAATTTTTTCAAGTTTCAAAGATTCTATCTCCAGCATCTCCAAGTCCAGGTAAGATAAAACCATTTTCGTTAAGTTTGTTATCTTTTTGAGCGCATATAATCTCAACTTCTGGAAAGCTATCCTGAACCTTTTTTATACCAGGATCAGATGCTAGAAGACAAATTAATTTAATATCTGTGGCAAAGTGATCTTTGAGTGTTTTAATAGCAGACACTGCGCTTCCACCAGTTGCAAGCATTGGATCACATAAATAACATTGTCTATTTTTCAAATCAGAAGGAAGTTTTCTTACATAATTTATTGGTTTAAGTGTTTGTTCGTCCCTATACATGCCTATATGACCAATTGATACCACGTCAAATATATCTGTAATACCTTCGCTCATTATTAATCCAGCCCTCAAAATTGATATTACGCAAGGTTTTGGATCACTTAATTTTACACCATTATATTTTTCTAGAGGGGTTTCAATAGTTTTTGGTAAAACTCTCAAATCCTTAAAAATTTCAAAAGCCATAAGAGAAGATATTTTTCGTGCTAAAGATCTAAACTTAGTACTTTGTGTATCTTTTGACCTTAATATTGTCATGTAAAGATTAATAAGGGGGTGATTTATAACTTCTACTTTCATTATATCTTTCTCTGAGGTTTGAATTTATTCAAATAACCCATATATTCTTTAATTCTTGGTAATGCATAAGATCCAACCTTACTGGTTTTAATTTTTAAATTAACTAAACTTTCAGCTAACACAACAGCTGAAGAAACACCCTCGATAACAGGTAATTTATGTTTTGTTTCTAAGTTTTTAGCTAAGTCAGCCATGCCAGCGCATCCTAAAATTATTGCCTCTGCATTATCATTTTTTTTGGTATCTTGAATTCCTTTATTTAATTTATCTAAGTTTTCTCTAGAAATATTTTCTAAATCTAAAACTGGAACTTCAATAGCTGTAACTTTGACACAATTTTCAAAAAGACCATATTTTTTTAAATTATGAGTCAGTGGTCTTATAGATCTAGATAATGTTGTTATCACTGTGAAATTACCTGCTACCATAGTTGCAATATGATATGCGGCTTCTCCTATTCCTATCACTGGCTTTTCTGTAATTGATCTAATTACTTCTAAACCTGTGTCATCAAAACAAGCAATAATATATGAATCAGCATCACTATGTTTTTCTATTTCTTCTACCAAACCAGGTATACAAAAGGCTTCATCATAAAATCCCTCAATACTTTCAGGACCAACGTTTGGTTCAACGGAAACGATTTCAGTATCTGCGCAAGCAAACTTCTTTGCAGTTAAATCTATTTTTTGCGTCATTGCTTTAGTAGTATTAGGATTAATTATACAAATTTTTCTTTTCAAAATAATTATCCTCTTTTTCTCTTAAGCCAAATATAACAAGCTATGGAAATTCCAATTACGCTAAAAGATACAAAGGTGGTGACCGTACCTAGCGCGTATATTACTGGAGTTGTAACTGTTGTAGTAAGTCCTTTTAACTCTAGTGGTAGCGTGTTTCCAGCTCCCATAACTTGAGATGATCTTGCTAACTCATCATATGATAATGTAAATCCAAACAACGCAATTCCAATTATGCTTGGAGCAATAAGTGGAAAAACAACTTCTTTAAAAGTTTTCCAAGGAGTTGCCCCAAGGTCTCTAGCTGCTTCCTCATAAGATTTGTCAAATCTATTAAAAACTGCAAACATAATTAATAATCCAAAAGGAAGTGTCCATGTCAATTGTGCGCCTAATCCACTTGTAAACATCCCTAAAGTAGTTTGAAAAAATTCATTAATATAATTTATATCAAAAGTTGAACCAAGCCATTTAGTAAGATCATCAAGTAATCTAAATTGAAGAGCAACCCCAAGTGACAATACTATCGATGGTACAATTAAGCTTGCTACAGTTGCAAAGAAAAGTGTATCAGATCCCCAAAATTTTTTTCTAAACGCCAGGCCTGCACTAACAGATAAAAGAACTGTTAATACCATAACTATTAAACCTAAAATAATTGATCTTTTAAATGCTGAACCAATATCTACAACAGAACCACCTCGCCATAATTCTTTGAACCAATATGTTGAGACTCCGTTAAGCGGGAAGGTTAAACCTCCGTCAGGTCCCTGAAAGCTTAAAAGAACAATTGTAAATGTTGGACCATATAGAAATAAAACAAACAAACAAAAAAAGAAAACACAAACATAATAAGTTTTATTTTTTTTATTTAACATTTTAAAGCTCTTTTCGAATGTCAATCATTTTGGTCATTATCCATATAATCAAAAGTGTTAATGCTAGTAAAATTACTGCATTTGCTGCTGCTGCAGGTAATTGAAGATAACTCATTTCTACGTAAATAATTTTACCGATAGATGGAATTTGTTGTCCGCCCATTATACCTATAGTAATGAAATCACCCATAACTACTGTAATTACAAAAATAGATCCAATTACAATTCCAGGTTTACATAATGGTATAATGACATTCCATAATATTTGTAGCCCATTAGCGCCATTGTCATACGCTGCTTCAATAATTGATTTATCAATTCTCATCATAGAATTAAAAATTGGTACTATCATAAATAGCGTATATAAATGTACAAATGCTAAAACAATTGAAAAGCCAGAATATAAAAGCCACTCTTGTGGTGCATCAGCCAAACCAGTTGAAAGTAAGAAATCATTTACAAGTCCATTCCTGCCTAAAAGAGGTATCCATGAAATCATTCTAATGACATTTGAGGTCCAAAATGGAATTGTACAAAGCAAAAATAATACAATCTGCCAAGTAATTGAATTTACATAAAAAGCAAGAAAATAAGCTACAAAAAAACCAATAATTAATGTGAAAAACCAAGTAACAAAGCAAAATATAAAAGTTGATAAATATGTTTTAAAAGTAACACACATATCTTTTTCAAAGTTAAAGCAATCTTTAAAAATATATGAGTAATTTTCAAAAATAAAATCAGGTATTATTGAGTATTCATTATAATCCCAAAAACTTATAATGAAGGTTAATGTTAGAGGAATGAAGAAGAAAAATATAAATATTAAACTATAAGGTATTGATAGTAAACCAACAGTAGGTTTTATCTTTAAGAATTTCATCATACTTATATTTAATCAATTAAAAAAAATAGGGTAACATTAGTTACCCTATTTTTGAATATTTATTTAAGATGCGATCATCTCATTCCATTTTCTAACCATGTATTTATTTTCGTCCATGGTAGCATTCCAACATGCGACACCGCCCATTCTTGCTTCGTAAGATCCGCCATCTCTTACTTCACCTTTAGAAGCTAATTTTTTACCTTCTGGACTCATAATGTCGGCTGTTGCAGGTTTACCCATCATCCAATAATCCCACTCATAAGCTTCCATATACTTCTTTGCAGTTGGAATAACAGCAGAATAGTAACCTTGACGATTCAAATAAGCACCCACCCAACCAGATAAATACCAATTTATAAATTCGTAGCAAATATCAGCTTGTCTTCCTTTTGTAGTAGAAGGTAATCCAAAACCTGCTGCCCATGCTCTATAACCCTCTTTAAGGGGTTGATAGACACATGGAATACCTTTCGTTCTAACTGCAGTAATTGCTGGTGACCACATTGATTGTATCACCACTTCACCAGAAGCCATTAGGTTCACACTTTCGTTAAAATCACTCCAAAAAGCTCTAAATTGTCCTGCTTTCTTTGCTTCTGTGAAAATTTTCATTGTTAAATCAATTTCTTCTTTAGTCATATTTCCTTTATCAGGATACTTATACTCACCCATAGCTTCTACAACCATTGCAGCATCCATTATACCAATTGATGGTATATTCAAGATTGAAGCTTTTCCTTTGAATTCAGGATTTAACAATTCGGCCCAACTACTAATTGGTCTTTTAATTAAATCAGGTCTTATACCTAAAGTATCAGCGTTATAAACAGTAGGAATTAATGTTACGTATTGAGTTGGCTCTGAGGCAAATTCTTTGGATTTTGCACCTTTTAGGTACATGACCTTTTTTGGTGCGGTTCCTTGATCTCCAATTTTCTTTCCTGCAACTTCGCCTTTAGTAAAAGCAGAAGTTACGTTGTCCCATTCTTTAATTCTTTTGGTATCCATACCCAATAAGTTTCCAGAAGGTACCAACTTAGGCATACTGAAGTATTCAGAATCTACAATGTCGAAACTATTTGGTTGTGTAAAAATTGTTTTTACAACTTCATCAGTTGTTTTAACAATAAATTTAACTTTAATTCCAGTATCATCAAATAATCTTTTTTGAACTGCATCACCCATATTCACCGCTGTTCCTAGATATCTAATAACTGGGGCATCAGCAGCATGTATTGCTGGAAAACCTTTAAGCAAACCTGCACCTGCGACCGCACCAACCGCAGCGGTCGAAGTCTTGAGCATATTACGTCTAGTTAAACTTTTTTTCATATTAATCTCCAAATTTGTTAATGTTAAAGTTGTAAATTTGATATGTTTAATGAATATGATATATTTGAAATAGATGTTGCATATATTTTATGCAATCAATTGTTTTTTTTTAAAATTGATTAAAGTCTAATCAATTTTAATTTATATATTAAGATAATAAGTAATATTTAGGCAAAAAAAATTGAATAAACCAGAAAATTTAGAATTTGCGATTCTTACCAAAAAATATGGTGAAACTTTAGCTGTTGACAGCATAAATCTAAAAATTCCAGCAGGAACATATTGTTGTTTTCTTGGTCCTTCAGGTTGTGGTAAAACTTCGACACTGAGAATGATAGCTGGACACGAAGAAATATCAGGAGGTGACATTCTTTTAGGTTCAAATATCATAAATGATTTGCCCCCAGCAAAACGTGGGACTGCAATGATGTTTCAAAATTATGCTCTTTTTCCTCATTTATCATGCCTGGACAATGTTGCATTTGCTTTAAAGATGCGTGGCATTAAAAAAAACGAAAGACATGATAAATCTCTAGAAATTCTCAAATTAGTTCAAATGGAAAATTATTCTGATAGATATCCTAACCAACTTTCGGGAGGACAACAACAACGAGTAGCTTTAGCAAGAGCTTTGATTACTAATCCTTCTATATTACTTCTAGATGAACCTTTATCAGCTTTAGACCCTTTTTTGAGAATAAAAATGAGAAGTGAATTAAAAACATTACAAAAAAAGTTAGGCATATCATTCATTCATGTAACTCATTCTCAAGATGAAGCAATGGCTTTAGCCGATATGATTGTTGTAATGAATAACGGGAAAATCGAACAAGTTGGCGACCCCTATGAAGTTTTTAATAAGCCTAAAAACGAGTTCATTGCAAATTTTGTAGGTGGACACAACGTAATATCAAAAAACAAAAAATTTTATTCGATAAGAATTGACCATATACAAATAATCAATAATAAAAAATCAAAAAATTGTTATCCAATGATAGTGAATGAAATTGAATTTCAAGGTCAAATTGTCAAAGTTACAGGAACATCTAGAGATTTTGGACGTTTAAGTGTATCTCTTGGTGATGAGATTTTTTTAAAAAATAAATTTGATATTGATGATGAAATATTTATAAGATGGGATAAGTCAAAAGAAAATTCATTGGTATAATCTCATTAATCTTTATTGATTTTTTTAAAAATTGGAAGATATAATCTTAAAATAATAAATTCATCTGAGGTAATTGTCTTTGACTAATTCAACAAATATAATCTATATAAATAATAAAAAAGTAGAGGTTAAAAATGTCTATCACGATATTACCTTATTAGATTGGTTAAGAAATTATTATAAAATAACTGGAACAAAAGAAGGTTGTGCAGAAGGAGATTGCGGAGCATGTTCAGTTATAATAGATGAAAAAAATAAAGAGAATTCAAAACCCATAAACTCGTGCTTAGTCAGATTAGGCCAAGTAATAGGTAGTAACATTACAACCATAGAAGGCTTAGGTTGTGATAAAAATCCTCATCCTCTGCAAATAGCCTTTTCGAATGAGTATGCTTCTCAATGTGGATATTGTACGCCAGGATTTATTATATCAGGTGTTAGCTTAATAAATTCTGGTAAAGTAATTAATAATGATACAATAAATGACGCAATTTCAGGAAATTTATGTAGATGCACTGGTTACTCTCCAATAATAAAAGCAATTAAATCTGTATCAGATAGAAAAACAAAATTTAAAAAAGTTGAAATTATTAATGAAGAAAAGAAAGTTCGTTTCGGAAACATTACTTATTTAAAGCCAAATAATTTAAAAGAGCTCAAAGATTATTTAGAAGTAAAGAATTTTCAATTTATTGCAGGTGGTACAGATTTAAATCTTCAAAGACCCATCATTAACGAAAAAGAAAATAATATCATATGTTTAAGTTCCATTAAAGAGTTGAATTTTATCAAAAAATTTGATGAAAAAATGGTTCTTGGAGGAGCAGTTACAATTGAAAATTTTCTTGATTCAGTTCGATCAAAAATGCCTGAATTAATAGAGATTCTTCAGAGGTTTGGTTCACCACAAATTAGAAATCAAGGAACAATTGGAGGAAATTTATGCACGTCGAGTCCAATTGGAGATTTAGCCCCATTATTAATGGTTTTAAATTCTGATATAAATGTGTTTGGAAAGAATGGTATTAAAAAAATAAATATAATGAATTTTTTTAAGGGTTACCGAAAAAATATTTTGAAAAAGGATGAGATAATTTTATCTATTGAAATACCTTATCCAAACAAAAAAAATAAAATTTTTTCCTGGAAGCTCTCTAAAAGATATGATCAGGATATATCAACTGTTTCTCTTGCCATAAATATACAATCTCAAAAGAATATAATAAAAGAAATACAAATGGCTGCAGGAGGAGTGGCAGCAACACCAAAGAATCTTGACAAATTATGTAAATCAATGCTTGAAAAAAAGATAGATCATGCAATAGATTTTGCAACTGAAAATTTAGATAAATTTATCAATCCAATCTCTGATTTAAGAGGTTCAAGTCATTATAGATTAGAGGCAATGAAGGGACTGTTTAGAAGATTACAAATTTGTTTAAGGCAAGATAAAGAAAGTTTATCAATAATGGAAGTTTAAAAATGAATAATTTAAATAAAATTCCAATTCACGATTCTTCTTTAAGGCAATCCACTGGTCAGGCTATCTATATAGACGATATGCCTGAGCAAGAAAATTTATTGCACGGGGCTCCCGTTCTATCAAAAGTTGCATGTGGAAAAATTAAAAAAATTAATTCTGATGAATTAAACGGTTTACCATTTTTTACAAAAATAATAACAGCAAAAGACATCCCAGGCGAAAATGAGATTGGTCCCATTAAAAGGGGTGAACCAGTTTTAGCAAATGAATTCTTTTCATATTTGGGTCAACCTGTTGCAATCGTATTAGCTAAAACACATCAAGAGGCTATATATGCAAGTAGTTTAGTTGATATTGAGACTGAGTTTACTACTGAACCTATTTTTAATTTAGATGATGCATATAAACAAAAATCTTTTTTAGAAGATCCCATGATTTTAGAAAAGGGAAATATTAAAAAAGATATGTCGAAATCAAATTATAAATTATCCGGTAATTTTGAGATTGGTGGCCAAGATCATTTTTATTTGGAAACTCATGTTGCAATTACATTTCCTGGTGAAAATGATGAATATGTGGTGTGGTCAAGTACCCAGCATCCTACTGAGGTTCAACATGGCATTGGAAAGATTTTAAATATACCATCGGCTAAAATTGATAGTAAAGTTCGCAGACTTGGTGGCGGTTTTGGCGGAAAGGAGAGCCAGGCAACCATTTTTGCGGCTATGTCTGCATTGGGAGCGTATGTAACACAAAAACCTGTAAAGATACGTCTTAACAGACATACTGATATGACGGCTACAGGTAAAAGACATGACTTTAAAGTCCATTATACGGCTGGTATTACAAACAATGGCAAGATTTTAGCCTTAGATATAAAACTTCTTAGTAACGGTGGAAATGTATTAGACTTGTCTGGTCCTGTTATGACAAGAGCTTTAACTCATCTTGATAATTGTTACTATATTAAATCACTAAAAGCAGTTGGTTATGTTTGTAAAACCAATACTGTTTCGAATACAGCTTTTAGGGGTTTTGGCGGTCCACAAGGAATGTTGACTATTGAAAATATACTTTATTCAGTTAGTCAATATTTGCAAAAACCAATAGATGAAATTCGCCGAATCAACTATTACTCAAGATTAAATGGTTTTAAAACACCATACGGTCAAATTGTAAAAAACTTGAGGATTGATAGGATTTTGGATGAGGTTTATAAGTTAAGTGATTATAAAAACAGACTTAGAAATATTAATAAGTTTAACTTAAATCAAAAAGCTAATAATTTGCCTTTTAGAAAAGGTATTGCCTTGATGCCAGCAAAGTTTGGTATTTCATTTAATAAACCGTCATTAAATCAAGGAGGAGCGTTAGTCCATGTCTACTCTGATGGATCAATTAGATTAAATCATGGTGGGACTGAGATGGGCCAAGGGTTGTTCATTAAAGTTGCCCAAGTAGTTGCTGAATGTTTTAAGGTTCCTATTGAACAAATTCACATTACTTCAACTAATACTGCAGAAGTACCAAACACCTCAGCTACAGCAGCTTCTTCTGGTTCAGATTTAAATGGCATGGCTGCATGGAATGCATCAAATGTTATAAAAAACAGAATGATCGACCATGCTGCAAAATTATTTAAAAAAAATAAAAAAGATATTGTTCTCAGTGAAGGTGGAATTATTTGTGGTAACAGAAGTTTATCTTTTTCAGAGTTAGCATTTTCCTGTTGGGAAAATCGAATTTCTTTATCTTCTACAGGTTACTATAAAACTCCCAAAATTTCATGGGATCAAGGTAAGTTGAGGGGGCATCCTTATTTTTATTTTACATGGGGAGCCGCAATTTCTGAGGCCTTATTAGATATTAATACCGGAGAGAGTAGAATACTAAGAGCTGATATTGTTCAAGATTGTGGAAATTCTCTTAATGAAAATATTGATATTGGTCAAATTGAAGGAGGTTTTATTCAAGGCTTAGGGTGGTTGACGTGTGAAGAATTATGTTTTTCCAAAGAAGGAAAATTACTTACAACTGGACCGTCTACATATAAATTACCTGGCAGTAGAGATATTCCTCAAATCTTCAACGTTAAATTACTAGAAAAAGCAGATAATGAAGAAAAAACAATCTTTAGATCAAAAGCTGTGGGTGAACCACCTTTACTACTTGCAATTTCTCATTTTCTGGCGCTGAAAGAAGCAATTAGGGCTTCTTCAACAAATTCAAAACCAGAGCTTCTTAACTCTCCAGCTACTCCATCTGAGATTTTAAGAGTCTTAAAAGTTTAGTTATCAACAACATCTTCTTTAACAACTACTATTTTTGGAATTCGTGAAAATTTCACTCCTCATCTTTACTATAATTATGCATTTAAAAGTTTGATAAATATTGTTATATTACAACACAAAAAAATTTCGAGCTTGAGTATGAAAATAGCAAATTTATTAATTAAAAATGCTTATATAATTGCAACAATGGATGATGATAGAAAAGAAATATCTAACAAATCTATTTATTGTGAAAATGGCAAAGTTATTGACATCGGAGATCTTGAAAATTTTAATTATAACCCAGGATTAATAATTGATGCACATGAAATGGTTGTTATACCTGGTTTGGTAAATACTCATCATCATTTATTTCAAAATTTGACACGCTGTTATCCTGGCTCCCAAAATGAGTCATTATTTGGATGGCTTACAAATTTATATCCTATTTGGAATAAAATATTACCTTCTGATATTTACATTTCAACTTTAATTGGATTATCTGAAATGGTTATTAGTGGGTGTACTACTTCTAGTGATCATCTATACCTCTTTCCAAATGGATCAAAGCTTGAAAATCAGATTGAAGCAGCAAGTGAGGTTGGTTGTAGGTTTCACGCCACTAGAGGTTCAATGAGTATAGGTGTTAGTAGGGGTGGCCTTCCACCAGACACACTGACTGAAAATGAAAACTCAATTATAAAAGATTGCCAAAGAGTTATTGAAGATTTTCATGATTCTTCTAAATTTTCAATGTTAAAAATTGCTTTAGCACCATGTTCTCCTTTTAGCGTTAGTCAAGATTTGATGAAGGAAACTGCTAAGTTAGCTCGAAATTACTCAGTTAGTATGCATACTCACTTAGCAGAAAATAATGAAGATATTGTTTATACCAAACAAAATTTTGGTATGACCCCAGGTGAGTATATTGAAAACTTAGGTTGGGTTGGAGATGATGTTTGGCATGCCCATTGTGTAAAATTAAATGAAGATGAAATTGAATTATTTTCTAGAACGGGTACTGGTATTGCTCATTGTCCTTGTTCAAATATGAGGCTTGCAAGTGGAATAGCTCCTTTGAGAGCGTGGATAGATAAAGGTGTGAAAGTAGGGTTAGGTGTAGACGGTTCAAGTTCAAACGATAGTGGGTATCTTTTGAATGAAGCTCGCCAAGCAATGTTATTACAGAGAGTAAACTTAGGTGCCAATAAATTTTCACCAAGAGAAGCGTTATTTACAGCAACAAGGGGTGGTGCAGAAGTATTAAACAGAAATGATATAGGTCAAATTTCAGTTGGCAAAGCAGCAGATTTTGCGATATATGACATGAACAAAATATCTATGTCTGGAACATGGAGTGATCCTTTGGCAGCTTTGGTATTATGTACCCCTTTGGAAACTGCTTACACTATTTGCAATGGAGAGGTAATTTCTCAAAATGGTCATTTAAATAATTTTGATCTTAATTTATCTTTAGAAAAACATAAGGTCGCATCAATGAGATTGCTAGATTTATAGAGTTATAAATCTAGTTTCATTATTTGTGAAATGATATTCTTTTAAATTAATAGAAGTATCTTCTTGATCATTTATTCTATCAATCACCCAAAAATCTTGTTTCTTTTTAACTAAAAGAGGGTGGTGCCAAACATTTTTATTATATGTAATACCAGTATCCCCATTTACATGGAAACATCTTAAAGTATCTAAATTTGGTAAATCGTTTTTTTCTTCACTAACAACTATTAACCAATCATAATCTTGAATTGGAAGAAAGCTTTGTGAGGCAACAGGATGTTTTTCCATAATCTTTATTTTTATAGGAAGGTCTCTTGGTAAACCAGAAAATATAGAAATACCTGAATTTCCATCTTTACTCTCTAAATCTAACTGAGAAATATTATGATATCTTGTGGTGGTTCCTTGATTGATAGTGCGTAATTCTGATGCATTTTTCTTTTTTAAAACATTCCCAAATCTAGAAAAAATATTAGAATCTAATTTTTCGATTGGAATGTTATTCATTTTATAATTTCAAACCAAAAATTCTTAATCTTGACACCCCTCCGTCAGGATAAATATTTAATCTTACATGAGTTACACCTTCAATTAACGTATCATCAACTTTGTAATTATGTATTTTGTCTGCTTGAAGTTTTGATTTTTCCAAGATGTATTTCCAGTTCTCTGAGTCATTAATCATTTCTTCTAAACCTTTTTTTTCATCAAAGTTTGAGACTTGTAATGATGCTTGATCTGGGTAATTTCCTTTAAAATGAGCGGTATCTATTTCAATTTTTTTAATTGAACCCTTAGTTGCTAATTTAATTATAATCCAGTCGTTACCAGGTTCTCTTCTCCTTCTTGTTTCCCAACCATCACCCATCGTTTTTCCTCTTCCATCAGATAGAAGAGCAGATACGTCACCATAATGAGCATTGTTATAAGCAACAATAGAACCACCTAATTTTAAAGATGATAATTCAATCAGATCATTTTTATTATCATAATTATCCCAATTAAGTTTTACTTCACCAAATAATCTTAATCTTGCAACCCCTCCGTCAGGAAAAATTTGTAATTTTATGTAATTAATCTTTGTTTTTGATTCAATTTTAAATTTATTAATAGAATCACCTTTTAAAGATGTTTTAGAGAGTATTTCAATCCAGTCTGAGTCTTTACTAGGTTTTTGATGACTATATAGACCTTCAATTGAAGCAAAAGGAGGAAAATTTCCAGTAAAAAAACTTGTATCAATATCTATCTCAGTAATAATTCCTGGAGATCCTAATTGTATTATAGCCCAATCATTGCCACCATCTCTTCTTCTTTTACTCTCCCATCCATCCATCCACTTTCCATGCTCATCATATTTGTCTTCAATGAATACTGGTTCTTTGTCATCTAGCATACGGGAAGCTTCACCGAAGAAATCATCAGAAACTTCAATTATTTCTGTGCCAATTTTTGGAGAGGCTAAATTAGTTAAATTTTGATTTTTATTGTTTGCACTCATTTTTTTTCCTATTTATTTAAAGCATACAAAAATCTCTAGAAATATATTTTCCTAAATTTTTGTTAACTATGAAATCATTCTTATCGTAAATTTTATTACCTCTTAGCCAAGTTTGTATTGGCCATCCAGTAATATCTAAACCTTCATAAGGAGTATAATCAGAGCCATGGCTTAGATTAATTTGTTGAATTTTATTTTTTTTATTAGGATCCCAAATTGTTATATCGGCATCAGATCCAACCTTAATTGATCCTTTTTGAGGATAAAGGCCATACATTTTGGCAGGGTTAGTAGAAGTCAGCTCTACAAACCTTTCCACGCTTATTCTATTTTTGCTAACACCTTCAGAAAACAAAATTGGCAATCTTGTTTCTACTCCTGGAATACCATTTGGAACCCATTTAAATGATGTTCTTGCTCCAGGCCTGTCTTTACCCTTACTATCCTTGAAACGGAATGGACAATGATCTGATGAAAAGATATCGAAAGTTCCATCGATTAATCCATCCCAAATAGCTTGTTGACTTTCTAAATCTCTTGGTGGAGGAGAGCATACGTATTTTGCTCCCTCAAAATCCATATTTAATCCTTTCATATCATCTTCAGTTAAACAAATATACTGAGGGCAAGTTTCAGAAAAAATTTTAATTCCTTTGTCTTTTGCCCATTTAATTTGAGATAGTGCTTCTTCTCCCGAAACATGAACAATCACAATTGGAATATCAACTACTTGGGCATGACTTATGGCTCTATGTGTTGCTTCTCTTTCTACAATTTGGGGCCTAGACAGCCCGTGATAATAAGGAGCTAATTTTCCTTCATCCTCTAATTTTTTAGTTAAAAATCTAATAGCATCATATCCTTCAGCATGTACCATAACTAACGTTTTCTCATTTTTTGCCACTTCGAAAACTTTCAAGAGTTCTTCATCATTCAAAACTAGATCATCATATGTCATAAATACTTTGAAAGAGGTATAACCATCTCTTGCAAGTGCAGGGAGCTCTTGTCCTAAAACTTGTGGTGAAGGATCGCTTATGATCAAGTGAAATGAAGTGTCTACATACAAATTTCCATTAGCCTTTTTATGATAATTTTCTACACAATCTCTGAGAGACTGTCCTTTTTCTTGCATAGCAAAAGGTAAAACTGTGGTATTACCTCCAGCTGCGGCAGATTTTGTAGCGCTTTGAAAGTTGTCAGCCATTTCAACGTCTGGTCCTGATGGTTGATCTATGTGAACATGGGCATCTATACCGCCAGGCAAAACTAATAGGTTAGAAACATCCTCTACAACTTTTGCTTCAGCATTAATCTCCCCTATTTCACAAATTTTTCCTTCAGCAACAGCAATGTCACAGTCTTCTATACCATTTTCAGTTACTGTTTTTCCATTTTTAAAAATTATGTCAAAGTTTTTCATGAACTATTCTCCAATGATTATTTATTTTTCAGATTACGAACACTCATATAAAGTTGATTAATTAAACTTCGTTCATTTTCTTCAAGAAAAGAGATATTTCCAGGTGGCATCGCATAGGATAACACAGACTGTTTATATATATTCTCAATGTTATTAATTATATCTGTGGATGTTTCTAAATTGACTAATTTTGGTGCATTTTTCAAATTTTCCCACAAAGGCTCTTTCGCATGACACATTGAACATTTAGATACAATTATTTCTTGAGCACTTTCCAAAGTTTTTTCTGGGATTAGTTCGATCAAAGTAGCTGTGTTTTTTACGTCATTTATTTTTGGTTTACCCAAGTCTGAAATATAAAAAATTATTAACCCTAGAACAATTATTGGAACATATACCCAATAAGGTGGCTTGGCTCCAGTATGTTTAATATTAAAAAAATGTCTTATTAGTGCACCAATTATCAGAATTATTGAAATGATCATCCATGAATATTCTGTCGCATAAATCAATGGATAATGATTTGAAATCATGATAAAAATTACTGGTAATGTTAAATAATTGTTATGAAGAGATCGCTGTTTTGCAATAGTACCATGAATTGGGTTAGGTGTCTCATTTGCAAGTAAACTAGCGACAACTTTTTTTTGGCCAGGAATTATGATGATAAGAACATTAGCAACCATAATTGTACCTAAAACTGTCCCTATCTGCATAAATGCGCCTCTATAACTAAATATTTCAGAATAAGCCCACGACATGAAAGTGATTAAAATAAATATAGAACTGATTAATACATAGATATTTGTTTTTAATGATAATCTGCATACGAAATCATAAATTACCCAACCAAAAACAATACCTAGTACAGAAATGATTACAGCTTCATATTTTTCTAAATCATATTTGACAATATCAATCATGTATAATTCAGCGCCTGCGTAATATATAAGAGCTAATAATGCAAAACCTGAAACCCAAGTTGCATATGCTTCCCATTTAAACCAGGTTAATTCTGAAGGCATTTTGGACGGTGCAACAAGATATTTAACTAAGTGATAAAATCCACCTCCATGAACTTGCCAAGCTTCTCCATGAGATTTATCTGGAAGATTATTATTTTGTTTTAAACTTAAATCTAACGCAATAAAATAAAAGCTTGAGCCAATCCATGCAATGCCTGCAATTACATGGAACCATCTTAAAATTAATTCAGTCCATTCTTCTAATAAAAATATCAAAAATTAGCTCCCTCTGTAAGTACTATAGCCAAAGGGAGATAGTAATAATGGCACATGGTAATGTTCAGATTTATTATTTACAAAAAATCTAATGGGTATTTTATCAAGAAAAACATGTTTAAGGTCACTATTTTGTTTTTTTAGATAGTCACCAGCAAAAAACAATAATTCGTAATGAATTTCTTCTAAGCTTTCAGCAGTTAACAATGGTTCGTCAATTCTACCATCCTCATTAGTCAAAACAGTTTTGATCAATATTTTTTCAATATTAAATATTTTGTATAATTCAATTTTTAATTCTACTGCGGGTTTACCCTTGCTAGTATCTAAAACATGAGTTGAAAGACCCGCCATATTTTTCTCTATTTAAATTTGTATAAAGTATGTTTAAATTCACTGATATAATAATGTCAGGTAAAATAATGTACAATAAAACTTTCAAATTTCTTTCTAAAAAAATGGAAAGAGAAGAAATAATAGATCTACTAAAAAGTGTTTATGAGCATTCTAAATGGGTACCAGAAAGATTGTTTAATGAGAATATTAATGAGATTCAAACAAAAGAAGAATTACAATTGATGATGAAAAAAATTGTTGATAATTCTTCAGAAACAGAGAAATTAAATTTGATTAATGCTCATCCTGAACTTGGAAAAAAACTTCAAAAAAAAGAAAAATTAACAAAGTTTTCGGAAGATGAACAAAAGTCTGCTGGTTTAGATCAATGCTCTGATGAAGAATTTAAAATTTTAACTAATCTCAACAATGAATATAGATTAAAATTTAAATTTCCATTTATAATTGCAGTTAAAGGTTTAAATAAAAATCAAATCATAGATAATATGCAAAAGAGGGTTAATAACTGCAAAACTAAAGAATTTGAAACTGCTATTAGTGAAATTCACAAAATTGCTGAACTAAGAATTAAAGATTTGACTTATTAACTAGCTAATTTAATTTTTATTTCAGATAAATTTTAGGAAGGTAAATGACAAAAGAACTTAAAGATATGAAAGGTGTTATTGCAATTGCAACAACACCTTTTAACAATGAAAACTTAATTGATTTTGAATCAGTCGATAGACTTTCAAATTATTACATAGAAAGTAAAGTTTCAGGGGTTACAATCCTTGGAGTTATGGGAGAGGCTCACAAGCTTAATATTGAAGAACAAAAAACATTAATAAAAAGATTCGTTAATAACTTAATTAATAGTATTCCTGTAATTGTAGGGGTTTCTAATGCTGGTCTTGATAACTTAGAATTACTTTCAAAATTTTCAATGGATTCTGGTGCCTCTGGAGTTATGGTATCTGGTAATAATGGTCTAAAAAATGATGATCAAATCAAATCATACTTCAATCAAGTTGTAGATCGCACTCAAGATATTCCAATTTGTTTGCAGGATTATCCACCTACAACTAATGTTTACTTTTCTGAAAGTGTTATAAATACTATAATGGAAAATCATCCTTCAATTAAGATGTTTAAGCATGAAGACTGCCCGGGACATAATAAATTATCAAGACTACTTAGATATAGAGATAATCATTTAAACAGAAAATATAGCATCTTTGTAGGAAATGGAGGTTTATACGTTCCCCAAGAACTTGAGAGAGGTGCTGACGGAATTATGACTGGTTTTGCATTCACTGAAATGTTGGTAAGTTTACATAATTTATTTTCTAATAATGATAAAGAAAAAGCTGAAGACTTATTTGATATATATTTACCACTCATAAGGCATGAACAGCAATTTGGAATAGGTTTAGGTTTAAGAAAATTTGTTTTAAAAAAAAGGGGTATTATTAAATCATTAAATGTGAGATCTCCTGGGCCTGTTCTTACGGAAGACGATATTAAGGAAATCAATTATTTATTAAAAAGATTACACTCTAAATTAACTGCAAACGGTCTTACAATTCCAAAAGGAATTAATTAGAGGCATGAAAATATTATTGTATAACCCAAATACTTCTGAGTCCATAACAGAAATACTTTATGAAACTGCCAAGTTAGTAGTAAGTAGTGAAACAATCCTAATTCCTAAAACTGCAGAAAAAGGTTTCCCATATATATCAACTAAAGTTGAAGCCCAAATTACTGGTACTTTAGTTTTAGAAAAAATAGCAGAAATACATTCACAATATGATGCCATAATTATAGCTGCTTTTGGTGATCCAGGTCTGATACCAGCAAAAAGTTTGTTTAATTTGCCTATAATTGGGTTAGGTGAGGCAGCCATGTTAAGTGCTTGCTTGTTTGGAAAAAAATTCTCAATTATCTCATTTACTAATGCAATGGCGTCTTGGTATGAAGAAAGTGTTGAATTACTAGGATTACAGTCCAGATATGCAGGATTTAGAGCTATAGATGGTGTTAATTTAACTATAGATAAAATCCAAACGCTTCAGAAGAAATCTTTAGTTGAATCTGCCAAAAATGCCATAAATATTGATGGTGGTGAGGTGGTTATATTTGCAGGGGCTCCATTGTCTGGATTTAAAAAAGTTATTCAAAAAGAAATTAGTGTACCTGTGATTGATTGTGCTGAAGCAGCTGTAAAGCAAGCAGAATTAGCTGTCGTTATGAATCAAAATACTATAAATAAACCAAAATTACCTCCTAAATCATCTACAGGGGTTGATAAAAATTTATCAGAATTGATTGCTCACAAAGTTGATGATGGTTCATAAATGAAAAGAAATTTTATTGGTTATGGAAAAGAAAAGCCAAAAATTCTTTGGCCTCAAGATAATAAAATTGCAATATCATTTGTTGTAAACATTGAAGAGGGGGCAGAGCTTTCGATTTCATCAGGCGATAGTCAAAATGAGCATGTATACGAAAATAATAAAATTAAAATATTAGACATCCCAGATCTTTGTATGGAATCTCATTTTGAATATGGTTTAAGATCAGGTATTTGGCGCATTTTTGATGTTTTTGATAAATACAATGTAAAAGCAACATTTAGTTGTTGTTCTTTAGCATTAAAAAATTCTCCTTGGTTAATAGATGAAATATTAAACAGAAATCACGAAATATCTGCTCATGGTGTGAAGTGGATTTCCCATGCGTATCTAGACAGAACAGAGGAAAAACAAATAATTAATGAATGTTACTCCTCAATATTAAAACTTTCTGGTCATCCACCAGTTGGTTGGCATACAAAATCAAGCACATCGCAATATACAAGGGATCTTTTAATAGAGCATGGAGGTTTTATATATGATTCGAATGCATATAACGATGATATACCTTATGTAATAAAAAAAAATAATCGGAAATTTGTTATTATTCCTTATTCATTTGATACTAATGACATGAGATTTGATGGGAACAATGGTTTTGTGCAAGGCGATGATTTTAATATTTATTGTAAAGAATCATTTAATCAACTTCTCTTAGAAACAGATGATGGTTCTCCAAGAATGATGTCTATTGGACTACATCCCAGAATTATCGGAAGACCAGGAAGAATTAAGGGACTTGAAGATTTTATCAAACATGTAAAAACTTATCAAAATGTATGGATACCGAAGAGGATAGATATAGCAAAATACTGCTTAGAACAAAATTCATTCAATTTTTACTGATTAAATTTTTAACATTTATATTGAGTAATTTAACTAAATTTTTGCTCACCTTTAATTAAATTTGACTCTTTATCATTCTGAATGCTTAATTATTTCACAATTACTATGAAAGGAATTTAAAATGCTTACAATAATTTTTAAGAGAATGTTTCTTTTTGTAGCTGTATCTATTTTTAGTTTCAATTTGCATGCAGCAGATTGGACAATGGCTTCAGGCTATCCAAAAAGTAACTTTCATACTCAAAATATAATTAAATTTATAGATGATGTTAAGTCTACTACTTCAGTTAATATCAATTTAAATCCCAATGACACGCTAATTAAATTGGATGCTATAAAAACTTCTCTTCAAAGAGGACAAATCCCAATTGGTGAAATTAGGTTAGGTATTTATGGTAATGAAGACCCAATGTATATTTTAGCTGGATTACCTTTTATTGCACCAGACTATTCAAGTGCTTGGTTGCTAAAAGATGTGCAGATGGAATATCTTCAAGAAAAATTTGATAAAAAAGGTCTTATGATTTTATATACTGCTCCATGGCCAGGACAAGGTTTTTATACTAAGTTTCCTGTAAATAGTGTTTCTGATTTTAGTGGAAAAAAGCTGAGAATATATTCTACAGCCACACAACAAATGGGATCTATGTTAGGATTTAATGCAACAATCCTACCTTTTGCAGAAATACCTCAAGCATTTTCTACAGGTCTAATTGAAGCATTATTTACTAGTCCGCAAACAGGTATAGATATTCAAGCATGGGACAATACAAAACATTTTACATATGCTGGAGCTATTTTTAGTAAAAATGCCGTAGTTGTTACCAAAAAAGCCTTTAATGCTCTATCAAAAGGTGATCAGAGTAACATGTTAGCTGCTGCAAAAAAAGCTGAGCTTAGAGGTTGGGAAATGAGTGCTGAAACTACTAAAAAGCAAATTGACATCCTAAAGAAAAATGGAATGTCTTCTAAAAATGCTCCTGACGAGGTAATTAGTAAAATGAAAAGCATTGGTCTCGAAATGATGAAAAATTGGAGATCAAAAGCTAGCCCAGAAGCTAATGCGGTATTGGATAGATATTTATCTATGCGTTAAAATCTTAGAGAGATAGTCATGAGAAATAAATTGAATAAATTATATTTATACAGTGGCTATCTTTCTGCTTTTTTTATGGTCTTGATCGCTATGACCATAGTTGCTCAAATTTTAGGAAGATTTGTAAATATCACAGTAGACTCTACTGAAACTGCTGGTTTTAGTCTGGCTGCTTTAACTTTCTTTGGGCTTTCTTATACTTTTCACAGTGGTGAACATATAAGAGTAACTTTATTTACAAGATTATTAGGAAAAAAAGTTAGAAGATACCAAGAACTCTTCTCTTTGTCTTTTTGTATCATAATTACTAGTTATTTAACATATTGGAGCTGGGACTTTGTCTACTTTTCATTTATTTTCGAGGATATTAGTCCAGGTCTATTAGCTATTCCTTTTTGGATACCGAGGATAAGTATGTCTATAGGCGTATCCATATTTCTAATTGCACTTGTTGACGATTTTTTTACTGTTTGGAAAAGAGAACAGCCATCTTATGTAAAAAATGCCGATCCAATACTAAAAGATAACACTTAAAAGAGATATATATATGGCGACTGGATTATCATTAATTTTATTTATATTATTACTATTTCTTCTTTCTCTCGGTATATGGGTAGCTCCAGCATTAATTACCCTAGGTTATATATTGCTAGAATTCTTTACTCCAGCACCAGTAGGATCTCTCCTTGCAAGCACATTATGGGATGCAAGTTGGAATTGGGCATTAACAGCTTTACCTTTATTTATATGGATGGGTGAAATACTTTTTAGAACAAGACTTTCTTCAGAAATGTTTAAGGGTCTTGCACCAATGTTATCTAATTTACCTGGAGGTTTGTTGCATGTAAATGTAGTTGGTTGTGGAATAATGGCTGCTGTTGCAGGCTCTAGTGCAGTCACTTGCGCCACTATAGGTAGAATGAGTATACCGGAATTAAAAAAAAGAAATTATGACGAGACCCTTAGCATAGGTTCTTTAGCAGGTTCCGGCACATTAGGATTGTTAATTCCACCTTCAATCATGCTGATAGTTTATGGTGTTTTAGCTCAAGTCTCAATTTCAAGACTTTTCATAGCTGGTGTTCTGCCAGGTATAATGATTATTTTAATTTTTATGTCATATATAGCAATTAGATCTAAACTTAATCCTTCTTTAGCACCAAAACAAAATGTTAGTTATACTTTTTTTGAAAAAATAAAAGCAGCAAGAAACCTGCTTCCAGTAGTTGCATTAATATTTTTTGTTCTTGGATCAATTTATGGTGGTTATGCTACCCCAACAGAGGCTGCAACTATTGGTGTGATCGGAGCACTAATTCTCGCATGGTCTTCAAAATCTCTTAATTTTAAAAGTTTTATGGCTAGTTTAATGGGAGCTGTAAAAACTTCCTGCATGATTAATTTTATAATTGTGGGAGCTGCCTTTCTTTCAGTTGCAATGGGGTATACTGGTATCCCCAAACAATTAGGACAAATAGTTAATGACTTTGAATTATCGCAACTTTCGCTATTAGCAATTTTAACAATATTATACATTTTCCTTGGCTGTTTCCTTGAAGGAACGTCCATGATGGTTTTGACAGCATCTGTAGTTTTACCAATGGTCCAGACAGCTGGCATAGACTTAATTTGGTTTGGAATTTTTACTGTAATAGTTGTTGAAATGGCCCAAATTACTCCTCCAGTAGGGTTTAATTTATTTGTTCTTCAAGGAATGACAGGTAGAGATATATTGAAAGTTACAAAAGCAGCCTTGCCCTTTTTCTTTTTAATGTTGTTAAGCATAGTTATAATTGTAATTTTCCCTCAAATTGTTACTGCACCCGTCAATTTTATGATCCAATGATAATGTTTTAAAGGATTTTAATTAATGAGACTTGCTATCGATATTGGTGGAACTTTTACAGACATAGTTTTAGAAAACAATAAAGAACTTTTCACTAAAAAAGTTCTTACTTCTTCCTCTCAACCTGAAGTTGCAGTAATTCAGGGCGTAGTAGAGCTATTACATGAAAATAACATAAATTCTTCAGATATAAAGATGATTATTCATGGTACGACTTTGGCTACAAACGCAGTCATTGAAAGAAAGGGTGCCAAAACTTGTTTTATAACAACTGAGGGTTTTAGGGATGTCTTAGATATTGGTTATGAAAGTAGATTTGATCAATATGACATACTTATTGAAAAAACAATGTCAATTGTTCCAAGAAAGCACAGATATGTAATAGAAGAAAGAACGGATATTAATGGAAATGTTATTAAGCCTATAAATACGAAAAAATTTCATAGTTTAGTTGATACAATAAAAAATGAAAAATTTAAAAGTATTGGAATTGGCTTTCTTCATTCTTATGCAAATTCTAAAAATGAAAATGAACTAAAAGAATTTTTGTTAAAATATTTACCAGATGTAGAGGTCAGTATATCTTCTGATGTATGTCCAGAAATAAGAGAATATGAACGTTTTACAACGACTGTAGTAAACTCATACATAAAACCTTTAATATCTACTTATTTAAAAAAATTAGATACTGAATTGAGGCAAAAAGGTTTCAATTGTCCGCTCTTGTTAATGACCTCTGGTGGAACATTAACTAACGTGACGAGTGCATGTAACAATCCAGTTAGATTAGTTGAGTCTGGTCCTGCTGGTGGTGCTATTTTGGCAACATCTATTGCTGAAGATTTGAAATTAGATAAAGTGATATCATTCGATATGGGAGGAACAACCGCTAAGATAACCATAATTGAAAACCAGAAAGCAATCAAAGCTCGAGAGTTTGAAGTTGACAGAAAAGCGAGATTTAAAAAAGGTAGTGGCCTACCTTTGAGAATTCCTGTAATCGAAATGGTTGAGATTGGCGCAGGAGGGGGGTCCATAGCGCGAGTAAATAAGTTGGAGCAAATAATTACTGGGCCAGACAGTGCTGGCTCGAACCCAGGCCCAGCATGTTACTCAAACGGGGGTGATAATCCAACAATAACGGATGCAGATTTAGTAATAGGCAAGATTGACGCTGATAAGTTTGCAGGTGGTAAAATAAGCCTATCCAAAAATTTTGCTAGAAATGCAATTACAAAAAATATAAGTGAAAAGCTTAACATTAAGACTGAAACAGCCGCATTAGCAATATCTGAAATAGTAGATGAAACTATGTCAAATGCAGCTAGAGTTCACACCGTTGAACAAGGTCACGAAACATCAAACAGAACTCTGATTGCTTTTGGAGGAGCTGCCCCTCTTCATATCTCAAGAGTTGCAGAAAAATTAAGAGTAAAAAAAATTATCATCCCTACAAATGCAAGTGTAGGTTCGGCAGTCGGGTTTTTGAAAGCACCTGTTGGATACGAAGTAGTTAAAAGTCTTAGGATGTTATTAAATAAATTTAACTTTGAAAAAGTCAATAATTTACTAAGTTCCATGAGGGATGAATCAAAAAAAATTATACAAAACAACTCTGAAAAAACAGAATATATCGAAGAGCGTTTTGCATTTATGCGATATGCTGGACAAGGGCACGAAATCAAAGTGCCTATAGATAATGAAGTATTGTCAACTAGAGATGAAAACAAAATTAAAGACTCTTTTGAAGCAAATTACAAAAAACTATATTCTCGAATATTGCCAAATGCTGACATAGAAATTTTAACATGGTCTTTGTCATTATCTATTATAGATGAGACCTCCAGTGAATATATAGAATTAGATGCTTACAATAACATAAAAGAAGATACTCTAATTGATTTCTGTGATTATGAAAGTGGAGAAAAAATTAAAATACCAAATTATGAAAGGGCAAAGTTAAATCCTGGAGATATGATACAGGGTCAATGTGTAATTACAGAGGATCAAACTACAATAGTTGTTTCTAATAATTTTAATACAAAAGTTTTAAGTAATAATTTTTTGCAAATGGAACATATAAATTATGAATAAGAATAATTTAATTGATGAAAAAAATAATATTCAAAATCAAGTAATGTGGAATAGACTTCTTTCTGTAGTTGAAGAGCAAGGTCAAACACTAGTAAGAACTGCATTTAGTCCAATTGTTCGTGAATGTGGAGATATTTCTGCTGGAGTATTTGATTTAGACGGTAGAATGATGGCTCAAGCAGTTACAGGTACCCCTGGCCATGTTAATTCTATGGCAGAGTCAGTAAAGCATTTTATCGATCATTTTCCACTAAACACAATGAATGAAGGAGACATATTTATTACAAATGATCCATGGATGGGTACTGGGCATTTGAACGATTTTGTACTAACAACTCCTTGTTTCAAAGACAACAAAATAGTTGGTCTTTTTTCTTGTACATCTCATTTGACAGATATCGGAGGACTAGGAGTAGGTCCCGATGCTACTGATGTTCACATGGAAGGTCTTTATATACCTATGTTGAAATTAGCTGATAAAGGTGTAATGAATAAAACATTGTTAAAACTAGTTAGCCAAAATACAAGACAACCTGTAGAAACAGAGGGTGATGTTTATTCATTGGCTGCATGTAATGATATAGGTTGCACTAGATTAGTTGAAATGATGAAAGAATTTGAAATCGATGATTTAAAAAAATTATCCAATTTTATACATGACAAGTCATTATCTGCTGTAGAAAATGAAATTAAGAAAATCCCAAATGGTGAATATAAAAATTCTATGATGATAGACGGATTTGAAAAGGATATTAAATTAGAGGCTAAACTAACAGTTTTAGATAAATCAATATCAGTTGATTATACAGGAACTTCTGATAAATCAAAATTTGGTATTAATGTACCATTATCATATACCAAGGCCTACACTTGTTTTGGATTAAGTTGTCTTGTAAGCGCAGAAGTTCCAAATAATGCAGGTTCCCTAAAACCTTTTGAAATTGATGCGCCATTGGGTTCAATTTTAAATGCGCCATATCCTGCCGCAGTATGTGCAAGACATATTATTGGTCAAATGCTTCCGGACGTAGTTTTTGGTTGTTTAGAAAAAGCCATACCGGAAAAAGTTCCTGCAGAAGGAGCTTCTTGTTTATGGAACATTACATTTCGTGGAAAGACCGATAGAGGGGCTAATAACAACTCATTGTTTGCAGTTACTGCTGTAGTTAATGGTGGAACAGGAGCAAGACCAAATAAGGATGGATTATCTGCTACTGCCTACCCTTCAGGTGTAAAAGGAACTCCAGTAGAAATTAATGAAGCAGTTGCTCCATTATTATTCCTAAAAAAAGAATATAATCCAGGAAGTGGTGGTAAGGGAAAGTATAATGGAGGTCTAGGTCAACTTATAGAAATTAAATCAGCAATAGATGAAGATATGGATCTTTTAGCTTCTTTTGATAGAATTAAATTTCCTGCAAGGGGACGTTTGAATGGAAGCAATGGTAAACCTGGACAAGTCTCAATTAAAGGTAAAGGAAAGCTAAATGGTAAGGGTACACAACTTGTTAAAGCAGGGGACATCCTTCAAATTTATACACCTGGAGGCGGCGGTCTAGGTAATTACTCTGAAAGAGAACAGTCTCTATTAGATAAAGATTTAGAAAATGATTTTTTATGAATAGCTTAAATTGGTATTCCAAAATTCCTATTAGGTTTAGAAGCAAACTTTTTTATTTGTAAATCTAATTTAGCAAAATTTTCTATCAAAGCTGTAGCAGTTGTTACACCTTCAATAACTTGAATGTTGAACTTTTTACTCAAGTTTTTTGATAAATTATAAATGCTTGGGCTAGTTATAATTATGGCCTCTGGATTATCTTCTGTAATTGTTCTTTGAATTTCGTCATCTAATTTAATTAGGTTAGTTTTTGACATTGTTTCCATATCTAAAACAGGAACTTCAATTGATCTTATAGAGACGCATTTATGATCCATGTCATATTTTATTAAGTTATTCTTTAATGCTTCATGTGAATTAGATGAATTTGTAATTATTGAAAATCTATTTGCAATCATATTTGCAGTATAAAAAGAAGCCTCACCCAGACCAATAATTGGTTTAGAGGTTATTTTCCTAATTGTATCAACGCTAATGTCTTCAAAAGAAACAATAATAAAAGCGTCTGACGAATTATTTTTTTCAACTACTTTAAGCAATTTTGAAATATTTATTGATTCACTGTGTAGATCAAAATAGTCTTCTTTAGATTTTTTTTTGTTAATGAATAATCTAGAACCTTTACCAATCACTTTTAAAGCACAATTCTTAATTTTTTCATTTGAAATAGCAGGTGCGTAAGGGTTTATTATACAAATTTCAATGCTCAATTCAAACTTCTCTAAATTTTTTTAAATATATAAATACCTGCTCCCCAACTCTTTACTAAACCATTAGTTGAGTGAACATTTTTATCAAGATAAACATTAAATTCATCATCAATAAAATCAAATCTTACTAATTTAAGTGAAGATTTTACTGGTTCCCAATTAAGTACTGAGTCACTTTTAAAAACTCTATGCGCATTAAAGTGTACATAATCATTATCTGCAATGGGTAACGTAAGGTAAAAAAAACCATTTGGTTTCAACATTTTGATCATATTTTTCATACCTTTTAGATGCCCCTGCGTATCGATTTTATCTCCATATCTTCCCATTCCAAAATGCTGTACTGCATGAGTACATGATATTGAGTCAGTTATTTCTTTTTCATCTTCCGAGATATTTTCCATCAGATCCTTTTTTATGAATGAAATATTTTTATGTGGATTAGTATTTTTTAGATCTCTAATATCCATGATTTCAATTTTTCTAAAGGCTGCAATATGCGCAACAAATCCATCAATTCTAGATCCAATATCAATATGTCTTAACGGGTTTGCTTCAAAAATATGATTAGCAGTAATTAAATCTAGATGAAAATAATGTCCATACGCATTACCTGCATCTGAGATAAAATCTCTTTTAATTGGGTAATTAAAATTAATTACTCCACCCTGTTTTAACCACTCCTTTCTATCTTTGTAGAGTTTTTTTGAGAACTTATGTAAAAATATCATACGTAAGTCAAACTTAAGAGCGATAGAAATCTGCACTATCAATAATTTTATCTTTTTTAACATTATTATAAATATAGGGGTACTAAATCGTTGTTATTTTTTATAAAAAATTATATCGATGTAATTATTTTAATACAAAATTGTAACAGATTTATATATATTTTCAAATTCAATATATAAATTTTATGTATTCCTTAATCGTAAAAATAGATTTAACTAATCATTCCGAATCATCATAACTTAATCATTATATATAGTGAACAAATTAAACAAGTCTGATTGGTTTTTAAAAATTTTAGACATTCTTTTTTGTACAAAGAAGTTTTAGAGCACGTCACATAAATACTTGCAGAAAAGTATCTTGCTATACTTAAAGATGACTAACCAGAATTTCTTAAAAATTCTAATTTAAGTCTTGCTTTAGACAATGACATGGTTGGAAATCCTGAAATATTCAAACTAAAATACAAGCTGTTAACGAAAAAGAAAAAGAAAAAGAAAAAAAATTATTGATTTCTGGTCCATCTCTCAGAAACCTATTTATCTATTATCATATATATCAAACTTTGAAATTAAAAATTGATACAGGCTTTATAGCAGAGATTTGTAGAGGGTATGGTGGATAAGTTTAAATATTTGATTGATTCATGTATAAAAAATATATTATTTTTTATTTACTATGTGTTAAGAATTTATCAATAAAGTATTTAAATTTCTTACTATTTAAATATTTTATTTGCAAATATGGATATAAATGAGTTAGGAATTACTAAAAAATTTGTTATAGTAACTATATATTTTATGAGCTTCCAAGAGACTTACAGAATATTCATTTAAATAAAGTGGATTTAACTTCAATAGCGGATATATGAGTATAAATACTAGAGATGATATAGATTTTAAGACAAAAACTTCTAAATATAGAGCTTTTAAATTTCTGAAATTGATGAAAAATAGTAAAATTATTCAAGAAAATCAAAATTCATCACAGAAGAATTATATTTTAATTAGGGGTCATGATATTTGACACATAATGTTATTTCAATTACTGAAGTAGGCACATCGTGTAGGATTAAATCAATACTGAGTGTAATGCGTCAATCAAAAAATCATTTTGTATACTGGAAAAAAAATCGTTATTCAGGATCAAATTTTAATGATTTATTTGAAAATGATATTGTGGTTAAAAAAATACCATATTTAAATATTTACTATAAAGGATTTAAAATTCTAACGAATACTAAATGTCGAAATTCAGTTTTTTTTTATTTAGAAGAAAAAGATCAAATTAAAAAAAATTTTTCTACACCCTTATTTGATACAAAAAAAAAATTCTGGTACCGTATAAATAATGGAGTTTCAATTGATTATGAGTATGAAAAAATTCCTCAAACATTAAGACAAGAATATTTATTTTTATTAAAAAACCTCGTAGTAAGTAAAAAAGTAAACTCAATTGTTGAAGAATTTATTAAAAATAACTTCTCTAAGAATATGATTGGATTACAAATGAGAACTTGGGCTGATGAAAATAGGCGTGCTAAAATGTTCGATATACAGGAATATAAAAATATTATTAATCAAGTGTCCAAAGATCAAAAAATATTTGTTACGTCAGACAAATATGAGGTAATTAGCGAATTAAAAAATATTTATAAAGATCAAATTATATCATATTCAAAACTTGATCAAAAATTAGCTTCTGATGAAAGTCATTCTAATAATAAAGAATATAGCATTAACGCACTTGTTGAAATTTTATTACTATCAAAATGTAAGATCATATATGGATCATATTTAAGTAATTTTAGTGAAATGGCATGGTGGTTTAGTGGGTGTAAAGCAAAGATACACATAGTCAATACTCCATTGATTAAAGAAGGAGAAATAATAAAAAATGTTATAGGATAATTTATGAAAGTTAGTGAAATTGTACCTGTAAAGTTAAAATCAGAAAAATGGAAGAATGATAACTTTTTATTAATATTTATACTATGTTGGGTTTATGTGTAATATTTAACTCTGGTAAATCTTTACTATATTTTTTTATTTCTACTAAAGTTGAATGAGCTGATGGTCCTTGAGCTAGAGAGGATGTGCCAATGTCTTCAGTTAACACATTTGGATTTCCGTGTATACAAAAATCTCCGTCATTTATTGGGTCATACCACGCGCCAACAGCAAGAAACACTACACCTTTCATGACCTCATTACTAATAATCACTCCAGCAAGGCATTTACCTCTTTTGTTAAATACCTCAACAATATCACCACTAATTAGCCCCCTTGATAAAGCATCTTTTGGATGTATTTTAATTGGTTCTCTACCTAATATTTTATAATTTTGACTTTCAGAACCATTATCAAGTTGACTGTGTAATCTATTATGTGGTTGACCTGAAATTAGTTGAAGTGGATATTGTTTTGTTAAATTTGACCCGAGCCATTCTTCTTGTTCCAACCAAGTAGGGTGCCCGGGACAATCTTGATAGTTAAAACTATCAACTGTTTCAGAGAAAATTTCTATTTTCCCTGACGGTGTGGAAATAGGATTTTTTAGAGGATCTTTTCTAAAATCTTCTAATAAAATAGTTTGCTTTTTTGGAGATAAAACTTCTTGAAAACCATTTTTCCAAAACTTATCAAACTCAGGCAAAGCAAATCCTTCATCTTTTGCTTTACTTCTAGCTTCATCCCAAATGAACTTAAGCCATTTATCCTCATCTTTACCTTCAGTGAATTTGTCTTTAAAATTTAATTTTGAAGCAATTTCTGAAAAGATCTCATAGTCAGATTTAGATTCTCCTATAGGATTAATTACTTTATACATTGGTGAAATCGTCTGATCCCAATGTTTAATACTTATATCATTTCTCTCTAAAGAAGTTGTAGCTGGTAATATTATGTCAGAGTGTCTGGCAAGGCTATTCCACCAGATTTCATTTACAATTATAGTGTCAGGTTGTTTAAATGCTTTACTAAGTTTCATTAGGTTCATCTGATGATGAAACGGATTACCACCCGCCCAATATACCAACTTTATATCTGGATATTTTATTTCTTTCCCATTATAAGAAATAACTTTTCCTGGTTGTAATAGCATATCTGAAATCCTAGCCACAGGAATAAATTCAGAAACACGGTTTTTGAACTGCTCTAATGAAGGCCACTTAAAATGTTGAACTGGGTTTCCAATACCGTTTTCCGCGCTGTATCCAAGCCCGAAACCTCCACCAGGAAGCCCTATTTGTCCTAACATACAAGCAAGAACAGTTATCATCCAGTGTGGTTGTTCGCCATACTGCTGCCGTTGTAAGCCCCAAGCTCCAGTAATCATTGTTCTGCTTGAGGACATTTTTTTTGCTAAATTATAAATTGTATTGCTTTGAATTCCAGTAATTTTAGATGCCCAGAAAGGCGTCTTAGCTTTACCATCGGATATACCTCTTAAATACTTAACAAAATTATCGTATCCAACACAATATTTGTTTAGAAAATCTCTGTCAGCTAGGCTTTCTATTTCTAAAATATAGGCAATACTAAGCATTAATGCTGTATCTGTGCCTGGTCTGATTTTTACCCATTCAGCTTTACTTATTATGTCAGCTTCCATTTCCATTGGGCTAATGTTTATAAATTCTATGCCTTTTTGTGCACATTTTTTGATATATTCTTTGGTTGTGTGTTTCCCAACTCCCCCAGAGGTTACTTGTGCATTCTTTAAAGGTAATCCTCCAAACATAACTATTAATTCAGTATTATCTTTGATATTATTCCAATCAGTGTGAGTATCAAGAAATTGTCGATATGTCATACCAATCACATGGGGCATAATCGTTTCGCTAGCTGCATAGGAATAGGTGTTTACTGACCTAGTATATCCGCCAAAGCAATTAAAAAATCTATGAAGTTGACTTTGGGCATGATGAAATCTTCCAGCAGAACCCCAACCATAAGATCCAGCAAAGAATGCTTTATTTTTAAACTTTTTTTTGATTCTACTTAGTTCAAAAGCAACAATATCAATAGCCTCTTCCCAGCTAACAGCTACAAAACTATCTGAACCTCTTTTATCCCTGCCTCGTTTTCCAGTCAAAGCCATTTTGCTATTGGCTAATTCTTTTCGAATTTCGCCAAGGTAACCTTTTCGAACATGAGGCACTCTAATTCGTAATTCATCGTTAATGCTGTTTATAATACCATTTGCTATCGAAGAAGGATCTTTATCATTTTCATATGGGCGTATGCCAACTAGCTTTTCATTTTCTGTTTCAGCATAATAGCTGCCCCAATGAAAGGACGTTGGCTTTCTTATTTTACTTGGCATTGTTCCCTCTTAAAATAATAGACTAAATCTTAAATTGTTTTTAGTAAATTATATTTTGATCTAGAAATTTGGCTAAGTGAATAGCCTCTCTATTAATACCATCTTTAATTTGACATCTACAAGATGTCCCATCAGCAATTATAATGGTTTCACCTTTATTTTTATTAATTGCTGGAAAAAGTTTTTCATTGGCCATCTTCATTGAAATATCATATGTATCCTTGTCATAACCAAAAGAACCTGCCATTCCACAACAGCTTGTTTCAATTGTTTCAACTTCAGCACCTTTAATGTTTTTTAATATAATTTCAATTGGTTTTACGACATCAAAAGCTTTTTGATGACAGTGACCATGAAGTAAGACTTTTTTAGTTAAATTTTTGAATTTTAATTCTTCACTATGCTTTAACAGCAACTCTTCAAATGTATATGAATTGTTTTTTAAATATTCGGTTTCTTTATTTTTTATAATGTTGGGTATTTCGTCTCTAAATGAAAGAATACAAGAAGGTTCTAAGCCAACAACAGATATCCCATTTTTGAGATAAGGCCTATATGTCTCCAATATATTTAATACCTCTTTTTTTGCATGATCAATTAGTCCATTAGTTAGATATGTTCTACCACAGCAAAGAACTTTACTTGAATTTTCTAAAGTTGGAATGAAAGGGAAGTATCCCGCTTTTTTTAAAACTTTGATTGCTGATCTAACGTTATCAGGTTCATAATATCGGTTAAATGTATCTACAAATAAAATCACAGGAATAGAATTTTTATTTGTATTTAAATGCCTTGGTAACTCATTATCCTTAAAATAATCTTGTCTCCATCTTGGAAGAGGTCTTTTAGCAGTGAAACCTAAAAATATCTCACTCAGCTTTGCTAATCCAGGCAACCTATCTCTTAAATTAAAAATAAAAGAAAATTTTGATGCAATTGACGCATAGTATGGAAGAAATGCAACAAGTTTGCTTTTAATGTCTAATCCAATTTTTTTTGCTCTTAGATTCAAAATTTCAATTTTCATTTTAGACATATCAACACCAGTTGGGCATTCACGTTTGCATGCTTTACAAGAAACACAAAGCTTCATAGTGTCATTCATTTTTTCACTTGATAAGGCATCTTCACCTAACTGTCCTGTAAGAGCTAATCTAAGAGAATTTGCTCTTCCTCTTGTGGAGTCTCTTTCGTCTTTTGTTACTCTAAAAGAAGGACACATAACTCCACCATCTAATTTTCTACATGAACCATTGTTATTGCACATTTCTATGGCTCCTTGAAAACCTCCGCTTGAACCTGTCCAAGAAGACCAATCTAATATAGTATCAATATTTTCAGCATTATAAGATGGCGCATATCTGAAGTAATCCCTTGCATCTAATTTTGGGGCATCCACAATCTTTCCTGGATTGAAGATATTAAAAGGGTCAAAAGAATTTTTAATAATTTTAAATATATTAGTCATTTTTTTTCCAAACATCACCTCATTAAATTCAGAACGTGCTATGCCATCGCCATGCTCACCTGAATATGAACCTTTAAATCTCTTTACTAAGCTACTTGTTTCATTGGCAATATTTCTCATTTTATCAACATCATCCTGAATTTTCATATTCAGAACAGGCCTAACATGCAAACAACCAACAGACGCATGAGCGTACCAGGTGCCTTTAACATTGTATTTATCAAATATTTTATTTAGTCCGTCTGTATATTTAGCTAAATCTCTTAGTTCAACAGCGCAATCTTCAATGAAGGAGACAGGTTTTGCTTCATTTTTCATTGACATCATTATGTTTAAACCAGATTTTCTCATTTCGCTTACTTTAGATTGGAGGTTACTGTCGATTACATCAATAACTCCTCCAAATTTTATTCCTCTATTCCAAGCATATCCTAGGTCACCCATCAGCTGATGAAGTTTTTTTAATCTTCTATGATTTTCATCCATATTCTCCTCAGCAAATTCAACAAGAAGTAGAGATTTTGGATTTCCTTTTACAACGGCGTCTACAGTTGGTTTAAAAATATCAATTTTTTGAGCTAGATTTATCATAGTGTCATCTACTAACTCAACAGCTACCGGATCTAAGGGAACAATATGTTGCGCCGCATCCATCGCTTCATAAAATGATGGGAAATGACAAACCCCCATTATTTTTTTTGATGGAAGAGGGGATAATTTTAGAGTAATTGCAGTTGAATAAGCTAACGTCCCCTCTGATCCAACTAACAAATGAGATAAGTTAATTCCATCACCTATTTTCCCATTTGGTCTATTTGCCATAGAATCTGGAAGTAGGGCGTCAATATTATAACCTCCAACTCTTCTCAAGACTTTTGGGAATTTTGACATAATTTCTTCTTTATTCGTTTCAGCAAGTTCTAAAAGTTTTTTAATAATTTCATATGCTTTACTTTTACTAAAATTAATATGGTTACCATTTATTTTGCCAAAATTATAAAATGATCCGTCATACAAAATAGCCTCAATATCAATAACGTTGTCTCTCATCATTCCATATCTAATTGATCTACCACCGCAACTGTTATTACCCGTCATCCCACCAATAGTTGCTCTACTTGAGGTTGAAACATCTACCGGAAACCACAAACCATATGGTTTTAAAAACCGATTAAGCTCATCCAACACAATTCCAGGCTGAACAACACACGTCATGCTTTCTTTGTTAAATTCCAAAACTTTGTTAAGATATTTCGAATTGTCGATAACTATTGCATTATTAACAGTTTGACCACATTGAGAGGTGCCACCACCACGTGCTAGTACTGGAACCTTGCTTTCTCTAGCATAATTTATAGTTTCAACTAGATCTGCATTTGATTTAGGTATTAAAACTCCGTAAGGCATCATTTGATATATCGATGCATCAGTAGCATATCTTCCTTTATTAAAGTTATCATAGTAAACTTCGGCAGAAGTTTTTCTTTCTAAAGTGTTAAGTAATTGATCGATATGACCATCTGGCATTAAAATAACCTTCAATGAGAAATAAAATAGAAATTAATTTAATTAAGTGTATAACTAATAAAACATATTCTCAATATATTCAAATAAAGATAATTTTTTTTAATTAGGATTTATTAATGAGTAAAAAATATATGTCAGGAAGACATTTTCTTCAGTTACCGGGACCTTCTAATGTTCCAGATAGAATTTTGCGTGCAATGGATTATCCTACTATAGATCATAGAGGGCCTGAGTTTTCTGATCTAGCTATTGAATGTCTTGAAGGAATTAAGACAATTTTTAAAACTAAATCTAATGTAATTATTTATCCCGCTTCAGGAACTGGCGCATGGGAAGCGGCACTAGTTAATACAATTAGAGAAAATGAATTAGTTCTTATGGTTGAAACAGGACATTTTGCATCTTTATGGAATAAAATGGCATTAAGGCTTGGAATAAGAACTGAGTTTTTGGAGACAGATTGGAGAAGGGGTGTTGTACCAGAAAAACTTTTAGATAGATTGCAAAAGGATACAAAAAACCAAATTAAAGCAGTGTGCGTAGTTCATAATGAAACATCAACTGGTTGTGCTTCAAGAATTGAAGAAGTAAGGAAGGCATTGAATTCGGCTAATCATGATGCTTTACTGATGGTTGACACTATTTCAGGTTTAGCATCCATGGAGTATAAACATGATGAATGGGGTGTTGATATTACAGTTTCTGGATCTCAAAAAGGGCTTATGTTACCACCTGGGTTATCTTTTAATGCAATATCAGATAAAGCAATAAGAATAGCTAAAAGTTCAGGCATGCGAAGATCATATTGGGATTGGGAAGAACAAATTGAAGCGAACAAATCAGGTTCTTTTCCCTATACACCTGCAACTAATCTATTATACGGATTAAAAGAGGCGATTAATATGCTTCACGAAGAGGGACTTGATAATGTTTTTAAGAGACATGAAAAACACGCAATAGCAACAAGAGCTGCTGTCCAAGCCTGGGGTTTTGAGAATGTATGTAAAGAAGAAAGGGATTTCTCAAATGTTTTAACAGCAGTGATGTTACCTGAGAACCATAATGCTGATAATCTTAGAAGAATAATCTTAGAAAATTTCAATATGTCTCTAGGTGGTGGATTGTCAAAACTTGCAGGAAAAGTTTTTAGAATAGGTCATCTTGGTGATTTCAATGATTTGATGCTGATGGGTACTTTAAATGGAATAGAAATGGGTTTTGAAATGGCTGGTATACCTTATCAAAAGGGTGGAATTACCAAAGCAACTGAGATCTTGGTTAAGAAATAAATTTCAAATATTTAAGTTTTTAATTTATCATATATGTGTATTAATTAAATTTAAATTAACAATATTAAAGAGAGGAATTTGATAATGAATTTTAAATGTTTATCAATTATGACAGTAGGAGCAATATTGCTTTCGGTGTCAGTTTCTGCAAAAGAATTAAGACTGTCTCATCAATGGTCAACAAAAGATGTCAGACACAAATTTGCACAAATTCTTGCTGATCATGTGGAATCGGCAAATATTGGTTTGAAGATTAAAATCTTTCCTTCTAAATCACTTTTCAAACCAAAAGAGCAATACAAACCTCTTACAAGAGGTCAATTAGATATGACAGTTTTTCCATTGTCATATGCAGGTGGCCAACAACCAGCATATAATTTAACTTTAATGCCTGGTTTAGTTAAGAACCATGATCATGCTGCTAGATTAAATTACTCTCCATTTATGAAAGAAATCCAAAAGATAATGGCGGGTGACGACGTTATGGTAATTGTTCACGGATATCTTGCCGGAGGATTTGCTGGTAAAAATAAGTGCATTACTAGTCCAAATGATGTTAAAGGTTTGCAAACTAGGGCAGCAGGAAAAGCATTCGAAACGATGTTAGTTGGTGCTGGTGCTTCAATAGCTTCAATGCCATCTTCAGCGATCTACAATGCTATGCAAACTGGTGTTTTGCAAGCTGCAAATACGTCTTCATCATCTTTTGTATCATATAGAATTTATGAGCAAGTAAAATGCTATACACCTGCTGGTAAAACAGCTTTATGGTTTATGTATCAACCTCTTCTAATGAACAAAACAGTATTTGAAAAATTAAATAAAAATCAGCAAAAAGCGATTATGGATGGGGCAAAAAAAGCTGAAGCTTATTATCTTGCCGAAGCAAAAAAAGAAGATCAAGCATCTGTGAATGTTTTTAAGAAAAATGGTGTTGAAATAAAAGAAATGTCTGCAGACGAGTTTAATGCATGGCGTGAAATAGCAAAAGAAACTTCATATAAAAAATTTGTTTCTGGTTATAAAGATGGACAAAGACTATTGGATTTAGCTTTGGCGGTTGATTAATACTCTAAAGTGGCAAGTAATACTTGCCACTTTTTTAAATTTTAAACGATATTATGATAGATAATTATATCAATTTCACAAAAAATATTTCTAGAGTAGCTGGTGTAATTGCTGCATTTATGATTTTAATTGCAGTAATAATAACAGTACAAATGATCTGGGTAAGGTTTGTGTTAAATCTTTCAACCGCTTGGCAAACTGAAACTGTTATTTATATGATGGTGGGAGCAACGTTAATTGGACTATCTTATATACAACTTTTACGTGGACACGTAAATGTTGATTTGTTACCAACTTTTATTAAGTCAAAATATAAAAAATCTTTGGCCATTATTACAGGTTTTACAAGTATAATTATAGTAACAATAATGTTTATTTATGGTTTCGATTACTGGTTTGTTGCTTATGAGAGAAATTGGACTTCTGATACAGTCACAGCAGTTCCATTAAAATTTCCATATGCAGCTTTGCCAATAGGATTTGGTTTGTTTTTAAACCAATTAATAGCTGATTTCTTATTGATGATAACTGGAAGAGAAGCTCCTTTTGAAAAAGGAGTAAATTAGATGGATCCATTATCTTTGGGTTTATTAGTTGCATTCACGACAATTTTAATATTATTTTCAGGCGTTTCCGTTGCTAATGGACTATTAATAGTATCATGTCTTTTCTTATTTTTTTTTGATGGGTTTAGATCATTAGAATTAATGCCAGAAATATTTTATGGTCATTTAGATAATTTTGCTCTTCTATCAATTCCAATGTTTATAATTATGGGAGCTGCTATATCTTCCACAAGGGCTGGTGCAGATTTATATGAAGCACTAGACAGATGGCTTACTAGGGTCCCTGGAGGTTTGGTAATTTCAAATTTAGGTGCATGTGCACTTTTTGCAGCAATGTCAGGATCAAGTCCTGCCACGTGTGCTGCAATTGGTAAAATGGGAATACCTGAAATGAAAAAAAGAGGGTATTCTGATGAAGTTGCCTCTGGATCAATTGCGGCTGGTGGCACTTTAGGCATATTAATACCACCTTCAGTAACAATGATTGTATATGGGATTTCAACTGAAACCTCTATTGGAAGGCTTTTCTTAGCAGGTGCACTTCCAGGACTTTTATTAGTATTTCTTTTCATGCTTTGGTCAATATTCTCTACTTGGAAATCAGGAAATATTCAAGCTATGAATAGAAAGATTTTCAGTTGGAAAGAACGGTTTGAGATATTGCCCAGAGTTATACCTTTCTTTGCAATTATTATTGGAGTTCTTTATTCTTTGTATGGTGGGGTTGCGACCCCATCAGAAACTGCCGCAGTTGGAGCAATATTATGTCTTTTTGTAGCAATAATAATATACAAACTTTGGGCACCTAAATCATTATGGGTAGTCTTAAGAGACTCCACACGAGAATCCATTATGATACTTTTCATAATAGGAGCTGCAGGTGTTTTTTCTTATATGTTATCTAGTTTGTTTATTACACAGAGTATTGCTGAGTGGATTGGTACGCTCGAGGTGAACCGATGGATATTGATGTTTACAATTAACATATTCCTTTTAATAGCAGGTTTTTTTCTTCCACCAGTTGCTGTTATTGTGATGGCAGCTCCAATTTTATTACCTATAATTTTAAATGCAGGTTTCGACCCATATTGGTTTGCTGTAATTTTAACAATAAATATGGAGATTGGACTTATTTCTCCACCGGTAGGGTTAAATCTTTATGTAATAAATGGAATAGCACCTGAAATTCCTCTTAATAAAATTCTAAGAGGTTCACTTCCTTTTGTTATGTGCATGGTAATTGCAATAATATTATTATGTTTTTTTCCTGAAATAGCTACTTGGTTACCAAATTATATGATGGGTGAAGTTTTGTGACAAAAATTAAATTCTTCCAAGGACTACTAAATTCTTTATTTGAAAAACCCAAGATAAATAAGTCTCTAAATTTTTTATTTGAAAAAAAGAAACCTCTTACGACATCAGAATATGTTGAGAATGTTGCGTCTGCAAAAGGTGAAGTTTCTGCTCTTGGTCATGCAGAATTATTGATCTCTCATTGTGAACAACTGAATGATAGGGAATTAATTAATTTTTTTGAATTGTTACGAAAAAATTACGAAGTTAATTCAGATGATTTGTATTTAGCTACTCAAAACTATAAAAGTGAAAAAACATCTGAAAACTTAGTTAAATTAATGAAACTATCTGAACCTCTAAGAAGAGATATTTTTACAAGATGCAATGGAATAATAAGAGGGACAATTAGACTTGTAAATTTAAGAAAAAGATTACTAGAACTGATTATAAAAAAGGAAGAGTTAAAAGCAGTTGATTATGATTTAGTTTATTTGTTTAAAAATTGGTTTAATAGAGGTTTTTTGATTTTAAGACCAATTAATTGGGAAACTCCTGCTCACATACTAGAAAAGATTATAGCTTATGAAGCTGTTCACGAAATTAATTCATGGGATGAATTAAGAGCTAGGTTAGCTCCAAAAGATCGAAGATGTTTTGCTTTTTTTCACCCTGCAATGCAAGATGAACCAATAATATTTGTTGAAGTTGCTTTAACTAAAGAAATACCATCAAATATTCAAAATGTACTCCAAAAAGAAAGAGTTTTTCTAGAACCTGAGGAATCTAATGTTGCAGTTTTTTATTCAATTTCTAACTGTCAAAAAGGATTAACTGGCATTTCCTTTGGTAATTTTTTAATTAAACAAGTTGCTACTGATTTGGGTAATGAATTCAAAAATTTGAAGAGTTTTGTAACTTTATCCCCAATTCCTGGTTTTAGAAAGTGGATGAGAAATAAATACCCTAAATTGGATTTGAAAATAGAGAAAATTAAAAAATCAGATCAATTATCAAAAATAAAAGATGATTTATTAACCTGTTTAGGTGAATATTTATTTAAATCGGAAAGGTCTGATAAAATGCCAAATGATCCAGTTGCAAGGTTTCATCTAGGAAATGGTGCGTCGCTGGAACAAATAAACTTTCTTGGAGATATTTCACCAAAAGGTATAGAATTATCTGGAGGATTGATGGTAAATTATTTATATGATCTTGAAAAAGTAGAGCAAAATCATGAAATATTTGTATCTGAAAAAAAAATTAACATTTCAAAAAATGCAAAAAACAGTTTAATGAGATATTATAAAGAATTCGAATAATTTAATTATGAAGGAAAAAAATGTTTAAATATATTTTAATCTTACTTTCAATGATTTTGTTTTCTGTAAATACTTATGCAAAAGAAACAAAGTATAGTTGTAAACCTAAAAGTGCGGCGGCAGTAAGATCAAATGGAATACAAGTTTTTAAAATAAGTGGTAAAGAAAAGCCCGTGGAAATTACCATAAAAGATGGCGAAGGATTAAAATCTGGTTATTTTATAGTTAATAAATCAAGGTATGAAATATTAGATCTAGGCACCGGTAAAGCTTACGCTTTTGATAGAAATGAACCTTGGACACATATACAAGATATTTTTTTTCTTGATAATAATATTTTGTCATTTATTTTGGCAGCAAATGCCTCAATTACAAGATATTTATGTGATGAAATAAAGTAATTAAATAAAGAACTTTATAAGCTAACTAAGAGCTGAAATGTTAACTCAATCTAAACTGATCAAATTTTGTACTTCTATATTTAAAAAATTAGGTATGGATGATGAAAAGGCTAAGGACACCTCAGAAATTTTAGTGGAAGCAGATATGATGGGGCATTCCACGCATGGGGTTAGACTTTTACCGCTTTATATTAAAGATATTGAAGCAGGTAATATGAAACCATCAGGTAATCAAATTACACTTAATGACACTGGCAGTTGTATAACAATTGATGGAGAAAACTTATCTGGTATATGGTTAACTAAACAAGGATTAAAATTATCATCTGAACGTGCAAAAATCCATGGCGTTTCAACTGTTTTAATTAAAAACAGTCATCACAATGGTGCTCTGGCAGCTTATCTCCTCCCAATTGTTAAACAAGGTTTAGTCCCAATAATTAAATGCTCAGTTCCATCCGCTGCTACAGTAGCTCCTTTTGGTGGGACTAAAGCTTTACTTACTCCAGATCCAATGGCTTTGGCATTTCCAACTAATGATGAACCTGTAATAATTGACATAAGTGCTTCGATCACAACCAATAACATGATTGCAGATAAAATAGTCAAAAATGAAATGTTTGATTTTAATTGTTTACTTACCAAGGATGGGATTCCTACAAATGATCCGAAAGAAGTTTTTGAAAACAATGGAACTATTATGCCTTTGGGTGGTCTTGAGTACGGTCATAAAGGATTTGGACTTGCCCTAGGAATTGAAGCATTATCTCAAGGTCTTTCGGGGTCTGGAAGAAGTAGAAAACTCAAAACCATGAACCTGTCTATTTACATTCAAGTTATTGATCCTGAAGCTTTTGCAGGTTTAGAGGCATTTAAACATGAAATGAGTTTTCTTTATAAAGAATGTATAAATAATCCTCCAATTGATGAAAATAACAAAGTAAGAATGCCAGGACAGAATGCACTCTTGATTAGAAAAAAGTCTATTGAAAACGGTATTTATTTGAGTAAAGAAACTTTAAAAAGTTTAGAAGAAATTGCAAAAAAGTTTGATATAATTTTACAATAATTCTATCTTCCCCTCCATTCACTTACACCCCCAAGCAATTCAAGTAATTTAGCAAGTTTTTCCTCGCCGTAACGCTTTTGAATGTTTTTATAAACTATATCCATGTCGGGAACTATTTTATTCAATGTCTCTTGACCTAGTTGTGTGAGCAATAAATTCACTCGTCTACCATCTTTTTCATCAATCACCCTAGAAATAAATTTATCTTTTTCAAGTTTACCAATAATTCTTGAAAGACTTGGAGCTAATATACATGCATCAAAAGCTACTTGTCCTGCATCAGAAGGACCTTTTTCACCAAGAACCCTAAGGACTCTCCACTGTTGTTCAGTAAAACCATGTTTTGCAAGGATAGGTCTAAAAGATATCATAATAGCTTCTCTAGCCCTAAGCATAGCTATTGGTAATGCTTTGCTGGTATCTGGAAATGGTGTTGAATTTTTTTCTTTAATTTTATTACCCCTTCTATGAAATAAAATTATCGAATATAATAACAATATGTATAT
>CACJQK010000009.1 GCA_902595515.1 uncultured SAR116 cluster alpha proteobacterium
AATAAAAGCTTATTCAATACATAGTTCTGGTATTTTTTTTATATTCGTAGCAATATTGAGTAGGGGGTAATAAATTGTCTAAAGCTTTTTTATTATGGTGGATACAGGTAGTTACTGTCTTATTTGCTGCTATTTTAATATTTACCTATGGTTGGTTTGATGAGTTATGGAATGCAGACCAAACAAAAATTAGTTTTATAATAATTATAATCTTTTTTGCAACTTCTATTGCAACAGGATTTCTAAGCTTTAGATCCGATACCCAATATATAAAACTTAGTAACTATATTTGGTTTGCTTCTGAAACAATGGTTACACTTGGATTAATAGGAACAGTAGCGGGCTTTTTATTAATGTTGAGTTCTGCCTTTGATAATTTAGATGTAAGTAATGTTGAAAATGTTCAAAAAGTAATCTCAAATATGGCACTTGGCATGAGTACTGCCTTATGTACAACACTTTCAGGTTTGGTTGGTAGTGTATTAACAAAAGTTCAAATGGTAATTTTAGAGAATAATACAAAATATGAGTGATCCAAGATATAGATCATCTTTTGGTTTCATTGACCTTTTATTCAATATGCTCATAGGCTTTGTTTTTCTTTTTATGCTGGCTTTTTTATTAATAAACCCAGTTGCAAAGAAAGAGACCATTAAACCAAAAGCTGAGTATTTTATAGAACTAGAATGGGATGGAGAAAAACCATTTGACCTTGATATTTGGGTAAAAGATAATATGGGACATATTGTTAGTTTCAGAAGACCAGATGATGCTCTTATTCATTTAGAAAGAGACGATTTAGGAACTGTAAATGATACTTATGTAGATCAGAATGGTAAAACTGTTTATTTAAAAGAAAATCGGGAAGTAGTTGCAATCAGGACTCCTGAAGCAAGATCGTATCTTGTAACAATACATTTTTATAATTCTAGAAAATTTCCTGCTCCACTTACGCATGCTACCGTAAAATTACTTAAAGTAAATCCATATAAAGAAGAATACATAAAAAAATTATTTTTTAGTGCAGAAGGGCAAGAACTTCCTGCATTTAAATTTAGAGTCGATTACAACGGTATAGTTCATGTAGATCCAACAAATGAACTTATAATTGATGGTGAGGTTATTAGAAAGAAGAGTGGAGTATAATGATTGATTTCACTATAAGCTCAGGTCAATTAATGCTTATTTGGTCATTTGCGGGGGCCATTTGTTGTCTACCTTTTTTTACTAAAAATATATGGCAAAGGTTTTTAACTGTTCCAATAATTTTTATAGCAATTTGGCTTAGTTTTTATACCAATCATGAGTTCATTGGGCGACCTATGTTTGATAGACCTCCTGAACAATTTGTTTATGAACATCATGCAGTAGTATATGAACAAGGAGATAGATTTATTATTTTATGGGCCATTAAAGATGGTATAAACAAGCTTTTTAAATTTCCATATACAGAAGAAAACGAAGAAGCACTAGATCAAGCAAAAAGAAACGCAGAAAGATCTGGTGTTCCTCAAATGGGTGAAATTGTAAAAGAAGATCAAGACAAAAGATCCAGAAACAACGAATTCACTCTAAAAACTTATAGATTTCCATTCCAAAAAATGATGCCAAAATAACTATTAAGCTGCAAATTTCTGTTTTAAATATTTACTTAATATAGGTTCAACACTTTCTGACATTTTAGTGAATGAACTTTCCCATAGTTTTCTGGAATTACCAAAATCATGACCTGTAATTAAAAGTGTTCCAAAAGGTCCAACAATATCTATAAATTCAATTAATTTATCTATAACATTAGATTGATCGCCAATTATTATTAAATCTTTCGCTTTTTTCATGGCATCAGGGAGTTCACTTTTTATGTTAATGTCTTTACTTAAGGTACCTGATGCAAGTTTTGAAACTGTATTTAAATAAAGAAAGTAGTTTGAAAAAACACCGTTTGGATCATTAATAATTTCATCAGCTTCTTCATTAGAATTTGTTATTAGGATACTTCTGCCAACTCTCCATTTATCAAATAATGGTTTTTTTCCAGCTTTTTCAGCACCTTCAAGATAAGTAGGCCAGTGAGTAGCTATATCTTTTGCATCAATAAAATTTCCTGAAATTGGGATCCATCCTTTTTCACCGGCAAGTTTTGCTGTCATAGAATTTGGATTCTTTAAAGAAACTGCAATTTCTGGATGCGGGTTTTGAAATGGTTTAACAAACTTTCCTATTCCAAGTTCAGATACAATATTTTTATTTAATGATATGTCTAGAAACTCACCCTTATAATTGTAACTTTCGTTATCTTTCCAAAACTCTAAAATTGCTTCCACTGATTCAATCATAGTAATTGCACGTTTGCGACCATCTTCATTGCCAAATAATTCCCAATCACTAACCAACCCTCCAGCACCAACTCCCATAATGACTCTCCCTTTAGAGAGATGATCTAATAAACTTACTTGTCCGGCGACAACAGCAGGATGTTGTTGAGGTAAAGAGATAACTCCTGATCCAAATTTAATGTTTTTTGTCTCTGATATTAATGAAGCATTAAAAATTAAAGGTGAAGTAACAGGTTCAGCAGTTGAACTATAATGTTCACCCATCCAGGCCTCTTTATAATTAAGCCTATCTGCTAAAAGAACTAATTGTCTATCCTCTTCATAGGAAACCCCAACGTCTTTTTCAGCAGGGTGAAGTGGCATCATAAATAATCCAAAATTAAGCAACTGAGTATCAACTCCATATTTACGATTATATAATATTTAATTATATAACTATATAAAGTAAAAAATTTAAAATTTTAGAATTACTGATCCAGTTGTTTGTCTGCTTTCTAAGCTCAATTGAGCTTTTTGAATCTCTTCAATATTAAATTCGTTTGTAATGTCGATATCTATTTCTTTTTTTAAAATCAAGTCAAAAAATGCCTCAGCATTACTCTGCATTTCATCACTGTCTTTGATGTATGTATTCAGTCCTCCAGTTGCAATTGAACCAGAAAATGATCTCAATAAATTAATGTTAATTGGTTCTATTGGTCCTGATGAAACACCAAAACTTACTATTCTACCTTTTGGTGCTAAACATTTAATTCCTTTTAAAAAAGTATCTTTCCCAACAGAATCATAAATAACATCAACACCTTTCTTTTCAGTGATTTCTATAATTTTCTCAACAAAATTATTTTCAGTATAATTTATTATAAAATCACATCCGTTTATTTTAGCTATTTTCTCCTTATGTGGATTGCTGACTGTACCAATTACATAAGCTCCAATATTTTTTGCCCATTGACAGAGTATTTGTCCTACTCCACCAGCAATAGCGTGAATTAAAACAGTATTGTTGGGTTTTAATTTGTAAGAGTGGTTTATAAGATATTGAGCTGTTAGTCCCTGCAAAGTTGAGGCCGCAGCAATACTTAAATCAACGTCATTTTTGAGTTTAATAACTCTACCCTGACTCAATATCATTAATTTTGAGTAGGATCCAAGATTCATACAATGAGTTACTTTGTCACCAATTTTGAATTTTGATACATTTTGTCCTACTTCTTTGATGATGCCGGAGGCTTCCATTCCCATAATTTGAGGAAGAGTTTTAAGTGGATAGGTGCCTCTTCTTTGATTTATATCTATGAAATTTAATCCTGCATAGGAGTGTTCAATTAAAACTTCATTTAAACCTGGTTTGTCAATTTCAACTTCTTCAATTTTAAGAACATCCACTGAACCAGGTTCATAAATCTTGATTACTTTTGTTTTCATTTATTACCATTATCATTAAATAAAAAATTTTGTAATATCTCTATTCCACCTTCACTGCCAAATGACTCTGGATGGTATTGTATACCATAAATTGGGTAGATTTTATGAGATATTGCCATGATTTCACATTTAGGAGTGATTTGTTTTATTTCCAGTATATTGTTTTTATTATCATTTTCTTGTGAAATTCCATTTATGTCAAAACAATCAGGTAAAGTTTCAATGTCAACTACCAAAGAATGATATCGCATAATTTCAATATTTTGAGGGATTTTTTCATATATACCTTTTTCATCATGTAATAAGAAAGAAATTTTTCCATGCATAGGTTCTTTTGCATGTATTATTTTGCCCCCAAAAGAATGAACTATCCCTTGCATTCCAAGGCATATTCCTAAAATAGGAATTGATTTTCCTAATTTAAGAATAATATCCTGGCAATTACCAAAATATTCTTTTTTGTCTGGAGAACCTGGGCCCGGCGATATAATTATTTTATCAGGATTAAAATTTTCTAAATTTTTTACTGTTATTTCATCATTTCTTTTAACAATTATTTCATTTTGGCCAGATAATGTTCTTTTATTTAAAATTTCACCACAATATTGATAAAGGTTAAAAGTAAAAGAGTCATAATTGTCAATTATTACAACTTTCATTTAATTTCCTTTTCTTCAAATGAAGCTAGTACTGTTTTCATTGCAGCTAGTTTTCTTTCTATTTCCAAATATTCTTTATCAGGATCAGAGTCATATACATTACCACCACATGTCTGGGCATAAGCTTGTTCGCCTGTTATAAAGATTGATCTAATTGGTATTGCAAATGTACAATCACCATTAAATCCAAATTGTCCTATTGCACCTCCGTAAGGTCCTCTTCCTTCTTCTTCTATTTCATTAATTATTTTCATTGCTTCAATCTTTGGAGCTCCAGACAAGGTGCCTGCGGGGAAATTTGATGCTAGTGCAGAAAACATATCTTCCTCTTCACTTATTATGCCAGCAATTTCTGATGAGATATGTTGGACGTGTGAATATTTTTTAATATCCATTAAGTTTCTAACTTTGACAGTGCCAAATTTAGCTACTCTTCCTAAATCATTTCTGTGTAAATCCACTAGCATATTGTGTTCTGCAATTTCTTTTTTATCGTTTAATAACTCTCTTGCTAGTTTAAGATCTTCAAGTTTATCTTTTCCTCTTTTTGTTGTTCCAGCTAAAGGAAATGTTTCCATTTCACCATTTCTTAGTCTAAAAAGTAGTTCTGGAGATGCACCAATTATTACTTGATCACAAAATTTCATAAAGTACATATGTGGGGAAGGGTTCAAGTTTCTTAATTTTTCGTAAATTGCTGTTTGATCTCCTTTGATTTCATAATGACTTTTAAATCCAACTTCACATTGAAAAATTAATCCATTCTTAATATCTTCTTTGATTTTTAATACAGTTTTCTTATGTTGATCCTTTGTCATAGAATCATTTAAAAACTTACATTGAATATTTAAACTTTTTTTACGTTTTTGCTCGATGATATTTTTTATTTTCTCGATTTTATTTTCTTCATAATAATAATAAAATACTTCACCAGTCATTTGGTCATAAATAAGACCATCAAGAAACACTCCGAACTTGAAAGATTCAAACTTGGGATGTTTTTTTATGTTTAAGTTACTCTCAAAGTAGTTAATACTGTCATAACTTATATAACCTACTAATCCACCTGCATATTTTCTTGAAATAACATTTTGAGGAATAATATCTCTTAATTTGTAATATGGATTGTCACAAGTAATTGTGTCAGTTTCACCACTTGTAGGACAATTAATTTTAAGTTCATAATCATTTTCAGAAGATATGATATATTTTGGATCAAAACCGATTATATGATATCGAGAAATGTTACTTTCTTCTCCTAGGGATTCAAATAAGAAACAATTTACAAAATTTAATTGGATTTTTTGGAATAATTCAAAAAAATTATAATCGGTGCCTAAATTAATATATTTAGGTTTTCCATTAATATTAATTTTTTTTTGTTCTTTTTTACTTTTCATTATCGAATTTTTTTGATCTTAAAATATCTATTATGTTTGATTTCATTTTAAAAATTTCTTCTTTTTCAAATGCTAAAGAGCCTCTTGTAACTGTAGCTATTCCTACATTTAAATCTTCAGATATTTCTCTATGTTTTTTTCCTTGCATTAGCAATTGAAATATTTTTAAACGATTATCAAACTCCTTTAATTCCTTACTTGTAAAGATAGCTTTAAGTAATAACTTCATGTTATTTAAATCATTTGTGTTTACGAGTAATTTGGCAAGTAAATTTGTATTCATGTACTAGTACAATTTATTGTTAATTATATTGAATGGAAAAGTAAAATTATATTAAAATTTTAGATAGCTTTTAGGTTTCCAGCAGAAACTTTACCGTCTTTGCCGTCTTCAAGTTCATATTCAATTTTTTGATCAGGTTCAAGTGTAGTCATTCCTGCAGCCTGCACAGCGCTAATATGAACAAATACGTCCTTATCTCCCCCTTCAGGTTCTATGAAACCATAACCTTTGGTTGGGTTGAACCATTTGACTGTTCCTGTTGCCATTTTTTGTCCTTCTCTTAACTCTTCATAAATAATAAAAAGAGTGTCTTGTTAGTAATAATTTATTAAAAAACATGGCTTATACATTCATGAACTTAATAAACACTTGATTATATTTAAAATATCTAATTATAGCAAGATTCAATTAAAGTTACTTTTTTTAATATTCTAGCTCTTGTGCTTTAATCAATGAGGTAACAACAGAATTATATGGTGTCTTGATGTTATTTTTTTCGCCCAAGGTAACTACCATTCCATTAATTGCGTCAATTTCGCATAGTTTTTTTGCTTCAATATCTTGAAGCATAGAAGGTTTAGAGTGAAGAAGTTTTTTACCAAACTCTGTAATGTACTCAACTGTATTTTCGAAAGTGAAATTAACTTTTTTCAAATCACCCATTTTTCTTGCTTCTAATGCACAACCTTTAGCTATATCAAACATATGTTCATTATTCATAACCTCTCCCAGAGTTTTTCTAAATATTGAGCAAGAACCACTCCATGCCACATTACAAATAAACTTTTCCCATATTAATTGTTCTATATCTTCAAAAGCCTTTGCATTAAAACCAGCGTCACCCCATACCTTTACTAGTTTTTTTAATCTTTGAGTTATTCCTCCATTCATTTCACCTATTCTAATCATACTCATATTATTGTGATGTGCATGTCCTGGACCTTTCATTGCGGCTCCAAAACCTTGGGCAACACCTAGAAGAATATTATTTGTAGGCATATATTTAGCAATTCTTTCTCCTGCACCAAGCCCATTTTGAATAGTTAAAATTAACGAGTCATCATTAGTAATTTCACTTAACTTTGACGCTACTGTGCCAACACCAGAAGCTTTTGTTGCAATTATAAATAATTCATACCCTTTTGCATCTTCAATATTGCTTGATACATTAATATTTTTAACAACTTTGTCTCCACTAAAACCAGATACTCTTAATCCATTATTTTTTATAGCTTCAAGATGTTCTTCCCATATATCAATTACTAAAACCTCATTATTATTTTTGGAAAGAAAAGATGCATATATCGATCCCATTGCACCAGCACCAATTACTGCTATTTTCATTTTTTATACTCCTTTATTGCCTAATAAATGTTCCGTTATTTAATTCGGTAATAGCTTGCTCAATTTCTTCGTTTGTATTCATTACAATTGGTCCGTGCCACGCAACAGGTTCTTGAATTGGATTTCCAGAAACTAAAAGAAATCTTACACCTTTATTTCCTGAAAGAAGTTTTACTTCATTACCTTTATCAAAAGTAATTAAGGTTTTGTTACCACTCATATCCCTAATTGTGTACTCTCTATTATTTATTGATTTCTCAATTTTTATTCCTTTAGGATCAGAAGAATAATCAAACTTTGCAGCGCCCTCAAAAATGTATGCAAAACAATTGTCGTAGGTTGGAATTGGGAAACTCTTTATTTTATTTGGGGGTACATAGATATCAAAATATTGTGGGTTTGAAGCTATTCCTTTAATTATACCCTTATACCCTTTATAATCTCCAATTATAATTTTAATAATTGTTCCATCATCCTCATGAATTACTTTAATATCTTCTGATTTAATATCCTGATAATTTGGATTTGTCATTTTAAGGCTTGAAGGTAAGTTAGCCCACAATTGAAAACCATGCATTTCACCTTTAATATTGCCTTTAGGCATTTCCTGGTGAAGTATTCCTGAACCAGCTGTCATCCATTGAACATCACCATCAGATAATTCTCCTGAGTTTCCTAAACTATCTTTGTGTTCGACAGAACCCTTTAAAATATAAGTTATGGTCTCTATTCCTCTATGAGGATGCCAAGGAAAACCCATTTGATAATCTCTAGGATCATTATTTCTGAAATCATCTAATAATAGAAATGGATCAAACTCACTTGTATTTCCAAATCCAAAAGCTCTATCCAATCTTACGCCTGCACCTTCAAGAACGGATCTTGAAATTTTTTCATTTATAATTGGTCTCATAGACATGCAATTTCCTCAAAAAAGTATAAATTAAAATTATGCTTTGTTTTTTTATTCTTGATACTTATAAATCAAAAATAAATCAAAGTGGAATTATAAATTGATTGAAGAAACATTAAATAATTTAAAACTTATAAATCAATTAGAGATTTTAATTCCTATTGCAATTCTTTCAGTTATTCTTGTAGCAATATCAAAATCTGGATTTGGAGGGGCATTAGGCTCTTTGGGTTTACCTGTGATGGTTTTAGCTTTCCCGCCAAAACTTGCGATCGCAATTTTGTTACCATTATATTTAATCACAGATATTTTTGTAGCATACACATGGAGAAAATTTCCTGTATTAAAGATCTTAAAATTGATGGTACTTGGGGGGCTTCTAGGTCAAGTACTAGGTTGGATATGTTTTGAGTATCTAGAGGATAAATATATTTTAATTTTAATTGGAATACTTGCTCTGATTACGTCAATTAGATATTTTAAGGGGATTTTTTTTCACAATAAGACAATAAAAAAAATAGAAAATGTCAAATCTTCATTATCAAGAGCAATTGGTTGGTGTGGTTTTTCAGGTTTTTCAAGTTTTGTGGCCTTAACAGGAGGTATTCCAGCTCAAATCTTTTTATTACCAATGGGGCTTGAAAGACAATTATTTGTGGGGACTATGAGTTTTTATTTTTTAATAATAAATTTAGCAAAATTACCTTTTTTCTTTGATCTTAAACTATTTACTTCTACAAGTATTATGTTGAGTATTGTGGTTTTGCCAATATTACCCATTGGCATTTATTTAGGTAAGTTGTTGAATAAAAAATTATCTGACAGATTATTTTATCATATTAGCCATTCTGCTCTTTTCTTATGTGGTTTAAATTTAATAGGTCAACAAATTTTATAGAGGTATAATTATGGAAAGTGAAATTTTTAAAAAAGGTATAGCGAAAAGAAGAAAAGTCCTAGGTGATGAGTATGTTGATAAGGCTCTTGCCTCAGCTGACGAGTTGGGTGCTGATATGCAAAAATTAGTTACTGAGTATGCATGGGGAGAAGTATGGAATAAGGAAAATTTATCAGATAGAGACAGATCTCTGGTAAACTTGGGTATGATTGCAGCTTTAAATAGATCACATGAATTTAAACTACACGTCAGAGGCGCTATAAATAATGGGCTTACAAGATTACAAATAAGAGATATAGTATTACAAATTACAATTTATTGTGGAGCGCCTGCAGGTTTGGAATCTTTAAGATTAATCAGGGAAGTTTTTCAAGAGATAGATGAAGAATAATAGTAGTGTAATTATCTTTAGTTGAGGCTCAAATTATATGAAATAAATTTAATTTAAGGTATAATTATGGACCTAAAAGAAAATAAAAATGATTTAGAAATTGAAGATGTTTCAAAAACAGAAACAAACTTTAGAAGTTTATATGGTCTAACTCCTGAAGTTGAAAATGCAATCTCAATTTCAATAGAAAAAAATAACAAGCTAGAATTAGTAAAATTAATTTCTCCACTTCATCCAGCTGATCAAGCTGATATGCTAGAAAGATTGACTAGTGAAAAATTAGTAACAGCTATTTCTCTTCTAGGCAAAGAACTTGATCCAGAGGTATTGGTTTATCTTGATCAAAATGTTCAAGAAAAGGTTATTGATATAATTGGGCCAAGAGCTCTTGCTAGGGCTATACCTATTTTACATTCTGATGATGCAGTTGATATTCTTCAAGAGCTTGAAGAGGAAGAAAGAAAGGTAGTTATTAAACAACTCCCTAAAGCTGACAGAATATTGGTTGAAGAAGCTCTTTCATTTCCTGAAGAGTCAGCCGGAAGATTAATGCAAAGAGAATTTCTTGCTTTTCCTAGTAACTGGACTGTTGGTCAGACCATCGATCATATGAGAGCAAAACCTCAAGAAGAAGAAGATAGTTTTTATTCAATTTATGTTGTTGATCCAGCCCATAGATTATTAGGTGTAATATCATTATCTAAATTATTATCAGCAAAAAGACCTGTAAGATTAAAAGATTTGATGGTAACCAGTCCAAGAAGTGTAAATGTAGAAACCGATCAAGAAGAAGTTGCGTTGTTATTTCAACAATATGGATTAGTTGATATGCCTGTTATTGATAATATTAACAGACTTCTCGGTGTGATTATAGTTGATGATATAGTTGATGTAATTAATGAAGAAGCCGATGAAGACCTTCAAGGTTTGACAGGAGTAAGCGACTTGTCAATAAGCTCTTCATTTATTGAAACTGTAAAAGGTCGCTTTTCATGGTTAATACTAAATATGCTTACAGCAATTCTTGCCTCTTCAGTTATAGGATTGTTTCAAGAAGAAATAGAAAAGTTGGTTGCTTTAGCAGTTCTAATGCCAATTGTAGCTTCTATGGGAGGAAACGCAGGTACCCAAACTGTGACAGTGGCTGTTAGAGCATTAGCAACACGACAATTAAATTATACTAATTTACAAAAATTTGTTCTGAAAGAAACTTGGGTAGGTCTTTTAAATGGGTTATTATTTGCCTTGTTGTCTGCTCTGTTGGCTTTTTTATGGTTTGACGATAAATTAATAGCTATTATCATGGGTTTAGCAATGGTAGCTAATTTACTTTTTGCAGGTGTTCTGGGTACTTTAATTCCACTTACATTAGAAAGGCTTAAGATAGATCCTGCAATATCTAGTTCTGTTTTTTTAACAACAGCTACAGATGTAATTGGTTTTTTTACCTTTCTAGGTCTCTCTGCTATAATAATTCTATAAATGGGTTAAATTTTTGACTTATAATTTAAAAAAAATTGCTGTTGGAATAAAAACAATTGACAGATTACGAATTAGACAACAAATGTTGTTTGAAGAATATGGCTCGATTCTCCATTCAACAAGAAACATGCCTAAACAAAAAGCAGATCTTGTAAAAACAGGTTCAATGTTTTGGATTATCCAAAGAAACGTTTTGGTAAGACAAAAAATTTTGGATATAAGATCAGTAATTAGAAGTGATGGCAGTAAAGGCTGTGAAATAGAGTTAGATCAAGACTTAATAAAAGTAATTCCAACACCAATGAGACCATTTCAGGGATGGAGATATTATATGGATGAACATATACCACCTGACTTAAACATAAATGATGATGGAAGTGAAGAAATACCAGACGAGGTAAATTCTGAATTAATAAAGCTAGGATTATATTAATCAATTAGGTAAATGAACTAAAAAATATTTTTTATTAAACTAGCGAATATCTGTTAGGAAAATGTAAATGTCATTCAAAATATTTAATTTTAAAACAATGATGTTTTTTTTGGTTTTAGGAACAAGTATATTTTTATATAAATACTTAGTCACAACCAAACGTGAAGCAAAACCACAAACTGTAGAAGAAAAAACCTTTTACGTAAATGTTATAAGTCCAAAAAGAAATAATTACTCCCCAACTTCTGATGCTTATGGGAAAATAATATCAACAAGAAGTGGAGATCTTCGCTTTGGTGTATCTGGAAAAGTTCAATTTATTTCAGAAAAATTCCTCAATGGATCTTTCGTAAGTAATGGAGAGGTGTTAGCAAAATTAGACCAACGAAGGTTTTTGTTAGAAATTGAAAAACTCAAATCAGACACTAAAGAACTAGCCAAACAACTTGATATTAAGAAGAGGCAGGTTAGACGATATAAATCAATGTTAAAAGATAATGTTATTTCACAAAATCAATATGACAATGAACTAATTCTTCTATCAAAAAATAGATCAGATTTTGTTAGATCAAAAACGATGTTAGAGAAGGCAAAAGAAGACTTATCAGATACAGTTTTGAAATCTCATTTTGATGGTCGATTATTCAACGTTACAATAAATCAAGGTCAATTTGTAAATAGTAATGAAAAAATAGCTAATATATTTTCTACTGAAAATTTGGAAGTTGAGTTTGTTGTACCCTCTAAGATTTATTCTAACTCTAGTGACCTCATTGGTAAATCAATTGATGTGTCATGGAAAGGTGGAACTACCTCTCTAAAAACTATTAAAGCAATAATTGAAAGATCAGATGGAAAGACAAACGAAGAGGAAGGTGGAGGAAAGTTATTTGCTAAAATTGATAAATTCGAAAAAAGAGAGGATTATATCCCTCTAGGTACATTTGTAAGGGTAGATTATCCTGTTGGTGATTTTGAAAATATTTTTAAATTACCAGAGTCATCTTTATATATTGATAAAGTTTATATTGTTGAAAAAGGCATTGCTAAGAAAAAAAATGTAAAACTAATTTATAAAGGATCTGGATATATATTAGTTGATGGAAATTTGTCAGACAATGATTACATCATTACGACAAGAATTCCAGAAGATCTTAACAATCAAAAAGTAAAAATTTTAAATTAATTTTAAGTATTTTCTAATCAGGATAGTGTTTTGGTAAAGTTTAAAGAGTCAAATTTTTTGAAATTTTTTGTAGAACATCGAACATCTGCAAACATTATCATGTTATTAATGATAATTATAGGTATGTTATCAATAGGTAAGCTAAACAAACAGTTTTTCCCCGATTTTGATATTGAAGTTGTGGCTGTTTCAGTTGATTGGCCAGGTGCTACTGCCGAAGAAATTGACAGAAACATTATCCAATTATTGGAGCCAGAATTGAGACCAATTTCTGGTGTTAAAAAGGTATCATCAAAATCTGTAGAGGGCCTTGGTCGTACACAAGTTGAGTTTCAATATGGTTATGATATGCAAAAAGGAAGAACAGATATTGAAACAGCTGTATCAAGAATAAATTTTCCAGAAAAATCAAAAAAACCTAGAATTATTGTTGGAGAATTTTTTGACACAGTAACTAGAATTGTATTGTCTGGAAAAGTTTCATTATCAGAACTGAGAATAAAGTCAAAAAATCTAAAAGAGTTACTTCTAAATTCAGGTGTTGATAAAGTTGATATATTAGGTCTTCCAAAAGAAGAAATTTTAATAGAAATACCCCAATTAGAAACAGCAAAACTTAAATTATCTTTTAATCAAATTGCTAATTTAATAAAATCTGAAACACAAGATGTTTCTGGTGGGAGTTACGCTGATGGTTCACTAAGAGTTAGAACAGAAGGCGAAAAAAGACTAGTTGCTTCTTTTAAAAAATTAGAATTAAAGAGCTCTAGCTCTGGTGGCAGGGTTTTACTCGAAGACTTAGCAAAGATAACTTATAGTATTGAAAAAGGTAGTATTTTAAAAGTTGTAGATGGAAATCCTGCAGTAGAGTTGTGGGTAAGAAGAAGTAAAACAAGTGATGCTATTGAGGTTTCAAAAAATGTAGAAAATGTAATTTCTAGTTCTCAAAGTTTACTTGGTAACAATATAAAAATTGAAACTTACAACACAGCTGCTGAACTTATTCAAGAAAGGATTTCTTTACTAGTCAAAAATGGGTTAAGTGGTCTTTGTATAGTTTTAGCTGTACTTTTTCTATTCTTAAGTCGTAATACTGCAATTTGGGTTGCATTAGGTATTCCAATTGCATTTCTAGCTACATTTGCAGTTATGTTAGTAACTGGGCAATCAATAAATATGATATCATTATTTGGTTTAATAATGGCTCTTGGCATAGTAGTCGATGACGCTATTGTTGTAGGTGAACACACCTCATATTTGAAAACTAAAAGAAAACTTGATAGCACACAAGCTCCTGTAGTAGCAGCATCAAGGATGTCAATGCCGGTAATTTCAGCAATGCTCACGACAGTTGCTGCATTTATCCCTCTATTTATGGTCAAAGGTGTTATTGGTGAAATAATTGCTGCTATCCCTTGGGTGGTTTGCGCTGTTTTAGTTGCTAGCCTAATTGAGTGTTTTTTAGTTTTACCGGCTCATCTAGCTCACTTTGATAATAGACATAACTTACCAGGTAAATTTAGATCATGGTTTGATAATAAATTTATCTATTTCCAAGAAGGCTTGTTTAGAAAATTTGTTAAATTAACGTTTAATTACAGATATGTAACATTCATGGTTGCTATTGGTATGTTTTTAGTATCAGTAGGAATGATGTCAGGTGGAAGAGTGCTTTTTAGCTTCTTTCCAACTCCTGAAGCAGATATCATAATTACAAACTTCAAAATGCATTCTGGTACAAAAAAAACTAATACCCTAGAAATGCTTAATAATATTGAAATTGGTTTAGAAAAAACATCAAAACAGTTTGCGTATTCTAAAGACTTAGTAAAATTTAAAATGTCTACAATTGGAGACAGGACTTCTTTTTCAAATGATGCTGGGCCAAGCCCTATTGGAAGTGACTTACTTGGATCTATGGTTGTTGAATTAAAAACCGCAGATAAAAGAAAAGTTAGAACAAAAGAATTTATCAAGGCATGGAAAGATAATATTCAATCTGTTGCTGGTCTAGATAAGTTAACTATTAGAGCGCCTAGTGGGGGGCCTCCCGGAAGAGATCTTGATGTAAGGTTCCAAGGAGAAAAATTAGAAAACTTGAAGAAGGCATCTGATGAGTTAATTCAAATTGCTAGAACAATTCCTGGAGTAACATCATTAAGCGATAATCTTGAATTTGGTGTGCAAGAGAGGATTTTAAGCTTAAATAACAAAGGACAGTCGTTAGGTCTGTCAATTTCAGAAATAGGGGAACAAGTCAGGTCTGCAATTAATGGGGTTATTATATCTGAGTTTCCAAAGGCAGACGAAGAAGTTGCAGTTCGCTTGAAATTAATAAAAAAAGAAAAACAAACTGATATGATTAATGATTTAAGGATTATAACTAATATTGGTACTAGTTTTAAACTTGAAGAAATAATAACGATAAGCGAAGAGGTCCCATTTGCTTCCATTAATAGAAAAAATGGTTTTCGTGAAGTCACAATTTCAGGTGACCTATTTCCTCAACTTATGAATACTTCTCAAGCTAGACAGTTTCTTTTGCAGAATGGATTGCCTGAAATTGCCAAGAAATATAATTTGAATTATAGGTTTGATGGTAAGGATTTAGAGCAGAAAGAAACTTTTGCTGATATGAAAATTGGATCAATTGTTGGACTAATGTTAATCTATTTTATATTAGCCTGGGTTTTTAAATCTTGGTTAAGACCGTTAACAATAATGATAATGATACCGTTTGCTTTTATTGGTGCGGTTTTAGGTCATTATATATTAGGTTTAACAATGTCAATATTGTCCATGTTCGCTCTTCTAGCCTTAGCTGGCATAGTTGTAAATAATTCAATCATCTTAGTTTCAACAATAGAAAGAAGATTCGACGATTTGCTTAACGAAACTGAAAATAGTTTTAATGATCAAAATATTATCAACGAAGCAATAATTTCAGGTGTTGTAGATAGACTTAGACCTGTTTTACTTACTTCTTTAACGACTATTGGTGGATTGTCAGCGCTAATGTTTGAAAAATCTCTACAAGCACAATTTTTAATACCTATGGCTGCTACAATTGTCTTTGGTCTTGGTGTTACAGCTTTGCTTGTGCTGATTATAGTCCCTTCAATGATGGGAATAAATAATGATTTATCAAATTTTATAAAAAGTTTAAAAGAAGGAAATAGATGATTAATAATTACACAATTTCTAGTACTGAAAAATTTCAAATTTCAGATATAAATTTCAACAAAGATGGTTTAGTACCTGTAGTATCTCAGTGCATTCATACTGGTATTATTTTAATGATGGCTTGGATGAACGAAGAGGCTTTGAAAAAAACAATTGATACAAAAGATATGTATTACTTCTCTCGTTCCAGGCAAAAGCTTTGGCAAAAAGGTGAAACTAGTGGCCATTTTCAAAAACTTCATGAGTTAAGATTAGATTGTGACAATGACACAATACTTGCTTTAATAGAGCAAACTGGTTCTGCTTGTCATACAGGGGCAAAAAGCTGTTTTTTTAAATCTACAAAAGATATTCATAATGACTAATAAAAATAATTCTGGTTCATTTGGAAGCTCAAGGGGATTATTAAACAAAATAAAAAAAGATAAAAAAAGAAAATCTTCTAGTACTAGGTGGATAGGTCGACAGCTTAATGATCCATATGTCTTAGAGACACAAAAAAGAGGATATAAATCAAGAGCTGCTTTTAAACTTTTACAAATAAATGATAAATTTAATTTTTTACTTCCTGGACTGTCAGTAATTGACTTAGGATGTGCCCCAGGTGGTTGGCTACAAATAGCGTCTGAAAAAGTTTCTTCAATTACAGGCAATGAAAAAGTTATTGGAGTAGATATTTTGAAAACAGATGATATCGCTGGATGTAAATCTATAATTGGAGATATCAATGATAAAGCAGTTGGTGATCATTTAATTGAATTATTGGGACAGAAGCCAGATATTGTTTTGTCTGATATGGCAGCAAATACAACAGGTCATAGACAAACTGATCACATAAGAACCACCCATCTTTTAGAAATTGCTTTAGATTTTTCAATTGAAAATTTGAATAAGAATGGAGTTTTTTTAGCTAAGTGTTTCAAAGGAGGAACAGAAAAGTTAGCCTTAAATTTAATGCAAAAAAACTTTTCTAAAGTACACCACGTCAAACCTGATGCAAGCCGAAAAGAATCAGTTGAAGGATATGTTATTGCTCTAGGTTTTAAAGGAAAATAAATTCAAAGAATTAAACTTTGCAAAATTTATCATAGATCCTATATAAAACCTTATGATATTAATTTTAAATCCAGTACCGAGTATAAATAATGATAATTGAAGAATCTTACACTTTCGATGATGTGTTACTACAACCTGCATATAGTAAGATTGGACCAGCAGACGCCAATGTAGGTACTTTTATTTCTAAAAATATCAAGTTAAATATACCTCTAATATCTGCCGCAATGGATACTGTTACTGAACATAGATTAGCTATTACCATGGCCCAACTAGGTGGAATAGGGGTTTTACATAAAAACTTTTCAATTAAAGAGCAAGCGTCAGAAGTAAAAAAAGTAAAAAAATTTGAAGCAGGAATGGTAGTAAATCCAGTAACAATAAAGCCTGATCAATCCCTCGGAGATGCTTTCAAACTTATGGAAAAAAACAAAATAAGTGGAATACCAGTCGTTGAAGGTCTTAAAAATAAATTAGTCGGTATTCTTACAAACCGAGACGTTAGATTTGCAAATGATTTAAATCAAACAGTTTCTGCGCTTATGACTAAAAATGTAATAACTGTTAGAGAAAGTGTTAGCAAAGAAGAAGCTAGAAAACTTTTACATCAACATCGTATTGAAAAATTAGTGGTTGTTGATGAAGATGGATTCTGTGTTGGATTAATAACTGTTAAAGATATGGAAAAATCTCAAAACCACCCTGAAGCATGTAAAGATGAACAAGGAAGATTGAGAGTCGCAGCTGCTACTGGTGTTGGGAAAGACGGACTTTCAAGGGCAGAAGCTTTAATTGATGCAGGAGTTGATGTTTTAATTGTTGATACCGCTCATGGTCATAGTAAAATGGTTTTAGATTCAGTCGCAAATATCTCAAAGATGTCTAAAGAAGTTTGTCTAATTGGTGGAAACGTTGCAACTGGAGATGCAACAAAAGCTCTGATAGAAGCTGGAGTAAATGGCGTAAAGGTAGGAATTGGACCTGGTTCAATATGTACTACAAGAATGGTTGCTGGAGTTGGCGTTCCTCAATTGTCTGCAATTATTGATTGTGTAGAAGTTGCAAACAAATTCTCAGTTCCAATTATTGCAGATGGTGGCATTAAATATTCTGGAGATATAGCGAAGGCCATAGCAGGGGGATCTAGTGCTGTTATGGTAGGCTCTCTTCTTGCAGGAACTGATGAAACTCCTGGAGAGGTGTTTTTATTTCAAGGTAGATCTTACAAGTCATATAGAGGTATGGGTAGTTTAGGTGCTATGGCAAGAGGCTCTGCTGATAGATATTTTCAGGCAGAAATAGAAAATCTTAAACTTGTGCCTGAAGGTATCGAAGGGCAGGTTCCATATAAAGGACCTGCTGAAAATGTTATTCATCAATTAGTTGGTGGTCTGAAATCAGCAATGGGCTACACTGGGAATAAAGACATTAATCAAATGCAAAAAAATTGTAAATTTAAAAAAATTAGTAATGCTGGGCTTAAAGAAAGTCATGTCCACGATGTTACTATAACTCGTGAAGCACCCAATTATCGACCGTCTTAATGTTAGATTATGATAGAGTTTCATGTGTATTAGAGCTATTAAAATCTTTTGATCATGGATCTAAAATTGCTAGTAAATTAATTCAAAATTATTTCAGATCTAATAAAAATATAGGATCAAAAGATAGAAAATTTATATCCAATTGTTTTTGGAACATAATTAAACATCGTAATAAGATTAATTGGCATTTAAAAAATCATAATCTTAAAGTTACTTTTGAAAAACAAATAATTTTAGAATTATTTTTTTTAAATGTTGATTACAAAAATGATTTACCAAAAATAAAAACATTTTTTTTGTTCAATAATAAATTAAATAAAAATTTTAAAGATGATAATTTACAATCTTTAGAATATTTAAATTTCGAAAAATTTATTAACAGTGAAATGCCTGAATATGTGTACTATGAGCTTCCAGAATTTTTATTAGCGAGCATAAAGAGAAATTTTAAATTTGATTGGAAAAATGTTGCTTTGTCTTTAAACCAAGAATCTTTTGTTGATCTTCGGATTAATACACTCAAAAATAAAAGTAGAGATGAAATTTTGGCTTCATTAAAAGAAATCAATGTACCATGTAAAATTAGTAAATTTTCTCCGCTAGGCATAAGACTTCTTAAACGATTTCCCATAAATGGAAATAAACTCTTTAAGTCTGGCAATATAGAAATTCAAGGAGAGGCATCTCAATTATCAGCGTTGATACTGGGTGCAAAACCAGGAATGAAAGTTGCTGACATATGTGCAGGCGCTGGTGGTAAATCTCTTGTTTTAGCAGATGTAATGAAAAATAAAGGAAGGATTTTATCTTTAGATATAAATCAAAAAAGATTAAAACGGGCAAGGCTACGTTTTAAGAGAGCAGGAGCTCATAATGTTGAAACCCGTTTGGTTGATATAAACTGGAGTACAAAAGGTTTAGAAAAAAAATTTGACTTAGTTCTTATAGATGCTCCATGCTCTGGTATTGGAACATGGTCGAGAAGTCCGGACTCAAGATTTAACTTTAATAAAAAAAAGTTAGCAGAATTAATTAATATTCAATCTGAGTTACTTGCAAAAGGATCGACTATGGTTGCTCCAGGAGGTAAGTTAGCATATGTAACTTGCTCAATTTTACCTGAAGAGGGAGTTGATCAAATTGAAAAATTTAAAATGTCAGCAAATAGAGATTTTTCTGAAATTGATATGAGTATTATGTGGAATAATAATTTATCTTTAACTAATAGTTTTCAATATCCATTTGATGATGGTAAAAAAAGTATAACAATTAATCCTGCTATATATAAACTGGATGGTTTCTTTATCTCAATGTTTCAAAGAAAAAGATAGTATAATCAATCTCACAAGAGAAAGTTACTTAATGGAAAACGAATTTGTTTTAATTATTGATTTTGGTAGCCAAGTTACTAAGTTAATTGCAAGACGTTTAAGGGAATTAAATGTTTATTGTGAAATACATCCGTTTAATAAAGTCCATGATGAATTTTTAAAAAAATTTAATCCTAAAGCAATTATTCTCTCTGGAGGGCCAGCAAGTGTTTTAAATAACAACGCACCTAAGCCACCTTCAAGTATATATGATCTAGAAGTCCCTATTTTAGGAATTTGTTATGGACAACAGATTATGATGCAAATGTTAGGTGGATCAGTTGTTTCTGGGTCTGGAACATCAGAATTTGGAAAATCTTTTGTAAATATAAATAACAAAAGTAAAGATATTAAATTTCTCGAAGGTTTGTTTTTAGATGAAGGAAAAGAAGAAGTTTGGATGTCTCACGGTGATCATGTGGCAACAATACCTAGAGATTTTGAGGTATACGGTATTTCTGAAAATGCACCTTTTGCAATAATAGGAAATGAAAAAAAACATTTTTATGGAGTTCAGTTCCATCCAGAAGTTATACATACATTAAATGGCAAAGTGTTAATCAAGAATTTTCTTAAATTATCAAATTTTTCTTTTAATTGGAGTATGCAATCTTATCTTCAACAATCTGTAGAAGAAATAAAAATGAAAGTAGGAAATAAAAAAGTAATTTGTGCATTATCTGGTGGTGTGGATAGTTCAGTGACAGCAATACTTATAAATAAAGCTATTGGTAATCAATTAACTTGCATTTACGTAAATAATGGTTTGATGAGAAAAAATGAAAGCGAAGAAGTTTTAAAGTTATATAGGGAACACTATAAATTAAATTTAATAGAAGCAAATGAAAAGAACCTTTTCCTATCAAACTTAAAGGGAATAAAAGATCCTGAAAAAAAGCGGAAAATAATTGGTAGGTTATTCATTCAGGTATTTGAAAAATATGCTTTACAGATAGGTGATGTAAGCTTTCTTGCTCAGGGAACTCTATACCCTGATGTTATAGAAAGTGTAAGTTTTTCAGGAGGTCCATCAGTAACTATAAAATCACATCATAATGTTGGAGGGTTACCAAAAAAAATGAATTTAGATTTAATTGAACCCCTCAGAGAATTATTCAAAGATGAAGTAAGGCTTTTGGGAAAAGAACTTGGAATACCGAATGATTTTTTAGAGAGACATCCTTTTCCTGGGCCAGGATTAGCGATAAGATGTCCAGGTGAAATAACTGATGAAAAATTGAATATATTGAGAAATGCAGACTCAATTTATATACAACAGATTAAAAAACACGGACTATACAATAAAATATGGCAAGCATTTACAGTAATTTTACCAGTCAAAACTGTTGGAGTTATGGGTGATACAAGAACATATGATTATGTATGTGCATTAAGGGCCGTTACGTCGTTTGATGGTATGACGGCAAATTATTATCCATTTACACATGAATTTTTGAGTGAAACTGCAACAGCTATAATTAATAACGTAAAGGGCGTCAACAGAGTTACTTACGATATAACTTCAAAACCTCCTGGAACTATTGAGTGGGAGTAGTTTTATTAGTGCAAGTTATTAATTTTATAAAATTTGTGACTTTCACAATGGACTTACTACATCTAAAGGAAAATTTAATGATGAAAATGGTATATGTAAATTTCTTTTTGCTAATGGAGATACTGCTTTTACAAAATATAAGGTTCAGGAACTTTTGAGTTCATTGGAGAAACTGGTAAATATAAGTCCATATCAGGAACGGGGACTGTTACACGAGTTTAAATTCAAGCAGCAAAAAAAGATTTAAAAGTAAGAATATATTCAAGGAAAGTTTTAAACTAAACTAATCCCAGTTTTTAAAATTCTTAATAAGTCCTGTGAATTTGATTTGAATTTAGCAACTAATTATAACGCTTTAAGTTAATTTGTTACTAAATTATTGCTTAGTAAATAATATCACTTAAAATCAACTAGTTGCACTAAGTGGAATAGTAATACAAAATAAATAGGGTAAAAGTATTATGACTTTAAATTAAATTCAAATTCAAAGATTTCAAAGTTGCATAAAAATTTAAACATTATACTCTATTTATTGTTTTAAACAGGTAAACTTTAGTTATTTATTGTAAGTGCATAAATATGCGATTTTGGAATTATAAATCTGAAGAATTCTATAATCTGTATTCACAAATTTTTGATAGTAATTTTTCGTTAGAAAAGAAAAAAGTCATTCTTAAGGCTCTTTTTGCTGGTGAATATTGTTTAATGCGGATAACGAGTATTTCCAAACAATGTTATGAAGAATATAAAAAAAATAATTTTAAAAAAGTAACTAAATTTAAAAGATCAAATAAAAGGTTTGTAAGACATCAATTTGTATCATTTAATGAAACCTTAAAAGAGATTCTTGATCGAAAATTAGAAAAAAAAGATTTTTGGAAAATTATTGATGAAAATGAGAAAACCCACCTTATTACGAGAGGTGAAAAAGATAAAGAAGAGTACTCTTATATTAATATTCCAATTGAAGGGGGGTATTTTTTAAATAAAACAGTCGGTTTTGAATATGGAAAAAAGGAACAATTATATCTTAAATATATTAGCAAACAAAGAATAAGGTGGAAAAAAATGAAGTTTGAGACAAAAGAAATTGTTTCGATATAAAATAATTAGTTTTTAATAGGACAAATAAATAAGTATGAACCTTAAAGGCACAAAATTCCAATTACAAGTTTGGGAAGAAATAAAAAAAATTCCAAAAGGTAGTGTTAAGACCTATAAAGAAATTGCTTGTATTTTAGGTAAACCTAATTCCTCTAGAGCTGTTGCAAATGCGTGTGCCAAAAACCCATTAATTATTGAAATACCATGTCATAGAGTAATTAGATCTGACGGTTTGTTAGGTGGGTATAGTGGAAGAGGTGGTATAAAAAAGAAAAAAAAACTTTTAATTAAAGAAGGATTTTTTAAATTTAAATCTATTTAAATGAAGTCGTAAATAATTAAAATTTCGATTAATGGATAAAAAAATGAATGAAAATTTAGACTTAAGAAATAGAATACTCAAAATGAGAGAAAGTAATAATTTAGTAATTAATAAAACAAATACTTCAGATAATAATCTAATGTCAAGGTTTGAAAATACTATTAAAGACGATAAACCAAAAAATAATTTCCTAAGTAAAAATATTGAAAAAGATAAAAATGAAGCATTGAATCAAAAGTCTATTATAAATAATTCTGAAGAATCGATTCATCATGACAATAGAATTGAACAAAAAATTCCTAAAGATATGTCTAATGATAATGATGCTAAGTTTTTAATGCTTGCAAATAAATTTAACGAAGCAGTTGAAGTAATATTGGAATTATCACAAAAAATTGAAAAGCTTGAGAGATATTTTGACCAAAATTCCAATCAAACAAAAAATTTGAAAAGTAAATCATCGTTTTTTAAAATAAAATTATTTATATTTCTCTTGATTATTCCTGTAACTATTGTTGGTTTTTTTATACTACCAATAGATTTTTCAATAGTTAAATTGATAATTATAGATGTTTTTTCAATGATTTAACATTTTAGCTATTTAAATCTATGTCCAAAATAGTCATATTAAAATGATAACATGTATCTCCGTCCTCTTTATCTTCAAAAATCACCCCTATAAACTCACCATTTAAAGTAACGTCGGCAGAATCTAACTTATTTTCTCTTCCTTCGATCTTAATGGACTTTGAACCTAATGATGATCTCATGTATTCTTGTATTTTACTTATTGTAATTCTATCCATGTTTCCTGCTTTATAAATTGTTATTTAAAAATTTATATATATATATATATCAATTGTTTTTAAAATTTTTAATACTTAATTTTTTTTCAAACTTTGACAATATTATACATATGTCACTACTTTTGATAATTATTTCCTCATCTTTTTTGATGTAAAAATTAGGGCTGTTTCTGAATCCTTTTTGGCTGTTTTTTATTATTCGATATATAGGTTTATCGTGACTATGTTTGTATACAGAAAAAATAGCATTTTCAATTTGACTATCTAACGCGTAGTCTTTCCAAAATCCATTTGAAACTTGTTTACTGTATAAATTTAGTATTGAGCTTAACTCTTTATTGGAAAAAAACACAAATTTTTTTTCAAATTTTTTTATGCTGAAAACAGAGTTCTTACGATTTTTGTTTTTAACTGTATTAGTTAAATTGATTTTTTCAAATTTAAGAATATTCATACAAATTTCCAATAAAACTTTATTCTATATTTTAATTTGTATAATTGTCTATTAATAATGATATTCATTTGATATATTATTAATTTAAGTTAAGTGATATTTATTCTATAATTAAGTTTAATTATGTGGGTGATTTTTATGGCAGATATATTTGATGAAGTCTCTGAAGAATTAAAAAATGACCAATTAATTAAAATTTGGAAAAAATATTCTAAGTTAATTATAGCTCTAATTATTTTAGTAATCATTTCTTTAATTTCTTATCAAGTCTACAAAAGTTGGCATAAAAAGAAAATTGAAGCTATTGCAACAGAATATTTTGAAGCTATTGAAAATTTAGAAAACAAAAATTACTCAAAAAGCAAGAATCTCTTTTTAAGAAATTTAGAAAATCATGAAGGTGGATATAAGATGTTATCTCTTTTTGGTTTAGCTGAATCTAATTTCAAAAATAACAAAATAGATGAGATGAAATTAAATTACAAAACTATATATGACAACGAAAATATAGACATTTATTATAGAAATCTGTCAAGGTTTCTCAGCGTAATTAAAGATAATTCAGGTTCATTTAATGAACAAATGACTTTGTTAGAACCAATAATTAACAGTCCTAGTAAGTTACAAATACTTGCTGCAGAATTAAAAGTTATATTGTTAATCAAATTTAACAAGATTAAAGAAGCTCAAAAAAATATCAATAATTTATTAAATAGATCAGATATTAGTTTTGAACAAAAAAATAGATTAGAATTAATTAAAAAAATTTATAAAAATAATGAGTAACAAATTTAAATATCTTCTTATTTTATTATTTCTTTCAGGTTGCTCAAAAGATAAAAGTGTTGATATACCAAATTCTGTCAATATATTTCAGCCTAAAAACACTTTATCTTTTGTAAACAAAAAAGAAAGATTTAATGCACGAGTTGAAGATTTAACTAATGTAAGTAAAATTCTAAACACTCAATCACATAATTTAAAAAACTCCCTAGTTAAATTTCCTTTAAAAAGAACTTGGCAATTAGATACAGATCAAAATATAGATGACGAAAACCCTTATTTGTCTGAGCCATTGTTCTTTGCGACTTATATATATTTGCTAAACAACAAAGGTTATTTATACAAAATAAATTCTGAAAACGGAAAAATAACTTGGAAAAAACTAATTTTCAAATATTTGGAAAATACTATAACTGGAACTCCTGCTTTATCAGGTACAATAAGTAAAAATAATATTGTTACATTATATGCTCATAACGGATCAAAAGAACTTGTAGCAATCAATGGAAATGATGGAACAACTATATGGAAAAAGAAAAAAAATCTTCCATTTAGAGGTGGAATTACATCTTTCAAAAATTTAATTTTTGTTAGTGATTTTGATGGCAATTTTTTATCAATAGATAATAAAAATGGTGAAATTTTATGGAATGTATTTTTGGGTAGTGAAAATAATTCTGTCTATACAACTGCTAGACCAATTGTTGCAAAGAATAAGATAGTTGTTCCAGCAGCAGGTGGTACATTTTTTGTTATTTCAATTCAAACTGGAGAGGTTTTATGGAGTGAAAACATTTCATCAAATTATCAATTACCAAAACTTTTTCATGTTGGTGATATTGTTACTAATCCTTTGTATTATGAGGATGTGATTTATATTACTTCACAATCTGGTGTTACAGCAGCATTTGAATTAGATACTTCCAAAAAAATTTGGAATATACCCATAGGTGGATTTGAAACGCCCACAATTTCTGGAGAAACAATTTTCATAATTGGAAATATGGGACAATTAGCTGCTATTGATAAAAATTCTGGAAGACTAAGATGGGAAAAAAAATTTCCTTCATTTATAAATGAAAAATCCTACTTTTTTGACCAAGAAATTGCTAATTACAAAGGTCCATCTTTAGTAGATTCAAAATTATTAATTTCCAACCAAAAGGGGATTGTAAACATTATTGATGCTAATAATGGGAACCAGATTGAAACTATAAAAGTTGCTGAGTTGGCTTTTTCTCCTATTCCAATAGATGGTAAATTATTATTTCTTACTGCAAATGGTAAATTATTAGCTTATAAGTAAAATCTTATTAAAACCTAAGGTTAAAGAATGTTAAAGGTTGTTTTAATTGGGAGACCTAACGTTGGTAAATCTACTTTATTTAATCGTTTAGTTCGTTCACAAAAGGCAATAGTCAATGATGAACCTGGTGTTACTAGAGACAGAAAATATGGTCAGGCAAATTTAGTTGATTTAAGTTTTATTATAGTTGATACAGCTGGTATGGATGACTCCTTAAAAGGAACAACACAAAATGATATCAGACAACAGAGTAAATTTGCAATTGAAGAAGCAAACATTATATTTTTCGTCATTGACGGTCGAGTAGGAGTTTTACCAGTTGAGAAAATATTTGCTAATAATTTAAAAAAACAAAACAAACCAGTCGCTATTTTGATAAACAAAAGTGAAGGCTCAAAAGGTTTTCTTGGATTAAGTGAGGCAACCTCTTTAGGCTTTGAAAATGTTATTCCAATTTCTGCGGAACAAGGAGAAGGATTAAGTGATATATATGATTTTTTAAAGGAAAATTTTAAAGCAGAAAATTCAAAAATATTTCAAAATAAAGTGTCCAATTATCATAATAAATCTCCGATTAGAATTAGTGTTACAGGAAGGCCTAATACGGGTAAATCAACTTTAATAAATAATATAATAGGAGAAAATAGGTTAGTTACTGGAACAGATGCTGGAATAACTAGAGACTCTATAGAAATTAATTGGAATTATGAAAATCATGATTTTTGTTTAATTGACACAGCTGGCCTCAGAAGGAAATCAAAAATAACTAAAAATTTAGAAAAAGATATGATTAGTGATACATTGAGGTCTATAAAATTTAGTCAAATTTGCATTTTATTAGTTGATGCTTCCAAAAACATAGATAAACAAGATTTAACTATTGCAAGAATGATAATAGGAGAAGGTAGAGGTATTATTATAGGTGCAAACAAATGGGACAAAGTAAATGACCAAAACATTTTTAGAGATAATATTATAAATAAATTATCCACATCCTTATCACAAATCAAAGAAATACCAATAGTGTTCATGTCAGGTCTTCATAAAAAAGGAATTGATAAATTATTTGAAAAAATTTTTTATATAAATGAAAAGATTAATACTAGAATTACTACTGGAAAATTAAATAAATGGTTATCAACTATAATAGAAAATAACCCACCACCGTTGTATAAAGGAAAAAAAAATAATATTAGATATATAACACAATTTAATATTAAACCTCCAACATTTGCTTTATTTATGTCTAGTCCAGATCATCTACCAAATAGTTATAAGCGTTTTTTATTGGGATCAATTGTTAAAACTTTTAATTTATTTGGAGTTCCGATTAGAATTATGTTTAGAAAGGGAAATAATCCCTATGTAAAAAAGTAAATTAATTAAGATACATTTGTAGAAATATTTAATTCATTCGCTGTTTTTAGCTCATTACTTTCTATAATCTTATTTTCGATTTTATCTATGCTCTGATTTTGTTCTTCTAAAGCTTCATTTTTGATTCTTAACTCTTGTTCTTTAGAAATTTTATCCTTTTCTAATTTTATTCTTTTGTTAATAACTTTTATTATATCTGCATCATCTCTTTCAATGGTTTTAAAAAAAGAACCAAGAATTGATTTTCTTTTGATTACACCAACAATTTTCATTTCCTTAGTAATTCTCTCTAGTGCGTTATCGATTTTTTTTAGAGCAACACCTGATATACGCTGGTCTATATATTCTTTTTCCATAGCAGCTCTTATTCTCAAACCAGTATTTGTTTTAATTTTCATCAGTCTAGTACAAGCTGTGTTAGTTCTTCTAATAACTTCATCACCTAGTTCTTCTAACTGCATTCTAGATGGTTTCGGTACTCGAATATGGATGAATTGTGATCCAGGTTCATTTTTAGCTGGAAAGCCATTGTTCTTTATAAAATTTAACACTTCTTCTATTTGTTCTTTATTATAAATCATCAATTCAATTTTCATTGGATCGTCAGGTGACTCAACATTTCCCAATTCTGCAAGTCTTCTCGGACGACCTTTGAGTGTCAACTTAAGCCCTCTGAAAACTGCAATATTAGCATCCTCTGGCTTTATTTCAGTTAAAGAAACAGCAAAATCTTCAAGTGCATTCTCCATGTTAGCTATTGCTTCTGGAGAATATCCTTCATCAAGATTAGCTGAAATATAATTTCCTTCATCCATATTTCATATCCTACCTGAATTATATAAAAGTTAAAGTTAGTACTTTATCTCAATTTCTATTCTTCGGTTTTTTTCTCTTCCTTGTTTTGTGTCATTTTGCTCTATTGGTTTAGTTTCGCCAAAACTAATCGCTCTAAGTTTATCTGAGGGAATTGTACCAGATTTTGATAATTCTTGGACAACACTAGATGCTCTAGCTGCAGCTAGATCCCAATTATCTCTATATTGACCACCGAAAATTAATGGGACGTCATCAGTATGACCAGATACATTAATTTGACCAGCACCCTTACCACTTACCTTAGCAATTTTTTGCATTATTGCTCTAGCTTGCTTTGTTAGTTTTGCAGATCCAGAACTAAATGCACCAGCAGAACCAACAGTTACTACAACTCTATCTTTTTCTCGTTGAACTTCTGCTAAGCCTTTTCCAATTTCTTGCTTTAATGCTACTCTTAATTGATCTTCACTAAACTCTGCCTTTTTAGTTTTTTCTTGAATTTCCTTTTTACTATTAGAGCTCTGTTTTTCAAGATTATTCATCTGATCTTTTAAAACTTTGTTTTCGATTGTTGCTGATGCCATTTTCTGAATATCTTGATTTATCCCACCAATAAGTACATCTGTTTCAGTAGCACCCGTATTTTCGCGAGCTTTCTCAACGGCATCAACAGTATCTTTTATCAATTTTGAAATTTCTTTTGACGTTTTTTCTTTTGTATTGACACTTACTAAAACTTTATCATTTATAGTTTCAACTTTCACATTTTCAGAAGATAAATTGTTCTTTATTTCTTCACTTAAATTTTTTGCCTCTAAAACCTCTTTAGAATTACTTTTAGCACTATCTCCTTCGTCAATTTCAGATTTCAAGTCTAAATTTTTTTGCTCTGCGTCTGTAGTTTGCTGGGTTAGATTTTTAGTAACTGATGGTGCAGGAGACGGACTAAAATCTAAGGATAATACAGTTGTACCTTTAGGTTGTTCTACAACTGGAACTATTCTTTGAATTCCAAAGGCGTTCTTTAAGCTACCACTAATCTGTTTAAATTTTGGAACATTAAACTCTGCAAAAGATAAGATTAATACAAAGAAAGCCATTAATAAGGTAGCCATATCAGCAAATGTAGCCATCCATGCAGGAGCACCTTTGGGTGGGCATTTAGGACATTCTTCTTCTTCTTCTTCGTCTCTTCCTTCTATTTGTGCTTCAGCCATGATAAACTCCAAATTATTAAAACAAACTAAGCAGCTTCTTCTATTTGAGCTTGTATTTTTGGGGGCATGAGAGCTACCAACTGATCAGTTATGTTTCTTGGACTTTCACCTCTAGAAATATATTTAAGTCCCATTACAACCATTTCTCTATAAAGTAATTCGTGAGCTGAATAACCTTCAAGTTTAGTAACAATAGGCATAAAAATACAGTTCGCTATCATAGCTCCATATAATGTTGTTAACAAAGCAACTGCCATTGCAGGACCAATTGCTTTTGGATCAGCCATATTACCTAACATAGCAACTAACCCAATTAAAGTTCCAATCATCCCCATTGCAGGTGCTAAATCTACCCAAGCTTGAAATACACCTGTCATATCCTCATGCCTTGATTTCATAGCTTTAACTTCTTTGTTTAATTGTTCCGTTAATTTAGTTTCATCTGCACCATCAACAAGCATCTGAAGTCCTTTTTCAAAAAATTTATCTGGTACTTCTTGACCTTCAAGCGCCATCATTCCGTCTTTTCTAGCAATACCAGCAAGTTCTGTAATTCTTGTGATTAACTCGTCATGTTTTTTTGCTCCTGGCATAAAAACTTTTACAAGGGTTCCAAAGGAGGCTAGAAACATTGGTAACGTTGACCTATACATAACTGCAAAGAAGGTGCCTCCAATAACAATCAACATAGAAGGTGTATCAATAAATGCTCCAAGTCCACCAGAAGAAATCATTGCTCCAGCTATCATTCCAAGGGTGCCTATAAGTCCAATCAAAGATGCTATATCCATTTTCTTGCCTTTTTTAGTTTAAAATAATGATAATAGGCATAAATTCTGCAAGAATGAGACCAAAATGAAAATAATCATAAAAAAACTTATCGGAGTTTGTTATGTCAAAATTAAATTCATCATTCCCTAAAATTTATACTATTATTATAATATTACTATTCTTGTTTAATTTCAATAACGTGTGGGCTACTAATTTTATATCTAGGGGATACTATGTTATAGATTTAAGTCAAAAATTAGAATGGATGACTTGTACAGTTGGTATGAAATGGGATCAAAATAAATGCATAGGTAAACCAATAAAGGTAAAGTTGGACCAAATAGATTCTATTATTAGTCAAGCTAATGATCAACTTGAAGGAAATTGGCGTTTGCCAAACAGAAAAGAATTAGAAAGTCTGGTATGTAAAGATTGTAAAACTGTTAAAATAAATTTAAAAATATTCCCTAATACACCAGCTGAATCCTTTTGGACTAGTGAAAAAAATCCTTGGCAATCTCAATTTATGTGGACTGTTAATTTTTTTACAGGTCACACGTTTGGTAGATTTCCAGGTTTTATACCTAATCATGTGAGATTGGTAAGAGACAGATAATATTTAGCTAATTTTTTTTTTAAAAAAATAATTAGCTAATTTTATCAAAAACATTATTACTCCTAGGATAATTATTAAAGTTGCTGCGTTAGTTGGAGTAATAAAATCTAAATAATGTAAATTGTCACTTTGTATGAGTGCAAATAATATTATAAACACAACAGCTAACAAAAAAAATCTAATAATGTAACAATTTCTACACCTGTAAGGTTTTTCTATTTTTTTATTAGATAATGTTTTATTTTTATTTACCATAAAGAAATACCAATTTTTTGAGCCAAATATTTGACTTTCTATTTTAAATAAAAAAAAATTTTTTTAAAACATTAAAAAATGAAACAGGTTAACATATTGTTTTATTTGAGATTTTTACTTTAAAATGGTTATCTTAAAGTCATTTTTTTGTTATTTTTTTTTGTCAAATTAAGATTTTGATTTTGTTAAGATTAATTGATTTTATTTGTTTCATTATTTCGAGTTAATCAAGAAACGGAGATTTAAATGAAATTGGGTCAACAGTTAAAAATTAAACAAAATCAGTCATTGATTATGACACCTCAGTTACAACAAGCGATAAAATTATTGCAATTAACTAATATTGAATTAGCAGAATTCATAGATAAAGCAAAAGTAGAAAATCCTTTTTTGAAAGAAAATGACCAAACAATAATTAAGAAAGTTGTAGAAGAACAAAATTTAGATACACACAATAATATGAATAGTTTACTAGATCCACTAAAGAAAGAAAGTAAACTTGAATTGGAAAATATTTTTGATTCACACATTTCTTCGAGTTCAAAAATAGAAAATAAAAAACTGTATGAAAAAGAAATTATTAGATCGGGAAAAGATAAATCTGCGGGGGAGGTTATTGAGAAAACACTTAAGCATCAAGTATCTCTGAGAGAACATATTATTAATCAAATAAACATAAACTTTAAAGATACTGACAATAAAAGTGTTGCTATTGGGATGATAGATTATCTTCATCCAAGTGGATGGTTTGTTTTTTCAGAATGTGAAGTTGCAAATGATTTGAATGTCGATATTTCTGTAGTTAAAAAAACACTTTTGATGCTAAAAAATCTTGAGCCAATTGGAATATTTTCTCAAAATTTGGAAGAGTGCTTAAAGCTTCAGTTAATTGAAAATAAAAAATATAATCGGCAATTTGAAATTCTTCTTAAAAATTTATATATGCTACCGTTAGGAAAGTTTAAACAGGTTAGTAAACTTTGCAAAGTTTCAGAAGAAAAATTATTTCAAATGATTAGGTCATTAAAGACACTTAATCCGAAACCAGCTGAACAGTTTAATCAAGAAAGTATATATATAGATCAGCCTGATGTGATTGTTACAAAATCTGCAAAAGGATGGCGTATTGATTTAAATGGATCAACTTTACCAACCATTAATTTAGATGAAAGTTACATTCAAGAAATTGATAATTATAAACTCGATGAAAAAGGGAATAATTTTGCTTTAGAAAAAATTGGAGAAGCGCGTTGGTTAAAAAAAGCAGTCGAACAAAGAAATAAAACCATCTTAAAAGTTACATCTGAGATTGTAAAAAAGCAACTTGGATTCTTTAGGCACGGTTTAAGTCATATGAAGCCTATGATACTTAAAGATATTTCAGATGCTATTGGGATGCATGAAAGCACAGTTTCTAGGGTTACAAATAGTAAACTTATTTTGACGGAATGGGGTGTCATGCCATTGAAAAACTTTTTCTCTGCATCAATTTCAGGTTCAGAAAATTCAGAATTACATGCAGCTTCTGCGGTTAGAGAAGCTATAAAAACTTTAATTACGTCTGAAATTGCAGGCAAGCCATTAAGTGACGATAAATTAGCTGGAATTTTGAATAAAGAAGGTATGGATATTGCCAGAAGAACAGTAGCAAAATATAGAGATATGTTAAATATACCATCTAGTTCACAAAGAAGAAAACAATCCAGATTATTAAAGTATGCATCAAATTAAATGATACATGTAATTTAAATAATGTTAAATAAATTTTTAAAATTGTCGGATTTAGAATTCAATATAGATTTCAAAGGAATTTTATTTTTACGCTGTTTTACGCCTTTTTGATCAAAGTAGTCTATCTGAATTATAAAGTCGTTTAAGTTATTTAATAAAAATTTTTGATTATTTACTGGTTTATTTATCTCTTCTAAAGGCATTTCTTAACTCCATTTTAAATATCGTTTTATGCATTAGTCGTGCCATAAATAGGTTAGTTCATATTATTATTTGCATAATTTTTTAAGCTTGTTCTACTTAAAAGATTTCTACCTATTTTGATATAAATAGCAGGATTTTGTGATTTCCCATTTACAGAAATTTCATAATGAAGATGTGCACCTTTTACTTTTCCCGTTCGGCCCATCTTTCCTATAACTTGACCTTCATTAACTAAATCACCTCTCTTTACGTTTATTTTTGCCAGATGACCATATGTAGTCATAATACCGTAATTATGTCTAATTCTAATAACTTTTCCAAAAGATCCGTGATATCCAGCAAATACAACAGTACCATCTGCTGACACAGATACATTTTCTTGCCATGTGCCAGCTAAATCAATACCATGATGCATTCTATATTTACCTGTTACTGGATGTTTTCTAGGACCATATGGACTAGAAACATAGTAATGTTCCATTGGTGGTTTCAATGGAATGTTTTGAAGAGCATCCTTATAAATAGAGAGTAAATTTATTCTTTCTCTAAGGCTTCTAAAAAAATCATCACCATCTGGATCAATATGTTTATTTTTACTGATGCTTGATTTTAAATTTACTAAATCATTATTGTTTAATTGGACATTTATTGATTTAAAAACATCTTCCATTTGAATTAGTTCATTATCAACTGAAGCAAGAAAACGTAGTGTTTTTACTTTTTCATTTATTTTTGGAGGTAGCGGTACAAAATTGTCATTAAGTTCGTCAGGGACAGAATTTTCTGAAATAAAAACATTACTTTCGTTTATGGTTGGGAATATAAAATTTTTTGGTAAATCTTGATTTCTCATAGTTTTATTGAACAAATCCATATTTGTATGTTCAGATGTTTTATACTGATTATTTTTCCTTATAGGTTCTGGCTTATCTTCTTTTAAAGTATTTTGAATTTTGTCTTCATTTTTATTATTTATAGTTTTATAAGATATTGTATCGTTTTTTTCAGATAGGGAATTATTTCTAACTATAGGCAAAGAAATATTTGATTGATCTTGTGTATTTATATTAACAATCGTATCAGAATCATTCTCAATTGAGTTGTTAATATTTGCTGAAGCCTCTGTAATTATATCATTCTTTTTGGCAACATCAATTGCTGAGTAAATTCCTTTTGCAGACCAGTACATAATACTAGTTAATCCTATAATTGTAGTCATTATTACACTAGTATAATGGATTGGTTTAAAAGCTATTTCAATCGGACCTCTTTTAGTAAATATTAAAAATCTTCTTTCAGAAAACAATCCAACTTTTTTGTTTTTTTTAATTTCTTCTCCGAAACGTTGCCCAGTTTTAACTGGAGGAAGCTTTTTCCCAAATTTATTTATTGTGGAATTAACCACCCACTACTCCATACCTAAATATAAAAAATACAAAATTCCAAAGTTAGATAAAATTTGTAAAGTAACTAAGATTATCAAAATCTTGCTAGATACAGGATTTTTAACTGACAAGCTTACAGCAGGAAAAGTTTCATTTTTAATATAATTTTTGTTATTGTTTTTTACATTAGCGTCTAAATCCGAAGAATTTTTATCTATCTCAAAAATTTGATTCGGTGAATTTTTTTTACTTTCCATCGAAATAGAAATATTTGAATTCTCAGTTTTTTGACTAACTTCAAGAGGCATGTCAACAGAAATTTGTTCTGTAGTCTCATTTTCTATCTGTATTCGCATTTTTTCAATACGATCCCTAATATCTATAATTTCTTCAGCCATAATTTCCATTTCTAAATTTTTTATTTGCAAGTACTATTATGGCAAGTTAATTGCATCATTCATACCAAATAAATAAATTTTGAATATTTTTTAAATATTAGATTATTATAGTAACAAATTATTAGTTGTAGTAGGTTTATTAAAATTTAATTTATCAATTAGAAAAAAGGATTTCCAAGATGTTAGGAAAAACAAACGATACTGAGAATGAAAAGTCTGTAATTTCAAGTGATATGAAAATAAAGGGCAAAATTTCAGCAGACGGAGATTTAGTTTTATTAGGGTCAGTTGTTGGAGATATTAAGTGTCATAGTTTAGCTGTAGAAGATACTGGTACTTTGAAAGGAAATATTATTGCTGATGTAGTAACAGTATCAGGTAAATGTGACGGCCAAGTTTCTGGAGAAGTAATATCAATAAAATCTACTGGTAAAATTGCTGGAGAAATTTTTTATGAAAATATATCAATAGAGGAAGGGGCTATTGTTGAGGCCCAAGTAAGCAAAAGAAAAACATAAAGGAGAAATTTTATGGCTAATAAACAAGCAGTTTTAGGCTCAGGGGCGCGATTTACTGGGAAAATATCAAATGCTAAATCTATAGAAATTAATGGATATGTTGAAGCTGATTTAACAACTGAAAAAGTTACCATTGGTTCATCTGGAAAATTTCTTGGATCCGTTGACTCAGAACTAGTAGTAATCGCAGGAGAATATGAAGGTAAAATGCAAGCTGATAGTGTATGGTTAACTGAAACTTCACGAATTAGTGGTGAAGTTCATTACAAATCATTACAAATGGACAGAGGTGCAGCTTTAAATTGTAGAGTGGTTCATAATTGGAATGAGGCTGATGTTGAAAAAGTTGAAGAAAATAATGAAAATGCTGAAATTGAAAAAGACAATACAGAAGAAAAATAATTAAAATTTTATGAGGATTAATTATGAGTGAAATTACATATATATCAGAAGAACTTGTCATGGAAGGTAACTTGGACTCTGCTGGTTCTTCAGTTGTTGTAGCTGGAAGATTTAAGGGTGAGTTAAGAGCAAAAGATGTACTTTTAGAAGCTAATAGCATTTTTGACGGAAATTTGATCGCTGACAAAGTTACATTAGGAGGTTTAGTTAAGGGTGAGGTTGCTGCAAATTCTCTAAATGTAGCTAGTAGCGCAAAGGTTGAAGGCAATTTGAAAACAAATGCACTATCTATTGATTTAGGAGCAGAAGTTTCAGGTAGTATTACTAGGATTTCTTAATTCTTTTACAATTCTTCATTTTAATGTTGTTTTTATACACTCACTGAAAAACTTTTTTGTACTCTGTTCACCTGTCAACCGTGCAAGTTTCATAGATGCAAATCTTCCTGCAGCAAGAGCTATAGCTAATTCATCTTTCTCAACAGTTGAGACACTACTGAGATAATCTTCAATTTCATCTCTTATTCTTATGAGTTTTTTTTCATAGATCATATTTTTGTCATTATTAGTCGATGAAAATTTTAATTTTATTATTTGGCCCATTTTAATTTAATCTCTCCAAATTTAGATTTTCATATGTTATTCTACGACTAATCAGTCATAAGTTTAATAGATTAAGTTAATAATTTTTATTTGTAATAATGATCAATTTTCAAATTTATAAAAATGGACAACAAATAGTATTTAAAAAACAAGATCATTTTTTTTCCAATAATATTTATCAAACTTTATTTATTTTTCACGGTCTTTATGGAAGAGGTAAAAATTGGCAAACTTTTTCAAAAAAACTTAGCCAAAAAGAAAATCAATTAGTAGTGACTGTAGACCTCAGAAATCACGGAGGAAATAATTTTGAAGAAAATATCTCTTATATATTAATGAAGAATGATATCATAACTTTGTTTAATTATCTTGGCGTAAAAAACACTAATATATTAGGTCATTCCATGGGTGGTAAATTAGCAATGGTAATAGCTTTGTTAGAACCAAAATATGTTAATAAAGTTATAATAGCTGATATATCACCAATTGAGTATAATAATGATGAAAACGAAATAATAAATTCTCTTTTAATTATTAATTTAAAATCTATTAAAAATAGAAACGAAGCTGATAAGTTTTTGTCCAAATATATTGATCAAAAATTCTTAAGATCATTTTTATTACAAAATCTTGAGTTAGTAGATGGGAAATATAAATGGTCAATTAATCTTAAAGCAATTAAGAAATCTCTTCCTGATTTAAGAAAATTTCCTACCATAAACATAATTAATAAATTTAATAAAGAAGTTCTTTGTATTTATGGAGGAAAAAGTGATTACGTTAAAAGAGCACATTTCCAAATATTTAAAAAGTATTTTTCTAACATTATCTTTCATAAAATTAAAAATGCAAACCACTTTTTACACGTGGACAACCCGTTAGAATTTTATGAAACTTCAAATAAATTTTTAAATAACTAAATATCATATTGTTTCTAAATATTAAAAAATGTATTAAATATTAATGGATAATAAATTAGAAACTCATATATTAAAATTATCTTGTAAAGATCAGGTTGGAATTGTTGCAAAAATTTGTTCTATATTAGCTGAATCCAATTGTAACATTGTTGAGTCTAAACAATTTACAGATCAAAAAAATGGTAACTTTTTCATCAGACAAAGTTTCACGTTACTTAACGATAATATGTTACCAAATTTAAAAAATAATTTGATGCTTTTAGCAAAGAAATTGAATGCAGACTTTTTCTTATCTGAGATTGAACATCCCATGAATACTATTATGCTTGTTTCTAAATTTGATCATTGTTTAAATGATATTTTGTTTAGGGTTAGGAATAAATCATTAAATTTAAAAATTAAAGCTGTTGTATCAAACCACAAAATTGCAGAAGATATAGCAAATTTTTCAAATATTCCATTTCATTATCTACCAATTGAAGAAACAAGTAAATTAGATCAGGAAAAAAAATTAAAAGAAATTATTAATGATAATGATGTTGAATTAATTGTTTTAGCTCGCTATATGCAAGTGCTGTCAGAAGAATTAACAAATGAATATGCAGGGAAAATTATTAATATACATCACAGTTTTTTGCCTAGTTTTAAAGGAGCTAAACCTTATCATCAAGCCTTTGATAGAGGAGTGAAAGTCATTGGCGCAACTGCACATTATGTTACAAAAGATCTTGATGAGGGACCCATAATTGAACAAGATACTCAAGAGGTTAATCACGAAATGATGCCTAATGATTTGGTTTTAATGGGAAGGGATATTGAAGCAAGAGTTTTGTATAGAGCTATAAAAGCTCATTCTGAAAGAAGAGTTTTTTTAAACGACAATAGAACAATTGTATTTAGAGGACAAAGAATTTAGGTATGAATAATCAAAGAGAAAAAGTTATAATTATAGGTTCAGGAGCTGCAGGGTTAACAGCTGCAATATATGCGGCAAGAGCTAATCTAAATCCAATTGTAATTGAAGGAATCCAACCTGGTGGTCAACTCACAATAACTACAGATGTTGAAAACTATCCAGGATATGCTGATGTTGTTCAAGGTCCATGGATGATGGAACAAATGAGATCTCAGGCAATAAAAGTTGGAGCTCGTATAATCAATGATATAGTTGTTAAAATTGATTTTAAAAAAAATGAAAAGATGGTGTTTTTAGACTCAAATAATTCTTTGATATCAGATACAATAATTATAGCCACTGGAGCACAGGCTAAATGGTTAGGTCTAGAAAGTGAATACAAGTATAACGGAAGGGGTGTTTCAGCCTGTGCAACTTGTGATGGCTTTTTTTATAGAAACAAAGAAGTTGCAGTGGTTGGAGGAGGTAATACAGCTGTTGAGGAGGCTCTATACCTATCAAATATATGTACTAAAGTTAGTTTGATTCATAGACGAGATGCACTCAGATCAGAAAAAATTTTACAAGACAGACTTTTTTCTAAGAAGAATATAAATATTATTTGGAATAATGAAGTTAGTGAAATTCTAGGTGATGAAAATGGGGTTAATGCCCTAAAATTAATTTCAACTAAACAAAATAAAACAGATATAATTAAAGTTGATGGTGTTTTTATTGCAATTGGTCATAGCCCATCGACAAAGCCTTTTAAAGATGTCCTGGAAATGGACAATGAAGGTTATATTATAGCCCAAAAGCCAGGTACAACAATTACTAATTTAGATGGTGTTTTTGCCGCAGGTGATTGTGTTGATAAAATTTATAGGCAAGCCGTTACCGCTGCAGGTATGGGTTGCATGGCTGCGCTTGATGCTGAAAAATGGATACAGAACCATAATCTTTAATCATTTAAATCTATTAATTCCATCATTTTGTAAACCAAAAATGCTACTGTAAAGTCATATGCGAAAAAATTTTTGATAGGTGAAAATTCAACGATATCAAATCCAAGTACTTTTCGACCTTTAATTAAGCTTTTTATTAATTGTAGACTTTCATTTAATCCTAGACCATCAGGAACTGGAGTTCCCGTAGCAGGCATTATTGACGGATCTAATCCATCAACGTCAAAGGTAATATATACGTTTTCTGGAAAGTTTTGTGGTAATCTTAGATCTTTGTTATTTTTTATATCTTCAATGTCAAAATATAATATATCAAAAATATTTCTATTTTTTGCTTCTTCTTTACTTAATGCTCTTACTCCAAATTGCGCAATTTTATACTTTGATTTACTTAGAAGATACATAACACTCGCATGCGAGTGTACTTGATCTTCATAATTTTCTCTTAAATCAGCATGTGCATCAATTTGTATTATTCCTATCTCTTCATTTTTTGAGAAATTTAATCCTTTGAAAACACCATTTACAGCACCAAAAGTAATACTGTGCTCTCCGCCGAGGATTACTGGTATTTTGTTTTGTTTGCTAATTTCTTTTGTAGTTTTTTCTATGTTAAACATCACGTTTTCTATAGGCAAATTACAATTTAAGAAAGGATGAGTAAAAATACCATTAATGCAAGGTTCACTTTTGCCTGTAAATCTCTCCAACTCGTTACTTGCATCAAGTATAGCTTGGGGCCCTTTTGCAGTACCTTTACCACAAGAGACTGTTTTTTCTAGAGGGATTGGTAAGACATGAAATTTTGATTTCTCTTTACTTTTTTCATTTAAAGATAGTTCAGAGTCTAAAAAATTTTTCTTTTTAACTGTCATTTTTGTACCTATAATTAAGACAATTTTTTTTCAAAATCTTCATAAGTAAACATTTTAATTACTTCCAAATTATCATTATCACTATCCCAAATAGCTACAGATGGTATTTTTACTCCATTGAAAAAACTAGTTTTTACCATTGTATAATGTGCTTGATCTAACAAAGCTATTCTATCTCCAACTTTGGGTGTAGATTTAAAATTATACTCTCCAATGATATCTCCTGCTAAACAGCTAGGTCCGCCTAGCATAACTTTGTATCCATCTTTAGGTTCATTTAGCAATGCTGGCCTATATGGTGCCTCAATTACATCAGGAATGTGAGAGACTGCGCTAATATCTGTAACTGCAATATTTGGTGAGAGTTCATTGCTCGGTTTAAAACTATCTATAATTTCTCCAACTAAAATACCCGAATCTAATACCACAGCTTCTCCTGGTTCAATATAAATTTGACAGCTAGTTTCATCTGCAAGTTGTTTTAGAAAAGTTTCTAATTTACTAATTTCATAATCATTTCTGGTAATATGATGACCTCCACCAAGATTAAGCCAATTTAATTTTTTACAGAGTGGAACGATATCATTTTTAATTTTATTCCACGTATTTTTCAGAGGAGTGAAATTTTGTTCACATAATGTATGAAAATGAATACCATTTAATTTGTTTATATCAATATTATCCAAATCATTTAAATGCATGCCTAATCTAGAATTGATACTAGCAGCATTATATTTGTCGTTATTTAATTCAGAATAAAGTGGATTAACTCTTAAACCAATTTCATTCTTAAATTTTACTGCGATATTATAAAAATCATTCAATTGGTTTGAGGAATTAAAAATGATCTGATCTGATAAGTTAACAATTTCTCTAATATCTTCTTTTTTATATGCTGGAGAAAAAGTACTAATTTCTCCTTTAAAATATTTTTTAGCTAACTTTGTTTCATACAAACCAGAACTGCAACATCCATCTAAATATTCAGATATTAAAGAACCAAAATAAGGAGTGGAAAAAGCCTTCAGAGCAACTAAAATTTTTACACTTGTTTTTGATTTTAAGTGATTTAAGATCAACAAATTATCAATCAATGCTCTTTTATCTATAACAAAGCAAGGACTTGGTAATTTATATAAATCTAGTTTATTGAAATTTCTTGGGTCTCCACCCATAGTTTGAAAAATTTTATCCACTAGAAATTTACTTTATTTTCTAGCTGTATGGTTTTCGTAGGTAAACCATTCTTATTGAGGAGTTCCATAAATGGATCTGGATCAAATTGCTCCATGTTCCAAACTCCTGATTTAAACCATGTTTTCTTTAACATTAGTAATGATCCTATCATTGCTGGTACACCAGTTGTGTAAGAAATTGCTTGGCTACCCACCTCTTTGAAACAATCTTCATGATTACAGATATTATATGTGTAAAATGTTTTTTCTAAATTATTTTTTTTACCAGTGACTATAGTGCCTATACAAGTCTTTCCTTTCGTTTTTTCTCCAAGACTGCCAGGATCTGGTAAAACACTTTTTAAAAATTGTAATGGAATTATTTCTGTCCCATTATAATTTATTGGCTCGATAGATGTCATGCCTATATTTTGAAGTACATTTAAATATTTTAAATAGTTATCACCGAATGTCATCCAAAATCTTGCTCTTTTAATCTCTGGAAAATGTTTTATTAAACTCTCCAATTCTTCATGATACATTAAATACATATTTTTATTTCCAATTTCAGGAAATTTAAAAGAGACTTTTTTCTTAAGAGCTGGTGCAATCTTCCATTGATTATCTTCCCAATGCTTAGAATCAGATGTAACCTCTCTAATATTAATTTCAGGATTAAAATTAGTAGCAAATGGGTGTCCGTGATCACCATCATTGCAGTCAAGAATATCTAAAAAATCAATCCTATCCAAATAATGTTTTTTAGTAAAAGCTGTAAAAACATTTGTAACACCTGGATCAAAACCTGATCCTAAAAGAGCCATTAGACCTTTTTCCTTAAATTTTTTATCATAATCCCATTGCCATCTGTACTCAAACTTTGCTACGTTTCTAGGTTCATAATTGGCAGTATCTAAATAATGTGTATTAGTTAACAAACATGCATCCATTATATTAAGATCTTGATAGGGAAGAGCTAGGTTTACAACTAAAAATGGGTTAAATTTTTTAATTAATGCCACCGTTTCGTCAACATTATCTGCATCAAGCTCTGCAACTGTAATGTTAATATCATACATATTTTTAACACTTTTTTTAATTTGGAAGCATTTTTCGATAGATCTACTAGCTAAAATTATATTTTTAAAATAATTAGGATTTTGCGCCATTTTGTGAACAGTTACATGACTGACACCACCTGCACCAATAACTAAAATACTGTCCATTTAAAACTCCCATAAATTTCCTGATTAGTTATTTTTCGAAATAAGTATAACCAGAAATCGAATCCTTGAATGATTGAGTTATATTCTTTCTTTCTGAAAGTGATAAGTCTCTACTTCTTACTGCATCCTCTACTATGTGTTTGAACCTATTTATTATATTTTTAGGTTCATATTCTACATAAGTTAAAACTTCTGAAATAGTATCACCCTCTTGCTCATGTAATAATTGAAATCCTCCATTTTCTTTTAATTTTATTGTAGCAACATTTGTGTCACCAAATAAGTTATGAAGATCTCCCAATGTTTCTTGATAGGCTCCAATATAAAACACGCCTAAAAAGTAGTCCTCATCATCAGTAATGTCATGCAAAGGTAATGTGTTTGAAACACCGTCTTTAAGTACAAATTTGTTTATTATACCATCACTATCGCAAGTAATATCATTTAAAATAACTCTTCTGTTTGGAGTCTGATTATGTTTTTGAAGAGGTGCAATTGGATGAATTTGATCAATAGCCCAAACATCTGGTAAGCTTTGAAATAAAGAAAAATTGCCATGATATATATCTGCCATATTATCAATGGCATCTTGAAGTTCTTCAGTTATTTCTGTTGTTGAAGAGAGCACTGTTTTAATTTTATTTATTACGTATAAATAAGTCTCTTCCGTTTTTGCCATATTTGATAAATCTATTTGACCACTCCTAAAAAGAGCTCTTATTTCTTCTCTATAATAATTTAAATCGTTCAAACATTCTTGGGCTCTTTCTAAATTTAAATATTCAGGAATTTGGATCATATTTTTCAATAAAGGATGGTCTTTTGAATTAATTTCTTGTTTTTTTTCACTATCAAAATTTGTTCTCTCTAAAATGTTAAAAATTAGCATTGAACTCGATGCAATGCATGCCCTTCCAGATTCAGTAATAATTACAGGGTGGTCTATGTTTGACTGATCTAATTCATATTTAACAGTTTCAACAATATTTATACAGTATTCGTCTAATGAATAATTTATTGAGTTAAGAGAAGACTTTTGTTCCCCTGTATAGTCCACTCCTAAACCACCTCCAAGATCTAAATATTCTAGTGGTGCACCTTGTTTGCACATTTCTGAGTAAAATCTACAAGCCTCTTGTGTTGCTTTTCTAATTTCAATGATATCAGGGATTTGACTACCGAGATGTGAATGTTGTAAAACTAAGCAATCAAGATAGTTGTTTACTTTTAAATTTTTAATAACTCTCATTACTTGTTCAACAGACATACCAAATGCACTTCGATCTCCACTTGATTGAGACCAATTACCACTAACTTTGTTTGTTAATTTTACTCTTATTCCAAGTAATGGTCTTACATTTAGTTCTTGAGAAACTTTTATTATTAGATCAAGTTCGCGCGGACTTTCTAAAACTAAAATAGTTTTAAAACCAATTTTAAGTGATAAGATTGCTAAATTAATAAATTCTCTGTCCTTAATTCCATTACATATAATTGTGGATTCGTTAGAGAGGTCGTGAGCTAGAGCTATTAATAATTCAGGTTTAGAACCAATTTCTAGACCAAAGTCAAATTCTTTTCCAAAATCAACTATTCTGTCAATTACTTGTGCCTGTTGATTAACTTTAACTGGAAAAACACCCTTATAATAACCTTTATATCCAATTTCTTTTATTGCTTTAAAAAAAGATTCATTAATTTGTTTTATTCTAAATGCTAAGTAATCTGTAACTCTTAACAGTACTGGGCAGCTTATACCTCTTTCATTAAGACTCTCTATAATTTTAATTAGGTCGATAGAAGGATTAGATGGATAAAATGGATTTTTGAGGCCTATATTACCATTATTGAGGACCTCAAGTATATCATCACCCCATTTTTTAATTCCATAAATGTCATCATCCATAATTTTAGCCTTTAATTTTAAAATGATTTGATTATATTGCTATCAACTGTTGGTCAAGTTATGCTTTTATTTAAATTTAAAATTTTAATCTTTTATGTAACTATATTGTAATGTTTTTTTTAAAAAAAAATAACCTCGTCGATAAATCAGATGCTTTAGTTGGGAGAAATGATCCTATTGAAAAAAAACTGTTTCATGAGATTAATGGTCGTAATCTAATGGAAATTCCAAATGATTTTGAAATAATTATACTTGGAATGGGATGTTTTTGGGGTGCAGAAAAAATTTTCTGGCAACTTGATGGGGTTTATCATACATCAGTTGGGTATGCTGGTGGTTATACTAAAAATCCAACCTATGATGAAGTTTGTAGTGGGTTAACGGGTCATACAGAAGTTGTTAGAGTTGTATATGATACTAAAAAATTAAATTTAAAAACTATTTTAATTAAATTTTGGGAAGGACATAACCCAACACAGGGTATGAGGCAAGGTAATGATAATGGTACTCAATATAGGTCGGCAATTTATGTAAATAATTCTGAAAACCTAAATGATGTAAAGACTTCTAAAACAGACTTTCAATCTCTACTTTATTCAGCAGGATTTGGTGAAATCACGACTGAAATTAAAGACAATATAGATTTTTATTTTGCTGAAACATATCATCAACAATACCTATACAAAAATCCAAATGGTTATTGTGGTTTGGGTGGCTGTGGAGTTAGATTTATATAAATTGCTAAAGTTATTTTAGATCTTGACCAAAATGAATTGTTATTATATCAAACTAATTAATTAATTAATTAATTAATAGGGCGATCATGAAAGTTGTAAGTTCTTTAAAAACTCTTAAAGTTAGAGATAGAAATTCTCAAATTGTAAAACGTAGGGGTCGTCTATACGTCATAAACAAGAGAAACCCTAGATTTAAAGCTCGTCAGGGTTAACTACCAACTAGTAAAAAAAACTAATATATCGTTTTAATCTATTCTTAATATGTATTTTCTTATATGGGAATAATATAATGAAAATAACTAATATAATTGAAGAAACAAAATCCATAAGTTCAAATATTAAGAACGCATATATTGATTTTTCAAAAATGACCATAAGTGTTGTGGCTGTTTGTTCTAATGTTATCAAAAATGGTAAGCCCTTAATTGGTTACGGATTTAATTCAAACGGAAGGTATGGACAAGGTCATCTCATTAGAGAAAGGTTTGCGCCCAGACTATTGCAAGCACATATAAAAGAAATTTTAAACGATGAAGGTACAAATTTTGATCCCATAAAGATGTGGAATGTCATGATGAAAAATGAAAAACCTGGAGGTCATGGGGAAAGATCGGTGGCAGTAGGTACTATTGACATGGCGATATGGGATCTTGTTTCTAAAATCGAAGATAAACCACTATTTCAAATCCTTGCTGAAAAATATGGTAATGGTAAACCAAATCGAAAAGTTTTTGTTTATGCTGCTGGTGGATATTATTGGCCAAATCAAGGAATAAGTGGTTTAACTGATGAAATAAAAAAATATCTAGATCTTGGTTATACAGTTGTCAAAAAGAAAATAGGAGGAGCTTCTCTATCAGATGATTGTAAACGTATAGAAGCTGTTTTAAAAATATTAGGTCCTGAAGATCAGCTTGCTGTTGATGCAAACGGTAGATTTGATCTAAAAACTGCAGTTGAATATGGTAAAGCTTTATCAAATTATAATTTATTTTGGTATGAAGAGCCTGGTGACCCTCTAGATTTTGAACTTCATAAAGAACTATCCAAACATTACGTACATCCATTAGCAACTGGTGAGAATTTGTTCTCAGTTCAAGATGCAAGAAATCTTATTAGATACGCTGGGATGAGAAAAGATAAAGATTGGTTGCAATTTGATTGTGCATTAAGTTACGGGTTAGTTGAATATTTAAAAATTATTGAAATGCTTAAAGAAAATCAATGGGATGTTTCAAGGTGTATTCCTCACGGAGGTCATCAAATGTCCTTAGCAATTGCAGCAGGATTAGGACTTGGTGGAAATGAGAGTTATCCTGATCTTTTTCAACCGTATGGCGGATTTCCTGATGGTGTTGAGGTTGAAAAAAGTTTTGTAACTTTACCAGAAATAACCGGAATTGGTTTTGAAGGAAAATCAGATCTTTTTTCAATAATGAAGCAGATGGTTGATTAAATATCAAAAAAATCATTCCCTTTATTATCAATTACTACAAATGCAGGAAAGTTTTTTACTTCAATTTTCCAGACTGCCTCCATTCCAAGTTCTGGATATTCTAAAACCTCTATTTTTTTTATGCAATCTAGTGCGACTTTTGCAGCAGTCCCTCCAATGGTTCCAAGGTAAAATCCTCCATGTTTTTGGCACGCTTCTTTTACCTGCTTTGATCTGTTTCCTTTTGCTAACATAACCATTGATCCACCATTTTCTTGAAATTTATCAACATAAGCATCCATTCTACCAGCAGTTGTTGGTCCAAAGGATCCAGAAGGCATGCCCTTTGGAGTTTTAGCGGGGCCAGCATAATATACTGGATGATCTTTTATATAATTAGGTAGCTCACCATCATTCTCCAATCTTTGAAGTAATTTTGCATGAGCTATATCTCTAGCAACAATCATTGGGCCAGAAAGATTAACTCTCTTCTTTATTTTACAATCATTTAATTGTTCTAAAATATTTTTCATTGGCAGATTTAGATCAATTTCTGTTACATCTTCCGAAATTTCGTCTAAATTTACATCGGGCAAATATTTACTTGGCTCTGTTTCAAGTTTTTCAACAAAAATTCCATCTTTATTTATCTTGCCTAAAATTTGTCTGTCGGCTGAACAAGAAACCCCAATTCCAATTGGCAGCGATGCACCATGCCTTGGAAGCCTAATAACTCTTACATCATGACAAAAATATTTTCCTCCAAATTGTGCGCCTACACCCATTTCTCTTGTAAGATCTAATATTATTTTTTCCCATTCTAAATCTCTATATGCATGACCAGACTTTAAATCTCCAGCCTTAGGTAAATTGTCTAGATAACGCATAGATCCAAGCTTAACGGTCTTTAAATTAAATTCAGCTGAAGTGCCTCCAATAACTACAGATAAATGATAAGGTGGACATGCAGCAGTCCCAAGAGAAATAATTTTCTCATAAAGAAATTTTTTTAAATTTTTAGGATTGAGAGTGGCGGGTGTTGCTTGGAATAAAAAACTTTTATTAGCTGATCCTCCTCCTTTTTGTACAAAGGCAAATTTATATTCCTGACCTTCATTAGCAAATATACTGATTTCTGCGGGTAAATTGTTAGCTGTATTTTTCTCTTCAAACATAGAGATCGGTGCAAGTTGAGAGAAACGAAGGTTATTTTCTTTATATGTATTATAAACTCCTAAGGAAAGAAATTCGTTATCATCTGAATCAGTAAAAACTTTTTCGCCTTTATAACCCAGGATTATTGCTGTGCCAGTATCTTGGCACATAGGAAGAACTCCTGATGCAGATATATTTGCATTTTTTAACATTGTTAAAGCGACAAATTTATCATTACTAGAGGCTTCTTCATCTTCAAGAATATCCCTGAGTTGTTTTAAATGTGATTTTCTTAGAAGGTGAGATACATCTTTAAAAGCTCTTTGTGCTAATAGAGTAAGTGCCTTTGGATCGATAACCAAAATTTCTTTGTTGTTAATTTTGGAAATTTTAACATATGAATCTGATATTTTTAAATATTCAGTTTCATCAACTGAAATAGGAAAAATTGGTGAATAATTAAAGTCGTTCAAAATAATCTCCAATTAATAATTTTATTTTTTATCTCTAAACTCATCAAGAGAGACAATTTCTCCAGATTTTAAACTTGTATCATCTAAATTCATAATCTCTGGTTTATTTTTATCTGAGCTTTCAATTTTACTTAAACTAGTATTTTTTAAATTATCCTCGATTTTAAATTGAAGACCAAAACCAACTGAAGGATCAGTGAAAGATGTAATTGCTTTGAAAGGTACAGAAATATTCTTTTTTTCACCATTAAAAGATAAAGTTACTTCAAAATGATCTTCAGATGTTTTCAGGTCCCAAAATTGATGTTGAATTATTATTTTTATTTCTGTGTTATCAGTATTTTTTAGTTCGGGCGGAACTATTACATCTGGATCATTACCATTGAACGTAATGAAAAAATGACTATTTCCTACAAGACCGGTTTCTGAAGTTATGTTTAAGACTTTTTTAACTACATTTTTAAGACTTTCCTCAACTAAAAAGTCATAGTCAAAACTTAGAGAATTAGATCCATTATTATCATTATTATTAGTCACTTTTATACCTTATAAATTTTTATTAATACTTTACAATTCTCAAAGCTTAATTTTCAATAAAATTTTGAAGATGGCGAGAAGTAACTTCTCGCCACCAAAGTTTTTCTGTTGCCAGGTAAACAATAACCCCGCCAGTTCTAGCTATAGAACAGGACTAGTTTTCGGTTGCTTTGGCTGCTTACGCTGCTGCAGCTACCGGAGCATAGTTGTCATTTGCAACTATTTAATTTAGTCCGATAACGGTGGTACAATGCCGAGTGAAAGTTTAATTTTTACTACACGCGTCGATCCTATTTCACCCCCAAATAATGGTGGAGGTGCCGGGTACCGCCCCCGGGTCCGCTAAGCTTATTCTAAAAAATGTTTATCACCATAGTCATCGAAGTGACTTTTTTACTATACAGTATTTATTTTTTTTATTAAAGAGCACATAATGATTGATAATGAAGTTTTTTAAATTGAGAAATTAGTATGAAGCAATATTTAGATTTATTAAGACATGTTTTACATAAAGGTGATGAAAAAGGTGATAGAACTGGTACTGGCACAAAATCAGTTTTTGGTTGGCAGATGAGATTTGATTTAAATGACGGGCTACCATTGCTAACTACTAAAAAGCTCCATTTAAAATCAATTATTCATGAATTATTATGGTTTATTAAAGGTGATACTAATATATCCTACTTAAAAGCAAATAACGTCTCTATATGGGATGAGTGGGCGGACGAAAATGGTGACCTTGGGCCTGTCTATGGAAAGCAATGGAGAAGATGGGAGACCCCAGATGGAAGAAAAATTGATCAACTGAATGATATTATTAATGAAATAAAAAATAATCCTAACTCAAGGAGAATGATAGTTTCTGCTTGGAACCCTTCAGAAGTTGGAAGCATGGCTCTTCCACCATGTCATTGTTTGTTTCAATTTTACGTTGCAAAAAACAAATTATCTTGTCAGTTATATCAAAGAAGTGCAGATATTTTTCTTGGAGTTCCTTTCAATATAGCATCATACTCAATCCTAACTCACATGATTGCTAACGTTACTGGTCTGTCAGTTGGTGATTTTATTCATACATTAGGTGATGCTCATTTATATACGAATCATTTTAAACAGGCTAAATTACAATTGACTAGATCGACTAAAAAATTACCTAAATTAAAAATTTCAAAAAAACATTCTAATATAAACGAATTTAGATTTGAAGATTTTGATATTACTGATTATGACCCATATCCAAATATTCCAGCACCAGTAGCAGTTTAAATGATAGTAAAAAAAAACTTAAAAAATCCAATATTTTGCATTGTTGCTATGAATGAGAATAGAATAATTGGTGATGGGAAAAATTTACTTTGGCATTTACCAGGTGATCTTAAAAGATTAAAAAAAATGACAATGGGAAGTCCTCTAATAATGGGAAGAAAAACATGGCAATCTATTGGAAGACCCTTGCCAGGAAGAGCAAATATTGTCTTAACTAAATCTATTTCTTGGAGAGCTGATGGGGCTATAGTAGTTAATTCATTAAAAGATGCTATAATTAAAGCTGATGAATGGATTAATCAAAATGTAGAGATTAATCACAATATAATTCAAAAAAAAATATTCTTATTTGGTGGAGCAGAAATTTATAAATTAGGTCTAGAATATTGTGACAACATTGAAATGACCAAAGTTAAATTTGATATAGAAACAGGTATTAAATTTCCAAAATTAAATGAAAGAGAATGGAAAAAAACTAAACTTGAACATTATTTAGCAACAGATGATATTCCAGAACATAGTTATTGGCATTACAAAAGGATAGTTTAAATTATTGAATAATTTGAGGAGATTGTTTTCTATTTTTTTCAACTTGTTTCAATATTTTAGATCCTACTTCCATATATTTCTTTGATATAGAGCTATTAGGTTCTTTATGAACTATTGGGTTCCCTTCATCAGATGTGGTTCTCAAAGATATATCTAAAGGTATTGCATTTAAAAATGTTACACCCAATTTTTCTGCTTCAGCTTGTGCACCGCCATTGCCAAAGATTTCATGTTTTGTATTACAAGCATAGCATTCAAAATAACTCATATTTTCAATAATTCCTAATATAGGTACATTTACTTTTTTAAACATATTTAGACCTTTTCTGGCATCAATTAGCGATAAGTCTTGGGGAGTTGAAACAATAATTGCTCCCGTAAGCTGAACTCTTTGAGATAATGTTAATTGAGCATCTCCAGTTCCAGGTGGCATGTCAATTATTAAAAAATCAAGATTAGACCAATTCACATCTCTTATAAGTTGTTCTATAGCGCTCATAACCATGGGCCCTCTCCAAATAGTTGCTGCATCTTCAGGAACCAGATATCCAATGGACATTACTTGTAAACCAAATGCAATATGTGGAATTATTTTTTTCCCATTACTCTGAGGTTTGTTATTAATACCAGTTAATTTCGGAAGGCTAGGACCATATATGTCAGCATCTAAAATACCTACATTACAATTTAATTTTGATAATGATAAAGCTACATTAATAGCGGTAGTTGATTTACCAACTCCACCTTTTCCACTAGCTACTGCAATAATATATTTTGCAGGCCTTAAAGGCGTATTAATATTAGAATTGTTTTTCTTGTTTCTGTGTGATGTTAAAATTATTTCTACTTTTTCAACATTATCAACAACATATAATTTTTCTTGTATAAATTTTTTAATTGATTCAGATTGCTTTAATTGTTCTGGGAGGAGTTCAAGAGTAAATGAAATTATTTTATTTTCATATTTTAAACCATTTACCATCTTGCTTTCATAGATATTTTGTGATTGGTTTTGTAAGATAATAGATCTTAAAATTGTTATAATTTCTTTTAATTTTGTATTATTCATTACACATGCCCAGAAATAATTTTTGGTAAAGGTTGAAATTTACTATTCTAGTGCAAATATCTTAGATTAAATCAATCAAAATATCTACATTGCATTGTAAATCTTAATCTGCCTGGAGTGACAAATGATAATAAATAACATCAATGATAATGGCTCAGGCCCTTGGGGCGGCGGTAACAACCAAAATCCATGGGGAAAAAGACCTAACGCAAATGGAACTCCTCCCGATGTTGACCAAATGCTTAAAGAAAGCAGAGATAAATTAAAAAAAATGATGCCAACAGGCTTTGGTGGTGGGAAAGGTTTTACAATCTTATTGTTTATTTTATTAGCTATTTGGTTAATGACAGGTATTTACAGAGTTAATCCACAACAACAAGGTGTTGTTATGAGATTTGGAGAATGGGTAAGGACTACACCTCCTGGGTTGCATTATCATCTTCCAAGCCCAATAGAAAAAGTTCTTACACCTGATGTTACAAGAGACAATAGAATAGAAATTGGATACAGATCCTTTGGAGGTGCAGCGACAAGTCGAAGAGATGTACCAGATGAATCAAAGATGATTACTGGTGATGAAAACAATATTGATATTGATTTTATTGTTTTTTGGAAAATTTCTGATGCTGGCGCTTATTTATTTAACATTCAAGACCCTCCTGAAACTGTAAAAGTCGCTGCTCAGTCTGTTATGAGAGATATAATAGGACAGACAAAAATACAAACAGCTCTAACTGGTGGTCGTCAAGACATTCAACTTAAAGCAAAAAATATGCTTCAGGACCTTTTGAATGAGTATGAAGCTGGAGTTGAGATCAGAGATGTACAATTGCTTTCTGTTAATCCTCCTTCTGAGGTTATTGATGCTTTTAATGATGTTCAAAGAGCTAGACAAGACAGAGATACTCTAATAAACGAAGCTGAAGCATTCAGAAATGACATAGTACCAAGAGCTAGAGGTGAGGCAGCACAACTTATCTCAGAAGCAGAAGCATATGCAAGTGAAGTCGTTAATAGGGCTAAAGGTGATGCTGATAGATTCAATTCTATATATAAAAGTTATAAACTAAATCCTGAGGTAACAGAATCTAGAATATATTTAGAAACAATGGAAAAGGTATTTTCCAAAGTTAAAAAAATTATAATGGATAATGCCGCGAGTTCATCTGGTGTAGTTCCATATTTACCGTTAGATCAATTAAAACAAAAAGGAAATCAGTAATGTCTTCTTTAAAAATATTATCAGGTATAGGTGCTTTAGCTGTTTTGTTTGGCATCTTAAGTTCTTTTTTTACTGTTGATCAAACACAACAAGCCTTGGTGCTTCAATTTGGTGAACCCAAAAGACTAGTTAATAAACCAGGTTTAAACTTTAAAATACCATTTATTCAAGAGGTTACTTATTTCGAAAAAAGGGTGCTGTCTCTGGTATCTCAAGATTCTGAAGAAGTTATTCTAGCAGATCAAAAAAGACTTGAGGTTGATACATATTCTAGATTTAGAATAACTGATCCACTTTTATTTTATCAAACTGTTAGAAATGAATTTGGTGCTCGCCAACGTTTAGAGTCCATTATTGACTCATCTGTTAGAAGGGTTTTTGGTAAGTTTGAACTTACAGCTATTTTATCTGATGCTAGAACAAAAATAGTGGAGGATATTGGTGATGAAGTTAATTCTACAATCAAAAAACTGGGTATGGAAATAGTTGACGTTCGTATTAGAAGGGCTGATTATCCAGAAGCTACTAGTCAAAACATATTTAACAGAATGAAAACTGAAAGAGAGCAAGAAGCTAAGGAGTTTAGAGCAGAGGGTGCTGAAGAGGCGCAAAAAATACGTGCAGATGCAGAAAAACAGAAAGTTGTTCTTGTTGCAGAAAGTAAAAGAAAAGCAGAAGCTTTAAGAGGAAACGGTGATGCACAAGCTATTAAAATCTACTCTGATGCATTTGGTCAGGATGAGAAGTTTTTTAAGTTTTATAGATCAATGTTAGCATATGAAAATACTTTTGCGGATGACGGAACGACGATGTTATTGAGTCCTGACAGTGATTTTTTTAGTTTTTTTGGTAAGCAGGACGGAAAAGAATAATTTATTTTATTTTACCAACAAGATTAACATCATCATTTCTTAATTAGCCTTAAAAGCGCCTTTTTTTATATGTATATTAAATAAATAATTATATGGTGGGTCAATGTATTATATGTTTAAATTTCAAAATGATCATAAATATTTGGTAATAAAAAGCTTATTTTTTTTATTGTTTGCAGTAAATGTTGCAAACGCAAAACCTGCGCCTGAAAGTTTTGCTGATTTAGCTGAAAAATTAAGTCCTTCTGTAGTTAATATTTCAACAACTACAGTCATCGAACAAAAATCAAGAGAAATGCCTTCTTTTCCACCTGGATCTCCTTTTGAAGATTTTTTTAAACAATTTGACAAACCAGGTAATAAAAAAAGAAGAGCTCAATCACTAGGTTCGGGCTTTATTATTGACGAAACAGGTTACATTATAACAAACAACCATGTGATTGATAATGCTGAAAAAATAATGATTATATTGTTTGATGATACCTCATTTGAAGCTACAGTAGTCGGAAAAGATCCAAAAACTGATGTTGCTCTTTTAAAAATTGATCCAAAAGAAACTAAACTGAAAGCTGTAAAATTTGGTAACTCTAATATGCTTAGAGTCGGTGATTGGGTAATGGCGATAGGTAATCCTTTTGGTTTTGGTGGTACAGTTACAGCTGGTATTGTATCAGCTAGAGGTAGAAATCTTTCTGGGTCATATGATGATTATATACAAACAGATGCATCTATAAATAGAGGTAATTCCGGAGGGCCATTATTTGATATGGATGGAAATGTTGTTGGTATTAATACTGCCATTTTTTCTCAATCTGGAGGTTCAGTTGGAATAGGTTTCGCTGTATCATCTAATTTAGCTAAACAAGTAACTGATCAATTAAAGCTGTATGGTAGAACAAAAAGGGGATGGCTTGGTGTTCTAATTCAAGAGATTTCTGAAGAAATTGCTGAAGGCTTGGGTATGAAAACTGCAAGAGGAGCTCTAGTTTCTTCTGCAACTGAAGGAGGTCCTGCACAAAAAGCTGGTGTAAAAACTGGTGACGTTATAATTAAATTTAATGATACTGCAATTAAAAATATGAAAGAACTTCCTAAAGTAGTTGCTAGCACACCCGTTGGTAAATCTGTAGAGCTAGTGATTTTAAGAAATGGCAAAGAGTTAACATTAAATGTTACTTTAGGCGAACTTGAATTGGCAGAAAAAGACAATTTAATTGGTAAAACGTCAAAACAGAATGTAAAGTCTAAAGAGTATGACAAATTAGGTTTTACTGCAGAAGAATTGTCTGAACAAAACAAATCTAAATTCAAACTCAAAAATATTGATGCCGGTGTAGTTATTACATCAGTTAAAAGTGACAGCTCTGCTCAACAAGCTGGTTTAAACCCAGGTATGGTTATAATTAGAGTTGGTCAAGTAGAAGTTAAATCTTTAAATATAATAGATGATGCAATAAAAAACGCTATTAAGCAGAAAAGAAAAGCATTATTGCTATTAGTTAAGGTTGAGAATGGTACTAGGTTTGTAGCATTAGAACTAAAATAAAATTTTTTATTTTATTATTTCACTGTCTGAGTAACCCTGTGCATATAACAAACCTAATAAACTTGTGTTGTTAAAATGTATATCAGCAACTTTGTTTAAAGCTAATTTACCGTGATAAGAAACCCCTATACCGGCATTTTTTATCATTTCAATATCATTAGCCCCATCTCCAACACATATTGTATCATTGCTATCAATATTATATTTTTTCATATATTTATTTAGGTAATCAAGTTTAGCTTTTTTGTCTAGTATAGATCCTTCAATTTTTCCGGTTATTTCAAATTTTTGAGAGTTTTTTTTGGCTATTTGAAGTGAATTGGCATGAGTATGTTTAAAATTCAATAATTCTTTTAAATATTCAGTCAAAAATGTAAATCCGCCTGAAACAAGTACAGTTATTGAACCGTTCTCATTCATTGTTTTAACTAATTCTCTCGCTCCATCATTGATATTAATATTTTTTTTTAAAGTTTCAAAAATGTCTATGGAATTTCCTTCTAAAATAGCAATTCTATCCAATAGAGCTTTTTTGAATTCTATTTTACCATTCATGGCTTCATTTGTAATAAAACTTACTTCTTTCTCTTTTCCAATTTGTCTTGCAAGCTCATCCAAGCTTTCTTCTCTTATAATTGTACTATCCATATCAGCTATAAGTAATTGTTTCTTTCTTTTTTCAGTTGTTTTTATAAAATTACAATCAATGCCATAATTATTTTGAAAGTCAGACATAATATTTTTAAGTTTTGAAACGAGTTTGTTAGAGGTTAATTCCCACTCATAAGCTTTCCTTGGGCTTAGTTCTCTGTAGGAAACTTTTTCAATAGTAAATTTCTTTATGCGAGATGACACTAAATTTAAATAAAAATCATTAATTTTATTATCTTTTGTATTAGATATTAATAAGTAGTCTTTCATGAAATTTTAATTATATTATTGTAATAATCATGTCCAGTTTAATAAATATTAAATCACATTTTGATCTTGTGAAAAATAAGTTTGATTATAAAAAAGATCTCATTATTATCGGGGGTCCTACTTGTGTAGGTAAATCAATGTTAGCAATGAAATTAGCCAAGCAAATAAACGGTGTGTTGGTTAATGCTGATTCTGTTCAAGTTTATGAAGATTTGAATTTATTGTCTGCAAGGCCGACTAAAGAAGATATGCAACTAGTACCTCATTTCTTATATGGTTATGTTAAATCACATATAAATTATTCAATTGCTGATTGGCTTGAAGAGTTGACTAAAGTATTAGATAATCTAGAAAAAATTAAAAAAAATGTTATATTGGTTGGGGGGTCTGGCTTATATTTAAATGCAGTTATCAATGGATTAGCTCCAATACCAAAACTTTCTGAAGAAACTAAAATAAAAAGTTTGTTGAAGCTAAATGAAGTTGGACTTGATAATTTTAAAAATATAAACTTCAAAATAGATCCTCAATTTGTAGCTAAAAATCATGATAAACACAGATTGCTAAGATCATATGGTGTTTTTCTTCAAACTAAAAAAAATATGAGTTATTGGTACAAAAAACCAAGGAAAGGATCTATCAAGAAAAATATTTATAGTTTTTTAATAAATTTGGATAGAAGATTAATTTATAAAAGATGTGAATTTAGGTTTGATAATATGCTTGAAAATGGAGCAATTGAGGAGGTTAAAAAATTATATAAATTAAATATTGATAGATCACTTCCTATTGCTAAAAGTCTTGGAGTTAAGTGGCTGTTAAGTTATTTGGATAAAAAAATATCATATGAAGATGCTGTTAGTCTAAGTAAAAGAGATACAAGAAGGTATGTTAAGAGGCAAATTACATGGTTTTCACACAATTTTGTTCCATATAAAAATATATTATTGAAATAATATTTTATATTTAATTAAAATTTTTTAATTTTATAATATAAAGTTGACGATTATTAAATTTGTTGGTAACTAATATCCTTTTAAATTGAAAGTTGTTCATAAAATGAAAGTTAACTATGTCAGTGGAGCAGAAGCTGTAATTAGAGCTTTAGTAGAAAACGGCGTTGAGGTAATATTTGGTTATCCTGGTGGAGCAGTTTTACCCCTTTATGATGCTCTATTCGAAAATAAGAAAATTAAACATATATTGGTTAGACATGAACAAGCTGCTGTTCATGCTGCCGAAGGTTATGCTAGATCGACAGGAAAGGTTGGATGTGTTTTAGTTACGTCTGGGCCTGGCGCAACTAATGCAATTACTGGATTAACAGATGCTTTAATGGACTCTGTTCCAATAGTATGTCTAAGTGGACAAGTACCTACTCACTTAATCGGAACTGACGCTTTTCAAGAAGCTGATACTACTGGTATTTCAAGACCATGTACAAAACACAATTACCTAGTTAAAAATGC
>CACJQK010000010.1 GCA_902595515.1 uncultured SAR116 cluster alpha proteobacterium
AAGTTTCTAATGCTTTACTTTATTGATATTGAAGACTAAAACAACAACCTAGTTAATTTTTAAGAAATATAAAATGCATTTCTTACAATGTCTCTTAAATCTGAAAGTTTATCATGTTAAAAAATTCTGGAATTCCTGATGCTATAGCCGAGGCCATGATTCAAAGAGGTTATGAAAAATTAACGCCTGTTCAAGAAGAAGTTATAAAAAAAAATTATTCAGGATTAGATTTATTAGTTTCTGCACAAACTGGATCAGGTAAAACAATAGCCTTTGGTTTTTCAATAGTAGAAAATATACTTGGTAAAGATACTTATTTTAAAAAATCAAAACTACCTCAAGCACTTATTATTGTTCCTACTCGAGAATTAGCTATGCAAGTTAAAAATGAATTAACTTGGTTCCTGGAAAGTTGTGATGCAAAGATTATTTCTTGTGTTGGAGGAATGGATATACGTGCAGAAAAAAGAAACTTAGAGATGAAACCTAATATTGTTGTAGGCACTCCTGGTAGATTAAGAGATCATATAGAAGGTCAAAAATTAAAACTACAGGATATTAAAACTGTTGTTCTTGACGAAGCTGATGAGATGTTAGACATGGGTTTTAAAGAAGATTTAGAAGCTATTTTGGACGCTACACCTGAAGAAAAACAGACTTTAATGTTTTCAGCAACTGTTCCAAAACCCATTGCTAAACTTGCAAAAGATTATCAAAAAGATGCTGTTAGAATAGCTATTGGTAAATCTAATGCACAACATGTTGATATTGAATATAAAGCATTCAAAATTGTGTCAAGTGATCAAGAAAATGCTATTATAAATACTCTTCGATATTACGAAGCTACAAATTCTATAATTTTTTGTGCTACTAGAATGGCTGTAAATCATATGACTAGTCGTTTAACAAATAGAGGTATTTCTGCAGTAGCTCTTTCAGGTGAATTAAGCCAAAACGAAAGAAATATGGCTTTACAAGCAATGAGATCTTCAAAAGCAAGGGTGTGTGTTGCTACAGATGTAGCAGCTAGGGGACTAGATTTACCAAATCTTGATTTAGTCATTCATGCGGATATACCAAGAACGTCAGATACATTACTTCATAGAAGTGGAAGAACAGGAAGAGCTGGAAGAAAAGGTGTTTGTGTAATTCTTGTACCTCAAAATAGAAATAGAACTGCTGAACGTTTATTTGGTCAAGCAAATATAAAGCCTCATTGGACTTTGCCTCCAACTAGAGAAGAAATTATAATCGAAGATAAAAAAAGAATTCTAGAAAATAAAATTTTTGAAGATCCAATAGAAGCAGAAGAGCAAGGTTTTGTAGACGAATTAATTTCCAAAAACACCATTAATCAGCTTGCGGTTGCCTACTACAGAATAGTTAGCAAGGATTTATCTGTTCCAGAGGATTTAAAAAATCCTTCCGACAAAAGAGATAAAAACTCACAAAATTCTTCTTTTACTAAAAGTGTCTGGTTTGAGCTGTCGGTTGGGCGAGATGATACAGCTGAACCAAGATGGTTAGTAGCAATGCTCTGTAAAGCTGGAAATCTCTCAAAAAGAGATATTGGTTCTATAAAAATACAAACAAAAGTTACTTATGTTGAAATTTCAGAACAAACCTCTAATTCATTACTTAAGTTTGTAAATGATAAAAAGCCAATAGAACGACATATTATGGTAAAATTATTAAAAAATCCGCCAAAAATTGATAGAGCAACATCTCAACCTTCACAAAATAAAAAAAGAAGAAGTTCAAAATTATTTTTAAAAGATAAAGACGAAGAGGGATTAAATAAACCTAAAAATATTGATTTCAAAGGTAAAAGAAAATCTGATAGGTGGAAAAAGATAGAAAAAAGAACCAAGCCTAGGAGTGATACTTCTAAACTAAGTAAGGATAAAAAAAATAATAAAAGATCCAAAAAAATTAGAGTTAAAACCAAAAAATCAAAAATGTCAGATTGATTTTGATCCCCTTTTATTTATTAGATAGATACCAAGACAAGTAAAAAATAAAGATAAGTAAATTTGTTCGTTTATTGGGTCATCCATAATTAACCATCCAAATAACACGCCAAATATTGGTGTTAAAAATGCAAACGAACTAGTACTACTTGCAGAGTATCTTGACATTATCCATAACCATCCAATAAACCCCATACACATAATTACAATTACTTGAAAAGAAAAAATTAATATTAAATCTAGATTGATATTTCTAACGTAATCATTTAACTGCATTGATAAAGGTAATAAAATAATTCCAGAAACAACTAGCTGATATAATAGTTGTGTTTCAGGTGTCGCGTTTGAAAGACGCGTGGTTTTTAGCATTATCGCTATTGTTGCCCAGCATATACTTGCCAATAATGAATATGCATCTCCATAGAATTGTGATGTATCATAACCAGTAGTTGGTTCATAAACAGCTAGAAATAATCCTACTAATGCAATTATTAAACCTAATATTTTGTTTAAATTGAGTTTATCATTTTCTATTAAAAAATGTGCAGCTAAAGTAAGCCACACTGGCATTGTGTAAAAAATTAATGATACGCGTGTGACTGTTGAGTAGTCTAAGGCTGTAAACAAAAAAATAAACTCTATTGCAAATAATATCCCTGCAATAATGCCAGGGATTAAACTACCGTTGTTAACTATAATATTCTTTTTTAAAATGTAGCAATAAATTAAAATTGGAAAGATTGCAAAAGTGGATCGTAAGGCTACCTGAAAAACTGGATGCATACCTTCGTTAACTAACTTAACCATAACTTGGTTTAAGCCCAATAAAATTGAAAATATTATTAAAAAACATGCAGCTAGAAAATCAACTGGTCTATTTTTTATATTATTCATTGTTTAATATTTTACGGAAAATAACTTCCACCATTAACATGAATTGTTTGTCCAGTTATAAAATCAGAATTAGGACTACATAAATTAGAAATCATAGTAGCCACTTCAACAGGATAACCTTTTCTTCCAATAGGAGGGTTTGAATGAGACGGATGGACTAAACTTCTTCCTGCAGATGCGCCTCTAACGGTATCGATTAATCCTGGCACAACTGTATTAACAGTAATACCTGTCTCAGCATATTCCATTGCTAAAGCTCTGGAAAAACCAACTACTGCTGACTTTGATGTTATAACGTGGGCTCTACCAATTGCGCTTATATGTGCTGATAATCCTCCAAGATTTACAATTCTTCCCCAATTATTTTTTTTCATTTCTGGAATTACTGCCTTACAAGTATGAAATAATGAATCAAGATTTATCGACATAACAAATCGCCATTGATCAAATGTCATATCATCAAATTTGTTAAATTCTCTTTGTGAAGCATTATTAATTAAAACAGAAATTATCCCTAGTTTTTGTCCTTCACTTACAAGTAATTTAGATGTTTCCTTATTAGTAAGATCACCAATCAAAATACCAGCATTTACACCATTTTCTTTCACCATATGTAAAGTTTCCATAGCTCCATCTTTATCAGAGTTGGCGTGAACTAAGATATTAAAACCTAATTTTGACAAACACTGTGAAGTCGCTCGGCCAATATTTTTAGCTGCACCGGTGACTATAGCAACCCTGTCTTTATTTTCTTGCATATATTAAGTTTCCTATATGTATGATATTATATATGTTTAATTACTTTTGTTTTAATTGATAAATCTTTATAACACATAATTATTATGTAAACTTGAATTATTTTAATAACAATTTAGCATGTGATTTTTAAATTAACAAACGGATCAGAATATGACAGCTACTAATAAAGATTGGCGTGACGACATTTACAAAGTTTTTAAAGATTTAGACATAACAATGGTTTCTCATGTTCCTGATGCGGGACATACACCTCTCATAAACCTTTGTGAAAAAGATAATGAAATTGATGTTGTAACACTTACTACTGAACAAGATGGAGTTGGTTTATCGTGTGGAGCGTACGCTGGAGGAAGAAAAAGTGCATTACTTATGCAATCAAGTGGGGTAGGAAATTGCATTAATGCTCTTGCCTTGCCAAATATTTGTAGAATTCCTTTCCTAACTTTGGTTTCAATGCGAGGTGAGTGGGGAGAATTTATACCATGGCAAGTTCCAATGGGTTTAGGAACACCTAAGGTTTTGGAAGCAATGGATGTTAAAATTTTTAGAGCTGATTATAAAGAAGAAGTTGGATCTACGGTAGACGCAGCAGCTAGATTTGCTTTTAATACTAATCGGTCTGCTGCAGTGTTGTTATCGCAGAAGATGATTGGTGCAAAACAATTTAAGAACGGATAATTATTATGATTGATAGAAGACCTTTTGTTCAAAAAATTTTAAAAAATAGAAAACCTAACCTTCGAGTAATTAGTGGTCTTGGCACATCAACATGGGATGTCATGTCAGGAGGAGATAATACAAGTAATTTTGGTTTCATTGGAGCTATGGGGCAGGCTATTCCATTTTCGTTAGGTTTAGCAAAATCACTACCAGATTTAAGAATTCTGTTGTTCACTGGTGATGGTGATACCTTGATGAGCCTTGGATCTCTAGCAACCGTTGCTAATCATCCTGTTTCAAATCTTTCTATTGTTGTACTGGATAATGAGTCTTATGTCGAAACTGGCAATCAGCCTACAGCTACTGCAGGCAAAACAGACTTGGAACTTGTCGCTAAAGGATCAGGCATATGTAATTCTTATACTATTACAAGTGAAAATGATTATGATAAAGTAATTAAAACAATTTATGCAGAAGAGGGTCCTTCTCTTGTTGTTGCAAAATGTCAGGCTAAAGCAACTCCTCTTGTTTTTCCTCATTCTTTTGACGGATCAGTTTCTATAAATAGATTTATGAGCTCTATCAAATCATAATGGGAGCAGATCGACCTACCAATCTTGCCATTATGGGCATTGGTACCATTGGTAAGAGGCACTTAATGGCAATTGAGGCGATCGATACTGTTAATGTTTGTGGTGTTGTTGATATAAGTGAAGAAGCCAAGTTTTATTGTAAAAATCGTAATATACCAATATTTCATAATTTAAATGAATTGAAAAATAATCAAAATGTTGATGGTGTAGTGATTTCCACACCTACAGTTCTACATCATAAAAATGCCCTATCAGCCCTAGATTTAGGCTTTGATGTCTTAATTGAAAAACCAATTTCAGCAAATGTCTCACAAGCTGACGAGATTAAAGAACTTGCGAATAAAAAAAAATGTATGGTGTTAGTAGGTCACCAAAGAAGATTCAATCCTTTAGTGATAAAAGCAAAAGAAATCATATCAGAAAACAAAATTGGAATAGTTGTGGGTTTATCAGGTGTTTGGGCTTTGCGTAAAGACAAAGAATACTTTACACCTGATTGGAGAAAAAAAAATACTGCAGGTCCAGTAATTACTAACCTTATACATGACATTGATTATCTAAGATTTATATTTGGTGAGATTTTAGAAGTGTCTGCATTTGCCTCTAATAAGGTAAATAATTTTGTAAAAGAAGATATTTTAAGTGTAAATTTCAAGTTTGAAAGTGGAATATTAGGAAATTTCCTAATTACTGATAGTGGCACTTCACCTTGGGCATGGGAAACTGGTACCAAAGAAAATATACACCTACCTCATTTAAGTGAAAATAACCTACGAATAATCGGTACAGACGGCTCTCTTGAGTTTCCTAATCTAATAATATGGAAATACAAAATAGGTGGAAAAAATTGGAAAAATGAATTGGAAAAGGTTTACATAGAATGTGAAACCGTAGATCCCTACATTTTACAAATTAAGCACTTTGCTGATGTCATTTGCCGAAAAGTTAAACCAATAACTGATGCTTCAGAAGGAAAACAAAATCTGAAGATTGCATTATCTATTCTTGAGTCATCTAAGAAAAATTGTATAGTGAAAATCTAAAAGTTTATTATTAATTGGAGACTGGAAATGTATGATCTAGACCTAAAAAACAAAGTTATACTCATTACAGGAGGAAGTGACGGTTTAGGTTATGCTTCGGCTGAACTATTGTCGTCAGAAGGCGCGCATGTTGTTGTTTGTGGTAGAAGAGGAGATTATTTGAATGAAAAAGCAAAAATAATTTCTGAAAAAACAAAAAATGATGTCCTTCCAATCCAAGCAGATGTAAGTAAAGCAGATGATTGCAAAAAACTAGTTGAAGAAACAATATCAAATTTCAAAAAAATTGATGTTTTAGTTAACAACGCAGGAGCGTCAGCCGCAGCCTTATTTGAAGACGTTAGTGATAAAAATTGGGAAGATGATATTAATTTGAAATTAATGTCTACAATTAGAATGTGCCGGTTGGTAATTCCATATATGAAATCAAATAATGGGGGAGTTATAATAAATGCCACCATTGGAGGTGGGAAAGCCCCTAACGCTGGATCATTACCAACTACAGTTACTAGAGCAGCTGGTATAAACTTAACAAAATCTCTAGCTAACCAATATGCAAAAGATCAAATAAGAGTAAACACAATATGTATTGGATTAATTAAAAGTGCTCAATGGGAACGTAGAGCTGGATCAGGAAGTGTTGAAGATTTTTATAATGAATTATCAAAAAAAGTTCCTATGGGTTTAGTTGGTGAGGAAATTGATTACGCCAACCTAGTTGCATTTTTATCTTCTAAAAGAAGTTCATATATTACTGGAACCGCCATAAATTTAGATGGTGGTTTGTGTCCTGTAGTATAGATTTAAAAGACAGACAATTAACTTTTTTTAATTCTTGGAGGATCAACTTCAGCAAGCTCACAAGCATAATCAAGTAATGCGCTAAAATCTTTTTTAGCAAATTTGCCGGATCTTGCTTGACTATAAACTGCTTGAACTGACGAACCAACTGGTAAACCAACTCTAAAACTATTCGCCGTCTCAATTGCTAACCCCATGTCTTTATGAGCAAGATCAATTGTAAATCCTGGTTCAATATCATTTTTTAGTACTTTTGAGAGAAAATTAATATGGAACTGTCCATTATTAGCAGTTGTTCCAGCGTTTACTTCTTTGAATGTATTTAAATCTAAACCAATTTTTTTAGCAAGTGTAAGAGCTTCAGCAGTTATTTGGGCAATACTTAATATTTGAAAATTATTAACAACTTTTGCTCTTATTCCTGACCCAACTTTCCCACATCTTATAATTGTGGTTCCCATTGAATCAAGTAATGGTTCAATTTTTTTAAAAGCATCTTCGTTATCACATCCTACCATAAAAAGAGAATCTCCAGAAATTGCGTGACTTACTAACCTACCCACTGGAGCATCTATAAAATCAATATTTTTTTGTTTGCATATCTCATATATTTCATCAGTTCCTGTTGGTGCAATTGTACTCATATCTAATATAATGGAACCAGGCTTTATGCATGACAAAACTCCATCAGGGTCAGTAATTACGGATTTAACATTTTCTGTAGATGGTAACATTGTTACTACAATTTCTGCATCCTCAACAGTATCTTTAATATTATTGCCTGGAACGGCGCCTGACTTGATATGGGGCTGCATCTTTTCTTTTTCTATGTCATAAACAGATAAATTTGTTCCCTTTTTTATAATATTTAGAGCCATCGGTCCTCCCATTGCGCCAAGACCAATAAAAGCTATCGGTTCACCCATAAAATACTTCTCCCTAACTTATTGCTAATTATTTAATCAACATTAAACTTAAATAATATTAATTTACAATTATTTATAACATTTAAGGTATTTATAAATTATTTTAAATAAAAGTGACAACATGATATCAGAAAAATCTAACATCGTTCCAAGTGAATTCATAATTGTTGGGGGGACAGGTAATCTCTCTAAAAATAAAATATTGCCAGCTTTATTTTGGAGATTTATTGATAAGCAGATTGATGAAAACTCGAATATAATTTTGTGTGATAAAGAAATACAATCCAAGGATGATTTTTTTTCAGTATTAAAATCTAAATGTGATGAAGCTATTAAAAAAATTACTGATAATGAAAAAATCTGGGATGATTTTCTAAATATTATAAAATTTGTTGAGTTAGACGTTGTTTCTGGAAATGGTCATCTTGAATTGGTTAAAATTTTAAAAGAAAAATTTGACCCAAATAGACCTATAATATTTTACTTAGCAATAGCATCTAGCTTATTTGGTAATAGTTGTAGATTCATTAGAGATTCTGGTTTAAATGTCCCTCAAAGTAGGCTTGTAATTGAAAAACCAATTGGCAAAAATAAATCAACAGCTATACAAATTAACAATGAAATATCAAGTGTTTTTAAAGAAAGTCAAATTTATAGAATAGATCATTATTTAGGTAAAGAAACAGTTCAAAATTTGATGGCTTTGAGGTTTGCTAATACATTTTTTGAAAATCAATGGAACAATAAAAATGTAGACAATGTCCAAATTACAGTTTCTGAGACAGTTGGTGTTAAAGATAGAATTTCTTATTATAATGAATATGGCGCAATAAGAGATATGTTACAAAATCATCTCTTACAGCTTGTATGTTTGATAGCTATGGAACCGCCTTCATTTTATGAAGCAGATCAACTTAGAGACGAGAAATTAAGAGTTTTAAAAGCTCTCAAACCAATAACTAAAGAAGAAATTCAGACAGGTCAATATAGAAGTTTTTCAGATGAATTAGGAGAAAACTCAAATACAGAAACTTTTGTATCCTTAAAAGTTGTAATTAATAATTGGAGATGGGCTGGAGTTCCATTTTATATCAGAACTGGTAAAAAATTATTAACTAGAGCAAGTGAAATAATTATTACCTTTAAAAATAAACCACATGATATTTTTTCCAAATATACTGCTGATGTTCATGACGAACCCAATAGACTTATAATAAGAGTACAGCCAGAAGAAGGCCTCAAACTAAAACTAACCTCCAAAGCACCTGGCCCAGGTGGTATGCGTTTTTTTCCTTCAGAACTCAATCTGTCCTTTGGTGATACTTTTACTGACAGATTACCTGATGCTTACGAGAGACTTTTAATGGATGTAGTAAGAGGTAATCAAACACTTTTTATGAGATCTGATGAAGTGCTTGCTGCTTGGGAATTTATTGATCCAATTGTAGAAATAGCAAAAAATCAAGAAACACAACTCTACAGAACTGGTACTATGGGTCCTGAAGATAAAATTTTGGTTTTGGAAGGACATCAATGGCTTGATCCAAAAGATGAATAATGATGAGTATTGTTAATTTAATTTCTGATAGATTAAATTCTTCTATAGAAAATGAAGGTTCTGCTAGTTTAGTATTATCTGGTGGTTCTAGTCCAATTAGTATTTATGAAGAATTATCAAATATTGATATATCCTGGTCGAAAGTTTTTCTAACATTAGTAGATGATAGATTAGTTGACCCTGATCACAGAGACAGTAATCAAAAATTATTACATAATCATTTCATCAAAAATAAAGCTAAAAATATTAATTTCTTTCCTCTTACAGAAAACTTTTTATTAAATACAGAATTCAAAAAACCTTTTGATGTTACTCTACTTGGTATGGGTGAAGATGGACATTTTGCTTCTTTGTTTCCTGATATGATAAACCAAAATGAAGCTTTTGATCTAAATGCAAGTCCAAAAATTTTAATAACATTACCTCAAGGTAATCCGTTAATACGAAGAATAACCATGAATTTATCTTTGATAATGGAAAGTTTAAATATAATTTTATTAGTTAAAGGAAAAGCAAAACAAAATATTTTTGAAAAAGCTAAAAAAGAAAACAAATTACCAATTCATTATTTAATTAAAAATAGAAATAGAGATTTTTTTATAGAGAAAGAATATGACTAAATTAAATAGCAAAATCGTTGAAATAACAAACAGAATAATAGATAGAAGTAAATATTATAGAAAACGATATTTGGATAATGTCGTTGCTATGGAAGATGATGATGATAACGATAGAGGTTCAATAGCTTGTTCTAATATGGCACATGTGGTCGCTGGCTCACCTTCAACAGAAAAAGACTTAATCTTACTTAATACTAAACCAAATATTGGCATTGTGTCAGCTTATAACGATATGCTTTCTGCTCATAAACCTTTAGAAAATTTTCCAAAAATAATTAAAGCTGCGGCAAATCAATTTGGTGCAACAGCCCAAATGGCTGGTGGTGTTCCAGCGATGTGTGATGGTATTACACAAGGTAGACCTGCGATGGAACTATCTCTTATGTCAAGAGATGTAATTGCAATGTCAACAGCAGTTTCACTAAGTCACGGGGTTTATGATGCAGCATTATGCTTAGGTGTTTGTGATAAAATTGTACCTGGACTTTTTATCGGAGCTCTTTCTTTTGGACATTTACCAATAATTTTCATTCCAGCTGGACCAATGTCATCTGGAATTCCTAATGAAGAAAAAGCTCGAGTAAGAAAAGCCTTTGCAAAAGGTGAAGCTTCAAGAGAAGAATTATTAAAAGCTGAAATTTCATCCTATCATGGAGAAGGTACATGCACTTTTTATGGGACAGCAAACTCAAATCAGATGCTTATGGAAATTATGGGTTTGCATTTACCTGGTGCTGCCTTTATTCATCCTCATAGTGATTTAAGAAACGCATACAATGTTGCTGCAACACAACAAGCAATTCTTATTTCAAGAAAGGGTCAAGATATAAGACCCATTGGAAAAATTATAGATGAAAGAAGCTTTGTAAATGCTATAATTGGTTTGCTTGCAACTGGCGGATCAACTAATCATACGTTGCATCTTCCAGCTATGGCAGCTGCTGCAGGAATAAAGTTGTTGTGGGAAGATTTTGAAGATTTGTCAAAAATAATTCCCTTATTAGCAAAAGTTTACCCAAATGGAAGTGCTGATATTAATCAATTTCATGCTGCTGGTGGAATGAGCTTTATAATTGGAGAACTATTAGATGAAGGTTTATTAGATGGATCTGCTAAAACTGTTTGGGGAAAAAATTTGTTTGATTATGTTTCAGAAGCAAATTTAAAAGATTCTGAATTAGTTTGGCATAAAGAAAAATCAAAATCATATGATGATAAGATATTAAGAAGTGTAAAAGATCCACATCAAAAAAATGGTGGGTTAAAAATGTTAAAAGGTAATCTTGGTAAGGGGGTTATTAAAATATCCGCTGTAAAACCTGAACATTATAGAATAGTTGCTCCTGCAATGGTTTTTAAAAATCAAGAAGATGTAAAAGAAGCATATCATAAAGGTCTTTTGAATAGAGATGTTATAGTTGTTGTTAGGTTTCAAGGCCCCAAGGCCAATGGTATGCCAGAATTACATGCATTAACGCCTATTCTCTCAAATATTCAAGATATGGGCTTTAAAGTAGCTTTGGTTACTGATGGACGAATGTCTGGGGCTTCTGGAAAAGTTCTTTCTGCAATTCATGTTACACCTGAAGCAATTGACGGTGGTATAATAGCTAAAATTCAAGATGGAGACGAAATAGAAATTGATGCAAGTAATGGAAAAATTAACGTTAATGAGAATATTTCAAAAAGAAAAATAATAACGCCAGAAAAGAATACAAACTTTAATTTTGGTAGAAATTTATTTTCTTTGTTAAGAAGTAATGCAACTGGCGCTGAGAATGGTGCAGGCTTAAATTTAATTAATAATTAATTTTGGATTTTACGAAGCAGATGCAATAGCAGAATGAAGTAAAACGTTTGTACTTGAATATGCCCATTCAGGTTTTATCTCCTCAGCTTCATTATGACTTAAACCATCTATGCAAGGGCACATTATCATAGCAGACGGTACAACAGTATTAATCCAACATGCATCATGGCCGGCACCTGAAACAATATCTTTATAAGAATATCCAAATTTTTTGGCACTATCTCTAATGTTTTCAAGACAAAGTTTGTCAAAGGCTACTGGATCAAATCCACCAATTTGTTCCATTTGAAGATTTACTTTATATTTTTTACAAATTTTCTCTGCAGATGACTTTATTTCTTTTTCCATATCATTAAGTTTGTTTATTTCAGGAGATCTAATGTCTATTGTAAATGTAGTTTGACCAGCAATCACATTTCTCGAATTAGGTGAGACTTCAATGTGACCTACACTGCCCAGTGCATTAGGTTGGTTATTGTTTGCAACTTTATTAACAGTTAAGACAATTTCTGATAAAGCCAGTGCGGTATCTTTCCTTATGTTCATTGGAGTTGTGCCAGTATGTTGTTCAACTCCGGTAAGTTTTACTTCTAACCATTTTAATCCCTGGCCGTGAGTAACTACTCCAATGTCTATATTTTCATTTTCAAGTATTGGACCTTGTTCAATATGAAGTTCATAATAACAATGAAACTTTTCTTTACCAACTGGTTCAGTTCCTTTCCATCCAATTTTATCAAGTTCTTCACCAAAAATATTTCCTTCATAATCAGTTGCGGCAAGTAAAGTCTTAGTATCATATATACCGGCATAACCGGCTGAAGCCATCATTGCGGGAGGAAAACGTGATCCTTCTTCGTTTGTCCAATTGACAACTAAAATAGGTCTTTTTGTTTTTATATTTAAATCATTAAGAGTTCTGACAACTTCTAGACCTGCTAGAACACCAAGAACACCATCATACTTGCCACCTGTTGGCTGAGTATCTAAATGACTTCCTATAACAACAGGAAGAGCGTCATTTTCTGTTCCTTCTCTCTTTAAAAACATAGATCCAAGTTCATCAACTTTCATTGACATACCTGATTCTGAAGCCCATTTCTGTAAAAGTTTTCTAGCTTCACCATCTTCGAAAGTAACAGTTTGTCTATTATTTCCTCCTGCTATTCCGGGACCAATTTTTGCCATTTCCATCAAACTATCCCATAACCTACTCTCATTAATTGAAATATTTGTTTCTTTAACCATTGGATTTTCCTTAATTTGAAATCTTTATTAACTTAATAAATCGTAATAATATAAAAATTAATCAATTTATTAGGAAATAGAAATGTTTAAATTAGATGATAGAATAGAACAGGATAGTTTTCTAGTTAAGGAAAATAATAATTTTCAAATAAGATTAATGGACATAAGTGAAGTTTTTTGGGTGATCCTAATTCCCAAAAAATCAAACTTAACAGAGTTATATGAATTAGAGATAAAAGATAGAAATTATTTATTAAATTTTGCAATTGAACTTGGTGACTATCTTAAATCTAAAGGAAGATACTATAAGACAAATATTGGTATGTTAGGAAATGTAGTATCTCAACTTCATTTACATTTGGTTTTAAGAAAAAAAAGTGATCCAGCTTGGCCTGGTCCTGTTTGGGGATACAATTTTAAAAACAAACTTGATGAAAAATCTAAATCAAATAGATCAAAGTTAATACTCCAATTTTCAAAATAATTTTTCCAAATTTTATAAAAATCAAATTATTTGGAAAAAGAAATTTTTATTTGATCTACTAAAATATACCAAGCAAGACTAAAAATAACTATAACCCCACCTACTATCATATAGATATTTGGAGTTTCATTAGTTCCTAGCCATACCCAAAATGGACCAAGAGCAGTCTCTAAAAGCATTAAAAGTCCAATATTAGAAGCTTGTGTATACCTTGTTGCAAAAGTTAAGCACGCAAAAGATATTGGAAGGATTATTAATCCAGATAAAGAAATTGCAATTATATCACCTTTAAAAAGAAGATCTGGAGATACAATAAATAACCCAATTATACCATAGCCAAAAGAACTCAATCCAGTAACAGTCATAGCTGGTATATCAGGTTTGCTTCTCAAAAATACTAAACTCAAGCCTAATGTGGCTGCAGCTCCTATTCCGCATACTGTCCCAATGAAAACGCTACCCTGAGGTGCATTTAAAACATTTTCACCATTTGCCACAGAAATCCCAACTCCAATCAATGCAAAAAATGCAGTTATCCATGTCGAAGATGTTGTTTTTTCTTTAAGAATAAAAATTGAAAATATAGAGGCAAATATTGGAGAGGTTGCTAGACAAAATAAAATTAACGATACTGAAGTTTCAGCAACACCATACGTGAAAAATATAGAACTTAATATCTGAGATAAAATTATCCAGATACCAACTCTTGAAAAAACTTTTTTAAAATTTTTTCTATAAATTTCAAAACAGCTAGAAAATAAGATAAGCATTAATCCCATTTCAAAGCCTCGCCACGTCAGCATTGACCATGCGTCCATTTCAGACCATCTCATAAACAAGGTGTCTGGAGATAAAACTAATGCACCAATAGTGGCTATTCCAATTCCCTTAAAAAGATTTCCAGATAAAGAGAAGTTCAAAATAATTCCTAAAATAAATTATTATTTTTAAAAAAATCTATTAAAGTTTTTGCTACATCGACATGATTTTCTTGTTGAACCCAATGTCCAGCGTTCTGGATAATATGTCTGCCCTTATAATGCAAACACAAATTATTTTCCATTATTTCTAATGCTCCAGGTTTTTGGTAAATACCCCAATCTTTTTCACCTGCAACAAAACAAGATGGAACTTCAATCTTTTTGCCAGAAAAAATTCTTAAATCACTATTAAGAACATTTGAGGTCATGCACCTATACCAGTTTAATGCAGGTTGAAAACTATTTTTTAAAAAGCTGTTGGTGTAAACTTCTAATTCTTGATCATTTAACCAATTTTCATAACAATTTGACTGTGGATAGTGCGGCATTACACTTTGGACCATATCCTCGTTAAGGTGCATAATGTAATACTCTGGCATTTTAGCTAAGTTTTCCGCATTCCAAGAATTCAACTTGTAAGGAACGTTCTTTTTCCAGTCTGCACTTTTCATGTGATAGTAAGCTCTTAAAAATTTATGTAGTTCTTTTTTTTCTAAGTGCATATCTTTGTTGGCTTCAATTGTAGAATAATACCATTGGTAGTGTTTTCTGGGAGGGTCTAATTTTTCTAATTCTTTGTGAATAGGATCTTCATATGTCAAACTACTTTTTATATTTGGAGTTCCAGCGTATGGAGCACTCATCATAACTAAAGATTTAAAGATGTCTGGTCTGATTATAGCTGACACTGCAGCAACTGATGAACCTGCATCATGTCCAACCAATAAATCAATTTTATCAAGATTTAAAGAACTCATAAGACTTATTATATCTGTGCTTAAGTTTAATAATCGATATTCAGATATGTCGGCATGAAATTCTTTTCCCCCACCTAAGGTTTGGCCATATCCTCTCATATCAGGTGCAATAACTCTAAAACCTTCAGCAGCTAAAAAAGGTATAATTTTTCTCCAACTAAAACTTAATTCGGGAAACCCGTGCAGAAGAAGAGCCGTTGGTTTTTGAGATTTGTTTGAATCTGCTTCTAAATAATGAACATTGAGACCATTTGAGATTTCTACATTATGTGATTTGATTATTGGGTCTAAAAGTTCAATCATGATTTGTTTCAATTAGTTTTGTATTTTTTAACAGTTTCTAGATTAACCTCAATTCCTAAACCTTTATCGTCTGGAATATTTATCATGCCATTCACAAGCTCAAAGGGTTTTGAAAGTAATTCTCTTCTAAAGGGATGACTTGATTGATCATATTCTAAAATAGGCTCTCTAGCAAAAATTGAGAAATGGGGTACTGGAATGGAGGCAATAACTTGAATAGATGCAGCTTGAGCAATTGCTGAACCCCATACATGAGGATTAACCTCTACACCAAAACTATGTGCTAAATTAATAATATGTTTTGCACCTGTTATACCGCCACATGAACCAATATCAGGTTGTGCAATGTCAATTGCATTATTTTCGAAAAGTGATTTAAATCCAAATAGAGTATGCTCATTCTCACCTCCTGCAATAGGAATGTCTAACTTAGATCTCAATTCTGCATAACCTTTAATATCCTCAGGAACAACTGGTTCTTCATACCAGCGTAATTTATAACTCTGTAAGTTTTTTCCTAATGTCAGTGCCTCAGATCTTCCATAAGCGTGATTAGTATCAATCATAAGAGTAACATTTTTATTTTTCAGAGCATGGCCAACACTTTCCATACACTTCAGGTCGTCGTCTATTCCAAAACCAAGTTTAACCTTCATATGATCAAAACCATTTTCGAAGTGAGATAAAGCTTCTTCTGCTAATCTGCTTGCTTCACCTTTACCTTTTATTCTGTAAAAACCCGTTGCATAAGGTTTAATTTTTGTTCTAAATGCACCTCCTAATAATTGATATACAGGTTGGTCGTAATATTTGCCTGCAATATCCCATAATGCTATATCCACTGCACTTATGCCAGATACTACAGATCCTTTTCTTCCATAATCTCTTGTAGAATTGTACATTTTGTGCCATAGGACTTCTATATTTAATGGGGACTGATCTAATAAAATAGGCTTTAGAGCATTTTCAATGACAGCTGCTGAGATTTCGGGCGGTTCTAATCCTTGACAAAATGCTTCCCCCCAGCCAACTAAACCTGAGTTTGTTTTTATTTCTACAAGTGTCGCAGACCTCACATTTACCCATCCTTGAGAAAATGCAAAAGGTATTTCTAATGATGATTTAATAACATGGACTTTAACATCAATTATCTTTATTTTCATTTAATGCCTCCATGATATTTGTTTTTAATTTTCTTTATTTGGTTTTAATTCTTCCTTTTAATGTAATTGGCAACTGGCACAACATAAAAATTCCAACTAAAGGCGATAATACAAAAACTTTGATAAAAACCCAATCCTCAGTTTCAAGAAACCTCCAAGATATTTCATTTATAATTGTAAGAAATAAAAAAAACAAACCCCATCTCAAACTAAGTTTATACCAGGTTTCATCATTAAGAGAAAATTGAGATCCAAAAAATTGTTTCATCATTGCTTTCTTATAAAATATGCCAAAAAGTAAAACAGCACTAAAAAAGCCATTAAAAATTGTTGGTTGAATTTTAACAAACTCATCGTCATTAAAAGAATATGCAAAAAAAGTAAAAAGAGCAGACATGCAAATTCCAAATATTTGAAATTTGGAAATGCGTTTTTCTATGACATAGAACACCAGCATAACCATAAGACCAAGAATTAGTGATATGATAGCAGCAACAATTAAAGTGTAATATTGCGCTCCTAAAAAAAAACCTGATAAAGGTACAATTTCAAAAAAAAATGCACTTAATCGCACTTAACTATCCTTTATTTTTTCCCAATAATTCTTGAGTGAATTTTGGGTTTTGACTATTTTTTCTTAACCAAATATCAAAAAAAATCTTTATAAATTCAGAGTTGTCAGTTTCTAATACCTTTTCATTTTGAAAATAAAATATTGCTTCATCGTTATTTTTGATACCTATGAATTTATTATTTTTCTTTATTTTTCTAAATGCTTTATTTAATAAAGCATTTACTTCTTTTAATTCTTTTTCATTGAATTTTTTTTGCTTTTTCAGTTGATTGATGGTTTCATCTACAACACTTTTTTTGGAAAAATCTTTATTATATTTTAAAATTAAAGCAAATTTATTTGAAGGATAGCTGCCGCTTTCACTTATAAGTTTTGCATCATACATATTCCAAAAAAGAAATTGAAAATTAGCTTTTCCTACCATAGTTTGTTTTGAAAAATAATTATTCAATATATTTACAGTGTTTTGATCTTCCCCAATTGCGTTTTTGGGATTTGAGTATACAAAATTAGAATATGAAAGAAAAATTAGTGTGAAAATTAAACAAAATTTACTAAACATCAAATATTACCAGCTTTTGAGATTTAAGGGTCCTATTTGAGTTGCAATTTTACCTCTTAAAAAAACTAAGGTAACTGATCCAATATTAATACCAAATTTACTGACGTAAGCTCTATTAATTGCTAAATCTTCACTTTGTTTATAGATCCAGTCGTTAAAGTGAACTTTAATATTTGAACCTTTGATATTTAGATAAATATCATAAGACCAATTAAGTGTATTACCTGAAATAGATCCAGAGGCTATACCTTCAATATCATCAGCTTGTCCTTGATATAGGACTTGATTTTTATCAGTGATTTTTTTTATTTTCCAAATACGATTTGCTTGTTCACCATCATCATATAAAAAATCTTCGTCAAGAGTTAAGGTATTATTCTCTAACTTTCCTGTAATGTTAACTCTAAATTGTCTTTTTAAATTCCCAAATCTATCTTCAAAAATGCCATAAGCTATTGTTTTACCTTCAAAAAAAGAAAATAAATCTAGTTTAGGAGTATTATTTTCAAATTGTTTCATATCAATTTTACTACAAGAACTTGATAATAATATAAATATAAATATAAAAAAAACTTTTATTTTGTATACAAGTTCACCAACAGAAAACAATTTTTACTCCATAATTTATATGTTTGATATAAGAGTTTTTTTTTAAAATTCAATTTATATGGTAGATTTTTCAGGGTCTCTTTTTTCAGACAATTCAAAAGCATTTGCAAAAATTTCGTAAGATTTAATACGATGATTTTCGTTATGACACCAGGTTAAAATAGCAATCTCATCAATATTATTTTCTTCAACTAGTTTAGAAATTTTATTCTTTGTTATATTTGCGTCTCCTACCAATGAGTTTTGATACATATTTTGATATTGTTCTGTCCAACCATTATCATTGATAATACTCAAGGCATTATCAGGATCAGTGATAGATTCAAGCTGACCATAATTTCTACCAATCTTCCATGCAGCTCTAGATGCAAATAAATATTTTGCCTCTTCATTTGTATTTGCAGTTAAGGCCCACATACATACATTAACTAGAGGTTTAGAGAATTTTTCTGACGGACGAAATTCAGATCTATAAATATTTAAAGCTTCTTGAAGTCCTTGTCCATCTGTAATGAAATGTGCAAAACAATATGGAATACCCAAATAAGCTGCTAACTGAGCACCATAATTAGATGTTCCAAGCATCCAAATTTCTGGAATAGTATCTGAAATAGGCTGAGCGATTAAATGTCTAAATGGATGACCTTCGATTAACTTTTCATTTGAAACCCATGCTATTAGATCCCTTACATGACTTGGAAAATGTTCACTATCACTCCTGCTGTTTGGATTTAATGCTAATGCAGTTCTTCCATCAGATCCTGGTGCTCTTCCTAAACCTAAATCAATTCTGTTAGGGGCTATTGCTTCTAAAACTCTAAATTGTTCTGCAACTTTAAGTGGTGAATAATGAGGTAACATTATGCCTGCGCTTCCAATCCTTATTGAAGATGTATTACATGCTATGGCTGCCATCAATATTTCAGGTGCAGTCCCAATAATTGTAGGATGGTTATGGTGTTCTGAAACCCAAAATCTTTTGTAACCAAGTTTTTCGGCTTTTTTTGCTAAATTTATACTATCTTTTATTGTTACCGACTGAGGCTTTCCTTCAACTGAAACTGATTGTTCAAGAATTGAAACTTTCATAGAATTTGCCTAAAGATAATTATCATAATTTTATCTTATATGTTTTTGCAGCATTTTCATAAAACAATTTATTTTTTTCATTATCTGACATGTTTTCTGAAATTATTTTGAATGCATTCCATAACGAACCATAGCTACAAGAGCCTTTATCAACTGGAAAGTTACTTTCAAACATACATCTTTCAACGCCAAACATGTCAATTGTTTCATAAATCCATGACTTCCATATATCAGCTAATTGAGAAGAGTTTGGTGGATTGTGATTTAAATGAAATTTTGCACCATTAACTTTCATACCTAATCCACCTAATTTAACTTTAATGTTTGGTAATCTTGATAATCTCATCATAGCCTTACGCCACTCTCTATGAGTTAAGGCTTGCTTTCCTTCATATTCACCAAGATGAATGGGTCCTCCAATATGATTAAGAATAATGCTAAGTTCTGGTAGTGTCATGGCTATTTTTTCCATTTCACTTAATTGTGTGTGATATATCCAAAAATCTAGTGAAAGTCCTGCGTCTTGCAAGCATCTTGCACCTTCAACAAATTTTGGATGTGACATAAGGGATAAATCAGAATTTACAGCACCAGATTTAATTCTAGGGTCTGGATGTGCCGCTAAAAGCATTCTTATGCCTTTTAGTCGACCTTCACTAATTTCTAAACCTTTTTGTATAACTGGTTTCAATTTATTTCCAAAAGTTAGATCAAGAGATCCAACTATAGATGCATTTACCTTAACTTTATTATCCGGTATTAGAACAGCTCTTTTGCCTTCATTTGTAGCAAATTCAATTTCACTGAGAGTTCTGAATTCTTCAAGTCCATCTTGTAAATATATCTTTGTGTTAGATGAGCTCATAATATAAACAGTTGCCTTTATATTATGACCTGAAGACTCAATGTCCTCCAACAATTCTTCTACATAATATTTTCCAAATCCAACATCCCAAAGATGATGATGTGGATCAATAATATTCAGATCAGGAAGTAAAGGTTGTTCTTTTAATTTATTTAACCAATTTGGTCTCACATCAAGGTGAGGTGATTTGATTTTTTTCATCTAAATTTCTCTGTAGAAATTGAAAATAATTTATTTTTTATTTATGATTTAAATTATTTAACACTAACTTACTAAGTGCAAATAAAATTTGAATGTTTTCCTAGTTCTACCCTAAGGAGCCTAAATATATTATGAAAATTAATAATAATCAGAATATTGATTTTAAGACAATTAAAGTAAATCCTATTGCAGGTGCGCTTGGAGCTCAGATAGATAATATTGATTTATCTGAAAATCTGCCTGATGAAATTATATCTGAAATCTATGATGCACTGTTAGCTTATCAAGTGATATTTTTTAGAGACCAAAAGTTTAGTCCAGACACTCAAAAAGCATTCGCAGAAAGAATTGGAAAGCCAATAGTTTATCCTTTTGTAAAAAGTTTAGAAAATTTTCCTGAGATAACACCAATTTTGAAAAAGGAAACTGACACAAACAATTTTGGTGGAATTTGGCATAGTGATACTACCTATCAAGAAGAACCTCCCATGGGAACAATGCTGTATGGTATCGAAACACCTAATTATGGTGGAGATACAGAGTGGTCTAATCAATACATGGCTTATGAAAGTTTATCTGAGGGTATGAAAAAATTTTTAGATACTCTTGAAGCAGTAAATATATCAGGTAAATCACGAGTTGCTAAAACCAGATCGGATATTATGAAACATGCATCAGTTGGTCTAAAAGGAGACGAATTAAAAGCTATTCATCCAGTAGTAAGAACACACCCAGAAACTAAAAGAAAATCATTATATGTTAATGAAGCTCATACAACCAATTTTGTTGGTATGACGGAGGAAGAAAGTACACCAATATTAGAGTACTTATACAAGCATCAAATCAAATCAGAATTTACTTGTAGATTTCAATGGAAACCAGGGTCTGTAGCAATTTGGGATAATAGATGTACAATGCATAATCCTATAAATGATTACCATGGACAAAGACGATTAATGCATAGAATTACTTTTGCAGGAGACAAACCGTCATAAGCAAAAAAGTGGAGAAAAAAATGTCGCAAAAAAAATATTTTAATAACATAAATGACTTAGATTCAGGAATAAAAAGAGAACTTGCAGAAGGAGTTTCTACAAGAATTTTTTGTGGTGAACAAGCTATGCTATCTCTGGTTGACATTGAGCCAAATGCTAAAGGTAAAATTCACTCACATCCAGAAGAGCAATGGGGATTTTTGATTGAAGGTTCTGGAATTAGAATTCAAGGTGGCGAAGAAATAGAAATTAAAAAGGGTGACTTTTGGCAAACGCCTGGCGGGGTTGAACATGGTATTATAGCTGGTCCAGAAGGAGCAAAAATCCTTGATGTTTTTAGCCCTCCTAGAGAAAATTACAAATCTGCTGGTTCTGGATTCGGTTCATAATGATTTCAATTGATTATTTTATGAGCCATGGAAGTCCTTGGACATTTCTTGGACATGGTCGTTTAGGGGTATTGATAAAAAAATTTAATGTTAATTTAAATATGTATCCAGTAAACTATGGGGAGATTTTCCCAATTTCCGGAGGTCTTCCTGTTTCAAAGAGACCACCTCAAAGACAAAATTTGAGATTACAAGAATTGAATAGATGGTCTAAATTTTTAAATATAAAATTAAATCCACAACCAAAATTTTTCCCATCAAAATCTGTTCTTCCATCATTAATAATCATAGCTGCAAAAATCCAAAAAATAGAAAATTATTTTGAGCTTGCCGATAATATTATGAATAGTTTGTGGGTAAAAAATCAAGATGTAGACAATGAAGATGTACTTATAAACATATTGAACCTCATGAACTTAAATTCAAAAAAAATTATTTCGTTTGCTAAAAGTGAAGAATGTAAAAAAATCTTTGAAGAATATACCCAACTAGCGATTAAAAAAAATGTTTTCGGAGCTCCAACATATATTATAAATGATCAAATTTATTGGGGACAAGATAGGTTGGATTTTGTTGAAAGGCATTTATTAAGTCTAAATTGAACTAATAAGTATTGTTTTTAAAAAATTATTTGAGTAATATGCGAAAAAAATTAAGGATATGTCATGGATACAAGTATTGATATAGATCAAAAAAATGTAGTCGATCTTAAATCAAGGTCTAAGGTTAAACCTAATTTCAATTGGGAAGATCCTCTCTTATTAGATTCTTTGATTTCTGAAGAAGAAGCTCTAATTAAATCAACTGCTCACGAATATGCTCAAGCCAAACTTTTACCAAGAGTAGAGGAAGCATTTTTAGAAGAAAAAACTGATAAAAAAATCTTTAAGGAAATGGGAGAACTTGGTTTGTTGGGAATTACTATTCCAGAAAAGTATGGTTGTGCTGGTGCTTCATACGTATCCTATGGATTAGTAGCTAAAGAGATAGAAAGAGTTGACTCAGGTTACAGATCAATGATGTCTGTTCAATCTTCTTTAGTGATGCATCCAATTTACTCATACGGTAGCGAAGAACAAAGACAAAAGTATTTACCAGGTTTGGCTTCAGGTGATCTTATTGGTTGTTTTGGATTGACTGAACCTGATGCTGGATCAGATCCCAGCTCTATGAAAACTACAGCAATAAAAGTTAAAGGTGGATACTCTTTATCTGGTTCAAAAATGTGGATTTCTAATTCTCCAATAGCTGATGTTTTTGTTGTTTGGGCTAAGTCTAAAGAACATGGTGACGCCATTAAAGGATTTATACTTGAAAAAGAAATGAAAGGTTTAAGTGCACCAAAAATAAAAGGAAAATTATCATTAAGAGCGTCTATAACTGGTGAGATAGTTATGGACAATGTCTTTGTTCCAGATGAAAATCTATTGCCAAATATTACTGGTCTAAAAGGTCCATTTGGCTGTTTGAATAGAGCTAGATATGGCATAGCTTGGGGAGTGATGGGGGCTGCTGAAGACTGTTGGCACAGAGCTCGCCAGTATACATTAGATAGAAAACAATTTGGTAAACCATTGGCAGCCACACAGTTAATTCAAAAAAAACTAGCTGATATGCAGACTGAAATCACATTAGGTTTAAGTGCTGCACTTCAAGTTGGAAGATTATTTGATCAAGGCAATTTAGCACCGGAAGCCATTTCACTCATTAAAAGAAATAACTGTGGAAAAGCTCTAGAAATTGCAAGACTTTCAAGAGATATGCATGGTGGGAACGGTATTCATGCTGAATATCAGGTGATGCGACATTTGATGAATCTGGAGACTGTTAATACCTACGAAGGTACACATGATGTTCATGCATTAATACTTGGTCGAGCACAAACTGGTATCCAAGCTTTTTTTTAAATATAAGTATTAGGTTTATTATAACTAAATTGATCTTGAATATTATCAATTGATATTGCTTATAGTATTTTAAATTATGTATCTTCGAGTTTCATTTCCAATTTTATCTTAACATAAGAAACTTCTTCTTTATCAAAACAACTAATTATTTTTGCGTTTAATCCAGTTTTTAAGCATATTAATTGATTATTAATTTTATTATCATTACTCATAAAGTTTTGCTTTAATTGTTAAAAAAAAATCGTAACATACAATGAGAATTTCATATTAATTATTATTGTTGAAATGAGATTAATTTATAATTAAGAAAAGTTTTATGTCTGAAGTTAAAAGAAGATTAGCAACTATATTAGCAACTGACTGTGTTGATTTCAGTAAACACATGGAATCCCAAGAAGAAAAAACACTAAGCAGTTTAAAAGAATGTAGAGATATTATTGATCCAATAATAAACAAATTTTCTGGGAGAATTTTCCATACCGCTGGTGACTCAATAATAGCTGAATTTGATAGTCCCGTGGGGGCAACAAAAGCAGCTGTTGAATTTCAGAAATCCATAAAAGATAGAAATTTAATAGAGGATATAAATCCTAAATTATCGTGGAGAGTAGGTGTTCATTTAGACGATATTATTATTGAAGGTGACAACATTTATGGGAATGGTGTCAATATAGCTGCTCGTCTCGAGGGTCAATCACCAGTTGGAGAAATTTTAATTTCAGATGTAGTAAGGCAGCAAATACATAACAAAATTGATGAGACTATTTATCCTTTAGGTAAAATTGAGTTGAAAAATATTTCAAATAATTTCGAAGTTTTTTCCTTACTTGGTGATGGTAAAAGTAAAATAAAAAATGTCTCAAATAAAAATCTTAATAAAAAACCAAAATTTGCAATTTTACCTTTTGCGAATACCAGTAAAGATGAAGATAGTGGTTTCTTAGTTGATGGTATTGTTGAGGATTTAATTACAGAATTTTCTATGATGCGTGAGTTCGAAATACTTTCAAGACAAACAACAGTTAATTTCAAAGATGAAAATCAAGACATAAAAGAATTTTCAAAGAAATTCGATTTAGATTTTATTGTTACAGGAGGCATCCGTGCTTCTGGTAAAAGAGTAAGAATAAGTATCGAATTAAGTGATGCAAAAGATGATAGTATTATCTGGAGTAACAAATATGACAGGGTTCTTGAGGATATTTTTGATTTACAGGATGAAATAGTTAGAAAAATTTCAATTGCCCTACTTGGAGAGATTGAAATTAGTTCGTTGCAAAGATCGAAAAGAAAGCCAACAGAAAATATAAGTTCATATGAATATTTATTAAGAGGGAAAGAAAATCATCATAAATTTACAAAAGAAGCTTGTCAGGAAGCATTAAAAAACTTCGACAAAGCCATTGAAGCAGACGCAAATAATGCTCAGGCCTATGCTTGGAAATGTTGTACTTTAGGCCAGGCAATGTTTAGAGGTTTTTCAGATCAAAATCCTGAAGAAATTTTTACAGAAGCTAAACAAAATATAGATAAAGCTCTAGAATTAAATGAGAATGATTTTGAGTGTCATAGAATGTTATCCGCAGTTTACTTAAGTAATCATGATTATGTTTTAGCTGAGGATCATGGAAGAAAGGCATTCAATATGGTTCCAAACGATCCAAGAGTACTATCTGGATATGGTGAAGTTTTAGTAAGAACAGGAAAGGTTGATAAAGGTTTAGAATTACTTAATAAAGCATATGAGCTTGATCCTATTCCGCAAGGTCAGTCATCTTCAGATAACAGAGTAAAAGACTTAATTCTTGGTTATTTTTTTGCTGAGGATTATAACAAAGTAGTTGAATTAAGTTTTGATATTAGTGTTATGGACCCTAGATCTATTGCGTTAATTCTATATTCTAGGTCACAACTAAAACAAGATTTAGAAATGAGTAAAGAATATAAAGTTTTAAAGAGTGATTTTAAAGAAACCGACTGGACCCAAGCTGTTGATAGATTTCATATACAAAGTGAAGATATAAGAAAAAATTTATTAGAATTTATAGAGGGTGTATAATTTAAATTTATTTTTTTCCAAATGCACCACCACCTGGTGTTTGCATAACAAAAAGATCATTAATTTTTACTTGACAACTATCGTTACCAGAAAGACTAAGTATACTTCCATCTGCTTTTTCAAGCCATTCTTTACCACAGTCTCCAGGACCACCTCCATTTAAACCAAATGGCTTTATTTTTCGATGTGAACACAATGTTGTAACAGTCATAGGCTCTAAAAATCTTAATTTTCTGGTAACGCCGTCACCTCCATTGAATTTACCCTTACCACCTGAATTTTTTCTTATTGAAAATTCTTCAAGTCTTACTGGAAAACGAGTTTCTAATACTTCTGGATCAGTGCTTCTGGTATTGGTCATGTGAGTTTGAATAGCTGATGTGCCATGAAAATTGGGACCTGCACCAGTTCCTCCGCAAATAGTTTCATAATTTTGTATTTTTTCATTCCCCCAGATAAAATTATTCATTGTTGCTTGGCTGCCAGCAATCACTCCAAGTGCTCCAAATAACGCGTTACATGTCAATTGGCTCACTTCTGTATTGCCTGCTATCACAGCAGAAGGATACTTTGCATTTATCATAGAATTATTTGGTATAATAATTTTTATTGGTTTGAAGCAACCTTCATTAAGTGGAATATTATTTCCAACTAAAGTTCTGAATACATATAATATTACTGCATAGCATACAGCCATTGGGGCATTGTAATTGAAAGGGTTTTTAGGGGCTGTGCCTGTAAAATCAATTATAGCTTCACGATTTTCTTTATCAATTTTTACATTAACTCTAATGAACTCACCATTATCAAGTTCATACTCATATTCACCTTGTTTTAAATTAACTATGGCATTACGTATACTTTCTTCAGCATTATCTTGTACATGATTCATGTAGGCGTGCACAGTTTCAATACCAAATTGGTCAATCATTGAATTAATTTCATTAATACCTGTTTTGTTTGCTGCAACTTGAGCTGCAAGATCTGCCATATTATGTTCAACATTTCGACATGGATACTTACCTGATGATAAGATTTTTCTCATTTCTTGCTCACGAAATATACCTTTGTCAAATAACTTAAAATTATCAATCAAGACACCTTCTTCTTCAATATGCTTTGAGTCTGGTGGACCAGAACCTGGTGTTTTACCTCCTATGTCGGCATGATGGCCACGAGAGGCAACAAAAAATATAATTTCTTTTCCATTTTTATCAAAAACTGGAGTTATCACCGTTACATCAGGAAGATGTGTTCCACCATTAAATGGTGCGTTGAGTACAAAAACATCATCTGGATAAATATTATCTTTGTTTAACCTAACTACTGTTTTTATTGCCTCTGACATAGACCCTAAATGAACTGGAACATGCGGGGCATTGGCAACTAGAGATCCTTCATTATTAAAAAGAGCACATGAAAAATCTAGTCTTTCTTTTATATTCACTGAATAAGCAGTATTTGCTAACGTTGCACCCATTTGTTCTGCAATATTCATAAAAAGATTGTTAAATACTTCAAGCATTACAACATCTACAGATGTTCCTATTCCTTTTTGAAGTTTCTTTTCTTCTACTCTAGATAAGATTAAATTATAATGCTTGTCTAAAGTTCCTGACCAGCCATAATCAATTATGTTAGTACCTGTTGCTTCTACAATGATAGCTGGACCTGGAATATTCTGTCCAATTATTAATTCATCCCTCTTATAGATTGGTGTATTGATTTCTGAGCTATTTACATACATTTTTTTGAATGCAATTGGATTTGCCTTTGTAGTTGATGTGTTAGGATTTAAAAAATCATAGTTTTCTGTTTTTTTACCTACAGCCTCAACAGTTAGCATTTCAATAAATATTTCTCTATCTTGAACAAAAAAACCGAAGCGTTTTTTATGTTCTTGTTCAAAGGATTTTCTCATATTTTCAGGTGTATCAAATTTGATTTCTAAATTTTGATGTGAACCTTTATAATGCAAAAAAGCATTTTTTAAGAGAATAATTGAAGCATCAGAAATATCCTGATCATTTAGATCTTTTTTTGCTTGTGAAGATAAGATTTCAATTAAGTTTTCAGCGTCTAAAATATTTGTGATATTTTTTTCAAAATGACCTTCCCTAATACTTCTAATTTCAGCAAGGCCCATTCCGTAGGCTGATAAAACTCCAGCATATGGATGTATCATAACATTTGAAATACCAAGAGAATCAGCAACATTACATGCATGTTGCCCGCCTGCACCTCCAAAGCAATTCAACATATAATTTGTAACATCATATCCTTTTTGAATTGATATTTTTTTTATTGCATTAGCCATATTCTCGACTGCTATTTTTAAAAAACCTTCAGCCATTTTAAAGATATCCATCATTGGTTCATTTTTTTCTTTAGAAATTATATCTGACAAATCCAAGAACTTTTTCTTTACAATTTCAAAATTTAAAGGTTGATCGCCAGTTTTCCCAAAAACTTTTGGGAAAAAATCTGGATTTAATTTACCTAATAAAACGTTACAATCAGTTACAGTTAAAGGTCCACCTCTACCATATGATGCTGGGCCAGGAATTGCTCCAGCGCTCTCCGGGCCAACTTGAAATCTACCATCTTTATAGAAAAGAATTGAGCCGCCACCTGCTGCCACAGTATTAATCTGCATCATAGGAGCTCTAATTCTTACACCTGCTAATTCTGTTTCAAACGATCTTTCAAACTCACCAGCAAAATGGCATACATCTGTTGAGGTTCCACCCATATCAAATCCAATTAATCTATTAAATCCTGCTTGCTTTCCGGTTTGTGTCATACTCACAACTCCTCCAGCTGGGCCAGATAACAAAGCATCTTTACCTTGGAAAAGATTGGCGTCTGTTAGGCCCCCATTGGATTGCATAAACATTAATTGAGTAGATTTAGTGTCTTTAAGTTCATCTGAAACTTGATTTACGTACCGTCTAAGAATTGGAGATAAATAAGCATCAACTACGGTGGTATCACCTCTACCAACTAATTTAATTAGTGGAGATACTTTATGACTTACTGAAATTTGATTAAAATTTTCTTCTTTTGCAATTTGTTCAATTTTATTTTCATGATCGGGATTTATATATGAATGCATAAAAGCAATAGCTATACTATTTATACCGTCTGATTTTGCTTTGATTAGTGAATTACGTACTTCTTCCTCATTTAATTTAGTAACTACTTCACCTTTCTCGTTTAATCTTTCTGATACTTCTACTACTCTTTCGTATAACAACTCTGGTAATTTGATATTAAGATCAAACAAAAGAGGTCTATTTTGATAACCAATTCTTAATAAGTCTCCAAAGCCTTTTGTAATAAGTAGTAGAGTTCTATCACCTTTTCTTTCAAGTAGGGCATTAGTTGCAACGGTTGTACCCATTTTTACTGAATTAATAATATCTGTAGGAATTTTGTCATCTTTTTTGAGCTCAAGAATTCTTCTTATACCTTCAACTGCAGCATCTTTGTAAGCATCAGAGTTCTCAGATAAAAGCTTATCAATTATTATTTTGCCATCAGGTTTTTTTGCTACTATATCGGTGAATGTACCACCTCTATCTATCCAAAATTGCCACATATTCATTTGCCAGTATTATATATATAAATAAGATTATTTTTTTAAATCGTCTTCAATATAAGTTTTGATAATTTCATCAAAATTTGTTTCTGCTTTGAAACCCAGTTCAATGGATCTTTTTGTATCAAAATTTCTTGCCCATCCACTCACTATTTTTTGTATTGTTGGGTCAGGTTGATTTTTAATAAGTTTTACAACATCACTGCCAGCAACTCTTTCTAATGCGTCTATTTGTTCTTGAACGGTTACAGATAAACCAGGCATGTTTAATGTTATTCTATCATTTAATTTTGATGTATCAATTTCTGCTGCATGAACTAGAAAACCTGCAGCAGCTCTTGGTGTTGCATGCCAATGTCTTACATCAGGATTAACGGGGAGAATTGCTTCTTGACCATTTAAAGGCTCACGTATAATTCCAGAAAAGAAACCTGAAGCTGCAAGATTAGGTTTGCCTGGTCTTACACAAATAGTTGGTAATCTTATTGATACACCATCAATCATTTTCTTTCTTGAGTAATCTGCTAACAATAACTCAGATATAGCTTTTTGGGCTCCATAAGATGTAAGAGGAGTTGTAAAAAAATCATCAGGTATCTTATCTGGGAATGGGGCGCCAAAAACTGCTATTGAGCTTGTAAAAACTAATCTTGGGCAATAATTTTCTCCTTGATGTCTTATTGCATCAAATAAACCCCAGCTTCCTTTTGCATTTATATCCCAACCTAAATCAAATTCCTGTTCAGCTTGTCCTGAAACTATAGCAGCCAAATGAAAAATTATATCAGGCTTAGATAAAATAAGATTTTTACTGACATTTATATCTGAAATATCACCTGACTTTGATTGTATTGGAATATTAGTATTATTAGGATAGGGGGCTTTTATGATATCAAACAATGTGATTTCACTGATTTTTTGATTATTTAATTTTTCTTTTTTTAATAAGAGATTAAGTAGTTTTTGCCCAATCATCCCAGCACCACCCATTATTAATATTTTCATAAAACCCTCTTTATTAATTTATTGATTGAAGAATTTTGAATAACAACATATTAAAATAGAAAGTAAAAATAAAAAATAAATTTTTGATAAATTGATGCATAATTATATTAAATCTACTCTTTCAATGTCTCCTGTTATGCCTGTATTGACAATCAATAATATTAATAATGTTGAATATTTATTTGAGGCTCTAATCAACGGAAATCTTAAAGTAGTTGAAATCACTTTAAGAACGGATTGTGCCCTAAAAGTAATAGAGATTGCGTCTAAAAAATTTCCTTCATTGAAAATTGGAGCAGGTACAGTTTTAAACAATGAAGATTTAAATTCCGTAAAAGATGCTGGAGCGGAATTTGCTGTTAGTCCAGGCTCTACAATTTCCCTTGCAACACATGCACTAGAAAAAGAATTTCCATTCCTGCCGGGAGTTTCAAACTCCAGTGATATTATGAATTTAATGAATTTAGATTATAAATTTTTTAAATTTTTTCCAGCACAAGCCGGAGGTGGTCTTGAATATCTTAAATCTTTAAGTGGGCCATTTCCTGAAATTTTGTTTTGTCCAACAGGTGGTATTAACCAAAATAATGCTCATGAATGGCTTAGTCAAAAGAATGTAATATGTGTAGGCGGTAGTTGGATAATTCCACCTGAAAGCAGAGATTACAAAGAAATTACAAAAAGAGCTTTATTAGCAAGTAGTTTGTCAAAATAATTTCCTGTTTGTTCTAAATAAATAATAAATAAATTTTTTTGTAAAATATTTCGATTTGTCTATCATTATACTTAGAAATTAGTTTTATGTGTTTTTAAAAACTTGGGGGAAGCAATGACTGAATATTCAATTGAAAATTATGTAACTGATATTCGTTTAGTTGTAAAAGAAGAGACTGACGAGGGAAAGATAATCGATAGAATAAAACCATTATCAAAAAAAATAGCAGCAAACAAAAGTTGGGTTAAGCAAGAATATTTTAATGTAGATAAAGAACAGGGATTTGGATTGCATTTACTGCACGAAGAAAAAGATCATAGTTTAGCTGTTTTTGCAATTGCGTGGGCTCCTGGAGAGGGACTTGCGCCACATAATCACAAAACATGGGCGGTTGTTGCTGGTATTCAAGGACAAGAACATGAAACTAGTTACAAAAGAATAGATGATGGAACTACAGAAGGTTTTGCGGATTTAGTAAAAACAAATGAAGAGACTATATACGCAGGAGATGCGACTTGTTGTTTGCCTGAAGACATACATAGTGTTTGGAATAATGGTCGTGAGATAGCTCTTTCTATACATACATATGGAAAACATCTCAATCATACAGGAAGATCAATTTTTGATATTAATCAAAAAACTGAAACTCCCTGCATAGTAAAGATTCAAAATTAATTAAGTTTTATACGAAAAGTTCTAAGTTAAAATCCTATTAACCTTGGAAACATGTTTGATTTTGTTCACCCAAACCTTCTATACCCAACTTCATTTTATCGCCCGCTTTTAAAAAAACAGGTGGTTTCATTCCACCACCAACCCCAGGTGGAGTACCCGTAGCAATAATATCGCCAGGATTTAAACTCATAAATTGTGATAAATAATATACAATATATTTTGCAGAGAATATCATGGTTTTTGTAGAACCATTTTGCATCCTTTTACCATTAACATCTAGATACATTTTTAGGTTCTGAACGTCAGACACTTCGTCTTTAGTAACTAAATATGGTCCAGTTGGCCCAAAAGTGTCACAAGATTTACCTTTAGTCCACTGTCCTTCTTTTTTTAGTTGAAATTCTCTTTCTGAAACATCATTAACTACACAATATCCAGCTATATATTCTTCTGCATCTTCTTCATTAATATATTTAGCTTTTTTTCCAATTATAATACCAAGTTCAACTTCCCAGTCAGTTTCATTAGAATTTCTTGGTATTTCAACATTATCATTTGGACCTACTACAGCAGAAGTTGCCTTTGAAAATAATATTGGTTCACTTGGTACAGGCATTCCAGTTTCTGCAGCGTGATCCGAATAATTTAATCCAATACAAAGAAATTTTCCAATGTTACCAACACATGCTCCTAATCTTGTGTTTTCAGAAATTATTGGCAAAGATGAAACATCAATCGAAGAAATTTTATTCAAGCTTTCTTTACTAATATTATCTCCATTTATATCTGAAATATGATTAGACAAATCTCTTATTTTACCATCTTGGTCAAGAATTCCTGGCTTTTCTTTTCCAATTTCTCCATATCGTAATAATTTCATTTTACTTCCTTTCTTTAATCAAAATTATTTAAAAATTTTATCAATTATCGATTACATACATATTCCACCATCAATTATATGGAATTGTCCTGTGGTAAAGGCGGATGCATCACTTGCTAAATAAACTGCAAGACTAGCAACTTCTTCTGCTTCACCAAATCTTCCCATTGGTTGCCTTGCAACAAATTGTTTTCTTGCAATTTCATAATCACCCATATCAGATAGCCTTTGTTCTAATGATGGACTTTGAATTGTCCCAGGGCAAATAGCATTACATCTAATCCCATGGTTTATATAATCAGCTGCTACCGATTTAGTTATACCTAATACAGCAGCTTTAGATGCTGTGTAGATAAATCTATTTGGTATTCCTTTCGTTGAAGATGACACAGATGCAATATTAATTATTGATCCACCACCATTTTTGATCATTATTGGTAAGACTTCTTTTATCGTGTGATACATAGATTTACTATTCAGATTGAACGCTAAGTCCCATTCATCCTCTTTAGATTCTAAAATTGTTCCATTATGAACTATACCAGCGCAGTTGAAAAGAATATCTGGGGCTTTTATAGAGTTAACTAATTTTTTAATTTCATTATAATCTGTTACATCAAGAATATGAGTTTCGTTAACTACATCCTTTAACAAAGATAGACTTTCGTGATTGATGTCAGTGGCAATTACATGTGCACCTGCTTCTGCGAAAGCCTCAGCCGTTGCTTTGCCAATACCTTGTCCCGAAGCAGTTAAAAGAGCAGTCTTACCCTTTAAATTAATCATATAAACTCCTTACATAGTTGCTCCAATTTGCCAAGGAACAAACTCCAAGTCACCAAGGCCTTGGGTTTCAGATTTTGGTTTTTCACCAGATGCCACCCGAACAATCAAATCAAATATTTCTTGTCCAACATCTTCAATGCTTTTGTTATCTGAAATTACTTTTCCAGCATTTACATCCATGTCCTCAATCATATTATTATACATTTCGGTGTTCGTAGCTATTTTAATTGAAGGTGAAGGTTTACAACCAAAACATGAACCTCTTCCGGTAGTAAAAGTTACGACATTACAACCGCTGGCAATTTGACCAGTTACTGATGCTGGATCATATCCAGGGCTATCCATAAATAAAAAACCCTTTTTCTCTGCTTGCTGTGCATATAGGAGAACATCATTTAAAGGTGTGGTTCCTCCTTTTGCAGCTGCACCTAGAGACTTTTCTAATATTGTAGTTAATCCACCTGCTTTGTTACCTGGGGAAGGGTTATTATTTAAACTTCCCTTATTTCTTGTAACATAATCTTCCCACCATAGGATTCTATCAACAAGTTTTTTACCTACTTCAGGAGAAATGGCTCTTCTTGTTAGCATGTGTTCTGCACCATAAATTTCAGGTGTTTCTGCCAAAATTGCAGTGCCACCATTTTTTACAATTAAATCTGCAGCATGACCAAGTGAAGGGTTAGAGGTTATACCAGACCATGCATCGGATCCTCCACATTGAAGAGCAACACTTAAATGTTCTACAGATTGATCAGATCGCTCAATGGAATTAACTTCAGGTAGCATATCATCAATGCATTTTATTCCAGCTTTAATTGTTTTTCTAAGACCTCCCATGTCTTGTAAGGTCATTGTTTTAAAAAATGGATTTTCGTTTAAGTTGAAAGCATCCATTAAAAACTTGATTTGATTTGCCTCACATCCTAATCCAATTAGTAATATACCAGCTAAATTCGGATGTTGAATATACCCTAAAAGGACTCTCTGAAGAGCGTCAAAACCGTCTCCTGAATCTGCCATTCCACATCCTGTGCCATGAGTAAATGAAACCACTCCATCAACATTTGGGAACTTAGATAATTTTTCTTCATTAAATGCTTCTGCAATATTTTTAGCAGCTGTTGCAGAACAATTTACAGAAGTAAGTATCCCAATATAATTTCTTGTCCCAACCTTTCCGTTTTGTCTTTTGTATCCTTTGAAAGTAGCTCTTTTTTCAGGTTCAATCATGTTGGGTAATTTAACAGATGTTGAAAACTCATAATCATGATCTGTTGATTGAAAATTTGTATTTTCAACATGTACATGTTCACCTGGTAAAATATCTTTGCTAGCAATACCTATCAATTGGTCATACTTAATTATTTGCTCACCTTTAACAATTTTTCTTAAGGCAATTTTATGACCTTTCGGAATAATGTTTTTACTCTCAAGATCTTGAGTTATTTCACCAGTATTTATTTCTCTTAATGCTGTAGCAACATTGTCATTTTCATTAAGTTTAACTGTTAAGTTTTCAATATTATTCATTTTTATTATCTCCCACCTAATAAAAAGCAAAAAAACTGAAATTATCTTTTGATTTTTTTTAAATCAAGTATGATTGTTACATTGTTCTTAAAATATATTAAGATCTATTCATACTATTTTTAAAATAATTTATAAACTCTAATTTTGTTTTTAAATTTCACTTGGGAGAAAATCATGTCAGATAAAAATTTTAATCCAAAATACAGAAGTCAACAGTGGTTTGATAATCCAACCAACCCTGGCATGACGGCATTGTATCTTGAAAGATCAATGAATTTTGGGCTGACACCGGATGAGTTGAGATCTGGAAAACCAATTATTGGAATAGCACAAACCGGATCGGATATATCCCCATGTAATAGGGTTCATCTTAAACTGGCAGAAAGAGTAAGAGAAGGAATTAGAACAGCAGGTGGTATTGCTTTTGAGTTTCCTGTTCATCCCATTCAAGAAACATTAAAGAGACCTACCGCTGCTGTTGACAGAAATTTAGCATATTTAGGATTAGTTGAAATTCTTCATGGTTATCCTATTGATGGTGTTGTCCTAATGACCGGTTGTGACAAAACAACTCCAGCTTGTTTAATGGCAGCTGCTACTGTAGATCTGCCAGCTATTGTACTAAACGGAGGTCCAATGCTGGATGGATGGCATAATGGAAAGCTTGCTGGTTCGGGAACAGCTGTTTGGGATAGTAGAGTTGAGTTAGCAGCTGGCAGAATAGATTATGAACAATTCATTGATATTGTTACTAGCTCAGCTCCTTCTGACGGTCATTGTAACACTATGGGAACTGCATCTACAATGAATTCATTAGCTGAAGCTCTTGGAATGAGCTTAACTGGAAATGCTAATATTCCAGCACCTTACAGAGAAAGAGGGCAAATGGCATATAAGACAGGTTTAAGAATTGTAGATATGGTCAAGGATGATTTAACTCCTTCTATGATTATGACTAGAGAGTCTTTTGAGAATGCAATCATTGTAAATTCTGCCATTGGTGGATCAACTAACGCTCAATGGCATATTACTGCAATAGCAAGGCATGTTGGTGTAGAATTAGAAACAGCTGCATGGCAAAATGTTGGTTATGACATTCCTTTGATGGCTAATATACAACCGGCAGGCGAGTACCTATGTGAAAGCTATCACAGAGCAGGTGGGACAGCTGCTATAATGTCAGAGCTCCTTGAAAATTTAAAGCTTCATGGGAATGTAATGACCGTCACAGGAAAAAAAATGTCTGAAAATTTGAAAGGAATCAAGATTAAGGACGAAAAGGTTATTACTCCTTTTAAAAAACCTATGAAACAAAAAGCAGGCTTTATAGTACTTAAAGGAAATCTATTTGACTCTGCAATAATGAAAACCTCAGTTATTTCAAAAGAATTCAAAGATAAATTTTTATCACGTCCAGGAAAAGAAGGTGTTCTAGAAGGTAGAGCTATAGTCTTTGAAGGATCTGAAGATTATCATGACAGGCTTAATGACAAAAGTTTAAATATGGATGAAAATTCTATATTAGTTATTAGAGGTGCAGGTCCTGTTGGCTGGCCTGGATCAGCTGAAGTTGTAAATATGCAACCATCAGATGAGTTAATTAAGCAAGGAATAACAGAATTACCATGTATAGGTGATGGAAGGCAATCAGGAACCTCAGGAAGTCCATCAATACTTAATGCTTCACCTGAGAGTGCGACTGGAGGCGGATTAGCTTGGTTGAGGACAGGTGACACTGTCGTAATTGATTTGAATAATTATACAGCTAACATGCTTGTAAGTGATGAAGAAATTAAGCTCAGGAAAAAAGATGGTGTTCCGCCTTATCCTGAAAGTCAAACTCCTTGGCAAGAAATTCAAAGAAATTTAGTAGGTGAACTTTCTGACGGAGCTGTACTAGAGAATGCTGTCAAATTTCAGAAGGTAAGAAAAAAATTACCAAGGGATAATCATTAAAATAATGACAGAAAATAAAAATATTCTAGTAATTGGTCTAGGCTCAATGGGTTATGGGATAGCAAAATCGCTCATGCGTGCAGGGTATAAAGTTTATGGTCAAGATAAAAATCCAGACCAACAAAAAAAATTTTTTCAAGATGGAGGTTTTAAAGGTAAGGTTCCATACGACCAATTAGAAGCAGTAGTAATAGTTGTCTTAAATGAAAAGCAAACTCGTGAGATTATTTTTGGTAAGGAGGGGATTTCCAATAAATTAAAAAATAATACATTGATAATGGTATGCACTACTGTTTCTCCAGATTTTGCAAAAGAAATGGATAACAAGTGCGCTAAAAAAGGACTTTTATATCTAGATGCACCTATCTCTGGTGGATCAAAAAAATCATTAGAAGGCAAATTGTCTTATATGATTTCTGGAAGTCAAAAAGCTCTGCAAAAAGCCAAGCCACTGTTAGATTCAACCTCTGAAAAGGTTTTTAAATTTGGCCAATCTGTCGGAGCTGGGTCTGCAATGAAGGCAGTTAATCAAATGCTCGCAGGTATTCATATTTCAGCAATGGCAGAAGCAATAACATTTGGAATAACTCAAGGCATAGACCCTAAGAAATTTTTAGAGGTCATCTCTGAGTGTGCCGGAACATCCTGGATGCTTGAGAATAGAGCTCCACATATTATAAATGATGATTATTCACCAAAATCATCGATAAATATATGGCCAAAAGATCTAGGGATTGTTCTGGATATAGCAAAAAAATCAAATTTTTCTGCACCTTTAACTGCAACAGCAATGCAACAATTTCTTGCAGCTGCTGGTATTGGTTTGGGGCACGAAGATGATGCTGCTGTAGCTAAAATTTATGCTCGTAATGCAGGAATCGAATTAACTAAGTATTAAATATCTCCCTAATTTACTTCTGAAATTAGAGATTTTCCTTCGAAGTAATTTATTATGTTATCAAATACAAGCTGACCCATTGCATTTCTAGTCTCAACTGTGCCAGACGCAATATGAGGTAACAAAACTGTATTTTTCAGTTTCATTAATTTTTCAGGGATATTTGGTTCATTTGTATAAACATCTAATCCGGCAGCCAATATCAAATTATTTTCTAGACAATGTATTAATTCATCTTGATCGATAACCGAACCCCTAGCTACATTGATAAGTACGCCATTTTCTCCAAGATTATTTAGAACATCTTTATTAATTAACTTTTCTGTTTCTTTTCCACCAGGTGTAATTATACAAAGTGTATCAACTTCTTTTGCTAATTCTTTCAAATCGCTGTAAAATCTATACTTAACATCTTTTTTATTTCTTGAATGATACGAAATTTCACAATTAAACGCTTCTGCCCTTTTAGCTATAGCTTTACCAATTCTTCCCATTCCAACTATTCCTAGCTTGGTTCCTGTAAACTTTTTAGTTAGTGGAAAATCTCCCTCAATCCATTTGTTGTTTCTTGCAAAACTGTCAGCTTCAACGATTTTTTTGTAAACACATAGCATTAATGCGATAGCTGTATCAGCTACTTCATCATTAAGAACTTCTGGTGTATTGGTGACTTTTATTGCTAAACTTTTAGCAAAATTAACATCAATAGCATCATACCCTACACCATAACACGCTATAATTTTTAGATTAGGCATACTTTTCATTAAATCAGGGGTAATTTTATAACCTCCCATGACTGCTATTGCGTCAATATCTTCTCTAACTTTAAATAAATAATTATCTTCATCTTTTTGTTTCCATAACTTATGTGTGTTAAAGTTTTGATCAGCAAGCGAAACAAAATATTCTGGCATTTCGGTCATTATTAGTAAGTTTTTTTTCATTCAAAATATCCCTTTATATACTTAATTTAGGCATCTGATTTTTTTTGATAATCGCCCCTTTATATTTGATTACTTCTCTGGTGACAGCATGAGATTTTAATATAATTTCTTCAATACTAGTATTTTTACCATTGTTCATCAATGCCAAGAATGAGCCGTTGAAAGCATCTCCTGCAGCAGTTGTATCTACAACCTCGCCATGCGGAACAGTGATGGTTTTTATATCTTGATCAAGGTTTTTAAATATGACTGAATTTTTATATCTCAATAAAATCAGATTTTTTTCATTATTCAATAGATTAAATATTTCATTTGGTTTTTTAATCTTAAATAGAACTTTAACATCATCATAAGAGACAAAATTAATATTTACATAATTATTAATTTCTATAAATAGTGATTGCGATCTATTTTTGTCATAATGTAGTTGATGTCTAAAATTAAAATCAAAAGCACAAACATCAGCTGTAGCTCCAACCTTAATTAGTTTTTGTTTTTGATTTTCATCAAGTATGCCAGCAGAAATACCGGAGTAATAAAAAATGTCTGAGTTGCTTATATTATCTAAGAGATGCTTTCCTTTTAATCCTAAAAAAATATTTTTAGATGGTGATTGATCTCTCCAATAGGAAAAGCTTCGTTCTCCTTTTTCATTGATTTCAATAGAATATAATCCTGGCGGATTTTTTCCATCTGTCCTAATAAGATCACAATTAAGTTTTTCAATTTTGAATCTCTCCATCATTTTCTTAGAAAAACTATCTTTTGAAAGAGCTGTGCAGTAAAAAGTATTGGTTTCCTTATTTGTTAATCGTGAAAAATAAATTGCAGAATTATAAGTATCACCTCCAAAATTAACCTCCATCAGTGAATTTGAATTTCCTAAAGAGGATATATCACCGTTTAGCTCAATCATGCATTCCCCTAAAAAGATAGCTTTTTTCTGCATTTCATAAGTATCCTTAAGATATAAATTTTATGGTTACTATAATTATTAAAATGTAATAATTTACTCAATCTTTATTTTAAAATATATTTATTGTAGACTAACTTATGAAAATATGAGGTTTATTGGTGACAATCTTAGATATAAACAACAACTCATTTTATAATAAATTTGATTATAATGTTGAAAAAGCAATAGATGCATTGAAAAAAGAATTTGGTCAACAATTTTCAATATCTAAATCCGTTCGTGAACAACATACTAGCACAACTACAGTTCATACACCTGAACTACCTGATGGTGTTGTTTTTGCATACAGTAAGGAAGATGTTCAAAAAACTGTCAAAATTTGTCACGAACATGGTTGCCCAATTATTCCCTTTGGTGCAGGTTCTTCTCTGGAGGGGCACCTAAATGCCAATTTTGGTGGGATCTCAATAGATATGAACAATCTCAATAATATTATAGAAGTTCACCCTGAAGACTCTACTGTTGTAGTACAACCTGGTGTAACAAGAGAACAACTTAATACATATTTAAGAGATACAGGTTTGTTTTTTCCTATTGATCCTGGCGCGAATGCTTCAATTGGTGGAATGACATCTACACGAGCTTCTGGAACAAATGCAGTTCGTTATGGTACAATGAAAGACAATGTTTTATCTCTTGAAGTTGTTATGCCAAATGGTGAGATAATAAAAACTGCCAGTAGAGCAAGAAAAAGTTCAGCTGGATATGATTTAACAAGATTAATTGTTGGTTCTGAAGGAACTTTGGGTGTAATTACAGAAATTACTCTTAAACTTTATGGTATACCTGAGGAAATTGGAGCTGGCAGGTGCACTTTCCCTTCTGTTAAAGATGCAACTGATGCAGTTATCATGACGATACAAGCTGGTATACCAGTTGCTAGAATTGAACTATTAGACATTGCACAAGTTAAAGCAGTTAATAATTATTCTAAATTGAGTTTACCAGAATCACCCTTGTTGCTTTTAGAGTTTCATGGAAGCAAATCTTCTGTTAAAGAGCAGTCAGAATTATTTAACGAGATTTCTAAAGATTTTGGAGGGAATAATTTTAAGTGGAACGCTAATATTGAAGAAAGAAATAAATTATGGAAAGCTAGGCATGATGTTTATTATGCCGTAAAAGCATGTAGACCTGAGGCAGATTATATCGCAACAGACGTGTGTGTACCTATTTCAAGACTTTCGGAATGCATTACAGATACCATTGAAGATATGGAGCAAAATAAATTATTTGGTCCTATAGTTGGTCATGTTGGAGACGGCAATTTTCATGTTCAACTTATGATTGATCCCAAAAACCAGAATGAAATTGATGTTGCGAATGGTTTCTTAGAAAGATTAGCTCATAGAGCAATTAGTATGGATGGCACATGTACTGGTGAACACGGTGTAGGGCAGGGTAAAAAACAGTATCTACTTGAGGAGCTAGGTTCTGCGGTAAATTTTATGAAATTAATTAAGGAAGAATTAGACCCCAAAGGTATTATGAATCCCGGAAAAATTTTGTAGAAATAAAATCAAATATTTTAGAGGCATTAAATATGGATGGCAATACTTCAATTTGGTCTTCAGTTAATTATGATCCTGTAAGTATCAAGTTATGCGTAAAAAAGTTAAAAGAAGAATTTGGACAGCAATTTTCAGATAGTCAGAGTATTTTAGAACAACACACTCATACAATGACAATACATGAATCTGAATTACCAAATGGTGTTGTATTTGTTGAAACAAAAGAGGATGTTCAAAAAGTTGTAAATATTTGTAAAGAATTTAAGTGCCCAATTATACCATTTGGTGTTGGTTCTTCCTTCGAAGGGCATCTCAATGCACCTTTTGGTGGAATTTCTATTGATATGAATAATATGAACAAAATATTGAAGGTATATCAAGATGACCTTCTAGTTGTTGTTCAACCAGGTGTAACAAGAGAGCAGCTTAATACATACCTGAGAGACACAGGTTTATTTTTTCCAATTGATCCAGGGGCAAATGCCTCAATAGGTGGAATGACTGCTACACGAGCCTCAGGAACAAATGCGGTTCGTTATGGTACAATGAAAGACAATGTCATAGCTTTGGAAGTTGTTACTCCAGACGGTCAGATAATTAAAACTGCAAATAAGGCAAGGAAAAGTTCTGCTGGATATGACTTAACAAGGCTAATGGTTGGATCTGAAGGGACTTTGGGTATAACGACAGAAATTACTCTCAAACTCTATGGTATCCCAGAAGTTATAGCTGGTGGAAGAGTAAGTTTCCCAACAGTAAAAAATGCAACTGATGCGGTTATTATGACTATTCAAGCTGGTATCCCTGTTGCTAGAATAGAATTTATGGATACAGCACAGGTAAAGGCTGTTAATAATTATTCCAAAACAAATCTTCCTGAAGCTCCATTGTTGTTGGTAGAATTTCATGGAAGTCAATCATCTGTTGATGAACAGTCGGAGTTATTTGGAGAGATATCATCTGATTTTGGAGGTAAAGATTTTGAATGGACTTCTAACAATGAGGACAGAAATAAATTATGGAAAGCAAGGCATGATGTGTATTGGTCATGTAGAGCTGTAAGGCCAGAGGCAGAACTTTATTCTACGGATGTCTGCGTGCCTATTTCAAAATTATCGGATTGCATCACAGAAACTATTGAGGATATGGAACAAAATGAATTAATAGGTCCAATAGTAAGTCACGCTGGAGATGGAAATTTTCACGTTGCATTATTAATCGATAAAAATAACAAAAATGAGTTAGATAAGTTAGATGAATTTTTAGTAAGAATATCTGAGAGAGCTATAAGAATGGATGGCACATGCACAGGTGAACATGGAGTTGGCCAAGGTAAAAGAAAATATATGCTTAAAGAATTAGGTAATGCTGTAAATGTTATGAAAAGTGTAAAAGAGGCTTTTGATCCTCATAAAATAATGAACCCAGGAAAACTTTTCCTATAATATTGCATTAACATCATTCATATTATGGTTAACAGGTTATTTTTCATTAAGTTCAAGGTGTAGAGTATCTTCTACAAGTTCAGATGATTACATATATAATTATTAGTTTTTTAATGATGGTTACTCCTGGCCCAGGTGTATTATCATTAGCTGGTGTTGGTGCAGGCTTTGGTTGGAAAGTTGGTATGATGTATCTCATTGGTTTATTTTTTGGAACTAATGGAGTTGCACTATTAGTAGTTTTAGGCTTCAAACAATTTTTATTTGAGATTGATGGTGTTGAAATTACTTTTTTGCTTCTTTCTTTATCTTATTTATCTTTTCTATCTTGGCGAATAGCTACGTCTGACAACAAAACTGGGTTTAAGCAGAGTTTTAAAGCACCTAGATTGTATGAAGGTATTTTTTTACAATTTGTTAATCCTAAAGCTTATGTTGTGCAAGGTCATTTGTTTGTAGTTTTATCTCTTGGACTGGCGTCATTCAACACTGAAATTATTGTAAAATTTATTATTGTTAATTCTATTTGGATACCAATACATTTATTATGGCTTTGGTTAGGAATAAGTTTAAAGAAATGGTCATTAGGTGTTAATAAACAAATTTGGGTAAATAGGGGAATGGGCCTAGCTTTGTTTGCAGTTGTTGTCCTTTCCGCTTTCATGGAATTAAATTCAGAGATATAAAATGATCAAATATTAATCATTCACTAATTTGGTAAATTTTTTATGCTCAAATTTTTGGCAAATATATTCTTTGTTTTTTGATTTTTTAAACAAATAATGACTTATTCAACGATTCGACATAAAAATTACATGTTCAATAAACTCCCCCGTTTAATTGTACTCAAAACTAATACATTCCTCCCTAGTGATTAGTTTAAATTAGGTGCAGAGGATCTCCTTAAAATCCTCACTATTAATATGTAGCTCTACCTCCTGATATGTCAAAAACACCAGCTGTGGTAAAACTATTCTCCTTACTTCCTAAAAATGAAATTAAAGAAGCAATCTCATCGACGGTTACGAATCTTTTTCTTGGTATTTTAGACAGCATATAATCAATAAATTCTTGTGATACTTGATCAAGTATTCTTGTTTTTGCCGTTGCAGGAGTAATACAATTAACTGCAATATCTTGATCAGCCGTTTCTTTTCCAAGAGATTTAGTTAATCCAATAACAGCAGCCTTTGATGCTGAGTAAGCAGGAGCATTAGGGTTACCTTCTTTTCCGGCAATAGATGCTATATTAATAATTCTACCATATCCGTTTTCTCGCATAGTTTTAACAACATATTTGTTGCAATAAAACACACCATTAACATTTACGTTGAAAACTTTTGACCACTCTTCAACTGGATAATCCCATGTTGAAAAGGTCGGACCTGCTATACCTGCACTACAAACTAATATGTCAATTTTTTTTAGCTGGTTAATTGTTTCAGCCGTAGCTTGTTCTACAACTTTATCATCAGTTTGATCAACTTCTAAAAAATGGCAATTAAGTTCTTTTGCAGCGTCCATACCCAACTTTTTATCAATATCCCAAATCATAACTTCACAGCCATCATTAATAAATCTTTTTGCAGTTGCTAGTCCAATCCCTTGAGCTCCACCAGTAATAACTGCAGTTTGTCCATTAAAATTAGCCATAAACACCCCCTGTATTTGATTTGGTTGAATTATAAGAATATATTAACGATAGATATATTTCATATAAACACTTATAGTGTTTTATATCGTTCAACTATCCAATGCTAGATAAATTTTAAAAATAGAGGAAGTTTGATGGAAATATTTCACATAGTCATTATTGGAATTGTATCTTGTCTTGCAATGGATATGTGGCAGAGGCTACTTAAATTATTATATGATATAAATCCTTCTGATTGGGGTGTGGTTGGAAGATGGTTTTTATTGGTAATGTTTAGAGGAAAAATTTATAATCCTAACATCGATGCAGAAGATCCAATTAAAAATGAATTAATAATTGGCTGGATGGTTCATTATTCCGTTGCAATTATGTATTCAGTATTTTTTTTTATTTTATTAGAATATGAAATATGTAGTGCATCTCTTATGAATGGCGTTATTTTTGGTTTGATAAGTGTAATTGTCCCTTGGTTTTTTTTTATGCCAGCTTTAGGTAAAGGTTTATTAGGAACAAAGACACCGTCACCACTCATTGCTTGTTCTTTAGCAGTGGGAAGTCATATTGCTATAGGTGCACCTATCGGTGGGTTTTATCAGATATTCGGTTACTAAATAAAGATATACGTATTGAGTATAAAAAATGAATGAAAATAAATTAAGAGAGCAAATATGTGTTTTAGCTACTTCTATTTTTGATAGAGGCTTAACACATGGTTCAACCGGAAATATTTCAGTACGTTTGGATGATAATAATATTTTAGTTACTCCTTCTGGATCTTCTTTTGGTAGACTTGACCCAAAGCAAATAGTCAAGGTTACTAAATCTGGTGAAATTATTGGGTCTACAACACCTACAAAAGAATTACCACTTCATCAGGCTTTCTATGAAACAAGAGGAATGAAATCTGGTGCAGTAGTACATCTCCATTCAACCTATTCAGTCGCTTTATCAATGTTGCCAGGAATTAATGAAGATAATGTTTTACCCTCATATACACCTTACTCCGTTATGTTATTAGGTAAGGTAAAGTTACTTCCGTTCTTTGTGCCAGGAGATCCAGCAATGGGTGATGCAATTAAAGGTCTTGCTGGAAAAAGATCTGCCGTTCTTCTTGCTAATCATGGTCCTGTTGTTTCTGGTAAAGATTTGGAGTCAGCGGTTAATGCTGTTGAAGAATTAGAGGCTACTGCTAAACTAGCTCTTATATTAAAAGGATCAGATGCAATAGAATTAAAAACATCTCAAATAGATAAAATAGTGTCTAAATTTAACATAGAATGGGATTAGGACAATGTATAAATTTTCGGCTAATTTAGGTTTTTTATGGACAGAAATGTCTCAAATTGACGCTATATATAAAGCTAAAGATAAAGGGTTTGATGCAGTAGAGTTTCAGTTTCCTTATCAATATGATTCTCAAGAAATTAAAAAAGCATTGGATGATGTAAACTTACCTGTTATGGGTATTAATACAATTAAAGGTAATGTTGAAAAAGGTGATAATGGTCTATTAGCTGTCCCTTCAAGGGTATCAGAGGCAAGAGACGCATTACAACAAGCCTTTGAGTATGCAAAAGTAATTAAATCAAAAAACATTCATGCAATGGCAGGTGTCACAGATTTATCAACAAAATCTCTTGTGACTTTTATTGATAATTTAAAATTTGCAAAAGAATTGGTCAAAGAAAGTAATATTAGTTTAGTTATTGAACCTTTAAACTTAAAGGATAATCCAGGATATTTTTTAACAAGAGTTGAGCAGGCTAAGGAGATATGTGAGCTTGTAGGTTCTGATAGTATAAAAATTATGTTTGATTTTTATCATGTTCAAATCAATCAAGGCAATGTCATAAATAGATTTGCAGATAATTTATCTTTCATTGGTCATGTGCAGATAGCTTCAGTAAATGGTAGATCTGAACCAGATAAGGGTGAATTAAATTTTTCTTACATTATTCCAGAAATTTATAAAATAGGTTACAAAGTGCTGATTGGAGCAGAATATAAGCCAAGAACAACGACTGATGAAGGAATTGCTTGGATGGATAATTTTAAATAAAAATTTTTAAAGGATTTTTAAATGAAAATAATCAGACAATATGGCCCTAATGAAATAAAAAACTCATCATTGTGTTTTGGAACAATGCAGTTTGGAGACGGAGCTGATGAACGCGACAGCCAAGAAATGTATGAGGCATGTCGAGAAAATGGTATTAATTTTTTTGATACTGCATTTGTTTATACTGGAGGTAAATCTGAAAAAATTCTTGGAAATTTAATTAGAGAAGAACGTGAAAAAATTATTTTAATTACAAAAGCAGGTTCAGTTGGAGGTTCAAGTGGAGAAAATATTAGATCACAATTAGAACAGAGTCTTAAAAGATTAAATCAGGACTACGTAGATGTTTTTTTCTTACATCATTGGGATGATATTGTACCATTAGAAGAAACATTTGAAACACTTAAAAAATTAAAAGAAGAAAAAAAATTTTTTCAATTAGGTGTTTCTAATTTTGCTGCTTGGCAAGTTTTGAAAGCAAATTTGATTGCTCAAAAATATAATTTTCCATCAGTAGATATTCTGCAACCCATGTATAATATTGTTAAAAGACAAGCCGAAGTAGAAATTCTTCCTATGGCAACATCAGAAGATATTGGTGTAATAAGTTATAGTCCTTTAGGAGGGGGACTTCTTACAGGCAAATATGATGCATCAATTACATCAAGTAAAAATACATCTGGAAGACTTCATGAAAATAAAAAATATAAAATTAGATATGGACAAGATTGGATGTACAAAGCAGCACGTTCTTTAAAAAATTTAGCTAATGATTTAAATTATGATCCTATTTCTTTAGCGGTTGCTTGGGTTTTAAAGAATGATGCAGTAACTGCCCCAATAATAAGCGCCAGAAATCTAAAACAATTAAAACCTTCCCTAGATTCAGTTAAAATTTCATTAGATAATGAAACTTACAAATTAATATCTAGTATTAGCCCTACACCTGCTCCTGCAACTGATAGATTAGAAGAAGTCAGTGACAATTAAATAAGGAAATTTCTTGGATACTGCAATAGAAAAAAATTGGGAAGTTTATGCTTTAAAATATGCTGAGAGAGCAGATAGAACTCGTGGTGATAGCTTTATTTTCGACGATCATTCTAATCAAGCTCACACCATAGATTATTTTATTTGGGTCTTAAAATCAGACAAAGATTTCATCGTTGTAGACACAGGTTATGATTACGATGAAGCTAAAAGAAGAGATAGGCCAATACATAGAGCTCCGTCTGAGGCTTTAAAAGCCATTAATGTTGAAGCTAGTGATGTTACTGACGTGATTATAACCCATCTTCATTATGATCATGCAGGAGGGTTAAAGGATTTTCCGAATGCAAAATTTCATCTTCAAGAAACTGAGATGGCATACGCGACTGGTCCTTGTATGTGTCATGAAACTATCAAAATGCCTTTTACAGGGGAACATGTATGTGAGATGGTTAAAAATTTATACTCTGGCAGGGTTGTTTTTTATAATGGTATTGGATCAATCAAAAGTGGAGTAACTGTTCATTTAGTAGGAGGTCATTCTAGAGGCCTGCAGTCTGTAAGAGTAAAAACAGAAAATGGTTATTTATGTTTGGCATCAGATGCCACACATTTCTATGAAAACTTTCTTATGGGCAAACCATTTCCAATTGTTGTTGATTTGGAAGACATGCTTAATGGCTTTAATTTAATTAAAAGTCTGGCAAGCAGTAATGATATGGTGATCCCAGGACATGATCCTCTAGTTAAAAACTTTTTTCCTAAAGAAGGAACATCAGGTTTTGTTTGGAGATTAGATAAAGGATCAACTAGTCCAGTAAAGATCTAAAGTTTTTTTCCATTGATCTTCTAAATGACACAGTAGGATCATCAGATGAATAATCTACATCTTTCCAAGTTAAAATTTGATCTTCTTTTATATCCTTATTAAGTTTTATCCCATGAGCAAGACCTATTGGCAGAGTTTCATTTGAAAGAGAATCTCTGGCTGGTATCAATTTGCCCCATATAGTAGCTCCACCTTCTCCATCTAAAATTTCACCTTTTTTTAGTGATCTTTTTGATGTGGCAACTACATCACCTGAAAAATTTTGTGTTTGCCCAGTGGATTGATTTAATAAAGCTGCACTAAAGATTGAAATATTAAGTTCCATGCCAATTAAATGAAATGGTTTGTACATAGCAGAAAATTGTCCAGTGCTATCAGTATTCATACCATATTGTTTAAAACATGAGGCTGCATAATCATTTGGTGCCTTGAGAACGGCGTAAACTCCCCATCTTAAATCTTTAAATACATCTTTACCATCCCTATCAAGAGATGATACTACCTCAACTTGTCCATCATGTTCTAAAACACCACCATTGTTTTTTGGTTTAAGAACCTCTGCTAGATCATCCATACCACAAGGAGGAAAAAGTAATCCATTAGAGGGCACTTTAAGATTGCAAGCGTTGGCAATTGCTGCCATTTCAAGGCTTGATTTTGTTCCATCAAGAAAAGAGTTAAACATTTTAGAGTTCATCCCGGCTTCATTTGCTTCTTTTTCTGTTAATCCATAATAATTCCATACTGTTTCAGGCGTCGATTTATGATATTCAGGAAGATATTTAGTACCTTTACCAGCAGCAGTTACATAAAAGCCATTTGACCTAGCCCAGTCAACAATTTCAGCTGTAAGAGCAGGCTGATCTCCATAAGCCATAGAATAAACAACACCAGCAGATTTAGCTTCTTTAACTAAAGACGCACCAGCCAATACATCAGCTTCTACATTTACCATTACGATGTGTTTACCGTTCTGAAATGCTGTTTGCGCATGCAAAATCCCAGCTGATGGATGTCCAGTTGCCTCTACAACAACCTCAACTTCAGACTTTGTTATTGCTTTAATTCCTGAGTCGACAAATTTAGTATTAGAAATAAGATCATCTTTCCAACCAACATTTTTACAAGCTTTTTTAGCGTTGTCTGGAATTAGATCTGCAATTATTACAACTTCTAAACCAGGTGTGGTTGGTACTTGACTTAAAAACATAGAGCCAAATTTTCCAGCTCCAATTAAAGCAACTTTTACAGGTGCATTATTATCTATTCTTTGTGAAATCAAACTTTGTAAAAACATATCCTAATTATTCCCAAATATTTGTTTTAATTTTTGGATATTATTAACTTTAAGTCCTAGCTGTGAAATGAAATAATTTTCTAATGAACTGTATTTTTTGTCTATTTCATCAATAGCTGCATTTAAATAAGACTGCTGGACTTTACCAAGTGTGCTTAACATATTTTTTGTAACTAGTGAGTCCTGATTTGAAGAGCTAGTACTTTGCTCAGCTGTTGCGGCTTTAATAGTCAATAAATCATTTGAAATAAGATAATTTTCAAAAATTAAATCCATAGGGTTGTTGAAAATACTTTGTATCATAAAACTGGCTATACCTGTCCTATCTTTACCAGCAGAGCAATGAAAAATAATTGGAAGTTTCTTTGATTGAAGCAGAATTTCAAAAAATTTTGCCCAAACCTCTTTATGATTATTAATATACATCCGATAACTATCTTCCATAACTTTTTCATAAGATTTTACACTATCCCCATCGATTTCTTTTTGTGCAACCATTCTATTAAGAGTGCTTGCTGATATAGGAAGGTTGATATATTTCTCTAAAAGTTTACTTGATAAATTATCTGGTGCTTTTTCAGTTTCTTTGGGATCACGAAAATCAATTATAGCGTGAGGGCTTAAATTTTCTAAAACTCTAATATCTCGCTCGTTTAGGGTGCTAAGTTTAGCACATCTAAATAATAAATTTTTTTTCATTTTAGAGCCAATAGACACGTCTCTAAAATTTGAAACTGAATCAATCGAGATCAAAAAAATTTTCCTTGTTTTAAAATGCTTTACTATTCAGCTGCGCTAACATCAATGGTTACTAATTCATTAAGGCAATTGTCATCAAGCTTTGTAATAGGTGTAAAATCTCTATGTGCAATCCATTCTTCTCGATTAAACTTTTGTATATGATTATCTACGTGACATAAAGATAGATAGACAATACTTCTGCCAAAAGGAGAAATATTTGGAGGACTTGCATGAACTAGCAAAGAAGAAAACATCAACATACTACCAGCTGCTCCAGTTGGAGCAACACATCCACCTCTTTCAGCTAACTCTAAAACTTTTTCATTATCTAAAGTCCAAAGTGGATAACTTGTAGTCTCTAAATCGTGACCTGCATCAATAACTCCTATTTTGTGACTGCCTGGTATAAAAAGTAAAGGACCATTTGCCGCAGTAACGTCATCAAGAAATACAGCAATATTCATAGCTCTTGGCTCTGGCATCCCGTCATCTCTCTTCCAAGTTCCATAATCTTGATGCCATTGCCAAACAGCTCCATCAAATGCAGCCTTAGCATTTAATTTAAACTGATGCATGTAGACATCACCATCTAGTAGTTGAGATACTGGATTAATCAATCTAGGATGAGCAGCTAATCTTCTAAAAGCTTCGTTGTATGTGTGTGCTGCAAAAGCAGTTCTTGCAACTCCTGTGCTTTCTTTCCAAACTTCTTTTCTATTTTCTAAATATACTTTGTCAGCTTCCTCTTTTAATAATGCTGCTTCATCAGAATTAAACAGTTCAGGAAAAAATAAATAACCATCTTTATCAAATTTTTCTAAATCAGTGTTGTTTAAAAGCATTTATTCCTCCTTAATCACATTAAAATTTATAATATATAAAAAATTATAATAATGTAATTAAAATAATTGAAGTCATCATAATTAGCGTGTTAAATACTCATTTATATTTAATTTTATTAGAAGGAGACAAGTTTGTCGCTTATTTCACCCCTAGATAAATTAAAAATTCCTGTAATAGGATCTCCATTATTTATAATATCAAATCCAGATTTAGTTATAGCTCAATGTAAGGCAGGTATAATTGGTTCTTTCCCATGCTTAAATGCTAGAGAAGGTGAGGGTGAACCCAATATGCTAGAGATATGGTTAAAAAGAATAAATGAAGAATTAGATAGACATAATCAAGAAAATCCTGACAATCCAGCAGCTCCTTACGCAGTTAATCACATTGTTCATAAATCTAATATTAGATTAGAAAAAGATATTGATATTTGTGCAAAATGGGAAGCTCCTGTTTGGATAACTTCTTTGGGTGCAAGGCCTGAGGTAAATGAAGTAGCTCATCAGGCTAAAGGTATTGTTTTGCACGATATTATAAACAATTTTTTTGCAAAAAAAGCAATTGACAAGGGTGCTGATGGATTGGTAGCTGTTGCTGCTGGTGCAGGTGGTCATGCAGGTACACTTTCACCATTTGCATTAATTCAAGAGATTCGTGAATGGTTTTCTGGTCCTCTTCTACTCTCAGGTTCAATAGCTAATGGTGGTGCAGTACTTGCTGCTCAAGCAATGGGAGCTGACTTAGCTTATATAGGCTCTGCATTTATTGCTACTAATGAGGCCAATGCCGATCAAAGATATAAAGAAATGATTACAGAATCTTCTGCCGACGATATTGTATACACAAACTTGTTTACTGGGGTTCATGGTAATTATTTGAAAGGGTCTATAGTGGCTCAGGGGCTAGATCCAGACAATCTTGATGTTAGTGATTCAAGTAAAATGAATTTTAGTTCTGGCACTTCAAAACCAAAGAGCTGGAAAGAAATTTGGGGTTCAGGTCAAGGTATTTCTGCTGTAAAAAGTATTTTACCAGCTGAAGACTTGGTCAAAAGAATAAACAATGAGTATGTTGAAGCCAAAAGTAAACTTATGTAGAGGATAAAATGTCAGTAGTAAAACATAGAATTTTAGACGAAATAGCACTCATAGAAGTTTCAAACCCACCAGTCAATGCTATTAGTGCCGCAGTTAGAATTGGACTTTTAGAAACTATTGAAGAACTATCCTTAGATGAAAAAATATTAGCTATAGTTATTACTGCTCCTGAAAGAACATTTCTTGCAGGTGCAGATATTAAAGAATTTGGTAAAAAAATAGATGCTCCAATTTTAGGAAATATTTGTGATAAAATTGAAAGTCTAAACAAAATAGTTGTTGCGTCATTACATGGAACTCCTCTTGGTGGTGGTTTGGAAGTAGCTATGTCAGCACATTATAGAATTGCAGCTCCAAATACCAAAGTTGGTCTGCCAGAAGTTTTGCTAGGTATTTTGCCTGGTGCCGGGGGAACACAAAGACTTCCAAGATTATGTGGAGTTTCTATGGCTTTAGACATGATGCTTACTGGAAAACATGTTCCAGCTAAAAAGGCTCTGGATGCAGGTATTATAGATGTGATTGCCAAAAATAACAGCACCATAGATAATGGCATTGAATATGCCAAAAAATTAATTAAAGATGGATTTAAACCAAGACCCACTTCTCAGATGGAAGATAAGATCAGTGACACACAAGAAATAAGTAATAGTTTAATTAAAATTAAAGAAACTGCCTCAAAAAAATATAAAAATCTTTTTTCACCACATGCAATTATTAAATCTGTAGACGAAGGTCTTAAGTTAAATTTTCCAGAGGCTATCTCAAATGAAAGAAAATTATTTGAGGAATGTATCCAAAGTCCTCAAAGACAAGGGTTAATACATTCTTTCTTTGCTGAAAGAGCCAATACAAAAGTACCAGAATTAAAAGTCGGCAAACCGATAGAGCTTAAAAAAATTGGAATAATTGGTGGTGGTACAATGGGTACTGGAATTTCTATGGCTGCTATGAATGCAGGATTAGATGTGATCATGATAGAACAAAATGATGAAGCCATTGAAAAAGCAAAAACAAAAATAAATGCAACTTATGACCGAAACGTAAAATTAAACAGAATTAATAATGAACAAAAACTTGAAATTATGAGAATGTTCTCTGCAACTACAGATTTTAATGAACTCAAAGATAGAGATTTAATTATAGAAGCAGTATTTGAAAACATGGATATTAAAAAAGACGTTTTTAGCAAATTAAATCAAATTTGCAGAAAAAATTGTATTTTGGCAACTAACACCAGCTACTTAAACGTTAATGAAATATCTACAGTTGTAGATGATCCAAGTAGAGTAATTGGTCTTCATTTTTTTTCGCCAGCTAATATTATGAAACTCCTAGAAATTGTCGTAGCAGAAAAAACCTCAACAGACACAGTTGCTACAGCTTTTGACTTAGCTAAAAAAATGAGAAAAGTACCAGTAAGATCTGGAGTGTGTGATGGTTTTATAGGTAACAGAATTCTATCAAAATATTTAGTTAGTACCTATCACATGGTTGAAGATGGAGCTAGCCCATTTCATGTAGATAAAGTAATTAGAGATTTTGGGTGTGCAATGGGAATTTTTCAAGTAATTGATTTAGCTGGTGGAGATATAGGCTGGGCAACAAGAAAAAGAAAAGCACCATTTAGACATAAAGATGACAGATATGTAGAAATACCAGATAGAGTGTGCGAAAGAGGTTGGTTTGGTCAAAAAACTTCTAAAGGATATTATTTATATGGAAAAAATGTAGATTTTCTTACGCCTAATCCAGAAATAGAAGTAATTTGCGAACAAGAAAGAAAAAGAGTCGGAATAACTCCGAAAAAATTTGATGATAAGGAGATATTAGATAAATATATTGCTGCAATGGTATATGAAGGGACTAAAATTCTAAGTGAACAAATAGCACTAAAGCCTTCAGATATCGATGTTGTTTTTACCAATGGTTATGGATTTCCTAAATGGAGAGGAGGTCCAATGAAATATGCAGATATTATTGGATTAGACAAAATATTGAAAAATATTCTAAAGTATTCAGAAGAAGACCCAAGATTTTGGTCTCCTCCGAAGCTATTAGAAGATTTAGTTAAACAAAACAAAAATTTTGACAGTTTAAATTAAAATTTAGTTATCTATAACTACAAAGTAGGGTCGGGATTAACTTTAACTACTAACTTTCCGAAATTTTTACCATTTAATAATCCTATGAAAGCATTAGGAGCATTTTCTAAGCCTTCAACAAAATCTTCTTTATATTTAATCTTGCCTTCATTTATCCATTTTGAAAGAGCTATGATTGACTCTTCTCTTTGATCATAATGATTAAAAACAATAAAACCTTTTATCATCATTCTTTTTGTAAGTATTTGCCTAAATAATAAGGGCAATCTATCTTTTTCTCCACCTTTTAGACTTGTAGCATTATACAAACTAATAAGGCCGCAAACTGGTATCCTGGCATAATCATTTAAGATAGGCATAACAGTATCGAAAGTAATACCACCTACGTTC
>CACJQK010000011.1 GCA_902595515.1 uncultured SAR116 cluster alpha proteobacterium
GTTCATCTAATAACCAAAATTCTACATCAAATGAAAGAGATAAATATAACCTAGATAATGCTGCTCTCTTTTTTAAACCTTCTGAGCATTGTGAAACCTTTAGGTTTTTATGATTCAGCATGTCTAAACTGTCGAGGGCTTTTTTAAGATCATCATCACTAGTTTTCCAACCTCTCATTTCTGACCAAGTTTTTAAATTTTCATAAACTGTTAAATCCTTGGATAAACCATTTTTGGTGTCAATGTAGATTAGGTTTTGTCCCCATTTAGTTTGATCTTTAAAAATTTCATTATTGTAATTTTTCACAATACCTTTTTCTAAAGGTATCATGCCAGCTATTACTCTTAATAAGGTTGATTTTCCAACACCATTTTTACCACTTATGATTGTGACTTTAGAGTTCTCAATTTTAGAATTCCAATTATAAAAAACAATTTTAGAACCTCTTTTTACTGTCACATCTTGTAGATAAAGCATTAAGTACCTGTTTATTTGATTATAAGTTAATTTTATACAATATTCATAAAAAGTCTTGTAACATAAATGAGTTTTTTTAAACTGTTTATATAAATAATAATACTCAATTATTTTTACTAAAAATTCTTAAACTTAACCGAATGGATGAGTAAAGCATGAAAGAAGCACCTTTAAAGGGTATTAGGATAATTGATGCATCTTCGATATTGATGGTTCCTTATTGTACAAGGTTATTAGCTGATATGGGAGCTGAAATTATAAAAATTGAAACACTTTCTGGTGATAATACCAGATATATTGGTCCCAGAGTCAATAAAGGAATGGCAGCAGTATTTTTGAATATTAATAGGAATAAAAAAAGTATTAGTGTTGACCTTAAATCAGCAGATGGCCGATTGATAATTTATAAATTAATCAAAAAATCAGATGTTTTTGTATCAAATATTAGAAAGGCGTCTTTAGAAAAATTAAAATTAACACATTCTGATTTTATTAAGATAAACCCTAAAATTATTACAGCAAATGCAGTTGGTTTTTCTTCCAGAGGGCCTTATGCAGGACTTCCAGCCTTTGATGATACAATTCAAGCAATAAGTGGAATGGCAGCGTATCAAGAAACTTACTCAGATCAACCAAGCTACACATCTGGAGCAACTGCTGATAAAGTTACTGGTTTAATGCTTGGAATGTCAATTTTAAGCGCATTATTTAATCGAGAAAAAAATGGGGAGGGCACAGAATTAGAAGTTCCAATGATGGAAACTATGGTTGATTTTACTTTAGTTGAACATTTATATGGTCATAATTTTTTACCACCTAAAGCTCCACCTGTTTATCCTAGACAATCTTCTCCGAACAGAAAACCTTACAAAACATTAGATGGATATATAGCTGTACTGCCATATAGTGATGATCAGTGGTTAAGGTTTTTTAGTATCATAAAAAAAGAAAACATTTTAAAAGATCCTAAATTTTGTTCGTTAGAATCAAGAAACCAAAATATTGATGAATTATACAAGATTTTGTCTGAAGAATTAAAAAAAAGAAATACTAGTTTTTGGATAGAAAATCTCAGAGAACAAGATATTCCAGCAACTAAAGTAAATTTTCCAAAGGACCTTTTTAAAGATGAACATCTTGAAATAACAAATTTTTTTAAAGTCCAAGATCATCCAACAGAGGGAAAATTATTGTATCCAAGCTTTCCAGTAGAATTTAATGAAGATGTAACTTCTGAGAGCTTGCATGCTCCATCTCTTGGAGAAAACACTAAAGAAATTTTAACTGATTTGGGTTATTCAGAATTTGAGATTGAAAGCTTTGCTTCTAAAGGTACTATAAAGATATAATTCAAAAATGGGTGAACTAATGATAATTAAAAATATTGGATTTATTGGCCTAGGTGCTATGGGTTCTGTAATGGCACCACTTATTGTAAAATCAGGATGTAATGTTCTTGGATATGACATACAAGCTAAAATAGATAAATCATCTGGTGTGAAGCAAGTTGAAGATATAAATGATTTTAGTGGTCTTGATGTAATAATTTTCATGTTACCCAATGGAAGAATTGTTTCTGAAATGGCCATTAAATTATTAGAAATGAATTTAAAATCAGTGTTTATAGATATGTCTTCAAGTGATCCTAGAGAAACTCAAGAATTAGGTAAGAAATTAAAAAATAAAGGTGTAAAATTTTTAGATGCACCTGTTTCCGGAGGTGTTGCGAGAGCAATAACTGGTGATTTAATGATTATGGCAGGGGGTGACGAGAAGCTTTTAGAAGATGTAAGTGATCTGTTATCTGTAATGGGAAAAGTTCAATTTGCCGGTCCATTAGGTTCTGGTCATGCCATAAAGGCTTTAAATAATTATGTATCTGCAGCTGGATTAATATCAAGTTTTGAAGCCCTAGCAACAGCACGTTCTTTTGGAATTGAACCAGAAAACTTTTTGAAAATTATAAATGGAGCTACAGGTAAGAATAATACAACTGAAGTTAAACTAGACAAATTTGTGATTTCTGAAAAATTTAACTCAGGATTTGCACTTGATTTAATGGTAAAAGACGTATCGATTGCCAATAGTCTAATTAAAGACTTATCTTTAGAAAAACCACTTTCAAGTGATGTTTTATCTCATCTTTCAGAAGCATTAAGAACTTTAGAAGGTAATCCCGATCACACAGAAGTATATAAAGCGATAAAGAAGTAACAAATATAAATTCAAAGATTTTGTTTGCTTAATTTAATTAAATGAACTCTAATCAATATAAATTTGCGTGAGGTGTCTCATGAAGCTTAAAAATATCTTCCTTATATCATTAATTGCAATGCCGCTCACTTTTTTAGAAGTAAGCGCTGCAGGTAATACGGACAGGCTTAAAGATACAATAATTGATAAATCCATACAAAAGTTTGAAGATGGTTTTAATTCATTTTTTACCAATACCGAACTCACTATTGAGGGAAGAACTGCTGCTGATCCAAACTTTACCCTATTAACTATAAATCCTGTGTCTAAAAATGAAGCAGAAGGAAATCTGATTTTTTTTCAAGGATCAATTATTAGACAAAATAATAGGGATACGATTAACCTCGGGATTGGTTATAGACAACTTAGCGATGATGAAAAGTGGATTTATGGTATAAACGCTTTTCATGATTATGAAAGTACCTATGAGCATTCTAGGTGGAGTGTTGGTACAGAATTAAGAAGTTCTGCTTTTGAAATTAATGCTAATAAATATTTTGCCATAAGTGGTGCTAAAACTGGCAGAAATGGAAATACAGAACGTGCTTTAGATGGATACGAAATAGAAATAGGTGGACAAGTTCCTTATGTTCCATCAGCAAAGATATTTGCAAAACAATGGACTTGGGAAGGGTATCAAACATCTGATACAAAGGGAAAAACTTACAGTCTTCAAATAAACACACCCATTGCTCCTAATGTAATATTAGAGGCTGGGACAAAAGATTTTGATACAGGTACTGATATTGATTTTATAAATTTAACTTACAAAATAGGATTTGGTGGTGATACATCACAACAAGATGATCCAATTCCTAGTTTAATTGCAGATCAGGCTTTCAATAATAAATCAATGAACGACAAAATGTTAGAAAAAGTAAGACGTAAAAATCAGATTGTTATACAAACAAACTTTACCGCTTCAGCAGGAGGAGTTTAATATGTGTAATTTTATAAAACTAGCCCTGATGATTTTTTCAGTCTTTGTTTTCTCGTCTTTAAATAACAAATCTTATGCAGTTACTGCAGAAACAGTTAAAGAATGTAGCGCTGACACTCATTTGTTTACAGGTTCAGCAACCGCTTGTCGTTTTACACCACAATTATATAAAGCAGCTGTTTTTGAAATGGGTCTTTGCACAGCTAATCCTATGTCTGGTGCTTCTTTAGATAGATCGACATGTACAACAGTCTTTACTTCAACTGATCAATCGAATGGCTCACTTCACGATTTTGCACTTGGTGATGCAGAACTAGCTGGCACTTCAACCCGTCCAGCAAATGGGACATACACATATCCTTACATAATTTTGAAAAATACATTTACCATTAAAGCTGAATATGAGAGAGGTGGCACAACTTACTATGTCAAAAAATCAGGAAGTGCATGCGATGCGGTTAGTACAACATCACCTGCTGAGGAATGTACAGATAGCTTAACTCAATTTAATCAAGCTGGAAATTGCGATGGCGAATATTTAGGTGCCAGGTTTTCTGGTGGGTCTCTAAACGGGTATCTTATGAGAGCGTCTGATTTAGATAAAAGAGACGGTGTTGCAGATGATGATGGAAGTGGTGGGTGTAGTAATGTTGATAGATTAGTGGGTGTAATGGAGCTAGACTCTCCTGTTGTTATTTCTCCATCTACAATTTCATTCAAATTTACTTTTAATGTCACTGGTTATGGTGCTCAAATGTTTACAGGAGCTGCAAGGCCAAATAATAATCCTAATGGTGGAGGAGGTTCTGGACCATTTTCAGGATTTTTTACAATTGTTGACGCTCCACAACAATAAGAATTTATATTATTTCGTTTGAAGTTGAGAAATAGTTGTTGTGCTTGTGTTTAATTCAAGGCTCATTTTAAATTCAATTAATGATGGTCCATTTACTTCCATTGCATTTTTTATTTTTGGTACTATTTCTTCAGTACTATGTATTGTGAAACATTTTAAACCAAAGCTTTCACCATACTTAGCAAAGTCTGGATTAACTAGATTTGTTGCATAATGATCTCTAGTCGGAAAGTGAACTTCTTGATGATAACGTATTGTACCGTAATGATTATTATTAGCTACTATTACTCTTATTTTTGCCTTCTGAGCAACAGCTGTCGCAAGCTCAGAACCAGTCATCAAAGCCCCGCCATCTCCAACAATTGAAAAAACTTGTCGATCTGGAAACCTTAGTGCAGCCGCTATCCCTGCAGGAATACCCATACCCATAGCGCCAATTTCTGAGCCTATTAATTTCATCGTAGATTTAAACGGAAATCGATGATGCATCCAACTTGTAAAATTTCCAGCATCATTTGTAATTATTGAGTTTTTTGGAGCTATTTTACCTAAACCATCAATGAAATGAGCAAAATCTAGTCCGTCATTTGCATTTCTTGGAGTTACAGTTGCATCATTATTTAAATAACGATAATGACAAAGTTTCACCCATTCATCCCTTTCGCTATTTTTATTATCGTTTGAAAACTGAGATATTTGTTCTAAAAAATGCTCACTATCTGCAACTATACCCATATCAGTTCGAAAAATTTTACCAATTGTATTTGGATCAGGTATAACGTGAATAAATGTTTGTTTTGATGAAGGAAATTTATAGGCCATATTTGGCACCCCATTAAACCTATGGCCAATAACTAGAACTAAGTCTGCTTCTAGCGCATTTTTTCTTATAGGTTCTGGGGGTCTTAAACCTAATTCTCCTGCATAGTGTAAGTTATCGTTAGAAATAATATCTTGATGCTCATAAGTACATAAAACTGGTAAATTATGGGCTTTTGCAACTTCTTCTACAAGTTTTCTTGACCTAGCTGATATGTGTACTTGTCCACCTACAACAAGAACTGGCTTTTTTGCATTTGATAATAAGTTAGATACTTCTTTTACCTTTTCAGGGAAAGCTAAAGGTGGATTTATTTTAATACGCTTTACATCTTTAGATTCAATTTTAGATTCTAAAACATCTGTTGGTATGGCTATAACTACAGGGCCTGGTATACCACTTTCAGCAATGTGAAATGCTCTTGCAGTAACATTACCAATCTCACTTGGTGTGTTGATTTGTTCTACGTGTTTTGCCATATCAGAAAATGTCTTGATGAAATCCATTTCTTGCAAATGCATTTTACCAGTACTAATTCGATTGACTTGACCAATAAATAATACCATAGGTATCCCGCCTTGATGTGCTGAGTGAACTGAGATTGAAGCATTAGTTGCTCCTGGGCCTCTGCTTACAAATGCAACACCAGCTTTACCTGTACACTTTGCATCTGCGACAGCCATAAAGCCAGCACCTCCCTCATGCCTACATGTAATAACATCAATTCCAGGTGAATATAATAATTCATCCATTACGGATAGATATGATTCACCAGGAACACAAAAGAAACGATCAACATCATGATTTTTTAAAGTTTGTACAAAAACTGAAGCAGCTTTTTTTGACATTATACTTCCCTCATCTATATTGTTGGTTTTTTTCCACCATCTAAATTAATTTCTGTCCCTGTAAGGTGCCTAACTTTAGGATCACACAGGAAATAGGCTAGTTCAGCAACTTCTTGTGGAGTTGAAAATCTATCCAATCCTATATTTTTTAAGGCTTTTTTTTCTGCATCAACAAAACTTATACCTTCTCTATCCGCATTATTTTGTATAATAGTTATTAAACGATCAGTTGATGTCATGCCAGGATTGATAGAGTTTACATTAACTCCATCAACTAATCCTTTTTTAGATAGAGCTTTTGTAAAGTTTAGAAAAGCTGCATTGACAGCACCACCAACCATAAAAAATGGATCTGGAGAATGACTCATAGCTCCATTAATTGAAACAATCCATCCACTGTTTTTAGATAACGTTGGCCAAAACGCTTTTGATAATCTAACAGCACTATAAAATTTTAAAGCAAACCCATCTTCAAAATCTTCTACAGGTTGTTTAAGGAAATCCCCACTTTTTGTTGCTCCAGCTGAAAAAATTAACGTATCAAAATTTTTAAACTCTTTTTCCACAGCTTTAATAGCATTTTCACATTCTATTTTTATTTTCAAATCAGCTGCGTAATAATAAACATTTACATTATATTTATTTTGTAATTCAGATTTGGTGTTTTCTAAATTTTCTTTATTAGAGGCGAGCAGATAAACATCACATTCTTCTTTTGCAAATCGTTCAGCTATTGCTTTACCAATTCCTTTGCTACCTCCAGTAATTATTACTCTACGCTTCATATTTTCTATTGTTGCTCCAAAAAATCGTCATTACCTTTTTTAATTATTACAAAAAGTGTATATTAATTTTTTGATTAAGACACTTAGATTTTGTATAAAATCACATAATTAGATTATCATTTAAAAATTAATACAAAAGAGCCGTTAGTATGAATTTAAGCTCAAAAGAACAATCAAATAATTGGCATGGATCGATAAATGAAAATGTTAGAGTAAAAGCTTTATTAGGTCCTACAAACACAGGTAAAACTTATTATGCAATGCAGAGGATGCTCTCTCATAGTTCTGGAATAATTGGATTCCCACTTAGATTATTAGCCCGAGAAAATTATGATAAAGCAGTCTTAGAGGTTGGAAAATCTAAAGTTGCTCTTGTAACTGGTGAAGAAAAAATTATACCTCCTGATGCAAAATATTTTTGTTGTACTGTAGAGTCTATGCCATTAGAGAGAATTTTTTCTTTTGTTGCAATAGATGAAATACAGTTAGCTGCTGATCATGAGAGAGGACATATTTTTACAGATAGAATTCTTAATACTAGGGGAACCGAAGAAACAGTGCTTCTTGGTGCTGAAACTATTAAACCTATATTAAAAAAAATTTTACCTAATTGTTTAATCGAAATAAGACCAAGGCTTTCAGTTTTGAGTTATGTAGGCGTGAAAAAACTTACAAGGCTTAAACCTAGGTCTGCCATTGTTGCTTTCTCTATACCAGAAGTTTACAAAATTGCTGAACTTATTAGAACAAAAAAAGGTGGAGCTGCAATTGTGATGGGAGCTTTGTCACCAAGAACAAGAAATGCCCAGGTTGATCTTTATCAAAATGGTCAAGTTGACTATTTGATTGCAACAGATGCTATTGGCATGGGTTTAAATATGGACATTGATCATGTTGCTTTTGCATCTAACACAAAATTTGATGGGAAAATACCAAGATACCTTAATTCTTCAGAAATTGCTCAAATAGCAGGTAGGGCTGGAAGACATTCACGAAATGGGTCGTTTGGAGTGGTAGAAGATCATCTTAAGTTTGACGAAGAAACGATAGAACAAATTGAAAATCATTGTTTTTTCCCTTTAAAAAATATTTGGTGGAGAAATTCAGAATTAAATTTTGACTCATTGAAAGGATTAGTAAACTCCTTAGAAGCCTATCCACCGTTTAAATTTATGAGGAGAAAAGCTGGGGCACTAGATGCACTTTGTCTTAATCATTTATCTGAAATTAGTTCAATTCAAAATAAAATTAACCATAAGGAAGCACTAATTTTATTGTGGGAAGTTTGTCAAATTCCTGATTTTAGTAATTCCTTATCAGGTGTTCATTTTAGCTTGCTAGAAAAAACTTTTGAATTATTATTAGCTAATGGAAAACTTGATAATGAGTGGATAAAGTCTCAGCTAAACAGGCTAAATAGATTTGATGGAGAAATAGATACTCTGTTAAATAGAATATCAAATATCAGAACTTGGACATTTATTACAAACAGACAAAAATGGATAGAAGACTCTGAGTATTGGCAAAATGAAGCGAAAATAATTGAAGATAAACTATCTGACGAATTGCATAATAGATTAACCCAAAGATTTGTAGATAAGAGAATTGTAATTTTAAATAAAACTTTAAAAGAGCATAGTAATTTGGAAGCTGTAATTAGATTAGACGGTAAGGTGATTGTTGAAGGTGAAGAAGTTGGATTATTAAAAGGTTTTGAATTTATTCCTTCTCTCTCCCAAGGTGAAAAAGCTGGTCCGATTCTATCGGCGGCAAGAAAAATTTTACCTAAAGAAATTAAAAGACGTGTTAGAGAGCTTTTAATGTCTGATAATGCAGCTTTTAAATTTGATGATGATGCATCTATCTTATGGCAAAATAATAAGGTTGCGAAACTAACAAATGGTGAAACTTTATATTCGCCCAAAATTATCCTCGTTAATTCCGAATTTTTGAATGACGAACAGATTAAGCAAATAGAAATTAGAATAAATGAAGCAGTTGAGAAAAATGTTGAAACTATTTTGCTTGAAGCTATTAATTTAAAAAATCCTATTTTAAATGTAGAACAACAAAAAAATGAAAATGATAATCAACAAAATATTTCAGCTACAAATTACGACAATGAAAAAAAAATTTACGAAAGTTTTTCTGGCAAAGCTTTAGGAATTGCATATCATGTTTATGAGGGTCTAGGATCAGCGCAAACTAATAAATTATCAATGAATATTACAAATTTGTCTGAATCAGATAAAAGAAATTTAGCAAGATTAGGTCTAAGAATAGGAGTTGAAACCATTTATTTACCTAATCTTTTAAAACCGGCCGCCATAAAATTAAGAGCTTTATTATGGTCTGTTTATAATCAAGATTTTCCAAAGAATGCTCTTCCACCTGATGGACGCGTAAGTATAAAAATTTTACCAAATATTAAGCATGGATTTTATAGAGCTTTTGGATTTGTTCCTTTTACGAGTTTGGCTCTCAGAGCTGATATCACTGAGAGATTATCAGCTTTAATAAGAACAGAAGCTAGAAATGGTCAATTTAAAATTAATGATACAATGTTGTCTATAGCAGGTGCAACAAAAAATCAAATGGAAGAAATTCTTTATGACTTAGGTTATTCTAAATGTGGTGAAGAGCCGTCAACTTCAGCTGATCAGGTGCCAATTATAATTTTTGAAAAAAAAAAGAAGGTTGCTAAACCTAAAGTAAAAAATTTTAACAAAAAAACTTTGAAAAGCAATAATTATAAAGATAAAAAACTTTCAAAAACGCAAAAAAAAGAAAAATTACCAGATCCTTTATCACCATTCGCAGTCTTGAAGTCTATTAAGATTGAAAAATGATATGATATCTAAAATTTTAGAAAAAAAAACTTTAAGGCTTGATGTTTATTTATATTACATTCGGATATTTAAAAGTAGAAGTGTTTCTTCAAAATTCATTTTATCCAATAGGTTACGAATTTCAGGGCAAGTCACCCAAAAACCGCATAAAATGATTTCCATCGGTGATGTATTAACTATGACAATCAATGATAATATAAAGGTATTGAAAGTTTTGGATATACCCAATCGAAGAGGTCCTTATTCAGAGTCGTTAAATTTCTATGAAGATATTACTCCCTTTCAAAATATTCCAAAAAAGGAAAGACTTAAGGCTGAAATTAAGTTTGTAGAAAGAGTTGGTCGTCCAACAAAACGAGAAAGGCGTCTGACAGATAAGTTGATGGGCAGAGATTAAATTATACTTAATCTATGCTTGTAATCATAACTTTTGTAGTTTAAATACAAATAATTTTGAGATTAATATGACGTATATAGTAAATGATAAATGTATAAATTGTAGACACACTGATTGTGTTGAAGTTTGTCCAGTGGATTGTTTTTATATTGGAGAAAATACTATTGTTATTCATCCAGATGAATGTATTGATTGTGGTGTTTGTGAACCAGAATGCCCTGTAGATGCTATTCAAGCTGATACCGATCCAGGTGCAGATGAGTGGTTAGAATATAACAGAGAAATGTCAGAGATTTGGCCGAATATTACCATGAAAATTGACCCTCTACCTGATTACGAAAAATATACTGATGAAGAAGGTAAATTTCAAAAATACGGCTCAAAAAAACCTGGGAAAATATAAGCCTTTTAAATTTGTTTCTTTAAAACTGGTATTTGGCAAGAATTTATGCTATAAATCCGTTTTTTTAAATTTCTTTTTTAAAAACTACCATTAATAAAGGTGATTAAATTGTCAAAAGATAAAAACGTAGTTAACACATTTATACCCGGTGATTTTGTTGTATATCCAAGTCACGGTGTCGGTAAAATCATTGGAACAGAAAATCGCAAAGTTGAAGATGTCGAACTAGAATTACTAGTAATAAGATTTGAACATGAAAGAATGACACTAAGGGTTCCTTTATCCAAAGCTACGGAGCAAGGGCTAAGAACTTTATCAAGTAAGGTACAGATGGATGAAGCAATTATTACCTTAAAAGGCAAAGCAAAAGTTAAAAAGACAATGTGGTCACGACGAGCTCAAGAATATGAAACTAAAATTAATTCAGGAAGCTTAGTTTCGATTGCAGAAGTTGTTAGAGATTTGTATAGGAAAGATGATCAAGGAGAACAGTCTTATTCTGAAAGACAGATGTATCAGGCCGCTTTAGAACGTCTGGCTAGCGAATTTGCAGCTGTTGATAATACGGACAAAGAAAGTGCTGTTGTAAAACTTGAGAAAATTATTGATGATAATGCTGAGGAAGCAGCTTAATAATTTTTGTATTCAAGATTTTAATAAATGTTAAATTTAAATAATACGTCTAATTTTTTTTTTGATTGCCTACCATCATATGATAATGATTATCTAAAAGTTGGTAATGGGCACTCAATATATTATGAGCAGTACGGAAATCCTAATGGTATACCAATATTGTTTTTGCATGGTGGACCAGGTGCTGGGTTTTCTAACTCACATAAAAGTTTTTTTGATCCAAATATTTTTAGAGTAATTTTTTTTGATCAAAGAGGCTCGGGTAAAAGCATCCCATATGCGGAAACAAATCATAATAACACTCAACTTTTAGTCTCAGATATTGAAAATTTGAGAGAGGCATTAAAAATTGACGAATGGTACCTTTTTGGGGGGTCATGGGGTAGTACTTTAGCATTATTATATGGTATAGATTTCCCAAATAGATGTTTAGGTTTTATTTTAAGGGGCATATTTTTAGGCACTAAAATTGAGATTGACTGGTTTTTGTATGATATAAAGAAATTCTTTCCAGAAGCCTACGAGAAATTTACATTATCAGTTCCAAAAAATTATAGAAATAATATTCTCGAATGGTTTCATACTCAATTACATAGTAATAATAGATCCAAAAGCCTTAAGGCAGCATCTGTTTGGGCCGAATACGAAAATTCTTGCTCATCACTTAATTATATTTCACGCCCAATTTCTGGTGAGCAAGCTCTTGCAATATCAAAAATAGAGACTCACTATTTTATAAATAACTGTTTTATAGACGATGACTATATTATAAAAAATTTACATAAAATTGCTAATATAAAATCTTTCATTGTGCAAGGGAGGCATGATGTAATTTGTCCTCCATTCACTGCACTAGAACTTGCTGATAATTGGAATGATGTAAAAATTGAAATTGTGGATGATGCAGGTCATTCAGGTTTTGAAACTAATATCAGCAAAAAATTAATAAATGCTCTTCAAATGATCAAGTAAACAGTTGATTAAATTTTTTTGAAAGGTTAACTTTCTAATATTATTAATTGGGATAGGTTCTAACTAATTATGACTAATAATGAACTAGAAAAACTAACTTTTGAAGAAGCTATGCATGAATTAGAAAAACTTGTAGATAGTCTTGATAAAGGAGATGTTTCACTTGAAGAAGCGATAGCTGCATATGACAGAGGATCACAGTTAAAAGATTTTTGTCAAACAAAATTACAAGAAGCAAAAATGAAAGTTGAAACGATACAATTATCGGATAATGTTGAGTCTGTTCCAGAAAAATTATCATCTTTTAAACCTGAGTAATTTATCTTTAAGATAACTAGGATAATCTGATGATTGAATTTCAAAATAAGCTTGAGAAAAACTCACAAGAAATTGACAGATTCTTAGATATCAATTTACCATCTGGTAAAGGATTAAGTTCCAAACTTTTTGAAGCAATGAGATATTCTTCAATTAGTGGTGGAAAAAAGATAAGGGCTTATCTGGTTTTGGAATCTGGGCGTTTTATTAGTGCTATTAATAATAAACCTCTTTCGAAATCAAAATATAATGAATTAATTGCCGTTGGATCAGCTATCGAGGCAATTCATTCTTATTCATTAATTCATGACGATCTACCAGCTATGGATAATTCTCCCACCAGAAGAGGAAAGGCAGCTAATCACGTAAAATTTGGTTATCATACTGCTATACTAGCTGGAGATGGGTTATTAAGTTGGGCCTTCCAAATAATAGGAGATAGTAATTTTATTTCCAATTCAGAAAAAAGGTCAGAGATTTGTTTTGTTTTAGCAAAAGCTATTGGGCCAAATGGAATGGTTGGAGGCCAACAAGCAGATATGGATATTACAGAGGATAAATCAATAGATTTAGGTCAAATAGAGTGGATTCAAAATCATAAAACAGGTGCATTAATATCTTGTTGTTCTCATGTGGCTTCAATTTTATTAGATGCTAGTCACGATCAAAAAACTAATCTTATTAATTATGCCAATCATATTGGTCTAGCTTTTCAAATTGCAGATGATTTACTTGATCTTGACGGAAATGAGAGCTCAATGGGAAAACCTATAGGTCAAGATACTAAAAATGAAATACCTAATTTTGTTACGGTTTTGGGTAGAGAAAAAGCTGCAAAAAGAGCTTTAGAGGAAACTAGTAAAGCCAAAAATTTGATACAAAAATTTAAACAAGAATCAGAAAATCTTGTATCTTTAGCTAAATATACTGTAAATAGAGATAAATAAATTTAAGTTTTTTGTTTTAGGTTTAAGTTAATAAATGGAAATTAAAGATAAAAAAACTAAAACTGTTACCACACCGTTACTCGATAAGGTAAACAATCCAAGTGATCTCAAATTTTTAAAAATTGAAGATCTTGATCAACTTTCTTCAGAATTACGCCTTGACATGATTGATATTGTATCAAAAACAGGCGGACATTTAGGTGCTGGTTTAGGTGTTGTTGAGCTTGCTATAGCGATTCATTATGTTTTTGACACTCCTGACGATAGATTAATTTGGGACGTTGGACATCAAGCATATCCTCATAAAATTTTAACCAACAGAAGACATGCAATGTCTACTTTAAGAAAGTCTAAAGGCCTTTCAGGATTTACAAAGAGAACAGAATCTATTTTTGATCCTTTTGGTGCAGGGCATTCATCAACATCAATCTCTGCAGCACTTGGAATGGCTGTTGCAAGAGACAAACTTGGAAAATCTAACAATGTAATTGCTGTCATTGGTGATGGTGCACTGAGTGCCGGAATGGCATATGAAGCAATTAATAACGCTGGAGCTTTTAAGACTAATTTATTAATTATTTTAAATGACAATGATATGTCTATAGCTCCAGCTGTAGGCGCTTTGAGCAACTATTTATCTAATGTTGTATCAAGTCGACCGTTTAATAACGTAAGAGAAATTGCTAAACAAATGGTTAATCTTTTCCCTAAAGAAGTTGGTGAAACAGCCAAAAGAGCTGAAAGTCTAGCAAGAAATTTATTAGGAAATGCGGAAGGTACTATTTTTAGTCAGATGGGTATGAATTATCTAGGTCCAATAGACGGTCATGATGTTAAATCCATGGTTAAAATATTGCAAAATCTAAAAAATGGTTCTCAAGAGAAACCAATTTTGCTCCATGTGGTAACAGAAAAGGGAAGAGGACATCCTTTTTCTAAAGTTTCTCACGAAAAATATCACGCTGTATCTGAATTTAATGTAATTACTGGTGACACAGTTAAATCAACATCTAACGCACCTACTTACACTAATGTTTTTGCAGAGACCTTGTGTAAAATTGCTGAAAAGGATAAAAAAGTTCTAGCTATAACTGCTGCTATGCCTTCTGGAACTGGATTAAGTAAATTTGCAGAAAAGTTTGAAGATAGATTTTACGATGTTGGAATTGCAGAACAACATGCTGTAACTTTCGCTGCTGGAATGGCCTCAGAGGGTTTAAAACCATTTGTAGCCATTTATTCAACTTTTTTACAAAGAGCCTATGATCAAGTGGTTCACGACGTCGTGATACAAAATTTGCCTGTAAGATTTATGCTTGATAGAGCAGGATATGTTGGAGCTGATGGAGCAACTCATGCAGGTTCATTTGATTTAGCATACCTTTGTTGTTTGCCAAATGTAGTGGTAATGGCGCCTAGCGATGAAGCGGAATTGGCAAAAATGGTCTCGATTGCTTCGAAATATAATGACGGTCCAATTTTTTGTAGATATCCAAGAGGTGAAGGAGAAGGTGTTGATATTACTGATATTGTACAAGATGTTAAAATTGGTAAAGGAAGAATAATCAGAAAAGGAAAAGATTTAGCAATTCTTGCTTTAGGCACGAGAGTAAATTCTGCATTGAAAGTTGCGGATCATTTATTGCAAGATAATTCAAAGATAACAGTTGCCGACGCACGTTTTGCAAAACCAATTGACACGCAATTACTTGAAAAATTATGGAATGAACATGAAAAACTTATTATAATAGAGGAAGGTTCTGCGGGAGGATTTAGTTCTCATTGTTTACATTTTTTGTCATCTAAGGATCTTCTTAATAAGCATGATAAAGAAATTAAATGCTTAACTATGCCAGATAATTTTCAAGATCACGCTTCTCAAAAAGAGCAATTAGCTAAAGCAGGTTTGGACGCAGATGGATTGATGAAAGTTATTTCTAAAATGATATCTTGGTCGAATACAAAAAATAAATCTATTACCAATTAAACTTCAAAATATTTTAGGATCCTTAAAATAAGTAAAGAACGAATAGATAAACTTATGGTTTTAAAAGGCTTTGCTAAAAGTAGAGAGCAAGCTAATTCTATTCTTATGACTGGAAATGTATTTGCTGAAAATAAGCGTATTGAAAAACCCGGACAACAAGTATTAAAAAATTCAAAAATTGAGATAAAAGGTAAAACATATCCATGGGTGTCTAGGGGAGGTGTAAAATTAAGTAAAGCTATATTAGAATTTAATTTAGACTGTAACTCCATTATAGCACTTGATATTGGAGCAAGTACAGGTGGTTTCACGGATGTTTTGTTAGCAAATGGAGCTAGTAAAATTTATGCAGTAGATGTTGGGTATGGACAACTAGATTGGAAATTGAGACAAGATGAAAGAGTTATAGTCAAAGAAAAAACAAACGCTAGATATTTAACTGATAAAATTATAAAAGATCCCTTGGATGCCTTGGTTTGTGACGCATCTTTTATATCGTTGAAGAAAGTTTTACTTCCAGGACTTGGACTTCTAAAATCTCATGGATGGTTGGTAGCTCTAATAAAACCCCAATTTGAAGTAGGCAAAGGTCTTGTCGGGAAGGGTGGTGTAGTTAGAGATTCTAAACTACATGAGACAGTGATTAATGATATAACAAAATGGATAGGATTTGAAATTAATATGAATGTTTTAGGAGTTATAGAAAGTCCTATTTTAGGCCCTAGTGGAAACAAAGAATTCTTAATTGTAGCTACAAAGATTTAATCATTAAAAGTTTTACTCAATCTTTCCAATTTGACTTTCGTGCTCTAACAATTGATCTAAGATAGTTATCGCTAGCATAGCTTCAGCTACAGGAACAGCCCTAATTCCAACGCAAGGATCGTGCCTACCTTTTGTTTTAATCTTAATAGGTTCATTTTGTAAATTTATAGAGTTTTTTTCTGTTAAAATAGAGCTCGTTGGTTTAACAATAAATTTAGCCACAATAGGCTGGCCAGAAGAAATTCCTCCTAATATTCCTCCAGAGTGATTAGACCCGAAATAATAATCTCCTTTATTGTCGGGATAAATTTCATCATTGGCTTCACTACCTGTTAAAGATGCTAAATCAAAACCAGAACCAATTTCTACACCTTTTACAGCGTTTATACTCATTAATGCTTCTGCAATTTGACTATCTAATTTTTTATAGACTGGACTTCCTAATCCTTTAGGTACATTTTCAGCAACAACTTCAATTATTGCACCGGCGCTATTTCCGTTCTTCCTAAGATTATCCAACCAAATTTCCCACTCTTTAGCGGCTTTTGGATCTCCGCAAAAAAAAGGGTTATTGTTAACTTCATTCCAATTAAAATTTTCACGATTAATCTTATTTGGTCCTAATTGGATTACACTAGCTCTAATTTTTATAGATTTTTTTAACTTATTTTCTAATACCTTAAATGCAATTGCGCCTGCTGCAACTCTTACAGCTGTTTCCCTCGCGCTAGATCTACCTCCTCCTCTATAATCTCTTATTCCATATTTGTTCTGATATGTAATATCAGCATGTCCTGGTCTAAACTGACTTGAAATTTCAGAATAATCTTTACTTCTTTGATCTTCGTTTTTTATGTTAAGAGCGATCGGGTGACCTGTAGTTTTCCCCTCAAAAGTTCCAGATAGAATCTCTACAATATCGTTTTCTTTTCGTTGCGTAACAAATTTGGATTGACCAGGTTTTCTTCTATCCAAGTAAACTTGAATATCTTCTTCATTTACAGGAATTAAAGGAGGGACTCCATCTACTATGCATCCAATTGCTTTACCATGGCTTTCACCAAAGCTGGTAAATTTAAAAATATTTCCAAAAGAGTTGCTCGCCATTTAAATTCTTTCAATTATATAATTTTAGTAATTTAAATTTCTTTTTTTTCTGGAGACATATCTGGTGCATCGATAGCTTTCATTCCTACAACATGATAACCACAATCAACGTGATGAGTCTCACCAGTTACTCCCGCTGACAGATCAGATAAAAGATAAACACCACATCCACCAACATCATCTAACGTAACATTTCTACGAAGTGGAGAATTATATTGATTCCATTTAAGGATATACCTGAAATCACCTATGCCACTAGCTGCAAGAGTTTTTATAGGGCCTGCTGATAAACTATTCACTCTAATTTTGCTGTCTCCTAGATCTGCAGCTAAATATCTTACTGAAGATTCAAGTGCGGCTTTAGCAACACCCATCACATTATAATGAGGCATTACTTTTTCTGCTCCATAATAAGTAAGGGTAATCATAGATCCACCATTTGGCATCATTGCTGCAGCTCTTTGAGCAACTGCGGTAAATGAATACACAGATATATCCATCGTTCTATAAAAGTTTTCTCTTGTTGTATCAACATACTCACCTTTTAATTCTTCTTTATCTGAGTATGCAATTGCATGAACTAAAAAATCAATATTGTTCCATTTCTCTTTGAGGAAATTGAATGTTTTGTCAATTGATTCATCACTTGAAACATCGCAGGGTATGACAATGTCAGAACCAACTGACTCAGCAAGTGGACTGACCCTTTTTTGTAATGCTTCGCCTTGATATGTAAATGCTATTTCCGCACCCTGTTTTGCAATTGCATTAGCTATACCCCACGCAATAGATCTATCATTGGCAACTCCCATAACAATGCCACGTTTGCCGTGCATGATCCCTTTATTGTGGTTTTCTTGTTCCATTATCTAGTTTTCCTGGTCTAAAAATCGCAATTTAGCATTAAAATGATATAACCGACTATCATTATATAATTAATTATATCATTTTAAAATATTTAACTATTATTAATTTGAAACTTAATTAAGAGAATAACTTATTTTTTTTGTTAAAGTGATCAAATCTCCAGGGTTATAGGATCTGTTGCTATTCATAGAGATTGTTTCTCCATCTACGTTTATAATTAGTTTATATCCACTAATTTGTTCGGTGGTTTCAGTATGTATAACCTTTTGGACGCGACAAACCTCTTTTTCAACAAAATTTTGATTTGCTTCAGCTTTGTCATTTCTAACAACTTCAGATCCAATCAAGGCTCCTAAAGCTGTTGCACCAGATTTGCCACCACCTTCACCAAGTCTGTTACCAATAGCACCTCCAATCAATGCTCCTATAAAATTATCTGCACCAAACTTGTTGGCATCTTGATTTACTGGTACTCTTTGAATTGAGCATCTTTTCTCATTTCTTGGTACTTTCTGTGTAGAATACTTTTTAAGCACTTCAACTGAAGAAACAGACCCAGTTACTTGATAGAAATTCGTTTTTGAGTAAGCGTTACTTGTTAGTAACATTAGGGATCCAAATAATAAAAAATTTTTAAGCATTAATACCTCATGTTAATCTTTTAAATTTATTTAAAATACATATATCTATAGAATATGGCAAAATTAGTACTAAGTAATAAATCAGTAACATGGAGATCTCAGTTGGAACTAGAAAAAATTGTAGATCCAATACAATTGTTTAAAAAATGGCTATCTGAAGCTGAAGAAAAAGAAATCAGAGATCCTAATGCTATGCAATTAGCTACAGTATCCAAAAGCGGTATGCCCTCAGTCAGAACAGTCTTGTTAAAAGATATTATTGATGGAGATTTTGTTTTTTATACAAACTATGAAAGTCGTAAATCTAGAGAAATTATTCTAACGGAAAAAGGTGCTATTTGCTTTTATTGGAAAAGTTTAAATCGTCAAGTAAGGTTAGTTGGTAATCTTAAAAAAGTTTCTGATGAAATTTCTGACAAATATTATCAATCTCGTTCAAGAGGTAGTCGAATTGGTGCTTGGGCCTCAAAACAATCAAGAGAATTAGAATCTAGAGAGGTCTTAATGCAACAGGTAAAAGTGTTCGAAGAAAAATATAATGATAATGATATTCCTCGTCCAAGTTTTTGGGGTGGCTTTGCGTTAAAACCAGAAGAGTTTGAATTTTGGGAAGATGGAGATTTTAGATTGCATGATAGATTCATTTTAAAACCTACCAATGTAAAAAATGAATGGATTGCTAAACGTCATTACCCGTAATTTTTTTCTTATTTTTTGATTCTTTTAGACTCATTATTAAAAAAATAACATAACAAATAATAAGCAATACTAAAAACAAACCAAAACCTGCTTGATAAGCCTTTATTGAATATCCACTTTGCTTTCCTGGCTCAACTATTTGCATTATAAAACCAATTGCATATTGAACTATAAAAGCCATCAAAAAACATATCAAATTTACAGCAGTTGACGCACGAGCAGCATAGCTATTAGGAAAATGTTGACTAAGCCCAGCATAAGCTAATGTAGCTGCTAATGAGGTTATGCTTAACATAACCCATGGCCATATTGCTTTTGGCATTAATCCAAACGTAATTATTGTAAATGGAATTATAAAAAATATTATAGCGCCTCCCATAACCCCAACAGGAGATATATTGAATTTTCTTAAGTAGTCTGTGATTATTCCTAAAGATGTTGTTCCAATGGTCATCATTATTGTTGAAATAAAGAGAATATTAGCAATTTCACTTTTATTAAACTTACCAATATCAGCTAGCCAAGGACCTGCCCATAGTCCTAATATAGCTAGACCAGTACCTCCTGCAATTCCAGATAACGGACCAATTCTCCAAAAAGCATAGCTTGTATAAATTTCCTTTAATACTCTTAAAATAGATAATATTTCTTCATTTTTGGCACTTTCTTTTTTTTCCGGAACTATAAAGAATATTAGAGTCCCTATAAAAACTGTAATTATTCCAAGAAATAAATAAACGCCTCTCCAATCAGTTATTTGCATAGCCATTTCCAAAGGTGTTGATGCTACAATTGCACCCATCCCACCTGCCGACATAAACAGACCTATTAAAAGTGGAAGTCTTTCTTTAGAAAACCAAACTGCAAAAGCTTTAAACGCTCCCATTAGAGCTCCAGAAACGCCTAGTCCAATTAATCCACGAGCTATAACTAGCGACCAAACATTGTTTCCAAAGCTGAATAATATAGCCCCTGTTGCCGCAACTAAAAATAAAATACTTTGAACTCTTCTAGCGCCAAACTTATCAAGTAAAACCCCCAAGGGTAACTGAAACAAACCAAATGTTAAAAAATATGCAGATGTAATTAAGCCTAATTGCTCCGCATTTAGATTTAGCTCATTACTTAGATATGGGGCAAGAACAGCATTGGTTGACCGATAAAGATAAGATAAAAAATACCCACAAGCGAAAGGTAAAAAAATAAATATAAATTTTTGTAAGTTGTTTTTAGGAAGAATATTCATCCGTTTCATATTCATCAAATTCCAAAAAATTATTGTTAAAAAAACTAATTTGTAGATTTCAAGATTAAGTTTTGACAAATTAGCACATTTACTATCCATACGATAGCTCAATGATTACAAAGTTGACCTTTTGTTTTAAGAGTATTTATAATAATCTCAAGGAGTGTCACATGAAAGTATCAAATGAAATTATTAATATTTTTCCTGAAATAAAAAAGTGGAGGCATGAGTTACACGCTCATCCAGAGCTAGGCTATGAAGAGGAGTGGACATCTAATTTTGTTGCAGAGAAACTTGAATCTTTTGGTTTGGAAATTCACAGAGGGATGGCTAAAACAGGTGTTGTTGGTGTTTTAAAGGGAGCTAATGCCAGTCTTGGTGGTGGAGGAAATAAAGCTATTGGATTAAGAGCTGATATGGACGCCTTGCCAATGACTGAAGAAAATAATTTCTCTTACAAATCACAATTTGATGGCCGTATGCATGCATGTGGTCACGACGGTCATATAGCTATGCTACTTGGGGCAGCGAAATTATTGTCTTCGAAAAAGGATTTTGATGGAACTGTGTATTTTATATTTCAACCTGCAGAAGAAGGAGGTGGTGGGGGACTTGCTATGATAGAGGATGGCTTGTTTCAACAATTTCCTATGGATAGTGTTTGGGGTATGCACAATTGGCCAGGTATGACTGAAGGAAGTGTTGCTGTTCATAAAGGATCTGTTATGGCAGCAGCAGACAAATTTGAAGTTACTATAAATGGAAACGGTGGTCACGCCGCAATGCCTCAAGCAACAAATGATCCTGTTTTAGCAGTTACTGCTATTGTTCAGGCTTTGCAACAAATAGTTTCTCGAAGACAGAATCCTTTGGATGCAGTTGTGATTTCTGTAACTCAAATTAATGCAGGTTCTGGATTTAACATTATACCTCAAATAGCAAATTTTATCGGCACTATTAGAACTATTAACCCGGATACTAGAATAAGTGTTCATAAACAATTTACAGAAATTTGTGAGGCTACAGCAATAGCTTATGGTTGTTCAGCCAATATATCTGTCGTTAAAGGTTATCCTGTAACAATAAATGACATTGAATCTAGTGAAAAAGCAATTAAAGTTTTATCAAATTTATTTGGTAAAGATTCGGTTAAAACTAATATGGCACCTTCTATGGGCGCTGAAGATTTTGCTTATATGTTAGAAAAAATACCTGGATCATATATATGGTTGGGAGCAGGTGAAGGGAAGTCAGGTTGTATGCTACATAATAGTAAGTATGATTTTAATGACGATATTTTACCTTTAGGTATTGCATACTGGGAACAGTTAGTTAAATCAGAGATGCCTCTTAGATAATATTGATAGACTTGTCTTGAATTTATTATTATATATATTGATATGAAAAACACCTTATTTCTAATTATTTTAGCTATATTTACTGTGATATTAATTACAATACTTGCAATTAATTTATGGTTACAGATGTCAGACGTTACAATTAGTTATAACGGAAAAATCGCAATTTTTGTTGGTGCTTTTTTTACTATTTTATTAGGTTCTGGGTTAATGTCCTTAGCTTATTTTTCATCTAAAAATGGCTTTGATGACCAAGTAGATCATGATTTAGACAGCTTACTCAAAAAATTTAAAGATCGTTAATACTCTAGCAGATTTTATATTTCTTTATCTCTTTTTTAGTATAATTTTTATTTAATTTTATTTTTAATAGTTGACTTTTTGTTGAATTTATATGAGAACAAAACATGAACAAAATATTTGGAATGAAATAATGATTAATTTAAATTTAGAAGTAACCAAAAGAATTCTGGCTCAAAATGGACACTATAAGATGTTAGATAGATTAGAAGTATTTAGGCCATGTTTAAATAGTTCTCAAACTTTTCCTCTTTATAGCTCTAAAGTTTCAGCTGGCTTTCCTTCTCCTGCAGACGATAACCTAGAGAAAAGTTTAGATTTAAATAGTTATTTAATCAAACGTCCAGCGGCAACATTTTTTGTTCGTGTTAACGGCGACTCAATGATTAATGCTGGTATAAATGATAATGATATCTTGGTTGTTGATAGAAGTATTAAGCCTGCACACGGAAAAGTAATTATAGCTGTTTTAGATGGACAAATGACTGTTAAAAGATTGTACAAGCGGTCTGGAAAAATAATATTGATGCCAGAAAATGATTTATATAAGCCAATTGAAATTGAAGATCATATGAATATGGAAATTTGGGGAGTGGTAACTAGTTCGGTTCATTTTTTGTGATATGTATGGACTAGTTGATTGTAATAATTTTTATGTTTCCTGCGAAAGAGTTTTTAACCCTTTATTGAGGAACAAGCCAGTTGTAGTATTATCCAATAATGATGGATGTATTATTGCTAGATCTAATGAAGCAAAATCCTTGGGTGTGCCTATGGGAGCCCCATTACACTTATACAAAACATTAATAAAGAAGAACAAAATATTTACATATTCCTCAAATTATACTTTGTATGGGGATATGTCTTCTCGGGTAATGAACTCATTAAATTATTTTGTACCTGATATGGAAATATATTCTATTGACGAAGCATTTCTAGACTTAAGCAAATTTAATGAAAAAACTATTTCAGAAGAAATGTTTAAAATTAGACAATTTATTTATCAGTGGACTGGTATACCTGTTTCAATCGGAGTAGGTCCTACCAAAACATTAGCAAAGTTAGCAAATAAAATGGCTAAGAAATATTCATCTAACAATGTTTATGTTTTAACTATATCTGATCATTTAAGAAGTATACTAAGTAATATTCAATTAGAAGATATTTGGGGCATCTCTAAAGGATGGGCAAATCGTTTAAAATCAATAGGAATTAATAATCCATTTGACCTGCAGCAATCAGATCCTCGTCAGATTAGGAAATTAGTATCAGTTGTTGGTGAGCGTATGGTTTATGAATTAAGAGGAAGTTCTTGTCTTACTCTAGAGAATATAGTGGATAAAAAGTCTATTACTGTTTCTAGGTCTTTTGGTAATATGATTAATGATAAATATAATCTCAAACAAGCATTAGCAAATCATGTAGCAAGAGCAGCAGAGAAGCTTAGAAGTCAATACAGCTTATGTGGAGAGATTTGTGTTTTTATTAATACTAATCGTTTTAGAAAGAAGGATTTACAATATAATAATAGTGCAATATCACCCTTTGATCATTTAACGGATAATACCAACATAATAATGAAAAAAGCATTTAAGATATTAAACACACTTTATCGTCCAAATTATAATTATAAAAAAATTGGAGTAATATTACTTGACTTAAAACAAAGAAAAAAAGACGTTAAAAATACTAATTATGTTATTCAGGATAATTTGTTTACGTACAATAAGAGTTATAAAAATATTGCTAACAAATCTGATATTTGCATGAAAATATTAGATGATATAAATACTAAAATGGGGAAAATGACATTGTTTTATGGTTCTCAAGGGTTAATAAAACATTCAGGAAGAAAAAAAACAGAAAACAATAAATGGAGAATGCGATCTTTTTATAGATCTCCTTTTTACACCACAAATTGGGCTGATATATTAAAAGTATCTTAGAGAAGTATTTGTATTAAGATTTATTATCAGAAGGAAGTGGAATGCAACTCAGACCAGAAGACCAAAGTTCTGCACAAACTGAGCGTGCTTGATTTTCTGCTAGTTCGATAAAACGAACTCTCCATAAGTACTCTAAATCATCATTTGTGTTACTAGTTTTAGTTATTTTACTCAATGAAGCAGGTAAATTACCAAGTTGTTCTGGAACAATATTTCTGGCATTACGAGCTGCTTTATGAGCATTTAATCTATTCTTGAAAGCACCAATTTGCACAAACCAGTCATCTTGGACGTTTTCAGGGTATAGAGTTTTGGTGGCTTTAAGAGGTATTTTAAAACTTTTCACATTTTTTTCTGCAACAATAGTTTTAGGACGAACCTTAGGCATCTCTGAAGGTTTTGCTATTCTAACAAGTGGTTTAGAAGGATTAGTTTTAAAGTATTTATTCAGTAAACTTATCATATGTTTATCACGTGATCTTGCCTTTTTGCCACCAAAAACAACACCAATAATTCTTTGTCCGTTTCTTTCAACAGAAGCGACAAGATTAAATCCAGACGCGTTTGTATAACCAGTTTTAATACCATCCGTTCCAGAGTAGCTACTTAGCAGATTATTATGATTGGTATATTTAACTCCCTTATAAACAAAAAATTTAGTTTTGAATAATTTAAAAAAATTAGGATGGTTTTTTCTAATAGCCATTCCCAGAACTGCCATATCTCTGGCTGTAGATAATTGACCCCTATTAGGTAAACCTGAAGCATTTTTGAAGGTTGTACGTGTCATACCCAATTTTCTGGCTTTCCTTGTCATTAATCTAGCAAAATTTCTTTCTGATTTTCCAAGGTTTTCAGCTACAACTGTTGCTACATCATTAGCTGATTTAGTAATTAAGGCCAAAATAGCATTTTTAACTGTAATAGTAGAACTAGCAGAAAGATTTAATTTAGATGGAGGTTGTCTGGTCGCACGTTTGGAAATTTTTAATTTGGTATTCATAGAAATTTTTTTATTTTTTAAAGCATCAAATATCATGTATAAAGTCATAATTTTTGTTAAAGAGGCAGGGTAGTTTCTGGTATCTGCATTAGTGTTATGATAAATACGTTTGGTATTTTCATTTATAATGAAAGAGGCATATTTAGCTTTAGCAGATGAAGCAATAACCATAAAAAATAAAATAAATATAGAATTGAGAATTAGTTTTATTAAATGGATTGAATAGTGTTTTTGAAATAAAAAATATTTCTGATAACTTAATATTTTAGTATAATTTTTAAGCAATTTTTTATCCAAAAAAATTAATTTAAAGATGTTTAATAGCATAAAAGTTAAAAAAATTATAATCTGAATATAAAAATAAATACATCATTTAGATTGTTTTTCTAATAAAACACTACATTTAGTATAAAATACAAGCAACAATTATGAAAGAGCGTATTAAAAAAAATTAACTTAAACTTGTTGAACCTGTAAGTCGTTCTTATATTATTACAAGGTTTATACTAAAAAAGGAATATCTAAGAAATTGCTCATTAATAAAAAATATGAAAATCTTGAAGATATTGATTTAAGAATCATACCATTGATTTCTATGGGCGAAGATAAAGATGGTAAAGATGAAGTTGAAGGAAATATAAAATTAGCTGTAAAGCCAAAAACAAAAATTCCACCACTTTATAGAGTATTAATGATGAATGACGACTATACCCCAATGGAGTTTGTTATTGAGGTGCTAGAGAAGTTTTTTCAAAAAAATAGGGAAGAGGCAACACAAATAATGCTTCATGTACATCAACGTGGAGTTGGTGTATGTGGAATTTATGCATATGATTTAGCAGAAACCAAAGCGATGCAAGTTATGAACTATGCCCGTAAATATGAGCATCCTTTACAAGTTCAATTAGAAAAGGAATAACAATGTTATCTAAATCTTTAGAAGAAACTCTTAGACGAGCCATGACAAATGCATCTTCATTAAAGCATGAGTTTGCAACATTAGAGCATTTACTTTCTGCCTTGTTAAAAGATCAAGACGCTGTGGAAGTATTAAAAGCATGTTCAGTGAATGTGAAAATATTAGAAGAAGACATAGATAGATATCTTAAAGAAGAATTGAAAGCAATTGTTACATCAGACAAAGAAGCAGATACACAGCCAACAGCAGGTTTTCAAAGAGTTGTTCAAAGAGCTGTAATACACACTCAATCTTCAGGCAGAAGTGAAGCAACAGGTGCAAATATCTTAGTAGCTATGTTTTCTGAAAGAGATTGCTATGCAGTTTATTTACTCCAAAAACAAGACATGAAACGTCTTGATGCAGTTAGTTTTATAAGTCATGGTTTAGCTAAGGATCCCAATTATTCAAAATCATCTATACCATCAGGAGCTGATAGCGAAATTGAAGATGGTGATAATAAAAAATCTGAAAAAGCTCTAGAAAAATATGCGGTTAACTTAAATGAAAAAGCTGCTGATGGTAAAGTCGACCCTTTAATTGGCAGACAATCTGAGTTAGATAGAACCATTCAAGTTTTATGTAGAAGAACAAAGAATAATCCTTTATTGGTAGGTGACCCTGGTGTAGGAAAAACCGCAATTGCGGAAGGTTTGGCTGATAAGGTTGTTAATGGTAATGTTCCTGAAGTTTTATTAAATTCAGAAATTTTTGCTTTAGATTTGGGTGCATTGCTAGCAGGTACGAGATATAGAGGTGACTTTGAAGAGCGTTTGAAGGCCGTAATGAAAGAGATTGAACAAAATGAAAATGCCATATTATTTATTGATGAAATACATACTATAATTGGTGCAGGAGCAACTAGTGGAGGAGCAATGGACGCATCTAATTTATTAAAACCAGCACTTCAAAATGGTTCATTAAAATGTATTGGCTCAACAACGTATAAAGAATATAGAGGATATTTTGATAAAGATAGAGCGTTAGTAAGAAGATTTCAAAAAATTGACGTTCCAGAGCCAAATGTTGAAGATACTGTAAAAATTTTGATGGGTCTGAAATCTCGTTATGAAAAACATCATAATTTAAAATTTACTAATATTGCTATTAAAACAGCTGTTGAACTATCTGCTAGATACATAAACGACAGAAAGTTACCAGATAAAGCTATTGACGTTATAGACGAAACTGCTGCAGCTCAAATGTTAAAAAATAAATCAAAAAGAAAGAAAATTATTGGTAAAGTTGAAATTGAAGAAACTATTGCATTAATTGCAAGAATACCTCCTAGAAATGTGTCAACAGATGATAGAAAAGCCCTTTCAAAGTTAGAAGATGATTTAAAAAGAATGGTATATGGACAGGATAAAGCAGTTTCTGAATTAGTTTCAAGTATTAAACTATCAAGAGCTGGCCTAAGAGAGGGCGAAAAACCCGTTGGCTGTTACTTATTCTCTGGACCAACGGGTGTTGGAAAAACTGAAGTTGCTAAGCAATTGGCAGAAGCAACTGGGGTAAAACTCATAAGGTTTGATATGTCTGAATACATGGAACGACATACTGTCTCAAGATTAATTGGGGCTCCTCCAGGTTATGTTGGTTTTGATCAAGGAGGTCTTTTAACTGATGCTGTTGACCAAAATCCTCATTCTGTATTGTTGTTAGATGAAATAGAAAAAGCTCACCCAGATTTATTTAACTTACTCCTTCAAGTAATGGATCATGGAAAATTAACAGATAATAATGGTAAATCTGTAGATTTCAGAAACACGGTTTTAATAATGACAACCAATGCAGGAGCACAAGAGCTATCAAAAGCAGCGATAGGTTTCAAGAAAGAAAATCGTGAAGGAGCTGATGGTGAAGCAATTGACAAGTTATTTGCACCAGAATTTCGAAATAGATTAGATGCTATAATACCTTTTGGATACTTACCATTAGGAATTGTTAGAATGGTAGTTGACAAATTTATTATGCAATTAGAAGCACAATTATCTGAAAAAGGTGTATCTGTTGTTTTAACTGATAAAGCTAGAGATTGGCTAGCAACAAAGGGTTATGACAAAACTTTTGGTGCTAGACCATTAGGAAGAGTAATTCAGGAACATATAAAAAAGCCTTTGGCCGAAGAACTATTATTTGGAAGATTAGTTGATGGTGGAGTTGTATATGTTGATTTATCAAAAGATAAATTAACATTAAAAACGGAGAGTTCTGTCGACAAAGACAAAAAGAAAAAGATTATAGATCCAAAAAATAAAAGTAAGGATGCTACTGAACTAACTTAGGTATGTGAGTACGGTGAATTTTTTGTATTAATAAATTCTATTTGTTTTCTGATTTCTATTTCTTCTAATTTAGTAAAATTTTTAACGGCTTGCGCAAAAGAATCGTTCGCTAAGAAATGATTACTGTAAGTTGGTTTTGCCATATAACCTCTTTGTATTTTGTGTTGACCTTGAGCTCCTGCCTCAACTATTTTGATTTTTTTTTCAATTGCGTATTCAATCGCTTGGTAATAACAAAGTTCAAAATGTAAAAAAGGTATATCAACAATTGAACCCCAATTTCTACCATAAAGAGTATTTTTACTAACAAAATTCAAGGCGCCAGCAATAATTTTTTCATCTTGCTTAGCAATAATTAATAAAATATCATTTTTCATTGTCTCGTTTATCAAATAAAAAAATTCTTTCGTTAAATATGCACCTCCCCATTTTTTGTCAATTGTGTTTAAATAAAAACTATAAAAAGAGTCCCAAATTTTATCAGTTAGTTGTTCACCAGTTAATTTTTCAATAACTAAGTTTGTGTTTTTAATTTTTTTTCTTTCATTCTTAATTGCTTTTCTCTTTGAACTCTTTAGCTGATTTAAAAAATCATCAAATGTTTCATAGTTATTATTATGCCAGTGGAATTGTAATCCTGTTCTTCTAATCCAATTATCGTTGTTTAATCTTTTATTAAAGTTATCCGTAGTAAAGTTAATATGTGCTGAACTTAACTTGTTATTGCCAACAATCATTTCAAATGTTTTTATTATTAATTCAAAAATTTTTTTGTACTCAGAGTTTTCAGCATTAATCATAATTCTTGGACCAGTTGCGGGTGTAAAAGGGATAGCACAAAGTAATTTTGGATAATATTGACCTCCAGCATTTTGATAAGCATTTGCCCAAGAATGGTCAAAAATATATTCGCCATATGAATGCATTTTCAAATAATTCGGAGAAACACCAATTATTTCGTCATTTGTATCTTTAATAATTATATGCTTGGGGTTCCAACCAGTTGATGGATGAACTGATTTTGAAATTTCTAAAGAATTCAAAAAATCAAACGACATAAATGGATGATCAAACGTATTTAGACTGTCCCAATCATTTTTGTTTATATCAGATAATTTGGATAGTGATTCAACTTTCATTATCAAAGGTTTTAAGAAAATACATCTTAATTATCAATCTCAAAAATACCTTCAATTTCTACTGGAACATCTCTTGGTAGAGCAGGCGCTCCAACAGCAAATCTTGCGTGTTTCCCTTTTTCTTCAAAAATTTTAACGAACAAATCAGATGCTCCGTTAATTATTTTAGGCTGGTCAGTAAAATCTGATGTAGAAGCTACAAATCCTCCTAATTTAACAACTTTTTTAACCTTGTTTAGATCACCATTACAGGCTGCTTTTAATTGGCTTAGCAAAGCCATTGCGCAAGCTTTAGCCATTTCAATTCCTTCTTTAACAGATACAGTATCACCAATTTTTCCTTTAACAGTTAATTCACCATCAATAAAGGGTAATTGTCCTGATATGAAAACCAAATTATTTGATATTACATATGGAACATAACTCCCTGCAGGAGCACTGGGTTCATCAATTTTTATATTTAATTCTTCTAATCGTTTGTTAATATCTTTAACCATTTAAAATCCTTAATTTAAGAACAACCTGAAGTAGCACCACATGTATTACATTTCATACATGTTCCGTTTCTTACGAGAGTGAAGTTTCCACACTCTCCGCAAGCTTCGCCTTCATAACCTTTAATTTTAGCTTCTATTTCCTGAGCAAGACTTGGTGCTTTTGTTTCATTAATAGTAATTGTAGTATCATTATTATCTGATAAATCTACATTTTCATCTTTGTAAGAAGTGGTTTGTGGCATCATTGAAATGTTGTTTGAACCTCCAGATACGACTTTCAATTCTCTTCTAACAAAGCCTCGACTAGCTACTTTTTCTGAAAATAGTGCTTTGTTATCACCTGAGCCTGTAGTACTCGAATCTAGATCTTCTGGTCCCACATGTCCAAGATCATTTCGATCTAAGTATGATATAGCTAGCTCCCTAAAAATATAATCAAGGATTGAAGTTGACATTTTTATAGTATCATTACCCGTTACCATTCCTTGAGGTTCAAAGCGTGTAAAAGTATAAGCTTCAACAAATTCTTCTAAAGGGACTCCATATTGCAAACCAATTGATACAGCAATAGCAAAGTTGTTCATTAGGGATCTAAAAGCTGCGCCTTCTTTATGCATATCTATAAAAATTTCACCTAATTTTCCATTTTCATATTCACCAGTTCTAAGATAGACTTTGTGACCACCTACCATTGCTTTTTGAGTATAGCCCTTCCTTCTGTGAGGTAATTTTTCACGTTCAGCCCTTACAACTCTCTCAACAATCTTTTCAACAACTTCGCTGGTTCGTTTTGTTATATCTTGTTCATTTGTAGTATTATCTTCATCAATGTCATCATCATCTAGAAGTGCGGAATTTAGTGGCTGGCTTAATTTAGAACCATCTCTATATAGTGCGTTAGCTTTAATCCCCAATTTCCATGACAACATATAAGCATCACTACAATCATCTATAGAAGCATCATTAGGCATATTTATAGTTTTGGATATAGCTCCAGATATAAATGATTGAGCTGCTGCCATCATTTTAATATGACTATCAACGGATAAAAACCTCTTTCCTATTCGTCCACAAACATTTGCACAATCAAATACAGCAAGGTGTTCTTTATTCAAATGAGGAGCACCTTCTAAAGTCATAGCTCCACAAACATGAATGTTTGCTACATCTATCTCTTCTTGGGTAAAGCCCAAAAACTCCAGCATATTAAAACTAAAGTCATTCAATTGTTCAGAAGAAATGCCTAGTGTATTTTTACAAAATTCTTCACCTAAGGTAAATTGATTGAATACAAATTTAATATCAAATGCTGACTCAAGAGAGTCTTCTATTAATTTTATCTCTTTGTTAGTGAAGCCTTTTGAAATTAATGCGTTGTGACTTATTGCTTGACAATCTCTTAAGCTTCCAGCACCAACGGCATATTTTTGAATATCATTAATTTGGTCTGAATCATACCCTAAATGTGCAAGAGCTTCAGGAACCACACGGTTGATTATTTTAAAATATCCACCACCCGCTAATTTCTTAAATTTAACCATGGCAAAATCAGGCTCAATCCCGGTAGTGTCACAATCCATAACTAGTCCAATTGTTCCAGTTGGGGCTATAACTGTGGCTTGTGCGTTTCTGTAGCCATTTTTTTCACCTAATGAAAGTGCTTTAGCCCATGCATTTTTAGCTGCCGAAATTAGGTTTTGATCAGGACAGTCCTCAGACATTAAAGGAACAGGATTTATAGATAAGTTCTCATAACCTCTAGTTTTTCCTTCTGACGCTCTTTTGTGGTTTCTTATTACTTTTAGCATACTATTTGCATTCTCTTTATATTTAGGGAATGGCCCTAATTCACCAGCAATTTCTGCAGATGTGGCGTATGATATACCAGTCATGATTGATGTCAGAGCAGCACAGATTGATCTTCCTTCATCACTGTCATAAGGGATACCCCAAGACATTAATAATCCACCTATGTTTGCATAACCCAATCCAAGTGTTCTATATTCATAGGATCTTTGTGCAATTTCTTTTGAAGGAAATTGTGCCATCATCACAGAAATTTCCAGAGTTAGTGTCCACAATTTAGTTGTATACTCAAATGCCTTTATATCAAATGAAGCATCACTTTTCTTAAATTGTAATAAATTTATTGATGCTAAATTACATGCCGTATCGTCAATAAACATATATTCAGAACAAGGATTAGAGGCATTAATTCTGCCAGCATTTGGACAAGTATGCCATTCATTAATAGTAGTGTCATATTGCAAACCTGGGTCTGCACAAGCCCAGGCTGCTTCTGAAATCTTTGACCATAATTCTTTTGCATCAACTGTTTTGTGGATACTGCCATCAGTTCTTTTTAGTAGGTCCCATTGACCATTTTGGGATACTTTTTCTAAAAATTCATTGCTTACTCTGACTGAGTTATTTGAATTCTGCCCAGATACAGTTAAATATGCTTCGCTATCCCAATCTGTATCGTAAGTTTGAAATTCAATCTCTTTAAATCCTTGACCGGCAAAATGGATAACCCTTTGTATATAATTCTCTGGGATCATTACTGCACGGCAATTTAAAATTGCTTTTTTAAGTTCATTATTAACTTTTGGATTTAACCTATCTTGGTCATTATAATTATCTAAATTACAGGCATCCATAACAGATTTTAAATTTTTTGCTGTTAATTTTGAACCTGCTACTAAGGCAGCAACTTTTTGTTCTTCAACAACTTTCCAGTTGATATACTCTTCAATGTCAGGATGGTCTATATCAACTGTAACCATTTTTGCAGCTCTTCTTGTTGTGCCACCTGATTTAATTGCTCCAGCAGCTCTATCACCTATTCTTAAAAAACTCATCATTCCTGAAGATCTGCCACCACCTGATAAACCTTCAGTACTACCTCTTAATTTAGAAAAATTTGATCCTGTTCCAGAACCATATTTAAAAAGTCTAGCTTCTCTAACCCAAAGGTCCATTATTCCACCTTCATTAACTAGATCATCTGCCACTGATTGAATAAAACAGGCATGAGGTTGTGGGTGTTCATATGAAGATTGAGATTTAACAAGTTTTTTTGTTTTGAAGTCAACGTAGTAATGACCTTGACTTGGACCATCTATACCATAAGCCCAGTGCAAACCAGTATTAAACCATTGTGGTGAATTTGGAGCACACATTTGAGCAGCTAGCATGAATCTCATTTCATCAAAGTATGTTTTTGCATCATCCTCAGTTGTAAAATAATTACCTTTCCATCCCCAATATGTCCATGTCCCAGCCAGTCTGTTAAAAACTTGCTTTGCTGACTCTTCACCAATGTATCTTTGCTCCTCCGGCATCTCATCTAATTTTGATTTATCAGGTTCTGATCTCCATAACCAATTTGGTACATTTTCCTCTTTTACTTTTTTTAGATATACTGGGACACCAGCTTTACGAAAATATTTTTGCGCAATAATGTCTGCTGCAACCTGAGAATAGTTAGCGGGTACTTCAATATCAGGTGCACTAAATACTACCGTGCCATCAGGATTTTTTATTTCACTTGTAGTCGTTTTAAATTCCATACCTGCATATGCATCATCTCCTTTTTTTGTAAATTGTCTTTCAAATTTCATTTTTTTTCCTTTTTACAATAAAGAAAACAATACTTAGAATCCGTTATTTTATTTTTTAAAAAAACTACCTGTGGATAACCTGTTTTAAAGTAGTTAATGTAAAAAATTTGTTTAAATAAAGCCTTGTTTTTCCTTAATTTAATTTTGTTTTATGAATTTTTGTTATCATAACAGCCTGTGGATAAACACAAGATGTAGTAATCACAGATATTTAAAGTACATGATTTAGTATGCATTCGTAAAGTACATAATTCAATTTTTTTTACTTTTTTTTTTAACTCATTAATTTTACTTAATTTTTATGGTTCAAAAAAAATTATTAAAAATAAAGTTGATAATGCTGATTTATTATTTTTATAAATGAGATATAATCTTTTGAAATAATCTGATTAGGAATATAAATATGAGATACAGTTCTATTGAAATATTGATGGGGGCAGTTGTTTTAGTAACAGCCATTTTCTTTTTAATATTAGGTATGCAATCGATCGATAAGAATCAAACTGAAGGGTATAATATATATCTTATATTTGGTTCTTCAGTAGGTTTAAAAAATGGTGATGAGGTAAAAATATCAGGAATAAATGTAGGAAAGATTACTAATTTAGATCTTGATCTGGCAGATTATAATGCCAAAATCAGTATCAAACTTAATAATGAAATAAAAATACCAGATGACTCTCAAGCAAGAATTTCATCCTCATCTCTCTTAGGAGGTAATTTTTTGGATATTATTCCCGGTTCGTCCGAAACATATCTTAAACCAGATGATATTATATATGATACAACTGATGCTGTGAGTTTTACAGATTTGTTAGGAAAAGTTATTTTTTCGAAAAATTAATGAATAACAAAAAATCATTTAGGTTTTATAATGTCTCTTTTAAACTTATTTATCACAATAATTTTGCTATCTCTTTCAAAAACTACATTTGCTTCTCAATGGATTGAAGGGAATAGAGCAGTAATTCAAGGTTTAGACAAAATTACCGCTAGAATAGAAACTTTTGAAGTTGACGTATCCAAAACTCATAAATTTGGAGTATTAGATATTTTTGTTGAAAGATGTATTTTTTCTAAACCTATCTTTAAACCAGAATCGTTAGCGTATATTAGAATAAAAGATAACTCTGATAGGTTGTCAGAAGTTAAGTTTAAAGGGTGGATGTTCGCTTCAAGTCCTGCTCTAAGTGCTCTAGAAAACTCAGTTTATGACATTTCCATTCTTGCTTGCAAAAAGGTTAACAAACAGTCAGAAAAATCATCATCTGTTTCACCAACAGAAAGAATATCTACTTTTAATTGAATGGCTTTTTGAAGATTAGTTTGGAATTCATTCTTGCTGATTTCATACGCTCCGAATTGTAATAAATGATCGTTTAAAAACTGAACATCCAAAATTTTAAAACCTGTTCTCCACAATCTTGCTACAAGATTTAACAAAGCTATTTTACTTCCATTTGGCACACTACTAAACATCGATTCTGCAAAAAAAACCCCTCCTATTGCTAATCCGTATATACCCCCAACCAATTGGTTACCTTGCCAACATTCTACTGAATGGGCCCGCTTCATTTCGTGCAAAGAAATAAATAAGCTTTCTATTCCTCTGTTTATCCATGTTTCAGTTCTGTTGATAGTTGCACATGATTCAATCACATCTGGGAAGGCTTTATTAAGAGTAATGTTATAGGGCCTTTTTTTAACTAGACGCAGTAGACTCTTTGAAATATGAAAATTAAATATTGGAATGACAGCTCTAATTTCTGGATCAACAAAAAAAAAATTCTTATTAGTTCTGCTGTCAGACATTGGAAACAGACCGAGCATGTAAGCTTTTATAAGCTGGTCTGAAGTAATTATTTTATTATCTTTAGTGCTCAAGTATATATTTTGGATTTAATGATAAATATTTTAATTGTATAACAATTTATTTTCTAACCATCTTATATCATATGACCCGTCTTTCATTACAGAGGTTTCTAAAATATCTTTATGTAAGTCAATTGTAGTAGAAATGGGTTCAATAACAATTTCTTTCAAAGCTTGCTTTAATCTTATTATACATTTTTCTCTATCAGGCGCATGTACTATTAGTTTGGCAATTAAACTGTCATAATATGGAGGAACCACGTAACCAGAATACACACATGACTCTATTCTAATTCCTAATCCACAAGGAGAATGGAATTGTGTGATTTTACCAGGTGAAGGAATAAACGTTTTTGGGTCTTCTGCATTAATCCTACATTCAATAGCGTGACCATTAAATTCTACATCATCTTGCTTAAAAGATATAGGTCGACCAGATGCAATCATAATTTGTTCTTTCACTAAATCTATTCCTGTAATAGCTTCTGTAATTGGATGTTCAACCTGAAGCCTTGTATTCATCTCAATGAAAAAGAATTGGCCATCCTCATACAAAAATTCAATTGTACCTAACCCAAGGTAACCCATTTTTGCTACAGCCATAGATGCTATGTTACCTATTTTATCCCTTGTGCTTTGGTCTATGACAGGAGACGGTGCTTCTTCAATCACTTTTTGGTGACGTCTTTGTATTGAACATTCTCTTTCACCAAGATGAACAGTATTACCAAATTTATCTCCAATAATTTGAACTTCTATATGCCTTGGTTTTTTAAGATATCTCTCCATATAAACACGATCATCACCAAAGGCTGCCTTTGCTTCACTTTTTGCTGAAGTAAAAGCGGACTCTAACTCATGTTCACTCATAGCTACTTTCATCCCCCTACCACCGCCACCTGATGCGGCCTTGATTAGCACTGGATAGCCAATTTTTTTTGCTTCAATTAATGCATTTTGAAAATCTACAATGTCACTTTTTGAACCTGGAACGAGTGGAATACCTAATTCATTTGCAGTAATTTTTGCTTGTATTTTGTCACCCATGCATTTTATATGCTCTGATCTTGGCCCAATAAAAACTATATTATGAGCCTCTACAATTTCTGCAAAATCGGCATTTTCTGATAAAAAACCTACTCCGGGATGTATAGCATCTGCTCCTACCAATTGTGCTGCAGTAATTATGGCAGGAATGTTCAAATAAGATTCTGAAGATGGTGGTCCTCCAATACAAACTGTTTCGTCAGCTAATCTAACATGCATTGCTTCACTGTCAGCAGTTGAATGAATAGCAACTGTTTGAATATCTAACTCTTTGCAGGCCCTTAGAACTCTTAATGCTATATCACCACGATTAGCTATTAATATTTTTTTGAAAATCATAATTTAATTACTCGATTATAACTAGTAATTGATCAAACTCTATAGGTTGGCTATCTTCAAAGCCAATAAACACTATTTTACCGGATTTATGAGCAGCAATTGTGTTCATTACTTTCATAGCCTCAATAATGAGCAAGGTATCTCCCTTTGAAACTTGAGAATGTAATTTAATAAACGGATCTTTTCCTGGTTCAGGTGCAGAATACGCTGTACCAACCATTGGAGAATTTACTGCTCCAGGATGTTTGTTGTCAAATTGTTCTGCCTTTTCAGTTGATTTAGGGCTATCTTTATTTTCTTTAGTATCAATTATACTATCATTAGTTTTTTGAGGTATTGAAATAGAAGTTTTCATATTCTTTACGACTTTAACCTTAAAGTCATTTGCTTCATATTCTAATTCCAACAAATTATCTTTGTTAACAATATCAACAAATTCTTGGACTATACTCAAATTTTCTTTATGGACATTTTTTTTTGTCATAAATTTACCTTTTCTATTTATAATCATTTATAAGGTTTTTAATAGCATCTATGGCATGTAAATAAGAATTAAAGCCAAAACCAGCAATTATTCCATTTACAACTGGTGAAACATAAGATTTATGACGAAAATTTTCACGAGCATAAATATTAGTTATATGTAATTCAATTTTAGGTCCCTTAAACATATTTAAAGCGTCTAATAGCCCAATAGAGGTATGAGTTAATGCTCCTGCATTAATTATAATTCCTACAGCGTCATCAATAGCTTTATGTATTTGACTTATCAACTCACCTTCTATATTTGATTGAAAAAAATTTAAATCTAATTTGAGTTCATTACATTTTTCACTACAAAGTATTTTTATTTTATCTAAAGAAACGTTTCCATATTTCTCAGGTTCTCTTATCCCAAGAAGATTTAAGTTGGGCCCATTTATGATGTATAATTTTTTACTCAAAATTTTTCTCCAATGAACACATAATATAATTTTATTGTTAGTTGAGACTAACTATAAATATAAATTAACTTTCTCTATACTTTTTTATTATATCTTTTAACTTATTCAAGTTTAATGCACCAGGATAAATAATATCACCTATTATAAATGCAGGTGTTCCGTTTAAACCAATTAATTTTGCAATTTCTCTATTTTTCATCAATTGTTTTTCAATATCTGGATTATTCATGTCTATTTTTAGTTTATTTATATCTAAACCTATTTTCTTAGCTGTACTGAATACTATGTCTTCATCAACTCTGCCTTTTATTTTCATTAATGATAGATGAAATTTATTATATAAGTCTTGTTTTTTTGAAGCAAGAGCAGCCCTAGCAGCAATATACGATTGTTTAGATAAAATTGGAAACTCAACAAAAACAAAATTAATTTTATTATCCGTGGATAAAAGATCCATAATTGTTTTAACTACTGATTTACAATAACCACAATTATAATCAAAAAACTCATAGATGGTAATATCAGCTTTATTTTGATAAATGCCTGGGTTTTTAATATCTTGTAATAATTTAATGGCATTTTGTTTTTGTTCAATTTCGAGAGATATTTTATAATTATCTAACGTGGACTTTATGATATCAGGATTTTTAATTAAAAATTCTTTTATTATATTTTCAATTTTATCTTTATCGACCTCATGCGAATGTGATGGATAGACTACCAGAATACTAGATATCAGAAAAAAGATATATGTTAGAATTATTTTTTTCACTTCATTCCTAAACAATTATTCATTTATTTATTAAGTTTTATTCTAGCAAGTATATCAGAACCTCTTAATTTATAAGATGAAGGTAAATCAATTTGCTTGTTTGCCAAATCTACATATTTTTTTGCTTTAATAAAGTTTTTTTTAATAATTGCTTCCTCAGCCAAAGCTATATAGGCAATTCCTTTTTTGTTTAATTTGCCGGATGCTTTGGATAATAATCTCCACAAATAACTCCAATTAGGATTGTTAAATAGTAATTCCTCTAGTAAAATAATTGAATTATTTAAGTCATCTTTATTTTTGTTTTGTAAATATGTTTTGATTAAAGAAATTTTTATAAGATCAGTAGAAGGAGTGAAACCCTCTTTTAAAGAAATTAAAGCTTTTTCATATTCATTAATTGCGTTATTAAAATCACCTTCTTTAAAGTAAATATCACCCTTTAACTCATAAAAAAATGGATAAGCTTCATAATTATTTGTTATCAATGAAAGTTTTTTCTCAGCTAAGTCATATTTACCAATTCTATATAGGGCAATCGATTTTGAATAGTTAGATAATAAATCATTTTTATCTTTAAAATTTCTTATGATCTCATAAGGATCTATAGTATAGGATTTAATTTTATTTTTAATATAATTTAAAGAAATTAGATTTTCATTTATATAAATTTTTTGTTCTTTTAATAACACTTTTTGGTATTGTATTTTATATTTTTTTACTTGTTCTAACCTTTGTTTTGAAAAAGGATGTGATCTATAATAATCTGGATATATATTTGAATTAGTAAGTTCTTCATTTGCTAAGTTAGTTAATAATTTTTCTAAACCTGTTAAAGGTGTTTTCTTTTTTATCAACTGATCTAATGCAAATTTATCTGCTTGTAGTTCTTGTATTCTAGTAAATTGAAGTAAAGATTTTTTTGCTAAATCGTTAGAACCAATCATTAACCCAACAGCTGAATTACTACTTAATTTACCATCTGCTATCAAAGCTAAACCTGCAATAGTCGCAAGTTTTACATAACTTGATGAGTTTTTAGCATTGACCAATCTTGAACTGTGATGGTTTAAAGCCAAATGTCCAATTTCATGGGCTAGTACAGCTTGTATTTCGCTTAAAGAATTTGATTTATTGATCAAGCCAGTATTCACATAAATTTTACTAGATCCGGTAACAAATGCATTGTATTCACTATTTAAAACTAATCGTGGTTGATATTTTTGATTTATACTATCTTCAATAGTTGACTTAATTAGTTTATGTAAAAAAAACTCAATCTCAGCATCTCGAATTATTTGAATTTTTTGCGCTGAATATGAATAATTTGAAAAAAAAATTAAAATTATTAGTGTTATAAATTTTATTGTGACCACCAACCTTTTTTCTTAGGGGTTTCTGAACTTGATATTTCATTAATTTGTGTAACCTCAATAGGAGATGAAGATTTAATTTCTCTGAATTCAGTCTGATTTTTTTCAGTCACTAACTCTTGTTTTTCTTTTTTTCTAACCTTTTTGTCAGAGTCTTTTAATTTGTTTTTAGTTTTATTATTGGTCTTTTTTATTGTTGATTTTGAAGTCTTTGAATGGTTTTTTTTAGTTTTTGTTTCATCTGATGAATCTTGATAATTATTTTTTGTTTGACTGGTATCCTCATCTTCTTTTGAAGAAATAACAGTTTCAGTATTAACTTGCTTGGGAGCTCTTTTCTTCTTCTTATTTACTCTGTTATTTCTTTTTTTCCTTGTTGTGTTTTCATTCTCATCTGTAGAAACAATATTGGATTTTCTTTCTACCTGTTCAATATTTTCAATAAAATTATCTTTAATAATTTCCAACTTTTTTTGTGGAGGAATGATTGAGTTATCATTTATAAATTTTACAAATATGTTATATCTTGTTTCAATTTCATTCAATTCTGAGCGTTTTTTATTAAGTATATGAAGTATAAGGTCAGAATGTGCAGAAATATTAATTCCAACATTATTCTGTGTATTACCTTCTTCTTCTATGGATCTAAGGATCTGTATTGCACTTACTTCTATGGATTGGATCCTGCCTGAGCCTCCGCATTGAGGACACAATTCAGATGAGTTTTCAACTACTGAAGGTCTTAATCTTTGTCGTGACAATTCAAGTAGACCAAAATTACTGATTTCACCGATTTGGATCCTTGCTCTATCTTTTCTCATAGCATCTTTTAATTTTTTTTCTACTAAATTACGATTTTTTCCTTCCTCCATATCTATGAAGTCAATTACTATTAATCCAGATAAATCTCTGAGTCTTGACTGACGAGCAAATTCTTCAGCTGCCTCCAAATTAGTTTTTAGAGCAGTATCTTCTATAGATCTTTCCCTTGTTGCTTTTCCAGAATTAACATCAATTGCTACTAAAGCTTCAGTTTGATCTATAACAAGGTATCCACCTGATTTAAGTGTTACCCTTGGATTGAAAATATCTTGAAGTTGAGAATCTAATTTAAATTTTTGAAATAAAGGATTTTTATCATCATTATATTGTTGGACTTTTTTTGCATGGCTTGGCATTACTGCTTTCATATATTGTTTACAAACTTTATAAGCGTCAACCCCCTCGACTAAAACTTCATCAACATCACTATTGTAAAGGTCTCTAATTGCCCTTTTAACTAAAGAACCTTCTTCATGTATTAGATAAGGAGCATTTGATTCCAATGTAAGTTTTTTTACATTTTCCCATATTGCTATCGAATTTGAATAATCTCTTTTAATTTCTGTTTTAGTTCTTTTGCTTCCCGCAGTTCTAATTATGACTGCCATTCCAGCAGTCACGTCGAGGTCATCAACAATTTTTTTTAATCTCTTCCTATCAGTTATAGTAGCGATTTTTCTGCTCACTCCACCACCTCTGGGTGTGTTTGGCATAAGTACACAGTATCTACCTGCTATCGAAATATATGTGGTTAAGGCAGCTCCTTTAGTTCCACGCTCTTCTTTAACAACCTGTACTAACAAAATTTGACGACGAGCAATTACTTCTTGAATTTTATAATTTCTGTATAAATTTCTTTTTATTTTTTTTAATGCCTCTTCATTATAATCATCAGTAGTTTCGTCGATAAAATCATCATTTGAAGTAAGTTCTTCATCAGTCTTAGCTGAAGCCTCATCTAGGAGTTTCATTTTGTCTTCAACGGGAATTCTATAATAATCAGGATGAATTTCACTAAATGCAAGAAATCCTTGCCGGTTTCCACCATATTCAACAAATGCTGCTTGAAGACTAGGTTCAACTCTAGTCACCCTGGCTAGATAGATATTTCCTTTAAGTTGTCTTCTAGAATGAACCTCATATTCAAAGTCGTCTATAATACCATTTGTAGTTATTAAAACCCGGGTTTCTTCAGTTTGTCTTGCGTCAATTAGCAAACGTTTACTCATAACCTATCTCCAAACACAGTAAATCAGACAAGCCTGATTACACATTATCTTTGAAATGAGTCTTAGATTGAATAAAAAATGTTTGTGTAATTTGTTAATTATTTATATGTAAAATTATTTTTATTATGCTTTTACCAAAAAAATATTATAAAATATTAAAACAAAACCTCATTTTAGTGATACAACCCTGCTTAATTCAAAACTCATTCAATTTATACACATTTACCCTTGATACTAACCTTTAATACTAAATCCTTCTATTTCCAAAAATTAGTACGTAAAATTCAAAATTCCAAAATTAATTATATAGTTTAAACGTTATCAAGACAAACTTTATTTTTTGTTATATAAATAATTTTCTTAGACATAAAAAAATTTAAATATAATAATTATGATACAAAAAAATTATTTTAAAATATTCTTCATATTTATTTTTTTGTCTTTATACACTGTATTTGCTTCAAGTGGATTTGCATCAAAAAATAATTCAACTTGTGAAATAACAAACTTTAGCATCGATTGTCTGAATTTACATTCTGGTACAGTCATGAAAATTAACTTATTTAACGACCCATACAGGATCCAAGTAAAATTTGATAATAAGTTATTAATAAAAAAAAATAAAATTAATAATAATCAATTGGTTAAAAGTGTAAGAGTGAATCAATATTCAACATCTAGCACAAAGTTTGTAATAGAATTTCAAAAGCCTACAATTATATCAGACATTAAATATTATAAAATTGATAATCAAAGTGTAAATTTAACTATGTACTTTTTAGATACTTCAGAAGTTAATTATGCAATTGCCAAACATACTTTGCATAAAAATAAAGGAGATATATTTTCTTTAAATAATGATATAAAAATTTCATCCAAAAATTTTGATTTGCCTTTAATAAAAAAAAACAATGTTAATAAAATAAAATCAAAGAAAAAATTTATTGTTTTCATAGATCCGGGACATGGTGGAAAAGATCCTGGTGCAATTGGTCAATTAGGTACATTAGAAAAAAATATAACTTTGAAAGCGTCTTTTTTATTAGCTAAATATTTAAAAAAAAATAAAAGAATTACTCCTATTCTTTCACGAAATAAAGATATCTATTTGTCATTAAGGAAAAGAACAATTTTAGCAAAAAAAAATAAAGCAGATATTTTTATATCTTTGCATGCAGATGCTAGCAAAAATAAAAGAGCTAAAGGAATTTCAGTTTTCAGCCTTTCTGATAAAGCTTCAGATAAAGAAGCACAACTATTAGCTCAAAGAGAAAATAAAGTTGACAACCTTTTAGGTAAGAATGAAAAAATTGATGACCCTTTAATCTATGGTACTCTGATCAAAATGTTTCAAAGAGAGGCAATGAACGATAGTTCTTTTTTAGCAAGAAATATATTATTTAATCTAGAAAAAACTAAGTTAGCTGTAAATAGAGGGCACAGGTTTGCAGGATTTACAGTTTTAAAATCTTATAATATACCTTCTATATTAATCGAAATTGGTTTCTTATCAAATAAACAAGAAGAAAAAAAACTGTTAAATCAAAATTATTTAGATGAGCTTTGTAAAGGTTTAGCTAATTCAATTGAAAATTATTTAAGTAATTACGAAAAATAAATTTTGTCCTAAAAATGCCTAAATTAATTTATATTGCTATTACATGAATTTATTATCTTATTTTTTTACAATGTTTTTTTTATTAATATTATCAGCTATTGCTATGTTTTTTTATGGTTTGTGGTATTTTGGAAAAGATCTTCCAGACTACAAAGAATTATCAAAATACAACCCAAATGTTGTTACTAGAATTCATGCAGGAAATGGTGCTCTATTAGCAGAATATGCAACTCAAAAAAGAGTGTTTGTTCCGATTAGTGTCATTCCTAAAAAAGTTATAAACGCATTTATTTCTGCAGAAGATAAAGCCTTCTATAATCATTTTGGTATAGATCCTAAGGCTACTTTAAGAGCATTAATCACCAATATTAGAAATATTGGAACGGGTAAAAGATTAATTGGTGCATCAACAATAACTCAGCAAGTTGCAAAAAACTTCTTATTGTCATCAGAGTTGTCATATGAAAGAAAAATTAAAGAAGCTATTCTAGCAATTCGTATTGAAAGGGCATTCTCAAAAAATGAAATTTTAGAATTATATTTAAATGAAATATATTTAGGTTTTAAATCATATGGAGTCGCAGCTGCAGCTCTTAATTATTTTGATAAAAGCTTAGATGATCTAGATATATCAGAAGCTGCTTTTTTAGCAGCCCTTCCAAAAGCTCCTAACAATTACAATCCAATTTATAAAAAAAATCAGGCTGTTTTAAGACGAAATTGGGTTTTATCCCAAATGGTTAAAAATGGATACATTGATGAAAAAATTAGAGAAATAGAAAGTTCAAAAATTATAAATATTCGAAAGTTAAGTGGCATAGACAAAGGTTACGCTCCTTATTTTACGGAAGAAGTTAGAAAAATATTAACAAGAAATAGAAATATTGGGTCAAAATTATACACGAATGGGTATTCAGTTAGAACTACAATTGACCCATTTATTCAATCGAAAGCAGATGAAGCATTAATTCAAGGATTAGAAAACTTAGATCAAAGACAAGGTTGGAGAGGTCCAATAGGTAATATTAATTTATCAAATCATACAAAAAAAGAAGTTCTAAAATATCTAAAAAATTTCGAACAAAATCTTCCTAAAAATAGAATGTTAGCTGTTGTTACAAAAGTTTCTAAAAATATTATTCATGTTTTGCTTCAAAAAGGAACTCAAAGTAAAATAGAATTTAAAAATGCATCATGGGCAAGACCTCACACGCTTAAAAGTGATGATAAAAATCGTTTAAAAATTCACTTAGGAAAAAAGTATGAAAATTTTAAAAAATTCATAAAATATGGAGACATAGTCGTTGTAAAAATAAATAAAAATAAGAAAATAACATATTATTCTCTGTCTCAAATACCCATCGTAAATGGAGCAATAGTTGCTTTGGATCCGCATACTGGAAGAGTTTTAGCAATGAGTGGTGGATATAATTTTCAAATGAGTGAGTTCAACAGAGCAACTCAAGCATATAGACAACCTGGATCTGCATTTAAACCTTTTGTTTATTTAGCAGGTTTAGAAAGAAATTATAAACCAACTGATCTAATTCTTGATGCTGCACTTGCTTATGACCAATGCTTAGGTTGTAAAAAATGGAAACCTGCAAATTATACAAAGAAATTTTATGGCCCTAGTCCAATGAGATTAGGTATAGAAAAATCAAGAAATTTAATGACAGCAAGACTCGCTATTAAATTAATAGAGGAAGATAAAATAGTTAAGAATTATATTCAACTTGGTTATACAAATACAATAATTGCAGAAAAGTTAAATAAAAATATAAGTGATGTGAATTTTATTGTCGATAATATTAATGAACAACTTAATAGTAAAAAAAATATAAATGTTATCCAATATTATGCCGCTAAATTTGGAATAAGTCAAAAATTGCCATCTTATTTATCAATGTCTTTAGGAGCTGGTGAGACTAACTTACTTAGTATAACAAATGCTTATGGTATGATTGTAAATGGGGGCAAAAAAATAAAACCCACACTTATAGATCGAGTTCAAGATAGAAGAGGAATAACAATTTTTAAACATGACGATAGAGACTGTAAAAATTGTAACGGTGACCAATCAAATGCTTTGAAAATTCCATCTGAAGCTGTTAAAGATAAAAGAAAAAAAATAATTTCATCTTCTTCCGCCTATCAAATGGTGTCGATGTTAAAAGGCGCTATCAATAGAGGAACTGGGGTAATAGTAAAGTCATTAAAAAAAAATTTAGCTGGTAAAACTGGAACAACAAATGGAAATACTGATGCATGGTTTGTAGGTTTTTCAAGTGACTTAGTTGTTGGAGTTTTTGTTGGTTTTGATGAACCAAGATCCCTTGGTTACAAAGAAACTGGTAGTTCAGTAGCAGCCCCAATATTTAGAGATTTTATGAAAGAAGTTCTTAGTAATACCCCTGATATACCTTTCAGAAGACCATCAGGCATAAAGCTCATATCAGTTGATCCTAATACAGGTTTTAAAGTAAACTCTAAAGTTAAGGGTTCTATCTTAGAAGCTTTCAAGCCTGGACAACTACCAAATATGAGTTATGAAAAAATAAGAAAAGATTCAAAAAAAACAAAAACATCTATAAAAAACTTGTCACCATTATACTAATTATTTGATTACTAAAATTATGCAAGCTGATATTCAAACCAAATTTAATGATATAGATAATGTTATAAATATTTTAAAAAAACATCTTAATTGGGAAAATTCTCTTAATCTTCTTTCAGAGTATAATAGTTTGGTTGAAAAACCAAACTTTTGGAATGATAAGATTAAAGCTCAATTAATTATGAAAGAAAAAAAACAACTAGAAAAAAAAATTAATCAAGTCAAATCAGTTGAAATTGAAAAAGAAAATTTATTTGAACTTGTTCAATTAGCAGAAGAAGAAAAAGATAATGCATTAATTCAAGAAACTATAGAACAAATACAAAATTTAGTTAAAACCTGTAATAAGCTTCAATTAGAAAGTTTGTTGTCTGGTGAAGCTGATGCAAATAATTGTTATATAGAAATACACGCTGGAGCTGGAGGTACTGAAGCTCAAGATTGGGCATTAATGCTTCAAAGAATGTATTCAAGATGGTCTGAAAAAAGAGGTTTTGTGGTATCATCTATAGAAGAAAGCTCAGGAGATGAAGCAGGTGTAAAGTCTTGTACATTATTAGTCGAAGGTTTTAATGCATATGGATGGGGAAAAACGGAATCTGGTGTTCATAGATTAGTACGAATTTCTCCTTTTGATTCTTCTTCAAGACGACATACAAGTTTCGCTTCAATATGGGTTTATCCTGAAATTAACAACGACATAGATATTGAAATAGAAGATAAAGATCTTAGAATTGACACATATAGATCATCTGGTGCAGGTGGTCAGCACGTAAATAAAACAGATTCAGCTATAAGAATAACTCATTTACCTACAAATACAGTTGTTCAATGTCAAAATGATAGATCACAACACAGAAATAAAGCTCAAGCAATGTCAATGCTCAAAGCTAAATTATATGAGATAGAATTAAAAAAACAAGAAGAGACTAATAATCAAAATGAAGTTGATAAAGGTGAAATTGGGTGGGGGAGTCAAATTAGATCTTATGTACTTCATCCATACCAAATGGTTAAAGATCTGCGTACGAATGTAGAGGTAGGAAATACACAAGCTGTATTAGATGGAGATATTGACGTCTTTATTGAGTCTGCACTAGCACTTAAAGTAGGTATGAAAAGATAGAATTTTACATATCCATTTTTTCAACAGCAGTTAGGACTTCTTCTGCGTGACCAGGAACTTTGACCTTTTCCCAAACATTAGAGATAATACCTTTTTCATTGGATATGAAAGTTGCCCTTTGAACTCCCATATATTTTCTACCGTACATTGATTTTTCAACCCATACCCCAAACTGTTCACAGACATTATTTTCAAAATCAGCACCAAGTTCACATGTCAGGTTATGTTTTTCTCTAAACTTAGCTTGTTTTTCTCTATTATCTTTAGAAATACCAATAACGATACAATTTAACTGCTCAAATTTTTTATTTAGATTAGTAAATGCGATTGATTCTGCAGTACATCCTGAAGTGTCGGCTTTTGGGAAG
>CACJQK010000012.1 GCA_902595515.1 uncultured SAR116 cluster alpha proteobacterium
ATATCAATTTTAAATTTTCTTAATTTATCTGCTAACGATTTAATTTCAGAAATAGATGAAAGATCGCATTGTATGAAACTAATATTGTTGTTTGATGTCTCTTTTATTAAATTTCTGACTGATGTTTCACCTTTTTGTTTATTACTACCTATTAAAATTATTTTGTTTTTAATCTCTTTACCTAAAACCTCAGCTGCTCTATAGCCAAGCCCACTCGTACCACCTGTAAGAACTATATTCATTTATCTAAGCCTTTTATTATATTTTTTTTCAATTTATAAAAATTTTCTATTGGATTATATTCATTCAATATTGCCGATATTACTGCTACACCAGAAACTCCTAGTTTAAACAAATCGTCAATATCATCTAAAGAAATACCACCTATTGCAACAACAGGAAGTTCTGTCTTATTAATGATTTCTCTTAATGTATTAGAGCCCATTGGCAAAGATGCGTCATTTTTTGAACCGGTAGGGAATATTGGTCCAACACCGAGATAATTTACACAATTAGGTATATTATATAATTGATTTTTATTTGTAATAGATAATCCAATTTCAATATTTTGATCTATCATTTTTTTTGCTTCATTTGGTTTCATATCAGACTGTCCAAGATGAAGTATATCAATTAAACCTTTGCACTTAGAAGCAACATTGACATTATCATTAATACAAAGCTTCATTTTAGTATTATATGTTGCTGAACTAAGATCTCTTATAAGATCTATGATCTCGTTATCATTTATTGATTTAGCTCTCAATTGAAAAACATCAAGACCATTTTCTGCTAGCTCACCAACTATTCTAACAAGTGCTTTATTTGGATTTTCACTTTTGTATATATGATTAGGAAGTAAATTTTCAGGACCTGCAATAAAATAAGATTGAAGATTAGACATTTTTAATTTTTACATTACTTATGATTTCGTCTGAAGATATATTATATAATTTGTCTAATAAGTTCATTCTTAGACTCCCTGGCCCTCTAGAAACTTTGCTTGCCATTTCTCCTGCCAAATCATAAATTCCAATTATTGATGCCGTTGAAAGTAATTTATTATTTCCAACTGCTATTGCCGCTCCAATTAAACAAGTTAATGCGCAACCGGTTGCAGTAACTTTGGTCATCATCTCATTTCCACCCTCAACAGCATAGGTAACATGACCATCAGTTACATAATCTATAGCTCCGGTAACAGCTACTATAATTTTATTTTTTTTAGCTATTGAAATTGCAGAATCTACTGCGTCATTAGAGGTTGAAGTTGAGTCCACTCCTTTACCTCCCCCAGATAGTCCTGCCACAGCCATTATTTCTGATCCATTACCCCTTAGTATTGTTGGTTTAAATTTAATAAGTTGCTCAACATTTTTATTTCTAAAGCCACTAGCACCAGCACCAACCGGATCTAAAACCCAAGGAATATTATTTTCGTTTGCGTGCTTTGCTGCTTCCAATGCACATTCTTGCCAGTATGGATCAAAGGTTCCTATATTGATTGTTAACGCACCGTTAATCGTTTTGCAAATTTGACTAAAATCTTTTGCTTCTTCTTTTGCATGTGCCATTGCAGGAGATGCGCCAATTGAAAGTAAAGCATTAGCAGCAATATCCATAGAGACAAAATTTGAAAAATTCCATACTAATGGACCTTTATCCCTTATATTTGTCAAAAGTTCTGAAGCATTTTTGGAGAATTCATTAGACATATTATTTCCTTATTTTAAAATTACTAGTTCACATTTTTACAGGGAATATGTTTTAAATTTTAATTAGCAACTCCCTCCGCTGGTCTTAACCAGATCAGGTTTTAAGGGTTAATCTCTCAGCAAAAATTTTGCACCCCTGGCATTGGCAGCTTAACATAATTATACAAATTTTTTAATTTTTTTGTTTTTATTTTCTTATAAATTTAAATACATTTAGACAATATATGGAAATAGCGAAAGCATTTAAAATTCTGCATGAGGGGTGTTATGGAAAGAAAATTATTAGCAGTCGTTGCTGCAGACATGGTAGGATTTTCAAGATTAATTGAAGATGATGAAATTAATTTACTCTCAAGACAAAAAAATCAATTAAATACAATAATTAAACCAGAAATAGAAAATTTTAATGGTGAAATTATTAAAACAACTGGAGATGGCTTCTTAGCTATTTTCCCAAGTGCATTAGATGCTGTACAAAGTAGCATATCCATACAAAATGGAATTTATGAAAATGAATTAGACAATGCTAATGACAAAAGAATAAGTTTCAGAATTGGAATCCACGTTGGTGATGTAGTTCTAGATGATGGAGACATTTTTGGTAACACTGTAAATATTGCAAGTAGATTAGAGTCAATAGCTGATGCAGGACATATTTGCATTACAAATGATGTTTATCAAAGTATCAAAAATTTGAAACCATTAGACATTGAAAATATAGGTGAGCAATTTTTAAAAAATATTTCCCAAAAAGTTCAAGTATATAAAATAAATATATTCGAAGGTGATACAAAGAAAATTCAAGATAATCATTTACTAACAGAGGCTAACCAAGAAACAAGATTTTGCAGTTCATTTGATGGTACTATCATAGCCTATGCAAGTATTGGAAAAGGAACACCCTTTTTAAAAGCACCTAATTTTGTTAGTAGCTTAGAGCATGATTGGAGAAATCCGATGTGGACACATATGTATAGATTTTTAGCTAAAGAATATACTTTGTACCGATTTGATCAAAGAGGAAATGGTTTGTCAGACCTTGATCCAGAAAATATAAACTTTGAAAGTTTTGTTAAAGACATGGAAGCTGTGGTAAATAACTCGCAAATTAATAAATTTCCAATTTTTGGTATCTCACAAGGATGCTCAGTTTCAATAGCTTATGCACATAAATACCCAGAAAAAGTAACTCATTTAATATTAGTTGGGGGTTATGCTAGAGGAAGAGCAAAACGAGGAAACGCTGATTATAAAGAAAAATTTGAACTAGAAAAGAATATGATATTAAACGGATGGGAAAATGAAAATCCAGCTTTTAGGCAATTTTTTTCATCAACAATGATCCCTGATGGAACAAAGGAACAAATGAACTCATTTAACAATGTTATGAAAGTATCTACATCTGCAAAAAACGCTGTAAAAATTATTTCAGCCAATGATCAAATAGATGTCTCAGGATTATTACCTAAACTTAATATTCCCACAATAATTTTTCATATTAAAAATGATTCGAGGGTACCAATTTCTGAGAGTAAATTTATGGCAGCAAATATAAAAAATTCTAAATTTGTGCCATTAAATGGAAACAATCATGTGATTCTCGAAAATGATGAAGGTTGGCCTATATTTCAAAAGGAGTTAAAAAATTTTCTTAAATAATAAATTTAAATTTTTTCACAATAGGAATAAAAATGGACTTTAATTTAACAGAAGAACAAATAACATTTCAAAATTCAGTAAGAAATCTGGCGGATAAATATTTAAAAAAGGATAATCTTAGACGTGCCCATGACCCTTTATTTCCTAAAGATATTGCAAAGTTATTTTCTAACAATGGTTTAATGGGAATTACACTTTCTGAAAAAGATGGGGGGCAGGGAGGTAATTTAATGGATGCTGTTCTTGCAATAGAGCAAGTTGCCTTAATTTGTCCAAGAAGTGCAGATGTGATACAAGCAGGAAGCTTTGGTCCAATAAGGACCTTCGCAGAGTACGCAACTGATTATCAAAAAGAAAAATATTTAAAAAAATTGTTAAACGGAGAAATGGTAATTGGTTTAGGTATGACTGAGCCTAATGCTGGTTCAGCAGTAACTGATTTGACAACCAAAGCTGTTCAAGACGGCAAAGGGTTTAGAGTATCCGGAAGTAAAGTCTTTACTAGTAACTCACCAGATGCGGATATCTTTTTGATTTATGTAAGATATCATGAAGGAATTAATGGAATTGGATCAGTTATAATGGATACATCAATGCCAGGTTTTTCGAAAGGAAAATCATCAAAATATACTAATGGTGAAGAATGGTGTGCATTATATTTTGATAATGTTTATATTGCTGAAGAAAATGTTTTGTTAGGACCTGGTGGATTTAAAAAACAAATTTCAGGATTTAATGCAGAAAGAATTGGAAACTCTGCGAGATCACTTGCCCTTGGTGAGTTTGCTTTTAATGTTGCTAAAGAATATGCTTTAACAAGAGAGCAATTTGGAAAGAAAATTTGTGAATTCCAAGGTATTCAATGGAAGTTTTCAGATATGAAAATTCAAATTGAAGCTGGCAGATTACTATTATACAGAGCCGCTATAAATGCAGATAGAGGTTTTCCTTCTTCAAAAGAAACTTCAATTGCTAAAGCATTTTGTAATAAAGCAGGATTCGAAATTAGTAATGAGGCAATGCAAGTTATGGGCGGTACAGGATATTCACAGGAGTCACTTGTTGAATATTGCTTCAGAAAATCTAGAGGATGGCAAATTGCAGGTGGATCAACTGAAATGATGAAAAATAGAATAGCCGAAGACATCTTTGAAAGGAGATTTTTACAAAGGCCAAATGAATGATTTTTAATTATGATAGATGTTTCTTTATCCCAATCTTTTTTAAACCCAAAATCAGTTGCAATAATAGGCGCTTCTGCTGACCCAAAAAAGACTAGTTCACGAGCACAAAGGTTTCTGGTATCGCATGGTTATAAAGGAAAAATATTTCCTGTAAATCCAAACAGAGAAGAAATTTTTGGATTAAAATGTTATCCAAATTTAAAATCAATAAATGAACATATTGATCATATCTTTATTGCTGTTGATAGTAATAAAATTATTGAAGCAATTAAAGATGCTATATCAAAAAAAGTTAGATGCGCCACAATTTTATCTGGAGGATTCACTGAGTCTGGATCTGAAGGTAATGATTTAGAAAAACAAGTTTTTAAAATAGCAAAAAAAGGTGATTTGAGAATATTGGGACCAAATAGTATTGGTCTTATAAATATCTCAGATAATGTCATTTTAAGTGCAAATGCCATGCTTGAATTACAAGATTTAAAGAAAGGAAGTCTTAGTGTAATTTCCCATAGCGGGAGTCTTATTGGAGCCTTATTGGCTCATGGCCACTCTCGAGGCATAGGTTTTTCTAAGTTGGTTTCTGTTGGAAATGAGTCGGATCTCTCCGTTGGAGAAATTGGTAAAATGCTAGTTAATGATCCAAACACTGAATGCATAATATTATTTTTAGAAACATTAAGAAACAGTGATGAAGTAGCACAGATGTCCAGAATGGCTCACGTAGCAGGAAAACAAATTATCTGTTACAAACTTGGAAAATCTGAATTAAGTCAAGAATTAGCTAAATCACATACAGGAGCAATAGCAGGAAATGATGATGCGTTTAATGCATTCATAAATTATCATGGTATTGCTAGAGTAGAAATCTTTGAAACATTAATTGAAATTCCTAATTTATTTAAAAACAAGAAAAGATCTGAATCTAAACGAGTAGGTATAGTTACCACAACTGGTGGGGGCGGTGCTATGGTTGTAGAGAGCTTGTCAGGCAGTGATATTGAAATAATTGATTTTGGTCTTTCAATAAAGAAAATTATGCAAGACAATAATATTGCATTTAACAATAATAAACTAGTTGATTTAACCATTGCTGGAACAAAACCAGAAATTGTTAATGACGTAATTAGTCAGATGATGAAAAATGAAAATTGCGATTTAGTTGTGATGGTAGTTGGTTCCTCTGCTAAATTTAGACCAGAGCAAGCAGTTGAGCCTCTATTAAAATGGGCAAATTACCCAAAACCGTTAGCTGTGTACGTTGCACCTGATGCTCCAGAAGCACTAAATTTATTACATCAAAATAATATTGCTTGTTTTAGAACACCCGAGTCTTGTGCGGAGAGTGTGAAGACTTTTTTAAATACTAAAAATCCAGTTAAACCAATAATTTTAAAAAATGACTTAAGTGACATTTCAAAAAAACTAAAGAAAAACATTTTCAAGAATTTATCTGAAGAAGAAGCATTAGAAATATTTAAAGATATAGGGATTGAAATTGTAGAATACAAAGTAAGCTCCAATGAAAAACAAGCAATAGAATATAGTTCCCAAATAGGATTTCCTTTAGCAATGAAAGTTTTATCAAGTGAGATAATGCATAAAACAGAAACTGGAGGTGTTGAATTAAATATAAAAAATTTAGAAGAGGTGAAAATTAGTTTTAAAAAGTTATCAGATGTATTTCAGAAATTAAAAATAATTAGTAGTGAAAAAAAAATTATTATTCAAAAAATGGAAAAAGGAATTGCTGAAATAATTTTAGGTTATAGAGTTGACGAATTAGTTGGACCAATTGTTGTAATAGGTTCAGGTGGTATTTTATCAGAGATATATAATGACAAATCAATAAGGATGGCACCAGTTGATGTCACAGAGGCAAAAAAAATGATTAAGGAAGTTAAAAGTCTTGTGACTATAACTGGATATAGAGGACTTCCCGAAGTTGATATAAATATTATTGCTACTGCAATAGTGAATATATCTAAATTTGCTTTAGTCAAAGAAATTAAAGAGGCTGAGATTAATCCAGTTATAGTAAAAAAAAATAATGAAGGAATTGTAGCAGTAGACGGTCTAATTACTTTAAAATGATATTTTTTTAAGCAATTACATCTAAAATCAAAAATATATTTACATGTTAAAGAATTTTTTTATCATAAATTTATGAAAATGAGTTTTGAATGATTATAAATCATGGGGTAAGAGGATCAACACCAAATCCAAGTCAAAATTTTTTATTTTTTGGCGGTAATACTCCTTGTGTAGAAATTAAAACTCAAAAATATCAACTGATTTTCGATTGCGGTTCAGGGTTTTCAAAAGTTAATTTTTCTAACGATCTTGAAACTATATTATTTATTTCACATTTCCATCATGATCACATCCAAGGATTACCTTTTAACAATTATGATACTAATCTAAATAAAAAAATTACATTAACATCAGCTCATTCTGATAAAAATAATACTTACAAAAAATTAAGTACATATTATAGTAATCCTTATTTTCCCGTAAATTTTATTGATATTCTAGATAAATTTAAATTTTTAGATTTTGATCAAGTAGTAAATAATTTTGAAGATTTAAATATAAATTCTATTGATTTAAATCATCCTGGAAATTGTTCTGGGTATAGTATCACAAGTGATAAAAAAAAATTTTGTTATTTATTAGATAATGAATATGAAGAAGAACAAGAACAAAAATTGATAGATTTTTGTAATCTATCAGACACGGTTATATGGGATGGAATGTTTTTAGATCATGAATTGTTAGAAAAAAAAGGCTGGGGTCATTCAAGCATTGAACAAGGTGTAACATTAGCAAATAAGATAGAAGTGAAAAATTTTCTTATATCTCATCACGCACCAACAAGAGAAGATAAAGAAATAAAAAGTTTAGAAAAAATATTATTTAATAAAAAAGTGAAATTTGCGTCTGAAAATGAGGTTATAGAGTTCTAATGGAAAAAACTAAATATAATGAAAATCAAAGTGTTTTTAAAGTTGGAGAATTACCTGACAAAATGTATTTATTAGTTAAAGGTTCTGTAGGCATTTTTCTTCCAACAAACGAAACTAAAAAACCTAATTTTATCATTCAAGAAAACGAACTTTTTGGTGAGATGGGTGTTATAGAAAATGAACTTAGAATGGCTACAGCAAGATGTCTGGCAGATAGTGAAATTATTTCTATTACCAAAGATGAGTTTGATAAACGTGTAAATAATTCAGATGTTTTTGTTAAAGGTTGCTTAAAGGCTTTATCATATAGATTAAGATCAGTAGAGAAAAAGATGTAAATGAAAGAAGGTTTAAATATGCTTAAAGATTTGGATGTTGCGAAGGTTTTAATAGAAGCTTTTGATAATGATGAAACTGGTATCTTGTTATATGACAAAAAAGATAAATTGTGTTTTGCAAACAAACCCATGTTTACAAGGTTTAATAGGCTCAAAGTTAATTATGAAATAGGTGAGAGTGTTTATGAAAGAATGGGAAAATTCAAAAAATTAAAAATCATACCTGTAGAAGAAATTAATCAAAGAATAGATAATTATAACAAAGTAAAAAAAACAAAAATTGCCTCTCAGTACGTCATAAAAGGCCCTACAGGTAGGTGGATACAGATAAGAGACAATCTTACTCCTTCTGGCTATATTTTAACTGTAATGACTAATGTTACAGATATTATTGAACAAGATCTTGAAAGAAAACGTTTGTCTGAAGCTATTGAGAACTTTCCGGGTGGAGTTATGTTTTGGGATGAAAATGATCAACTAATTGTATCTAACAAACGTAACCAGGAAATAATGAAACAAGCTGGAATTGATTTCATTTTAGAAAAAGGTATCAAATATGAACAAATGTTAAAAAAGCAAGTTAACAGTAATTTGTATATTTTACCTAAGGGTATTTCAAAATCAAAATATATTAAAAAAAGACTTCAAGAGCGAGCAGATTTAAAATCAAGGACAAGAGAAATTAATTTACAAACAGGAACTACAATCATTGCAAATGAGACGAGGTTTGAAGATGGTTCTCTCCTAAGTGTATACACTGATATTACGGACCTTAAAAAACAGCAAATAGAGTTAAAACAGCTTGCAGATGCTATTGAATTTACCCCCAGTAATCTAATGCTATGGGATAAAGATAATAAACTCATTATGGCTAATAAAAAAGCAAGAGATGAAAATGCTAAAAGAGGTTTTAGTCTGAAAAAAGGATCTTCAAGAATCGAAATGGTTAAGAATGCTCTAAAAAAAGGTTTGATGGAACCTCCAAAAGGGATAACGATTAATAAATTTTTAGAGGGGAGAAAAAAACAATTTGATAATTTAAAAGATCAAGAAACTTACGAAGTCATAGTTAATAAACAACATTTTCTTGCCTCTTCCTATAGGTTGCCTGACCAATCAACTTTACAATTTGTAACCAATATTACTGAAAATAAAAAACAAGAAACTGAACTTTTAAGGTTAAAAAATGGTATTGAAACTCTCCCAAACGGTCTGATGTTTTGGGATGAAAATGATAATTTGATTGCATTTAATGAAAGTTCACAAAATTTAACTGAATATTATGGTTTAACACTAAAAATTGGTATGAATTTTAGCGATTTGAGAAAACATATGGTTTTAAATCACCAAAAACCACCAAAAGGAATAACCATTAAACAACATTTTAAAAATAGAGAAAAAGCGTGGAAAAATCTTAAAGGTCAAAATACTAGAGAATCAAATTTTACAGATCATACTCTTCACTTTACAGATACAAGATTACAAGATGGAAGTACAATTTGTTTATGGACTGACATAACAGATATAAAAAAACAAGAAAACGAATTGATAAGATTAAGAGATGGTATTGAAACTTTACCTAATGGATTAATGTTTTGGGATAAAAATGATAAATTAATTGCTAGTAATAAGGCGGCTATTGATTTTGTAAAAGATTTTGGTTTTGACCTTAAACTTGGTGTCAATAGATTTGATCATGTTCACTACATGTATGAAAACGATGTCATTATCATCAAAAAGGGCATGACTAAAAATCAACAAATTAATCATACTATTGATAATTGGAGAAAATTCAAAGGCACTAGAACTCGAGAATCTGAATTTACAAATGGTAGATCTTTTTTATTCACTGAAACTAGATTAAATGATGGAAGTACTATTTCTTTATGGACTGATATAACTGCGACAAAAAAACAAGAAAAAGAGTTATTACGTTTCAAGGATGGAATTGAGACCTTACCAAACGGCCTAATGTTTTGGGACCAGAATGATAAATTAATAGCTAACAATAAAAGTTCTGTTTCATTCTTTAAAAAATTTGGTTTTAATTTAGATATTGGAATTACAAGAAATCAATTGCTGGAATACATGATACTCAAAGAAAAAGTGTTAATTCCTAAGGAAGAAAATAAAAAACAATATTTAAAAAAAATAATTAAAGAATGGAAATTATTTAAAGGCAAAAAGCTTAGGGAAAATAATTTCTCAAATGGTAAGACAATTTTAACTACTGATACTAGGTTAGAAGATGGTAGTACAATATCCCTTTATGTAGATGTAACAGACATAAAGACTGTTGAAAAAAATCAAAAACAACTTATCGACGCTATAGATGTTATGCCTAATAGTATTTCTTTGTGGGATAAAGAAAATAAACTGATAATGGCAAATCAAACCTCAATAGCAGACATGAAAAAATTAAACTTTGAATTGAAACCGGGAGTGCCAAGAATTTCCATGGTGAGAAACGTAGTAAATCATGGCCTGGTTCCTATTCCAAAAGGAATGACAAAAAAACAATTTTATGAATCAAAATTAAAAGAATATGAAAGTTTAAAAAATGAACAGAGAGACGAAATAGAATTAAACAATGGTAATTTTGTTTTAAATATCGCTAAAAGATTGCCAGATGGTGGAACACTGCAAAACTCCATAAACATTACTGAGATTAAAAAAGGAGAAAAATCATTAAAATTGCTTAGTGATGCCATTGAAATTATACCAAATATGTTAATGTTGTGGGATAAAGACAACAGATTAATTATGGCAAATCGTCGCGCGAGAGATATTCAAAGTAAGATGGGAATGATATTAAAACCAGGTGTTTCTAGGTTTGAAATGCTTGAAGCTGGATTAAAATCAGGGTCTTTACTGGATAGTGAAGGTTTGCCAGCAAAACAATGGGTGGAAAAGAGAAAAAAAGGAATTATTAATCTTAAGGGCAGAGAAATAGTTGAGACCCGGATAAAAGTAGAAAATGTTATTTATGATATTTTAGGTTCATTTACTCGTTTGAATGACGGAGGTACTTTGCAGATTTGGACTGACATTACAGAAATCAGACAAAAAGAAAGAGAAGTTGCAGAAAGTCAGAGAAAAGTAAGGGAAGCTGAAGAAAAAATTTCAAATGCAATAAACAGTATGCCCCATGGAATTACCATGTGGGATGAGAATATGAAATTAGTAATGTTTAACAACTATGCAAATGAAGTGTGGACAAAAGGTAACGTTAAAATAAAAGTTGGAACCTCATATGCTGAATATATGAAACAATCCAAGAAAAATAAATTTTTAATCTTCGATAAAAAGTCTGATGAAATTGAATATTATAAAAACGCAGTAGAAAATAGAAAAAAATTTAAGGGAGTTTTTACTATAGAGACACCTCCATTTTATGATGGATCAATTTGGCAATCAACATCAACCAGGTTGCCTGATGGAGGTGTGTTTTCAATCTTGTCTAATATAACAGATTTGAAAAGAAGAGAAGCTTCATTGAAACAGTTGAGTGATTCGATTGAGGCTACACCAAATGCAATTTTACTTTGGGATAAGAATCATAAACTTGTTGTGGGTAATAAAAAAGCCAGAGATGTTCAAAAAGAACTTGATTTTGATTTAAAGCCAGGAATCTTAAGAAAAGATATGATTGATAATGTTGAAAAAAAAGGTTTAGTTGCTATTCCAGAAGGAATGACAACTGAAGAATTTTATATTCAGAGGAGAGTTGCAACAAAATCGTCTAAAAATCATATGTATGAGTTAGCATTTACAAACGGCACTACATGGTTAGTAAGTGATACAAAGTTACCTGATGGAGGTTTTTTGCAGGTTTATTCTGATATTTCAGAAATGAAAGAAAAAGATAAAGAAATAAAACTAGCACAAGAACAAGTCAGAAAAACAGAAAAAAGAATGACTGACGCATTAAATAGTATGCCTCATGGTATTTCCTTATGGAATAAAGATGACACATTGGCAATGAGAAATACGCTGGCTTTTGATATTCATAAAGGAGCTGGTATAGATACCTATCAACCAGGTATTACATATAAAGAACAAACAGAGGCATGGGAAAAGTATGATTTTTTTGATTTTGATAATGTAGAACAAAAAAAGAAGTTTTTTAAATCAATTAAAGATAGCCGAAAAGATTTGAAAGGATCAATGACGGTTGAAACCCCCAGATTTTATAATGGAACTTATTGGCAAGCTACTTATAGACGTTTAAATGATGGTGGAGTTTTTACAATATTTTCTGATATAACTGAACTCAAAAAACGTGAAGAAGAATTAAATAAAACGATTAAGGAATTAGATGTAGCAAGGGAAAAAGCAGATGCTGCCAACCAGACTAAAAGTCAATTTCTTGCAAATATGAGTCATGAATTAAGAACACCTTTAAATGCCATAATAGGTTTAACAGAGATGTTAAAAGAAGATGCAGCAGATGATGGCTTGGACGATTTTGAAGAGCCACTTGATAGAGTTTTTAATGCAGGCAAACATCTCTTAACACTTATAAACGACGTATTAGATTTATCTAAAATTGAAGCAGGAAGAGTGGAATTATTTAATGAAACATTTGAGCTAACACAAATTTTGGATGATGTCATGAAAACTTCATTACCTTTAGCTCAAAAGAATGATAACGAATTAATTATTGATTATAAGACAGAGATTGATTTTGTTACTGCTGACCAAACTAGGGTTAAACAGGTTGTTTTGAATTTAATTTCTAATGCTTGTAAATTTACTGAAAAAGGTAAAATAACTGTTGGAGTAAATAAAATTTTACGTGAAGGTGGTGACCTAATTTCTATAGATGTAAGCGATACTGGTATTGGTATGTCAGACGAGCAGATGTCTAGATTGTTTAATTCATTTGTCCAAGCTGATAGTTCAACAACGAGAAAATATGGTGGAACAGGTTTAGGACTTACTATTTCAAAACAGCTTGCAATATTAATGGGTGGCGATGTCGTGGTAAATAGTGTGTTAGGAAAAGGTACGACTTTTACAGCAACATTTCTAGCAGATTTCATTGGCGCATCTGAAAGTTTAAAAAATTTACAACAAAAAACTGGTTCTTTAATTGAAAATGTTATTACTTTAGAAAACAATACGGGAAAGACAATTTTAATAATTGACGATGATCCAACTGTTAGCGAACTAATGAAACGTCAATTGTTGAAAGAAGGTTATAAAGTAGTTATTGCACCAAATGGGAAAGAGGGAATTAGTTTAGCACGTGATCTTAAACCTGATGTTATTACTCTAGATATTTTGATGCCCGAAATGGATGGGTGGTCAGTACTGCGTACCTTAAAGGCTGATCCTGAAGTTTCAAATATCCCCGTTATTATGGCTTCGATATTAGATGAGAAAAATAAAGGATTTTCGCTAGGTGCAGCAGATTTTTTATCAAAACCTATCCAAAAAGAATACCTAATGAAATCAATTAGAAATTTAATAGGTGATAAAGAAAATCTTAAAATTTGCCTTATTGAAGATGATGAAAGTTTAAGGTTTACAATTAAAGAAATTTTAGAAAAACAAAATGTTCAAATTATGGAAGCAGAAAATGGCAAAGTTGGAATGAATATTTTACAGAATGAAGAAATTAAACCTGATTTAATTTTGTTAGATTTGATGATGCCAGTAATGAATGGTTTTGAATTTTTAAAAGCTATAAGAGAAACTGAATTAAATTCTATTCCAATTTTAGTTTTGACTGGAGCAGAATTAAGTGGAGATGAAAAGACATTTTTGTTAGGTGAAACACAAAGAATACTTGAAAAAAGTGAAGATACAATGTCTACAATCGTTAATGAGGTAAGTAATGTTATTAAGGCTTCTTCATTTAAAAATGGAGATAGTAAATGACAAAGATATTATATGTAGAAGACAACGAAGACAATGTTTATATGTTATCAAGACGTTTAAAAAGGAAAGGTTTTGAAATAGTTATTGCTGTTGACGGAGAGCAGGGTGTTGAGATGGCGTCTTCAGAGAAACCAGATCTTATTTTAATGGATTTGAGTTTACCAAAAATGGATGGATGGACTGCAACTAAACACATCAAAAGTAAAGATGAGCTTAAATCAATTCCAATAATTGCTCTATCAGCACATGCAATGGAAGAACATAAACAAAGAGCACTTGATAGTGGTTGTAATGATTATGATACTAAACCAGTAGATATCAAAAGGCTATTATCTAAAATATCAGAGCAATTAGGTACTAAAAATGATTAACAAAGAGGATGCAAATATACTAATTGTTGATGATATTGAAGATAATAGATATACGCTTGAAAGAAGATTAAAAAGAGATGGTTATAAAAATATCTTCCTAGCTGAGGGCGGTAAAACAGCTCTTGATATGGCTACGAAAAACAAATTTGATTTAATACTTTTAGATCTTATGATGCCAGATATGAGTGGTCTTGAGGTTCTTAAATATCTAAAAGGTGATCCTCTACAAAGATCTATTCCTGTCATTATGGTTACAGCTTCTGATGAAGTAGAAACAGCTGCAGAATGCATCATAAATGGCGCCGATGATTTCATTACTAAACCTTTCAATGGAACTTTGCTCAAAGCAAGAGTTGGAGCAAGTCTAGAGAAAAAAAGATTAAGAGACACTGAAGAAAGTTATTTAGATAGAGTTGAAACAGACAAAAAACGATCACAACAAATATTGAAAACTGTTATGCCTACCTCTGTAGCTAATGAACTTCAGTCATCTGGAAAAGTTAGGTCTAGAAGATATGATGACGTGGCAATTTTAATATGTGATTTAGTTGGCTTTACATCATTTTGTGAAAAAAATGACCCAGAATTAGTTGTTGAAACATTGCAGGGTCTTGTAGAAAATTTTGAAAAAGCCTTTGAAGATTTTGGCTTAGAGAAAATTAAAACAGTTGGAGATGCTATTGTTGCAGTTGCAGGGTTATCTTCACACGCCATTTCTCCTGTTAAATCTTGTGTAGATTGTTCTTACAAATTAAGGGAGATTGCAAATACGTCATCAATGCCTTGGAATCTCCACCTTGGGATACACTCTGGTTCTCTTGTTGCTGGAACAGTTGGGACAAAAACAGTGCAATTTGATATTTTGGGAAAAACAGTAAATATGGCATTTAATATATGTGATATGTCTGAGTCAAATCAAATTCTTATTTCTAGCGATGCTTGGATGACAGCAAGAAATGAAATTAAAGTAAAATCGATTGGATTAAAAAGATTAAAGAGTGGCCAAGACATTGAAATGTTAGAATGCGTTTAGGTTCACCACTCGTTTTCAAATTCTTGTGAAAATGAAAACATTTTTAGAGGAGTGGCTTCTCCTCTAGGAATTTTGGCAATGGGATTTAACTTAAATTCATCAATACCTCTAGCAAGCTGTGTTTCAAAAAAGGGCCAAATTTTTAAATCACCTTTAACATTAGTTGGTGAGAATCTCATGGTTACTCCGCATCTTCTTCTATCAGAGTTATTCGCTTCCGATCCATGTAAAAGAGCATCATTGTGGAGTGATATTTGTCCAGCTTTCAAATTAAGTGAAACTATCTTTGTTTCATCTAATTGATCAAATGATACTTCTTGGTCAAGAACTAAATTTTTGGCAGGATTTTTTTTGTGAATAAATCGTCCCATTTTATGACTTCCAGAAACTACTTTCATTGCACCATTTTCTTCATCTGTATCAAAAACTGCAAGCCACACTGTGACTGCATTTGATGGATTTAACGGCCAATATTGAGCGTCTTGGTGCCATGGTACAACTGATCCATCTTTAGGCTCTTTACTAAAAAATTGGCCTCCCCATTGAACAAAATTAGGACCTAATAAATCTTCAACATAATCTAAAATAGCTGGTGTTCTACATAGATCATGAAATTTTTTACTAGCTTTGTGCCACATGTTAGTCTTATTAATATCAATATCTTGAGGTAATTTAGAACTTAGTTCATCATACCAATTATGTAAGTCATTAATTGCATTTTCTGAGAACACTGGGAGACCTGTTATGTATCCTTCTTTTATATATTGTTCTTTTTCTTCATCTGAAAGTCTTCTAGCTTTCTGATCAATTTCAAACAAAATTCATCCCTCCCATTGTTCATTTGAAGCTTTTGACCATGCCTCTTTGAGTTTTTCAATATTAAAGTTCTCTTCTTTTGCTGCTTCGATTAGGTGTTTCTCTTTTTTTGTCATGTGATTAATAGCTTTTTTGATAATTGAAAGTGCTTTGTCTGGTATAACAACCGCTCCATGCTGATCTGCATGAATTATTTCACCATCATTCACGTTAAGACCGTGGATATTAACTGATGATGCAAATTCTACAACGTGAACATAAGCATGACTTGGCCCAATCCCATTAGCTAAAACCTGATAATTTTTATCTATCGCGTCTAGATCTCTAAGTAACCCACTCGTTATTGTTCCTGCTAGTCCCAAGCCTTTATGTAATGCTACATTAACCTCACCCCAAAATGATCCTGTAGGATTTGGCCAATCAAGATCCTCGATTACACAGACAGGAGAAGCATCAGGATATTCTTTAAATTTTTTACTTATATATTCATAATATTTTAATCGAATTGAAGTAGTTTCCTCAGGTGATAAAATAGGAGGATTAGAAGCCCTTATTTTTGCTGTTCTTGCTATTCCAACAATAGGCTCTAGTTTATTATTGGCTGAAATGAAGGGATATTTTGTATAACCATCTGCAGATCTAGATCCTCTATATATATCAAGTGCATTTGAGATTGTAGGTGTATCAAACTTCTTTAAAAAATCTATTAACTCATTACTTAACATAAATTTCACTCCCATTAATAATGTTAACTATCGAAAATATTTTTAAAAGAAAAATTTATTAATTGGACAAAATTTTCGACATGTAATGTGGATTGACTATCGCCTTTGACGCTCCTATTAGGCCATTATTATTATTTTCTGTTAGCCATATAGGTACAGTCTTAACATAGTCATATCTTCTACCTTTATTTAAAAGATTCAATTCAAAATCACTTTTATTAAGAATAGTCTGTAATTTGGGAGTTATTCCACCAGCTATTACAACACCACTTTGTGCACCATTGATTAAAATAACACTAGAGATGATTGTGCCAAAAATACTAAAAAATAATTTTATGGTCTCATAAGCTTTATGTTCACCCCTTATAGCATTTTCACCAATAATTGGAGCTTTTAAATTTTCAGAAGGACTATTATTTTTAAAACAAATAAATTCGTATATTTCTTCAATACCAGAACCACTTACAATTCGCTCATTAGATACATGATCATATTTTTTTCTTAAATGTTGAAGCAGTTCTATTTCAAGATCAGAATTTGGGGCAAAAGAAGAATGCCCACCTTCGCCTTCAATAGCTAAAGGATAATTATTAATATTTAAAAGAGTACAAACACCTAATCCAGTGCCAGGACCAGTAACAAGAAGTGGAGCGTTTTTAATTGGAGTTCCACTTTTAATAGTTTTTAGATCATAATCATTTAGTAATTTATCGTTTATGTTTCTGTTTTCAGATATGTCTTTATAAAAAGATGCTAAGCTTAGACACTGAGCAACAAAATCATTAACAAAAATTAGCTTATTCAAATTAAAATATTTTAAAAAGTCTGATTGCTTAAAATTCCAGTGGTTATTTGTAAATTTTATATCATTTTTCTTTGTAGTACTAGCAACTGCAATTGACATATTTTCGATGTCTAAATTATTTTTTTGTTGATAATGGTCTATAGCGTCATATATGTTTTCATAATCAGAACATTTTAAATAAGCAAAATTATTAAGATCGCTATTATTTTTTTCTTGGTAAGCAAATCTTGCATTTGTTCCACCTATATCTGCGACTAATAATTTCATGATATACTCAAAATATATTGTTCAACAATTTAAAATAGTCTGTAAATATAATTTTATAAACTATTTTTCATTATCAAAAGGTTTAATTAAATGAATTTTATTTTCTATGTTTTACTATTTACTTTATATCCATTTATAGTCCAATCCCAAATTAAACTAGAAAAAGTTACCCCTAAAATTTCAAATTTATGGGGTATAGCTACAATAAATAAAGATGAAATACTGGTAACACAACGTTCTGGCAATGTTTACAAATTAAATGTTTTTAATAAAAACATAATAAAAATTGAAGGCGCTCCAAAAGTCTATAATTCGGGTCAAGGTGGATTACTTGATATAGCTTTTGAAAAAGAGAACAAAGTTCAAAGAGTTTATTTATGTCTTAGCAAAGTTACACCTAGCAATAAATCATCGACAGCTATTTATAGTTATAACTTAAATAATAATAAACTAACTAATGAAAAAGTTATGTTTATATCAAATAAAATATCATCAAGTGGAAGACATTTTGGGTGCAGGCTTGCAATTAAAAATGAATTTATTTTTGCTACCTTAGGTGATAGGGGCACTAGAGAGGACAGTCAAAATAGTAAAAATCATTCTGGTTCAATCATTAAAATATTAAAAAATGGAAACAAGTATAATAATAAAGCATTTACTAATTCACTTCCTGAAATTTATTCTTTAGGACACCGAAACCCTCAAGGATTAAGCTTTGATTTGAAAAAAAATATCTTGTGGGCTCATGAACATGGACCACAAGGAGGAGATGAATTAAATATAGTATTAAAAGGAAAAAACTATGGTTGGCCAAAAGTCACTTTTGGTAAGGAATATGGTTCAGGTAGAAAGATTGGAATTGGAACTTCACTTCCAGGTTATGAAGATCCTAAATATGTTTGGGTGCCTTCAATTGCTCCATCTGGGATGATTTTTTACGCAGGAAATATGTTTCCAGAATTTAAAAATAAAATTATTTTAGGATCTTTAAAATATAAAAGATTACACATTTTATCTTTGAAAGATGATAAAATTGTTAATGAACAAATTTTTTTAGAAAATAAGATTGGAAGAATTCGTGATATAGAAGAAATATCAGATGGATCTTTAATAATTATAAACGATGAATATGATGGTGGTGTTTACAGGCTTTATAAATAAATAATAAATATATTTTAGTTAACCAAAAAGCATAGTCATAACAAATGGAGAATTAGATGATTAAATTTTATTACAATACAAGTCCAAATCCTATGAAAATAGCTTTGTGTTTAGAAGAGATGAATCTGCCATATGAAGCAATTCCAATAGATACTAGAAAAGGCGACCAACATTCAGATTCTTTCAAAGCCATTAATCCAAATGCTAAAGCGCCAGCAATTAAAGATGATGGGAATATTATTTTTGACAGTAATGCTATATTACTATATCTGGCGGAAAAATCTGGAAAATTTATAACTAAAAATACTCCTAAAAATAGAGCAGATCTTTTATCTTGGTTAATGTTTGTTGCTACAGGTATTGGTCCTTATTCAGGTCAATCAGTTCATTTTCAACACATGGCACCACAAAAATTAGACTATGCAATCAATAGATATCTTTTTGAAGCTGAGAGACATTATAATATTCTGGATGATCGTTTATCCAATAATCAATATATGTTGGGTGACACTTATACCATAGTTGATATGTGTGTTTGGGGTTGGGCACGTATGCTACCTAAAGTTATAGGTGAGGGTGAGTTAGAAAAAAGAACAAATTTAAATAGATTGATGACAGAGATTAATAATAGAGAGGCTACAAAAAGAGCACTGAATATTACAAATACAAACAATCATAGTTTTAAGGTTGAAATAGATGCAGAAGCAAGAAAACATCTATTTCCTTCAAATGAAAGGCTTAAAAACTGATTAAGGTCTGATTTCAAAAACAGAATTCAGAGGATGATCAGTTTCAATTCTCTTTACTGTTTTGAAACCAACTAAATCACAATATTCTTTAACTTTTGCTTCTGGCAAGCCAACAGTTCCAAGACCAGCGCCATTGTTTGCAAGTGAAGTAGTCATACAAAAATGCAAACTCATAGCGTACATGAAAGGCACCATTGGTCCTTCGTTGTCAGCAGGATCATCTTCGCACTTAATGTCCATGAGAACAAATATACCGTCATCCTTAACAGCTTTTCTGATTGTTTTCATTCCCTCTAGTGGATCAATCATATCATGAATAAGATCAAAACAGGCAACAAAATCAAATTTTTCAGTTAATGGATTAGATACATCCCACTGCATAAATTTTAAATTATTCTTAACCCCAGCATCTAAAGCAATTTTTTTAGCTCTTTCAATATTCGGCTCAAATAAATCAAAACCAAAAAACTGACTTTTTGGAAACTTCTTCGCCATCTCTACTGTTGATCTTCCTGAACCACAACCAAAGTCAGCAAATGTTACAGAACCTGTATCTAATCTTGATTTCAGCTCTGGCATTTTATCAACCCAATCTGTTACCAGAAAATGCCTATATCTAGTACATCCTGTTTGATCGATACCGTTCCAAAAACCTTTGTCAATTTTATCATAATTAATACCACCCCCATTTTTAAAAGAATTTAAAAGTTCGTGGTAGGGTAATAATGAGCTATTTAATATTTCAATAAGACCTTTTTGTGAAAATTTTCCTCCCTCTTCAACAAGTACTGGGATAAATTCTTTATTTAAGGATATCTTTCTGCTTACTTTATCAAAATCAAGGTATCCTAGTGAAAACATTCCTAGACCCCATTCTCTAAGATATCTCTCATCGAGGTTCATCCTGTCAGCTAATTCCTGGCTAGTAGCTGGTCCGTTTTTGGCAAGATCCTCAAAAATTCCTAAATCAACACCTATAGCACAAAGGCGAATTCCTACAGCGCCTCTTGCATCTCCAACTATTTTTTTTATTAAGTCTTTTTGAGGTAAGTTATTGTTATCCATTAATTTTCTCCTTAATTCAAAGATTATATAAATTAAATAAAATTTGTAAATTTAGATATTTGGTACGTTTTTTGAAATGAATATAGATCTTTAAATAATTTGTATTTTAAAAATATCTAATTACTATTTTAGGATAATATTAATATTAGGAAAAGCTAATGCGAGATTGGGATACAAGAATAAATACTCTTAAATCTGATATTCAAGCAGCTCGTGAAAAATATGTTATTCCTTTCATGAAAGCTCAGTCTAAATCTGCTCCACCACAAAAAGAAGTGTCTCAAACTCCTTCTGTAAATGCTGAAGAAAATAAAGTTGAAACTAAAGTTGAAGCTACAACTGAAAAACTATATGAGAATAAGGACCCAATATCTTCATTAGATTTAATAGAAAAGACCAACGAAGCTAAGACTGAAACTAACTTGGGCTTAACAGAAGAGATAACAAATAAAATTGATAATGCTTTGGAACAAAAGAAATCTGATGCTGAAGAGGCTCCAACTATAAATGTTGAAGAAGCAGTTGTATCAGCTGAAGAGGCTCCAACTATAAATGTTGAAGAAGCAGTTGCATCAGCTGTAGTATCTCAAATTGAGAATAAAGAAGAAGATGTTGATACTAATCAAACTAAAAAAACTGAACTTGAACTTCTTGAGGAACGAGACGAAGATAGTCTCACCGAAGAAGAAGAAGACAGAATGTATGAGTTGAGAAGATTAAGAGCACAAAAAAGAATTAACGACGAAGTTAGAGCAGAAGAACAAGCTGAATTCAAAAAAGCTGATGAAGAAATCGCTCATTTAAAAACATTGTTAAAACCTAAGAAAAAAAAGTTACCAAAAGGATACGTAGAATAATATTAGATCTATCTAACTTTTCTATTCTTCATTCTCCGCCATTTCCAAGGTGCTATAAATTTTCCTGACCACATACCAGCATTATTTAATTTGGCTATTGCTTCGTCCTTTACATATTTTTTTGAATATTTTCTGTAAGCTAGTGCCCATCCACTTTTTACCATTAATGAATTAATATCATTTTTATCTGCATAACATATTGAAATAGATCTTTTGTATCTGTCTTTTGTTTTTTTAATACATGATACTTTTCTTGAGCCAATTATTTTTTCAAGTTCTAACTTTGCTTTAACTCCACATAAATATGTATGTCCATAATTGTCTGTACAGGTTTGATTTATTTCTGGTGTATCAATACCGTAAAATCTTATTTTTTCAGAGTTGAGTATTATTGTATCGCCATCAATTATTTTTAACGATGAGCTTGCATTTAAAACTTTTGAAAACGCTAATGTATTTATTAATAAAACTAAAAAAAATATTTTAAACATTTAAATATTCTTTATTTAAAATTGTTTTTGTTATCCAATGTGAAGGCTCTAATCCCCGAATCTTTGATTTAAAAGTAGCTACTTGCTTACCTAATAAACATCCAAGGTAAATATTTTTAAGATCAGAACCACCAAAGGCAACGCTTGAAATATTTTTAAGCTTTGTACTAACTATATTATCAAGGTGTTTTCTTTCTAAAATTCCTTTTTGATATGCTTTTTCGACATATGATATATGTTTTGCGTTACTATCGTCTAAAATAGTCTTCTTTTTTCCATTTTTATCAATATGAATTAATTTATTACTAACTATACATGTCACCAAAATTCCTTCATCAATATCAAAAGCAAAACCGTCAGGAAACTCTCCTATATCAAATTCAGCAACTATTTGTTGATTAATTAAATTTCCATCAGATGTAATGTCAAATTTTGACATACAACGTGAAAAGGTCTCATTTACATATAATTGGTTTGACAAAGGATGGACGATACATTCATTTGTAAATCCTAAATTATCAGCTACAACCCTAGGTTTTTTTTCGTCAATAAGTATAATAAATCCATCTTTCCAATTTGGTTTACATCCTAAAATCCGTGGAATTAGCCTTGTACTTACAGTAATCCAAATTCTTCCAGTATGATCTATATGAACGTAATTTGTAGGTGGCAGAGGTTCATTGTCTATTTCTAATAAAAATGGAACGAGTTCACCATTATTATAAAGTCTATATACACCACCAATATCGTCACCTAGATGTGTTAAAAGCCATCCCCCATTTGGATGAATTGCTATACCATTTGGTTTTGGTTGAAAATTACCTTTTGCTAAAATTGTTTGTTGATCTCCATTTTTATTAATTAAGGTTACACCACCTCTCCAATCTGCAATGTGTAAAGTTTCATTTTTGTCAACTAGTACACATTCTGGTCTTACTAGATCATTACCTATAAATTGTACTTTTTCTAAAAGATTCATATGCTCAACTATAATTCATGTTTGTTCCTGCCAACGAGCTTATAGTTCCAGATACAGGTATCATAGATCGTATTTGTAATGCCCAAATTCCGTCTATAAAGGTAGATATCCAAATTCCTTTGGCAGAGCCATAACTTTTTTTATTAATTAATCTTCTATTAAACTCTACTTCACATTGAAGTGTTTTATCTGTTTTATTTATAATTTTACATTTGTCCAAAGTTGAAAAACTCCAATTTTCAACTTTTTTCATTGTATCAAGTTGTACACTTAATGATTTCCAAAAATCTTCGCCATTTTTATATATTATTGGTTCATTTCCATTTGAGTGAACGTAATGAGGGAAATGTAAGTTTGTTATAATGTTATTTTTTTCTGCTGTATTAAAAGCATCAATAAATTTATAAAGACATGAAACCCCTGGATGCTTGTTTTTCATTTTTCATTTCCTTTGGCTATATGTTAGTAAATTTAATTTTAAATATAAAATCATCTTCTAAGTGGAGTGTCTAAATTAACCTCTTGATCTCTTTTTTGTTCTCTTAAAAAAATATAAACACCTGCGCTCATAACAATTATTACACCTGCAATGGTTCTAATAGTTGGTATATCGTCAAATAGAAAATACCCTATAATTATAGACCAAATTATCAATGAATATTCAAATATGGATGTAATTGAAGTAGAATAATTACTGTATGCTTTAAAAACACAAGTGAATGCAATTGAAGCTAAAATTCCCATTAAAACAATATACTGCCATGTATAATCAAAGTTACTAAACCATTCTCTAAAAATAAATTTGACTGTGGGGTCACTAAAATTATCAAATTGACCCGAACCAAGTAAAAAATACATAAGCATACATAAAATAATAGTTATAGAATAAAAGTAAAATAACTGAGTATAAGTATCATCTTTATCTGATGTAATTTTAGTAATAGTCATAGATAAAGCATAAAAAAATGCACATAATAGCGGTAATAAATTTTTAAAATCAAAATTTGAAAAATTTGGATTTAAGATAATATAAACCCCTATAAATCCAAAAAAAATTGCTAGCCACCTTCTGTAGCCGATATTTTCTCTTAAGAGAGTTTTAGCAAAAATTGACATAAAAAAAGGAGTTGAAAAATATAAAGCTGTTGCCACAGCAAGAGACAAATACGTTAGTGATATAAAAAACATGCTAAAAGCTAAGAAATGAAGAATTACCCTAATTAATGATAAAATAGGGTAGTGCGTAATTAAAGTTAATCTTTTTTTATAAATAAGTAGGAATATCCCAGACAATATTGCCGCTATGAAGATTCTGCCAAAGTAAATTTCATATAATGAGGCTTTTTGAAATATAAATTTTAATATGGAATCATGAACAGAAAATGTTGCCATTGCAACTAAGATATAAATTATTCCTATAGTGTTATTAGAACTCATAAAATAGTAACCATTTAAATTATAAAAGTTTATAACTGCCAATCTATAGGTTCAATATTTTTTTGCGTGAGATAATTGTTTGTTTTCGAAAAAGGTTTAGAACCAAAAAAACCATTGTTAGCTGAAAATGGTGACGGGTGAGCACTTTCAAGAAGTAAGTGATTGTTTTTATCAATAAAATTACACTTTTCTTGAGCTTTTCTTCCCCATAAGATGAATACGACATTATTTCTTTTTTCATTAATCACTTTTAAAACTGTATCTGTAAAATTTTCCCATCCCTTACCTTGGTGTGAGCCAGGCATGCCTTTTTCAACAGTTAAACTATTGTTAAGCATCAAAACGCCCTGATGAGCCCAATTTTGTAAATCACCATTTTGTGGAGAAGTTATTCGAAGGTCATCAAATAATTCTTTAAAAATATTTTGAAGAGAGGGTGGAATTTTTTTAAATTTTTCTACTGAAAAGCTTAACCCATTTGCTTGACCTTCTCCGTGATAAGGATCTTGTCCAACAATTACAACTTTAACTTTATTAAGAGGGGTTAAATTGAAAGCGTTGAAAATTTTATTCATAGGTGGATAGATTTTTTTACCTAACAAAATTTGTTGCTTAAGAAATGATCTAAGATCTAACATATATTGAGCAGTGAATTCCTCGTTCAGTTCAATTTTCCAACTTTCATGTATTTTTGCGTTAGACAATTTGTAGTGCTATCCAATTTTAAATTTTGCTTATTTTTATATGTTATCTTATATGCCAATCTTCATTAAGTGGTCTAGCGCTATTAAGTTCGCCATAGCCAGCTCCAGTAGTCCCAGTTGGTTTTGGTCCAAAATATCTAGGATCTCTCAATTCATTATGAGGTTGAAATCGAATATCACAAGTTAAGCGTATTTTTTTATCATTAGCATAATTTTCAAAAGTGCCATGAACAGTATACATCCCAAAAATAAGTACGTCTCCTGGATGAAATTGAGTAGTTAAAATTTTTGTATTTCTCTCTTTAGCAAAAGTTATGGGGTTAGTCTCTATTGTAGCTTTCATATGTTTGTGAATGTCTACGTCAAATCCTTTATATTTGGTTTTAATATCTGAAAATTTGTGAGACCCTTCAATAATAAACAAAGGACCTTTATCCATAGTTATATCTGTGAAAACAAGCCAACATGTGAGTACCTTTTGAGTTTTTCTTGTGAAAAAACCTGCATCACAATGCATATGGGTGAATTTTCCTCCTGATACTGCTCTTAAAAATATAAAATCAAAGCCAATTGAAGAAATGCCAAATATTCTGGAAAAAACACTTTTTAAATTATTTCCATTTGTAATTTTTCTTAATGATTTTGTATTACTTACATTTTCCCAAAAAACTCCTCTGTTTTTATGTAATTCATCTCTTCTTGATCTGCCTGACCAAATGCCTTCAGTAAATGGATCCTCTAGCTCATCTACATTTTTTAATTTTTCAAAAATATCATTTCGAGCTTTAGTAATATCATTTTTTTCAATAACTTTTCTTAAAAAGAGATAACCATTATCATTTAGTAATTGTCTTAATTTTTCATCATTTGCATTTTTAAGATTAGTGTCTTTTAATTCACCTAAAAGTGAATTAGGTACATTTACCCCATTAATTAGAGCGTCCATTGAAATCAACCTTACATAAGCAACTATTTTTCTGATTTAATCTATCAACTAAATATTACTGTGTCATTGATATTAGTTATTTTTACCTTGAGTTTTTAATTTTAATAAAGCTATCATTATAATAAAATTATATTAGAGAAATCATTGATAGTAAGTTCTATAAAAACAAAATTAATATCTGTACCATTTTCTGACCCTCCTCAAACAGGCTTTTTAACACTTGAAAAGATAGATCTCTTAATTGTTCAGGTGGAAACAAAAGACGGGGTTATTGGAACTGGTCATCTTCATCCTTTAGCAGGCGGGTTAAAAACTTTGGAAATGTGTATAAATGAAATGTTAAAACCACTTATTATCGGTGAAAGTATAGATAATATTGAAGCCTTATGGAATAAAATGTGGAATGCTACTTTCATACAAGGAAGGATGGGAATAACTGTAATGGCAATGTCAGCACTAGATATTGCTTTATGGGATTGTTATGGAAGAACAAAAGAAATGCCTCTCTGGAAAATATGGAAAGGAAATCAAAAACCTTTGCCGGTTTATGGATCAGGTTGTTACAGAGGCCTAGGTCATGATGGTATGATACAAAAAGCAAAAAAATATGTTGGGCAAGGATTTAAGTCTATAAAAATGCAGGTTGCACATTGTTTTACTAATGACGAAGACATTGTCAATGTAAGGGATATGAGAGACGAACTGGGTAAAGATATTGGAATTATGATTGATGTTAATCAAGGTTGGACGGTAGAAGAAACTATTAAAGTATGCCCCAAGATTGAAAGTTATGAACCTGAGTGGCTTGAGGAACCAATTATGGCAGACGATTTTGATGGTTATGATGAAGTATGTAATTCAACAGCAATTCCAATAGTAACTGGTGAAAATAATTTTACTCATCATGATTTATTACCATTAATGAGAGGGAAAAAAATACCAATTTTACAACCAGACATAATGCGAGGAGGTTATACAAATTTGATTTATAGCTCAAAACTAGCAAATAAATTTGGAATTACAATTGCACCGCATATGTTTCCAGAACTTTCAATACATATTGTTGCCTCTATTCAAAACCCTTCATGGCTTGAGTATATGGGCTGGTATGATCATCTTTGGAAAGAGCCACTTCTTCCGAAAAATGGAACATTGACACCGACGTCACGTCATGGCCATGGTATGGATTTTAAAACAGAAATTGGTATTTCTTAATTAAAGTAATTTTTTGATATATTATAGAAATTGAAGTTTAATAAAAATTATTTATTTGAGAGAGGCAAGAATGAAATTTAAAATTACAAGGGCTAAAGAAAACAAATTTGAATCTGGATTACGTGGTTTTTTTTCATATAAGAATTTAGGTATTGAAGAAGCGACCTCAGGTGATTTTGGAGCCAATGTTATTAAAGCTATAGAAGGTAAACATGCTAATGGGGAATGGCATTATCATAAATTGAAATTTCAGATGGTTTATATTTTAAAAGGCAGTGTAGAGTTTGAATATGAAGGTGAGGGAATATTCACTTTGAACGAGGGTGATGTAGTTTATCAGCCGCCAGAGATTCATCATAGAGAAATCAAGCACTCTGATGACCTTGAATTAATAGAAATAACAAGTCCTGCTGAGTTTGAAACTATCTCTTTATCCAAAAATAATTAATTGATTGAATCAACAATGGCTGAAGAGGTTGCAGAAATTTTCTCTAAACATATTTTTTCGTCAAAATATGAAGATTTAAGTGAAAAAACAATTAAACAATTAAAGGTTTTTTTATTAGATACTATTGGTGTTGGAATTGCTGGAAGTACAGGTTCAAAATTAAACGAACTTAAGAAAATTGCACACACATGGTCTAAGGGTAAAAATTGTACAGTGCTTGGAACATGGGATAAGTATTCAAGAGACGCCTCAACACTTATTAATGCATATCAAATACACTGTCTTGAATTTGACTGTATTCATGAAGGAGCAGTTGTTCACCCTATGGCAGCTATTTTAAGTTCTTTACTCGCTCATTGTGAAGAAATTAATAATTTAGGGCGTCACACAAATGGGAAAGAATTTTTAATATCTTTAGCATTAGGTGTTGATATTGCTTCATTTTTAGGTATTTGCGCTCGGGGGGAATTAAAATTTTTTAGACCTGCCACAGCAAGTGGTTTTGGTGCTGTTGCTGCTTTATCAAAAATACAAAAATTTTCTATGGAGGAAATTCATAATGCTTTGGGTATTATGTATTCTCAAACATGTGGAAATATGCAATCCCATGTTGAGGGTGTACCAATTCTAGGACTTCAAGTTGGTTTTAATGCAAAAGCAGCTTTAGCTTCTATGGATCTTACAAAAGCAGGTTTTCCAGGACCTAAAAGAGTTTTTAATGGAGAACATGGTTACTTTAAATTAATAGAAAATGATGACTATGATATTTTATATCTCCAAGAGAATATCGGAAAACTTTGGATGGTTAATCAATTAGCTCATAAACCATTCCCAAGCGGAAGACTAACTCATGGGTTAGTTCACGTTATAAAAGATTTAAAATTAAAACATGGGTTAAATAAAGACGACATTGAATCAATTGAATGTTTTGTTCCGCCTGGAGTTTACAAATTAGTAGCAAGACCAATAATTGATAATCTTACAACGAATTATTCAAAGTTATGTGCTAAATTTGTTGGTGCTAGTTTCATGATAAATGATCATTTGAATATTGAAACTTTTACAGAAAAAAAATATCTAAATAATAAAGATACATTAAATTTTGCTAAAAAAATTACAATGATTAAGAATGACAAACTAGATCAAAAAGTCCTTACACCACAAAAATTTATCATTACACGTGTAAATAACAGCAAATTTGAAATTAATATTGACCACGTTTATGGTCACCCAAAAGCACCATTATCCGAGAAAGAATATTTAGAAAAATTTTCAAAATGTTGTTTTTCCTCAACCAATAAGGTTGATCAAAATCAAGTAAATAGAATGCTAGATTTTATATTTGATTTAGAAAATAAAGACAATGTCATAGATTTTTTTAAAACAATTTAATTTTTATTTAAACTAGCTAATTTTTCTACCATTTTAAATAGTACGGAAGTACCTTTGGAAATATCTGAAATTTCCGCATATTCCTCGGGACAATGACTTAAACCGTCCATACATTGTACAAAAATCATAGAGGCAGGTGCAACTCTTGATAAATGAGCTGTGTCATGACCAGCGCCACTATCCATTATAATATTAGAGAAGCCATATTCATCAGAAGATATTTTAAATAACTTTACTAATTCTTTATCCATTTCCACATAAGGTGCAAAAGCAATATTTCTCATTTTAATTTTACAAGGACCGCTTTTGTTCATTGTTTCAATTTGTTTTTCTAATTCCTTAATATATTGATCTCTTGAGCTTTTACTGGAAGCCCTTAGATCAATAGTCATTTCAACTTTACCTGGAATAATTGCTGCAGCATTTGGGTGAACATTAATTTTACCAATAGTTGAAACAAAATGTTGATTACTTTCTTTTGCTAACCTTGAAGCTAACTTATTCACAAATGTTATTATTTCTGAAGAAGTAACAAGAGCATCAGCTCTTTGATCCATTAAAATAGTTCCACTATGACCAGCTTGACCATTTACTTCTACACTAAACCTAGAAATGCTCGGAATAGATCTTACAATGCCTATATCTATGTTTTTTTGCTCTAAAACTTTACCTTGTTCAATATGTAATTCTAAACATGCAACAATATTTTCAATAATTGAAAATGGTTTTGTAAGTAAATTAGATTTTCCACCAATCTTATCTATTTCGTCTTTTAAAATTTTTCCCGACTCATTGCTTCTAGACAAGATTTCTTGATTTAAAGCACCTATCATACCTCGTGTTCCAATGCATGATATACTCCAATCATTTAATTCTTCCCCAAGGTAATCATATACTGCAAGATTAAAAGGTAAGTTAATATCATTTTCTTTAATATGTTTAACTACACATAATGCAGCTACAACCCCAGCAATCCCATCAAACCTTCCCCCTGAGGGTACTGTGTCAATATGTGATCCTATAATAACCACTTTCTCAGTATTAGTTTTTGATTTTAAAAGTCCAATCAAGTTTCCAGCGTCATCTGTAGACACTATCAATCCAAGTTTCTGATATTCATTTTTTAACCATGATCTTGCTTCATAAAACTTTTTACTAAAGACAATTCTTGTATATGGATTTTCTTGATCAGTTATTTTTTCTAAATCATCAATTTTCTGCTTAATGAATGAAATGTTAGATTGAGTACTAAAGTCCATTATTATTTATTCCTGTTGAGCAAATATTAAATTATCAAAATATTTAAAAATTTAAATTTATCTAATAATAAATGGATTTGAAACTGAAGTTTTTTCTGCAATCCATATTGATTTTGTTTGTAAAAATTCTTTAATGGACTCTTGCCCACTTTCTCTTCCTCTGCCTGATCTTTTATAACCACCAAACGGAGACATAAAACTAACAGCTCTATAAGTATTTACCCACACTGTACCTGCTCTTAAGGCATCTGACATTCTAAGAGCTCTTCCTATGTCATTAGTCCACACTCCGGCAGCTAACCCGAATATTACGTCATTTCCAATTTTTGTAGCCTCTTCTTCGTCTTTAAAACGAATTATAGATAATACCGGTCCAAAAACTTCTTCTTGTGCTATTCTCATATCATTATTAACGTCGGTAAAAATTGTTGGTTCTACAAATCTATTACCTTTTACATCTGTGCCAGAATATGCTTTACCACCTAAAAGACACTTTGCTCCCTCAGATTTTGCAATATCAATGTAGCTCATTATTTTTTCAAATTGCGGTTTAGTTGTTACAGGGCCAACATGAGTGTCTAAAGACATAGGGTCTCCAATTTTTGCCTCACTCGCAACCTTTACAAGTCTTTCAACAAACTTCTCATATATTGAATCTTGAACTAAAAGTCGAGATCCAGCTATACATGTTTGGCCTGTTGCAGCAAATATTCCTGAAATTACACCCATAATAGCTGCCTCAAAATCAGCATCCTCAAAAACAATATTAGGTGATTTTCCACCTAATTCTAAAGATACAGGCATTATTTTTTTTGCGGCAGTTTCATAAATTTTCTGTCCAGAAATATCTGATCCAGTAAATGCAATTTTTGAAATATTTTTATGTTCGACAAGTGGTTGTCCGACTTCAACACCCATGCCTGTAACGCAATTAACAACACCGTCAGGAAAACCTGCTTCTGATATTAATTTCATAAACTCTAAAGTAGAAGCTGATGTAAATTCGGAAGGTTTAACCACAGCAGTATTGCCAGCTGCAAGTGCAGGAGCAAGTTTCCAAGATAAAAGTAATAAAGGTGAATTCCATGCCGTTATCATACCAACAACACCAAACGGCTCATATTTTGTAAAGTTGAAAATACCAGGTTTGTCTGACGGTAACACTGCTCCTTCAACTTTATCAGCTAGTCCGCCAAAATATCTATACCATTCTGCAAGATATTTAGTTTGTGCTCCCATTTCTGCTATAAGTTTTCCGTTATCTTGAACTTCAATTTCTCCTAATTTCTGAGCATCTCTCTCTACAAGTTCTGCTAATCGAACTAATAATTTACCTCTTTCAGTTGGTTTTGTTTTAGACCAATTGTTTTCAAATACCTCTTTTGCTACATTCACAGCAGCATCAACATCATAGGCATCACCTTTTGCAACCTCAGCCCATTTTTCACAAGTGTATGGATTCTCAGTTTCAAAATATTCACCACCATTTGGCAACATTTCTTTTCCATTAACAAAATGGTTGTATTTTTTCATATGCAATACCTCTGTTTAGTTTCTTTAAGTTATATATTTCAAAATTTATTTAAACACTTTTGAAGACGTAGTTGAATATATAATTATACAATTTTGAAATAAATAATCATAGATACATACTAATTCGATAATATAAATTAAAAATTAATATATTTATCTATTGTTTAAAACTTGAGTAGAAAATTCTCTAACAAGTAAAAACAATCAATTAAATCTTTATTAATAATTTTCTCATTCGACTTATGACCTTCTGAACCTGAACCAGGACCAATGTTTATAATATTAATATTATCATCTGCAAAATATCTTCCATCACTTACTCCAATAGAAGATAAAAACTCAAGTTTTTTGCCTGTGATCAAGCGCTTTGATTTTGATAGTTCTTTTAGATAGATATTAGATTTGTTTGACTTGAATGGATTTGTACCTGTTATAAATTTTATTTTAGCTGATTTATCTATTTTGAGTATAAAGCTTTTAATTTCATTAAATGCTTTTTTTACATTCTCTTTGTGCGTAATTCTTCTATCTATAACAACTTTAGTCTTATAGGGTACTACGTTCACATTTTCTCCACCCGTTACAATACCTACATTTAGCGTTGATATTTGATTTCCAACATTATATTTTTTCAAAATTTTTTTAAATTCATTATTTAATTTGTTGATAATTCTCGCTGATTTATCAATTGCATTAATCCCTTTGTGTGGTTCACCTGCATGTGCGGTTTTACCAAAAACTTCAATTTCTAACCAAAAAACACCTCTTTCTTCTATAATCACATTATTATTAGTTGGGGCTCCTAATATTAATGTATGGGGTTTTATAGCTTTAATTTTTCTTAAATACTTTGTTCCGTCAGGTCCAAGATTTTCTTCATCTGTCACAAAAGTAAAATCAACATTCTCTTTTATGTTTGGGAAAAGTCTTTTAAAATTTTTGGCTAAATATAAATGAACTGCAGCACTTCCTTTACAATTAACAGCTCCAAGTCCATATGAATAATTTTTTTCTATTTTGAGTTCAAAAGGATTACTTTTCCATTCACTTATAATGGGTCTGACAGTATCTATATGCGAATTAAAAACGATTGATCTATTTGAACCTGTATGTGCTGATGCCACAACATTTATTTTTTCATTGTTAATACCAAAAGTTTTAATATTTAAACCACTATTTTTTAAATAAGAAACAATAAATTCTGCAAATTTTTTACTATTTCCAGGAGGGAAACATGTATCAATCTTAACAATATTTTTTAATAAATTTAGCAATTCTAATTTTATTTTTTTTTTCATTATTCTTACCTGTCAAATAAAAATTTAGTCTTCAATATAAATTTCGTCTTTTACATTTATTAATTAAATTTTAAATTTTGTTAAGTTTATTGTTGATCTTGGTTGAATTCTACCCTTTATTTTATTAAATATCATATATGAATTTTATCTAACAAGAAGTTATTAAACCTTTCATCAAGTCACAGATCAAATTATATTTATTTCTTAGCTTTTTTTAGGTTTTTACCATTTGTTTTAATAATTGATATAACCATAAGGAACCATAGTGAATAGTATAATTCAAGCTCAAGGAATACACCATATAACATTAAATGGAGCTGATAAAAAAACTTCCATTGATTTCTGGCAAAATATACTTGGTATGAAATTTATTTTTGAACAGCCAAATTTAGATGACTTAAATACAAATCATTTATACTTTGATTGTGGAGACGGAACTACTGTAACAGTTTTTACTAATGAAAATTTAACACCAGATAAAAATAAATTAAAAAATGAATGTGGAGGGGTTCATCACGTTGCATTCTGGGTAAGTCAAAGCACTATTCGAATTGCTGAAAAAAACTTAAATGATAATGGTTTTGCAAATACTGGCATCAAAGATAGAGGATTTATGGATTCACTTTATTTCAGGGAACCACTAGGTTTACTTATTGAATTAGCTAGTTATAAATTCGATCCACCGATAGGATTTACTCATGCAAATGTTTTAGAAGAAGCGCATAAATTAAGAATTAAAAGAAAAGCCCTAAATATTCAAGATGAAGACATAGCAAGTGCAATAAAAAAACTAAGACAAAAATAATTTTATTTATGAAAATTGAAAGATGTTGAGTAATCTATTAAAATTTTTTGATGATTTTTCTAAGAATAGAAAAACAAGGGAAAAAGTTATAATAAAAACTTTTGCAAAAGATAATGTTGATCTAGATTATGCAAATAGATGGAATGCTCCACTTTTCAAAAAAAAAGTTAAAACTAAGAATATGTTAAGAATAAATTCTTTTTTGATTTGCTTAATAATATTTTTAATTTTCAAATAAACATGCAAAAAATTTTAATTATAATTGGAATAATTTTATTAATAATAGGTCTGTTATATCCTTACATTAAAAAACTAGGCTTAGGACAACTACCAGGTGATATATTATTTAAAACTGGTAATTCTACTTTTTTTTTCCTGTGATGACCTGTTTAATAATTAGTATTATTTTAACAATAATTTTTAATCTGTTTAAATAATTAAAATAATCTAATATCTAGGTTTAACGGTTTTTAGTTTTTTATCAATCCACGAGGTAATTCCGCCTTTTGCGTTATATATAACATTATCAAATTTTTTATCCATCATCTCAGCAATTATCTTAGTTCTTCTACCGGTTCGGCAAATTAAAATAATAGGTTCCCCTTCATTTATTTTTAAACGTAATTGTTTATACCACTCATCTAGATTATAATTTCCCTTTTTATCAAAAAAAGTTAACAAAATACTGTTAGGAACAACTCCAGTTTGATCCCATTCAGAACTTCTTCTTATATCCACAATTGGTATATTGTTTTTAGATAACTCCTTAATTTGTTCATTATTAACATTAACAATTTCAGCAAATGCAGTTTTGATAGTTAACAAAAAACAGATACAACCTAAGCAAATTCTAACTAACATCCTTCTTCACTTTCCATAATAAATAATACTTAACTAACACATCCAATTAATAATTAAAATCAAGCATATTGATTGATCTACTAGAGGTTCTTTTCATATTGACTTTATTAAAATAATTTTCGTGCTCTTTTTGAAAATTTTTTATTTCTTCAATACTTTTTTCAAAAGCTTTTTGGTCCCTATATTCAAAAATTGAAGATAAGGCAAAGCCTCCAGCTTTATTCCATATTTGGTTAACCCTCCAGCGAATTAATCCATGTTTTTTTAATTTCTTATAGAATTCATCTCCATGTTTTTCCATAAGGTGAAGAAAAGACTCCATTTCAATTTCCGTAGAAAAATCATTAATTGTATAACTAATTAATTTTGCATCAGTCATATTTATAAAGTCTCCTCTAATAAAGATTTAATTTTTTAATAAAATTAAATTTTTTTATTTTTATCCTGATGCAAATGTTTCACCAGCATGACTGCTAATCATAACATTATCAAATTCTTCAGATGCTTGTTCTCTAACACTTGCAATTTTTTCTGCAGCTTCTTTTGCTACTGCTCCATTTGGCCATTCTGTTATAACCATAAATTTTAACTCTTCAGTTTTACACATTTTTACTGAATTCGCGCCTAGTGATAATATCATAGGGACATATTTTTCTGTTGCTTTTGCTTCATCTTCTTTGTTCCAAGTTTTTGCTTCCCAATGGGATACTGTGAAAAATGACATTTTATAACCTTTCAAGTCTAATCATACTTATTATTTCAGATTAGATATGTGAATTTGAAAAATAAAGTCAATAATCTTATTTATTCAATTCTTTTAAAAAATGCTTAATTTTATCAAAAATTTTAAATTCATAGAGATTGTTGTGCCCTGCGTCACTTACAAATATAGCTTTTTTAGGTTCTGGTGCAGATTTAAAAACTTTTTTACCAAAATTGATACTAATTACATCATCCTTTTCACCATGAATAACTAGTAATGGTGATTTAATTTTTTTTACTATACTTAATATATCAAAGCGATCTAATACAAGTAATTTAGTAGGAAGATACCAATAATGACGAGATGCAACATCAGCAATTGATGTGTATGGAGCCTCTAGAATTGTTGCTTCAAATGTGTCTTGAGTAGAAAATTTTACAGCCAAGCCACATCCTAAAGATTCTCCATATAATATAGTTTTATTTTTAGGTATGTTTTGTTCAGATAAGAAATTTATAGCTGCTTGTCCATCTTTATAAAAACCACTCTCTGACGGTTTTCCAGAATTTTCACCATAACCACGATACTCAACTAAAAATAATCCATGTCCTTCTTCTAGAAATGGTATGAATTTTTCAACTCTGTGTCCAATATGACCTGCATTACCATGAAATACCATTATGATGCTTTTTTCTTTACTAGATGGTCTTTTAAATAAAGACTTAAGTAACAATCCATCAGAAGTTATAAATTCAATTTTTTTTAGTTCTGTTTCAGCATAATAAGATTTATCTATTTTCCCCTTGGAAGGGAGATATAATAAAGATCTTTGAAAAATAAACATTATCAAAATGATAACTAAATAAAAACATATAGCATAAATTATGAATGTTTTTATATTTGTCATTTATTTTCTTCACTAGAATTTACATTTAAGAATTTAATCTAAATTAAAACCATATTTGTTAAAAATATTTTTAAAACTATTGGTGTATTTTTGAAACTCTTCTTTTTCTAAATTAAAAGTTTCTTTTTTGCATTTGAGAGTTTGTTGTGATTCTCTTATTTCGTCTTTCTTCGCGTTGCTAAAATCATAATAATAAGCTGTATTATCTGGTTTTATAACTATCTTGTAATTATTTAATTTTCTGCCACCCCACATAAATGAATTTTCAATGCCATTTACTTCATGGAATGCTGGGAACATTTCTTCATTAGATTCTAAGGTTAATGCCCCTACGGAAATATCACCAGATTTGTAATTTGGAAAATAACCTACATTCAAAACTGGTTTTAAAAGAAAAAAAGTTCCACATTCCCATTCTACAAATTTAATAAGATGATTATTCAAGTAAGACTTTATTTTACTTTTTCTAAAATTTTGACTACTTGAGGATATTTTTGATTTTTCTGATTTGATTATGCTTACAACCTTATTTGAAGCATTTGTAACTCTATCTGAAATCGATGATATATTTTCATTAGCCTTGCAAGCAAACAATGTGAAAAATAAGAATATTACAACGTAAATTTTCATTTTTTTAAATTATCATTTTAGTCAGATTTCTCAAAATTTTATTTCATCAATTTCCTTTTCCGATATGGGCAATACCTTCAATTTCTACATATATATCAGGTGTTGCTAGTTTTGAAACTTCTACTAATGAACATGCTGGAAAATTACCTCTAAAAAATTCTGATCTTGCCTTCCAGACCTGTTTGTTGTTTTCAATCCGAGTAACAAAAATTGTTAGTTTGGTAAAGTCTGCCATCTTGCCTCCCGCTGCCTCTATCAAAGCTTTATGTTTCTGGAAAATAATTTTAGTTTGTTCATACTCATTTTTCCCATCAATTGTTACACCATTAGGGTTTCGCGACGTCAACCCCGCGATATATGCAATACCATCGGAAACTATACAGTTTGACCAAAGGTTGGGTGCCGGTTCTTTTACCTTTGGACTTATATAACGTGTAATCATTTTAAAATCCTTTCACTTTGGAGAATAATTGTTTAATCTTCTACTTTCATGATTGAATTGTTTGTCTACAGGTACTTTTAGTCCATTTAGTAAATGGTTTGTTTTTCCTGCAAGTGATACGATTGATAAGAACTCAGCATATTGTTTATCAGTCATACCTTTGGATCTTGCTGCAGCAGTGTGAGAATGTATACAATATTCACAGCTGTTAGCGATAGATACAGCCGCATAGATTAGTTCTTTTGTTAGAGGATCAAGATGACTTGGTTTTGTCATTACTTCTTTAACGTCACGCCATGTAGCTTCAAGTAGTTCAGTATCAAATGCAAGATAATACCATAAATTATTTATAAAATCGCTTTTACGTGTGGCACGAATATCATCAAAAATAGCTTTAATTCGGGGATTAGTCTCTGGATCCTGAGGTGATGTTATAGTGGACATAAGTTGACCTTTCTTTGAAAAATTTCAATTGTAGATTACAATAGATTAATATCGATTTAATTTAAATTTCAATAGGAATAAAATGACTACGAATGTTGCAATTATTGGCTTAGGTATAATGGGAACTCGAATGCTTCAACATATGAGAAAACATAAAGAATTTAATCCTAATTATTTATGGGACCCTAGCCCAATTGCATGTGAAAAAGCTATAAAACAAGATAGTGAAAGTAAAATAATGAAAAATGCTGATGAAGCTATAGAAAAGGCTGATTTGGTTTATTTAGCTTGTCCTCCTACTGTAAGAAAGACATATGCCCTGAAAACAGTAGAGATGGGTAAAGCTCTTTTTATAGAAAAACCCTTCGGTGTAAATATCCAAGATAGCAAAAACTTTATAGAAAAACTTCAAAATTATGATGTTCCCATAGCAGTTAATTTCACACAAGCAGGAGGTATAGTGTTAGAAGATTTGTTAGATAGCAAAAACAATGGCGATATGGGTGAAATGCTTGGCGTTGACATTATAGTTACATATTCTTCTTGGCCACGTAAGTGGCAAAAAGAAGCCGATTGGCTTAGGTTTAAAAAAGAGGGTGGTATGACAAGAGAAGTAATATCTCATTTTCTTTTTTTTACTGAACGTGTAGTAGGGCCTCTTAGTGTAAAATGGGCCCATACTTCTTATCCAACAGATCCACTCTTATGTGAAACAGCTGTTCTAGCTAAACTAGAAAATAAGGATGGTTTGCTAGTAAATATACTCGCAAGTATTGGTGGAGTTCAACCTGATCGTCAAGAATTTACTATTAAAGGATCAAAAAAAAGTAGAAAAGTAGCAGAATTTTATAAAGATTCAGTATCGGTGGGTGACAACTTTATTCCTCTTAGGGAAGAACCCAAAGATCCACGAGCCGTGAGTTTAAAATCACAACTTGATCATTTAGAACTTAAAATAAATAATAAACCAAATAGTTTAGCTACAATTGATGAGGCGTTTAGGGTACAAAAATTAGTAGAAGAAATATTGTCAAAAACATAAATCAAATAAAAACTTTATGGGGCTTAACGTGAAAAATATTTTAATTTTAATTTTTTTTATTTGCATAAGTTTTGGTACAAAAGCAAATATTAGAACATTAGAAATTGGTTCACTTTATTATCAATGTAAACCATACCAGGATGTGGATTTTAATTTTGAAAAACTTTCTCAATCTGATCAAGTTAAAGCAATGATATGTAGAACTACGTTAATTGGTATAGTCAATACTGGATATAACTTGTGTCAATCATTAAGGTGGTATTATAAAAATGCTAATAATGACTCAAAAAAAATTTTGACAGGCTTATCATCTTGGTATGCTAATGAATTAGTGGAAAGTGAAAATAAACTAATAATTGGCTTTAATAATTGGGCTGAAAGAAATCAACATCTTTGGAAAGAATTCGTAACCGGGGTTCCTTTTAAAAGAGATTATATGGCAAAAAATTATTATTGTAATTTGCAATAAAACTTATCCAAAATGAGGTTGATGAATGAAACATGAAATGAATGAAGGTCGTCCTAAGTCGTGGGATAAGACAAAACGTGTTTATGAGATATTATACCCAAATGGTAAAAAGGAAATATGGAAAGATATTACGGCTCGTGAGTGTCTTACAAAATATGAAAATATGGACCCACATGGCAAAGAACTTAAATTAAGAGAAATAGAAGGAAAAGAATTACAATTACTTAAGCTTATGGAGAACAACAAATAAATAAACTTTACATTGAATTAATAAATACGTGTTTTAAACTTACATTTAAAATTACTTACAATTTTAAAAATAATCTTTTAAAATAAACAATCCCCAACACAATATAGCACACCAAATTAGAACTCTTTTTTGTTTATCTGACATGTGATATCCTTGATATATTAGACGCTATTTTTCTATGAAGCATACATGAAAAAGTTTATTATAATAATTTTAATTTTATTTTGGACACCTGCATTGAGTTATGACGCTATTACACTTAATTGCTCTTCAAAAGTTGGATTAGGTCTCGACTTACTAGACAATTTATACTCATACAAAGGTCAAGGAATAAAAGAAGATTTCAAAATCAAACTAAGTAACAAAGAAATTATTTACCAGTCTGGTGATATTAAAAGAATATATGAAATAGTTGATAAAAGAAAAAATCTTAATGGTGCTCTGACAATAGTATCATATTATATCAATAAAGATTATTATGGTGGATACATGCTAACTTTATCACTTAATGATGAAATCAAGGAATACTTATATTCATCTGCTATGATGGGTGCAGGTGAAATTCTTGAAGGGCCAGTTGGTAGTCGTGGCAAATGTAAAAAATTATAAAAATTTAAAATTATTTAATTATTTTTTTAACAATCGGAAAACTTAGTTGATGTAAAAATTATTTAAATCTAAATCTTTAGAAAAATTCATTTCATTTATCGGACCTCTGGAAATTTCAACTCTTGCTCCAGTTTCTCTTAATTTCTTTAAAACTCCTTCACCAAACAATTTCCAAGATTTTTGTTCAGAAGTTTTGTCTGGCCAAACTGTCATTGAATATCTTTGAGTATCTGAAATATCTACAGACAACCTAAAAAGCATACCAGCAGCAAATCCTTTTGTTTTACCTAATTCAACCAAAAGGCTTGATGCGGCTTCTTTTGAAAAATCATTCATAAATGTTAATTTAACAATCCTTGCAAACATAACTTAATGTAACTCCAAATTTCTTCAAAGACTATTAAAGTTTATACTACAATATTTAAAATTTTGATAAACAACTTACGACTTTAAAGCTAGCTTTACATCAGATAGGGTGTTTACAATATTTATACATTTAAATACTCTTAAGTTAAAAATCAAATATTTGAAATAGGAAATTTTATGACATTTTCAAAATTAATAAATTATACTACAAGAGAATTTATGTCAGACCACGAACTTGAACAATATATTGTTAAGCAAAATGATATTTTTACAACTAAAGTTGTAGAAGAATTCACTAAGGCTGGAATGTTAAGAAGAGTTTTAACAAAACTGTGGAATAAAGAAGGTGTTCATAGAGTAGGAATTCTATTTGAATATAGAGACGAAAAAGCATTTTCTGAGTGTCAAAGTTTGTTAGAAAAACATTACATACCTATGGTTAAAACATTCATAACTAAAGTAGTAGGAAGTCGTGGTATAGTAGTTCATGAATTTGACTCTGAAGAATTTAAAAAATCATAATATAAATTAATCGTAAAGGATATTTATGATGATAATTGCAGTTGTTACATTTAAGATAGATAAAGGATTAACTGATTTCGTTTTAAAAGAAAAGTTTTTAGAAACATCCACCATATACAAAGATACTCCAGGTTTAATTAGAAAAAATTACATCTGTGATACTTCTAAAAATTTAGCAGGAGGAGTTTATTGCTTCAACAACATAGAAAATGCAAAAAGTTGGTTTGATGAAGATAGAGTAAAATGGATTACAGAAAGGTTTTCAGCACCTGATATAAAATTTTATGAAAATCCTGTAGTAGTAGACAATAATACTGACGAAATAATTTCATAAAATACTACATTTAGGATAAGAAAACCTTCTCATAATTTAATATTAATCATCTAACTTTACTATATTTCATATATACTTTTTCAGTCAGACTTTAGTCAACAGAATTGTACATAAATTAGATTTTAGTTAAAAGTTTTAAGTTGCTACATCTGAACAATTATCAAAATTAATTATAAATTGTATTAATTTTTATTTTTTAATTTATTAAAAGTATCCTCGTCCTCAGATTGGTATATATAAGTATTTAACGGTTTAAACCTAATTGCTAAACAAGCCAATGCTATAATAAGTATAGCACCAGCTTCATAAAGAAGTATTATTGGGTCCATACCTTTTCCTTGAAGTATTATTAACCTAGCTATAGCTGTCATAGCGATAAATAATGGCAAAGTAATTGGAATTTTATTACTAACATAAAATATTCCAATCATTCCTAAAACCTCTGTGTATATGAAAAGTAATAGTAAGTCAGCAAGTTGTACTTTACCAACGACATATATAGAATACATTTCTTGCAAAACTGCAATTACAGTTAAAAAAGCTATTATTCCAAGTAAAATCTTTTCTATATTTTTTATAATAAGAGCGGGTTTAATTTTAGGTTCTTTCATAACTATTAATCCATCTTGATTTGTAATAAGTAATAAAAACTTTAAATATATTGATTATACTATCTTATGAAGAAATATTGAAATTAAATTCTATTGATGTTTAGAAAAAATAATAAAATTATATTTGGTATTTTTTTTATGTTAGCAGCATCTGCATTTATTGGTGGAACTGCAGTTGTTGCTAAAATATTAGGAAAAGATTATTTTGGAGAACCATTGAGCCCATTCCAAATAAGCCAATCAAGATTTTTATATGGGTTTGTTTTTGTATTAATATTTTCTATATTTTATAAAATTAAAATTGTTTCACCAAATCCTAAACTGCATCTAGCAAGAACATCCTTGGGATGGATAGGTGCAACAATCTTTTTTGGATCATCTAGTCTTATTCCAGTAAACGATGCAGTTGCCCTTAACTTTTCAAATCCCGTCTTTGCAACGATATTTTCTATAATTATTTTAAAAGAAAAATATTTTCCATATAGATGGGTCGCAATCATCATTACATTTTCAGGAGCTTTAATTTTAATTAGACCTGATTTTTCAATTCTCCACGTTGAACCAGTAGCATTAATTTCAATTTTTGGAGCAATATGTTTGGGTTTAGAAGCAATTTTTATTAAACTTTTAACTAAATACGAAAAGAATACACAAATATTATTAATAAATAATTTCATTGGACTAATTTTATCATCATTAATAGTAATTTTTTTCTGGCAAACACCCACTTTTTTACAACTACTATTTTGCATACTTATTGGATTTCTTATGATTTGCGCACAAATCTG
>CACJQK010000013.1 GCA_902595515.1 uncultured SAR116 cluster alpha proteobacterium
AAATATTATTAATCATTAGCTCAACAAAAGCTATTGCGAAAGAACCTAATGAGGTAATTGTCGCAAAAGTTAATAATTTTATAATCACAGCACAAGATGTTTTAAATGCAACAAACAATTTACCTAAAAAAGTAAGAGAGAGACCACTATCTGAAATATATCCAAAAATTGTGAATGAACTAATCAATCAGCACTTAATTACTAAGCAAGCTTACAAAGAAAACTTAGACAAACAGAAAGTTATTCTTGAGCTTGTGAAAAAAAATAAAGAACAATTAATGGCCAAATACTGGCTCAACAATTTTCTTTCTAATCAAACAAAAGAGGAAAATATTAAAGCATTTTATACCAAATATCTTAAAAACTTTAAGTCTTTCAAAGAGTATAATGCTAGCCACATTTTAGTGAAGGAAGAAAATGATGCCTTGAAAATAATAAAAAAAATTAAGGCAAAATCTGAATTCTCGGAATTTGCAAAAAAATATTCCATAGGACCATCAAAAAAAAATGGTGGTAATTTGGGATGGTTTGGACCTGGACAAATGGTATTTGAGTTTGAAAAAGCAACTTTAAAATTAAAAAAAGGAATGATTACAGAAAAGCCAGTTAAAACTCAATTTGGTTATCATGTAATAATGTTAAACGACATAAGGGATTCAAAACCTAAACTATTAAATGATCTAAGGCGGAAGATTATTGACAGAATAAAACAAAATTCACTATCAAATCTTGAAAAAGAGATCAGGATAAATCAAGATATATCGATTATTGAGTTTGAAAAAGTTGTTGAAGAAATAAATAATTAATTTCCAATATTAGAAAATGAAAAAAAATATAGACATAAATAATTACTTAAATGACATAAAAATTTCGACAATAAATGCAGGTATTAAAAAAAAACCAAACAAAGAAGATGATCTCCTTTTAATAGAATTTGAAAAAAAATCATCCATTGCTGGTGTTTTTACAAAATCATTAACATCAAGTGCTTCTGTAAACCAGTGTAAAAGAAACCTTAAATCTAGCAAAGAACCAACTGTGAAAGCAATCCTAGTCAATTCTGGTAATGCTAATGCTTTTACTGGTAAGTTTGGTGAAGAAACTGTAATTAAAATTACAAAATATCTTTCACTAAAATTAAACTGTAATGTTAATCAAATATATACGGCTTCTACTGGAGTTATTGGAGAACAATTAGATCCCAATCTAATTATAAAAAACTTAAATTTGATGTCTCCTTCACAAAAACCGGACTGGTTAAGTGCTGCAAACGCTATTAAAACTACTGACACATTTCCCAAATTTTTGACAAGAAAGTGCAAAATTGAAGGTATTGACATTGAAATTGTAGGAATTGCAAAAGGATCAGGCATGATTGCACCAAATATGTCAACTATGTTAGGCTTTATATTTACAAATGCAAATTTGCCATCAAATATTCTTCAAAAGTTAATTATATCAAGTAATGAAAAAAGTTTTAACTCTATAACAGTAGATAGTGACACCTCAACAAGCGACACAGTATTATTGATTGCCACAAGAAAAGCAAAAAACAAAGTAGTTCATAGATTTACTGACAACCGCCTAAATGAATTTAAAAAATGTTTATCTAGTCTAATGTTAGATCTTGCTAAATTAATTGTTAGAGATGGAGAAGGAGCTTCAAAGTTTGTTACTATCAAAGTTACTGGAGCAGTCTCAAGAAAATCAGCTAAAGTTATAGCATTTTCAATTGCAAACTCGCCTCTTGTTAAAACTGCAATTGCAGGAGAAGACGCCAACTGGGGAAGAATTGTTATGGCTATTGGTAAGTCAGGTCAAAAAGCAGATCGAGATAAAATACAAATTCATATTGGCAATGAGTTAGTCACTAAAAATGGCATGGTATATGAAAATTATTCAGAATTACGAGCAACTGAGCACTTAAAACAAGAAGATATTTTTCTAAGTATTGACGTTGGAGTAGGTAACTATAGTGCGTCTGTATATACTTGTGATTTAACTCAAAGATATATAGAAATTAATGCTGATTACAGATCATAAAAATTTAAAGATTGTTGTTTCAATTGCATTGATTAATGATGTTAACGAAATTTTATTGTCAAAAAGACCAAAAAATAAACATTTATGTTGTTATTGGGAATTCCCTGGTGGAAAAGTTGAAACAAATGAGGCGCCAGAACAGGCTCTTATTAGAGAAATAAAAGAAGAGATTAACATTGATATAAATAATAAATGCATTGCCCCTTTATCTTTTAGCGAATTTGATTATAAAGAGTTTCAATTATTATTACTTTTATATGTTTGTCGAAGATGGGAAGGTGTACCAATGTCTATGGAAAATAACGAACTAAAATGGGTTAAGCCTAATTTGCTTAGAAAATATAAAATGCCACCAGCAGATGATTCATTAATATATTGTGTCCAGGATTTGTTTTAATTTATTTCAAAACGTGTTTTTATGAATAAGAATGTAATTATTTATACTAGTTCTTTATGTGGATTTTGTTATCGTGCTAAATCATTGTTGAAGAGAAAAAGTATTTCCTTCAAAGAAATAGATATTGATGTAGATTACGAAAAAAGAAGTGAGATGATCAAAATGTCAAATGGCAGGTCTTCTGTTCCACAAATTTTTTTTAAAAATCATCATATTGGTGGATGTGACGATTTATTCAAATTAGAACAAGAGAATGGATTAGAGTTTTTAAAAAAATAATATGAAACGTTTCCTGTCAATTGCTTGTCTTCAGTATACATCAACAAAAGATGAATTAATCACATTAAATACCATTAAAAAATTAATAAATAAGGCTATTGAAGCTGGTGCAGATTTTATTACTTTACCAGAATGTTCTACTTCTCTTCAAGAAAATTCTGTGTTTACAAAGAATTTAGCAAAATCTGAAAATGAAAATATTAGCCTTCAATATTTAAAAAAAATTGCAAAATCCAAGTCTATTTATATTTTAATTGGTTCATTACCAATAAAATTACTTAATAAATTAGTAAACAGGTCATTCTTAATTGGTCCTAACGGGAAAATTTTATACAAATATGATAAAATTCATTTATATGACGTAATTCTACCAAATGGTGATACTTTTAGAGAATCTGACACTTACTCAGGTGGAAAGACAGCAGTAATTGCAAAAATTAAAACCAATAATATTAAGATCGGCATGACAATATGTTACGATTTAAGATTTCCTCGCTTATATCAAGACCTAGCACTAAATGGAGCTGAAATAATTGTCGTACCATCTGCTTTTTCAAATGTAACTGGTCCAGTTCATTGGCACACGCTTTTAAGAGCCAGAGCCATAGAGACTGGGTCATTCATAATTGCGCCTGCACAAACTGGAAAACACGAATGTGGAAGAATAAGTTATGGTCACTCTTTAATCATATCTCCATGGGGACAAATATTAAAGGATGCAAAAACAAAAGTTTGTATGATAAGTTCTAAAATTGACTTAGATGAAGTAGTTGCAGCTAGAAAAGCAATCCCAAACTTACACTGTATAAAAAAATACTCAACCGATTTCTAAATATTTATTTTCTTTTAATTTAATTAATTCTTCTTTACTGAAACTTGACAGTTCTCTAAGTCTTTTTTCTAAAACATCCCCAAGGTTATTAATTGAAGATATTGGGTCTCTATGAGCACCTCCTATTGGTTCAGGAATTATCTCATCTATAATTTTAAATTTTTCCATATCTTGGGCAGTTAATTTCAAAGCTTCAGCAGCTTGTTCGGCATTTTCAGAACTTCTCCATAATATAGAAGAACAACCTTCAGGAGATATCACAGAATAAATTGCATGCTCAAACATTACTGTATTATTAGCAACTGCTAAAGCTACAGCTCCACCAGATCCACCCTCACCTGTAATTACAGAAATAGATGGTACAGTAATTGATAAACTTTTTTCTATACATTTTGCAATAGCTTCTGCCTGACCTCTTTGTTCTGCACCTTTGCCAGGATAAGCACCTGCGGTATCAACAAACATAATTACTGGCATTGAGAATTTATTTGCTAATTCCATCAATCGTTCTGCCTTTCTGTAGCCTTCTGGTCTAACCATACCAAAGTTTTTATTAATTCTATCCTGAGTATTCTTGCCTTTATCAATACCAATAGTTACTATACTTTTCCCTCTAAAAAAAGCCGTTCCACCTGTTAGTGCGCTATCATCTGAAAAATTTCTATCACCTGAAAGAGGAGTATAATCATCAAATAAATTCTTTATTATATCTTGAAAGTGTGGCCTTTCAGGGTGCCTAGATACCAAAACTTTTTGCCAGGGACTTAATTGTGAATAAGTAGATTTTAACTTTTCAGTCACTGTTAATTGTAATTTACCAATTTCTTCAGCAATATTTATATCACTACCAGAGGATAAATGACGTAATTCTTCTATCTTTCCCTCAAGATCTGCTATTTGTTTTTCAAATACTAAAAAATGCTTAATCATGTTTTGAAACTTTCTTTATTATTAAAATCAATTTTATTTAAGGGGTGAATATCATTTAATAGGCCTGCTAACCTCTTAGATCGAACTTTTGTATATTTTTCAGTAGTACTTATATCTGCATGACCTAATAGTTTTTGTAAAGATCGCAAATCAGCACCTCGATTTAATAAATGAGTAGCAAAACTATGTCTGATTTTGTGTGGAGAAACATTTATACTATTAAAATTTAAACTTTTTGATAATTGATATAAATCTTTGTGTATTGACTGACGAGAAACATGTCCCTTACCATCATTACTAGGAAACAAATACCTGTTATTTGAAAAAATCTCTTTTTTAGATCTATATAATAACCACATTTTAATAACATTTTTTGCTTTATTATTAAATGCAACTTGCCTATAAATACCCCCTTTACCTTTTATCTGTAATAAATCGTTTATTTGAATAAAATCTGATAAAGGCAAGCTTATAAGCTCAGACACTCTCATCCCAGTAGAATATAAAATTTCTAAAATAGTGAAAATTCGCAAACTTTTTAATTTTTTTGTAATATTGTCTTCATCAATATCATTGAAATTATTTTTAGCTTTAGTTAATAACAAAATTATGTTTTCTTCAGATAATGCCTTTGGAATAGTTATTTCTTGTTTGAAATTGTCTATGTTGCTAAGGGGGTTGTTATTGATATAAGTCTCTTCCTTAAGCATTGCATAAAATTGTTTAAGTGATGATAACTTCCTACTTAATGAACTTGCTTTATAATTTTTTTTTAGGAAAAATGAAAATAACTCTCGGAAGTTTTCTTCACTTGCATTTAAAAAGTTAACATTATTTTCTTTAAACCACATAAACACTAAAACTATATCTTTTTTGTAAGCCATAATAGTATTTTGAGATAACCCTTTTTCTAAACAAATAATTTGTAGAATTTTATCAATAAACATATTTTCAGATTCTTTTATTTTTTTTATCATTAAACTTTATAGATTTATAATTTTAGTTATCATAATTTCTTGTGTAAGTTTTTTTGCCAAGCTATTTAAACCAATTTTTTTTAAGGACGATCTAATTGCGAGTAAATTATTTAAATCAAAATCTATTAATGGATTATCTCCTAACAATCTAGCTGTCAACAAGACTGTAAGTGTTTTGTTGTTATTATTAGCAGCTTCTTGAATTGACTTAGTTAAAACATATCGTTTTAAGCTAAAGTTGCTTTCCCATTTAAAGTAATATTCTTCATTTGATTCATCTTCTTTTAAGTTTTTTAAAAAATCTAACCAACGCACAGAGTTAGGTTCTAACATTCCAGCTTTTTCAATTACTGGTATTAATGGCCATGCTTTTTCCTTTAAAATTAAATTCCAGTCCCAAATTTTACCCTCTGCCAATGAAATAATATTCATATAATTATTATCAGGATACAAATTAGGCTCTGATGATATTTTTAGTTTTTGTATAAATTCATTTTGTTCTTTTGTAAGAGAAGTATTATCGATCTGATCTAAAATATTTAAATATAGGCTAATTACATCAGCAAATCTTCCGTTATTTGTTTCTGATTTTATAATATCAAATATAGAATTAGCTTGTTTAATTTCATCTTTCATTTTTATTACGCTTAACCATAAGTTAGCTCTACTGTATCCGTTTGGTTCATTTATAAAATCAGAATAAGCTTTTTTAAAATCAACGTTACCATTAGCTACAGATTTGTAGTTTTCAATTATTTGATCAATCGAAACAAAACTATAATTTATTTTTTTGTCTAAAAGAAAAGATCTTGCTTTTGATGTTAAATAATTGAGAGTCAATAAAGAATCTGTATATTCTATGCCCAAATGAGCAATGTAATTAGCCTTAATTGATATTTTTAAAGTATCCATCATCACTATGTGGAGAGGTTGAATTTGATTTATTTTATTTTCAAAATTTAGAATTATATTTTCATTGTAAATCGATTGAAACAAATTCTCAAAAATATGATCTTCAAAACCTCTTGTTTTTATTAAATCAAGTATAAATTCTGATTGATCTCTTTTTCCAGCAATTGATAAACAAAAAATACGTGCCATTTGCCAAAAATTTGAAGAGTTAACTTTTGATTCTTCATTTATAAATTGACATGCTTTTTTGTCCTGACGATTCATTAATTCATATTCTATCTGCCACTTTCTCCAAATTTCCCACCTTTTACCTTTGGGCAATTGTGAAACTAGTTTATATAAATTTTGACTTTGCCCACTGTTTTTGATTTTAAATAATCTAGTTTCTAAAAATTTTAAAATTTCATCTGATTTTCCTTTTGGTGGTACAGAGGTGCTAAGATAAATATCATTCAAAAAAAATTGTAAATACTTACTTGGTAAAATATCTGGCAGATAATTTAAATGTTCAATAATTTCTTGGGCTTGCATATTTTCCCAAATATTAATTCCAATTAAATTATTTGCCTCTGTATTAACGCCAAGAGAACCAAGAGATGGCTTGGAAAGTTTACTTACCTTTATGGCATTACTAATATTCTGAGGTGGGAGTTTTTTTTGGGTAAAATTAGTCTGTGAATATGCAAATTTTTGACAAAATATCACAAAGATAAAAATGCTATAATACAGAAGATTAGTAAATATTTTTTCTGTAACTTTAGAATTATTTAACTTGGTCATCATTAACATCTAAAATCTTAGTTTCTAATTTATCCGGAGCTGGCATATCTAGATAAGTCACTACAAAGAAACCAACTAAAATAAAAATACTTAATATTATTAAAAAAAATTTATAATTTTTCATCATAATCCTTATTCAACATTATTAATTAAAATTATGGCGAGTTTTAGACTATTATTCATGTGCTTTTATTTAACACAAATTTAGAAAACTTTCTAAAAATTTGATGTATCTATGATATTTATATGATAATTAATATTAATGCTAAATGCTGATCAAACAAGTTTGCCAAATGATAAGATAACATTGATTGGAATGATGGGCACCGGAAAGTCTAAATTTGGCCGTTTAGTGGCAAATAATTTAAATTTCAAATTTTATGATGTAGATTTTCTAATTGAAAAAAGATTTAAAACAACAATTAAATTACTTTTTCAAAAGTATGGTGAATTATTTTTTAGAAATGTTGAAAAAGAAACAATAAAGAAATTAATTTTTAAAGCTAATAAAAATAATGAAAAAGTAATTATTAGTATAGGCGGAGGAGGATTTGATGATCCAGAAACTAGAAATTTATTGTTGAATAACACAAATGTAATTTGGTTAAATACCCCTCTTAATATTCTAGTTCAAAGAGTTGGAGACGGTTCTAAGAGACCTATGATAAAGGGAAATACAAGAGATACAATTGAAAAACTTTTAAAAAAAAGAGAAAAGTTTTATTGCCTTTGTCATCATCAATTAGACACTAGTAAACTTTCTCAAAATCAGATCACTGAAAAAATTATTAATTTAATATCATGTAAAAAATAAAGTAATGTAATGAAACCAGAAATTATAAATGTTTCTCTAACAAGAAAATTGAATGATTTATCTTATCCAATATTTGTAGGGAATAATTTATTATCTCAATCTAAGAATATTATAAAACAATTTGTTTATGACCGAAAAGTTATTTTAATACATGATAATTTTTTTTCGGAAAAGGAAAATAGTAATCATAATTTTGTAGATTTTGTAAAAACAATTAAAAATTTATCAAAATCAATTAACCTTATAGGAATTTCCGGAGGAGATAAAACAAAAAATATATCTCAATTAAATCTTATTTTGGAAAAATCTTTATCCTTTGAAATTAGCAGAGATAGTCTAATCATTGCATTTGGAGGAGGAGTAGTGGGAGATATAGCTGGCTTTGCATCTTCAATACTCTTGAGAGGGTTGGATTATATTCAAATTCCAACGACTTTATTGTCTCAGGTAGATAGTTCAGTTGGTGGTAAAACGGGTATAAACTCTAGTCAAAGTAAAAATATGATTGGCTCTTTTCATCAACCAATTGCTGTAATAGCTGATATAAACATGCTGACAACTCTTCCAAGAAGAGAATTTTTAGCTGGCATGGTAGAAATAATTAAATATGGTCTTATCAAAGATGTTAGTTTTTTTGAATATCTAGAAAAAAATCATGAAGAAATTTTAAATCTTGATCAATTAAAGTTAAAAAATATAATTTGTATGTCTTGTAAAATTAAATCTTTAATTGTTAAGAAAGACGAAAAAGAAAATGGGGAAAGAGCCCTTTTAAATCTTGGCCACACTTTTGGTCATGCCATTGAGTCATTTGGAAAATATGATGGAACAATAATTCATGGAGAGGCGGTCTCAATTGGAATATGCCTTGCTTTTAAACTTTCAAATAAATTGGGTTTTTGCTCTCAAATTGAAACAACAAGAGTAATTAATCTTTTAAAAATCTTGAAACTACCTACATCTCTTAAAGATATAAGTATTTCAATAACGACCTCAAAAATGCTAGATAAATTTAAATATGATAAAAAGAATAAAAATAATCAGTTGACTTTTATATTAAATGAAAGGATTGGGAAATCTTTTATTAAAAATAATATGGACATTAGTGTTCTAAAAAAATTCTTGGACGAAGAGATATAATGCCAGATATATTTATATTTTTATTTAACATTCTTTTGTTAATAATTTTATCAGGTTTTTTTTCAAGTTCTGAAACTGCTTTAACGGCCGTATCAGAAGCAAGAATTCATGAATTGGCTCTTCAAGGAAATAAAAGAGCTATAGCTATAGAAAAAATTTTAGCTAAAAAAGAAAAAATGATTAGCACTATTTTAATAGGTAATAATTTAGTAAATATTGTTGCTTCAGTGTATGCAACAAGTTTTGCAATAATTTATTTTGGAGAATTTGATCTTATTTTTGTTACAATTTTATTAACAATTGTTCTTGTAATTTTTGCAGAAGTTATTCCAAAAACATATGCCTTTAGCCATGCGGATCAAGTTGCTTTAGGTGTTGCTCCAATTATCAATTTTTTCATATTTATTTTAACTCCTGCTACATTTATTACAGAACGTTTTGCAAAAATTGTATCAGGTCCAGTTGTAGAAGATGAAGAAGCTAAAACCGAAGAACTTAGAGGTATGATAAGATTACATGCTGGAAATGAAAGTCGTGGAAGAGAACGTGGTAAGATGATGTCCAGTATGCTTGATATGGATGATGTGACAATAGAAGCTGTTATGACGCATAGAGGAGCAGTTACTATGATAGACTCAAAAGAAGATCCTGAATTAATTTTTAAAGTTGTAGGTGAGAGTCCCTTCACAAGGATACCAATTTATTCAGGAAATCCAGATAATATAATAGGTATTTTGCACGCAAAAGAAGTTTTTAGATATTTGAGAAGGAGGAGTTTTAAAAATGTGAATTCAATAAGTTTATCTGAATTAATGATACAACCATACTTTGCACCAGAAACAACATTATTATTTGATCAACTAGAAATATTTAAAACAAGAAGAGAACACTTTGCGGTTGTGGTAGATGAATACGGTGATTTCAGAGGAATTGTAACACTTGAAGACATCCTAGAGGAAATTGTTGGGGAAATTGACGATGAAACTGATTTAAAGGTAAAAGGTCTCAAACCTCAGCCTGATGGGTCCTTTATTGTAGATGGCTCGGTAACAATTAGAGACATTAACCGATCTCTTGGATGGTCATTGCCTGATCAAAATGCGAATACTATTGCAGGCTTAGTACTATATGAATCAAAGACTATACCAGAACCTGGACAAGAATTTAGATTTTTTGATATTAGATTTAGAATACTTCAAAAAAAGTCTAATTTTATTTCGCAACTGCGTTTGTGGAACGAATTAGGCATAAGAAATATAAATTAAATATTCTTATACTCTTCAACTGTATAAGTTTTTATTATAGCAGAATGAAGATCAGATAAAAATTCGTCTTTTAAACTATCGTTAACCATTCTGTGTCTATCAATTCTTTTTTTATCTATAAACCTATCTGAAACAACAATGATTTCAAAGTGACTTTCAACATTCTCTTTAAAATTCTGATGACCCCTATGTTGTTCTGATACATCTAGAACAGAGTAAAAGTAAGGAGCATAACTTTCTGAGATAATTTTTTCAATTTTTAATTTTCTTTTCACAAATAAATCCAATTTTTATAATTAATCTAAAAAAATAATTCCAATTTTGCATGGATTACTTCATAATTCTATAATTAAAAAAAGATTAAAGTTATGTTACATACTAAACAAGATGAAAAAATAGAAAGAATTTGCTCTAATCCAGAATGTAAAGAAATAGGTTTATATCCAGCTCCAAAGTCAAGAGACAATCTTAGGGAATATCTGTATTTCTGTATAAATTGTATCAGGGACTTTAATAAATCTTGGAATTATTTTGAAGGACTCAGCGAAAATGAATTAGAAGTTGAAATAAGAAAATCAGTCACCTGGGATAGACCAAGTTGGAAGTTTGGAACAAAAAATCTAAATTATGATTTTGAAAAAGCTTTCAGAGAATTTGAAAATAAAAAAAGTACCCATAACAAAAAAATTATAGATAAAAAGTTGGAGAAAGCTCTTAAAATATTAGGACTTAACTCAGATTCTAATTTAACAGAAGTAAAAACCAGATATAAATCTCTTGCAAAAAAATGGCATCCTGACGTACAAAATGAAAGTAAATCGAAGAACAAAGAAGATAAATTTATTAATATAACAAACGCCTATAAAATTATTTTAGAATCATTCACAAAACAAACAAAAAAATAATCAAAATACTTTTGGAGATTACATTATGAACGAAGTCAGTTTAACTAACAACATGGACTTTAATATTGAAACTTTTCCAACTTCTCAAACTTTAGTAATTGATCCAGAAAAAGTTTTTGGATTTAAATCAAATATGAAAATAACTGGCTTTAAAGAAAAAACTAAGTTTGTACCTGAAATTGATGAATCTTATTTATTTGACGAAACAACTACAAAAGCAATACTTGCTGGCTTTTGCTATAATAGAAGAGTTATGATTCAAGGTTACCACGGTACAGGTAAATCAACACATATTGAACAAGTTGCCGCAAGATTAAATTGGCCTTGTGTAAGAGTAAATTTAGATAGCCATATAAGCCGTTTAGACCTAGTAGGAAAAGATGCCATTGTTTTGGAAAATGGAAAGCAAGTTACAGAATTTAGAGAAGGTGTATTACCTTGGGCTCTACAAAACCCTGTTGCTATTGTATTTGACGAATATGATGCTGGCAGAGCAGACGTAATGTTTGTTATTCAAAGAGTCTTAGAAGTTTCAGGAAAACTAACTTTACTTGATAATAATCGAGTTATAAATCCTCATCAGAATTTCAGATTGTTTGCAACTGCTAATACAGTTGGGCTAGGAGATACTACAGGATTATATCATGGAACACAACAAATAAATCAAGGCCAAATGGATAGATGGTCTATTGTTTCAACCTTAAATTATTTACCAATTGAAGCAGAAGAAGAGATTATTTTATCTAAAGTTCCTAATTTCAAAAATAAAAATGGAAAAGAAACTATTAAATCTATGGTTTCTATAGCTAATTTAACTAGAAATGGATTTATGTCTGGTGATCTTTCTACTGTAATGTCTCCTAGAACAGTTATAACATGGGCAGAAAACACAAATATTATTGAAGATATTGATTTAGCTTTCAAGCTAACTTTTTTTAATAAATGCGATGAAATGGAGAGGCCAATTTTATCAGAATATTATCAAAGATGTTTTGGAAGAGAATTAATTAAAGTTGAAAAAAGTATAGACACTTAAAACTTATAATGACCAAGAATTCACAAAACACTAAATTCCAAAATGCGACTGCATCAACTTTAAAAGCAATTTCTGGAAATATGGTTGAAGAAAGAGAAATCAAATTTTCTGGATCTACAAGCTATTTATCATCTAAAGAAGTCAGATTACCAATTATATCAAAAGAATTGGATGATAAAGAATTATTTAAATTAAGAGGTGAGGCAGATAAAATTGCTCTTAAGATTAAGTACCATGATCCTGTTTTACATAATAAGTATATACCATCTTCAGATTTATCATCCCAAATTTTTCAGTTAGCAGAGGAATCTAGAATTGAAGCTATCGGATCCAAAAATCTTCTAGGTATAAAGAAAAACTTACAAAATTTAGTTGTTGAAAAATTTAAAGAAACAATTCTACCTGTTCCAGGTGGAGAAGATAAGGAAGCTTTAGTAAATGCTTTGTACTTAGTTATAAGAGAAAAAATTACTGGCTCTAACTCCCCTCCAAACACATCTGTTTCTCTTGAGAAATGGCGACCTTGGATTAATAACAAAATTGGTAATCTTCTAAACCAACTTGCAGAAAATACTACTAATCAAGAAGTTTTTGCAAAATATACAAATCAATTGTTATCAGCATTACATGCGGATATTGGAGAAAGAGATCCCAATAATGACGGTGAAAACGAGGATACTGAAGACAACAATCCTGATGAAAATGAAGAAAACGATTCATCTGCAGAAAGTGAAAGTGATAATGATGAAGATGCCGGATTAGATAGTAGTAGCGATGCCCAAGACAATGATCAAGAAATACAAGGTGAAACTCAAGATGCTGATGCTGACAATGAAGATGGAGAGAGTGAGGGTGAAATCGTTCCTAATCCTTTGTCAGGGGATAACATAGGTAAAAATAATATTAATTATAATTATCAAGTCTTTTCTACCAAGTACGACGAAACCGTCAATGCTACAGAGTTATGTGAAGAAGACGAACTTAGTCGACTAAGAGGGACACTTGATAAACAACTTGAAAATCTTCAAGGTGCTATAGCTAGATTGGCTAATAAACTTCAAAGAAAATTACAAGCCAAACAGAATAGATCCTGGAACTTTGATCTTGAAGAAGGAATGTTAGATGCATCAAAATTAGCTAGAGTAATTACTCAACCATTATTCCCACTTTCTTATAAGCAGGAAAAAGACATGAAATTTAGAGATACGATAGTGACTTTGCTAATAGATAATTCTGGGTCAATGAGAGGAAGGCCTATAACCATTGCAGCAATTTGCGCTGACATTATGGCTAGAACACTTGAAAGATGTGGAGTCAAGGTTGAAATCTTAGGTTTCACCACAAAAGCATGGAAGGGTGGTCAATCCCGGGAACAATGGATAAATGAAGGTAAACCAACTTATCCTGGAAGATTAAATGACTTAAGACATATAATTTATAAACCAGCAGACGCACCATGGAGAAGAGCAAAAAATTCGCTTGGATTAATGCTTAGAGAGGGTATTTTAAAGGAGAACATAGATGGTGAGGCATTAATATGGGCACATGAGCGACTATTAGGTAGAGTTGAAGATAGAAAAATCCTTATGGTCATAAGCGATGGTGCGCCCGTTGACGATACTACACTTTCTTCTAATAGCGGCAATTACTTAGAACTTCATCTGAAACAGGTAATCTCATTTATTGAAAATAGGTCACCCGTAGAATTAGTTGCAATTGGTATTGGTCACGACGTTACCCGTTATTATGATAAAGCAGTAACTCTTACTGATGCTGAGCAATTGGGTGGAGCTGTTACTGAACAGCTAGCTGATTTGTTCAATGAAGAATGATATTAAGAAGAGCTAACTTCTTTTTTTAAATTTTTTTGAATAGATTTTTTAATTGCTATAGCTTGAGGTGCTAAAATCATATTACTTGTCTTTGATAAGTAATCATCTAAACCACCATTTTTTTCGACAGACTTTAGAGCTCTTACAGATACTTTCATACTAATGAATTTATCTAAGGACTTACTAAAAAACTTAACATTTTGAAGATTAGGTAAAAATTTTCTTTTGGTTTTATTTTTTGCATGACTAACGTTGTTACCACTCATAACACTTTTACCTGAAATTTCACAAACTCTAGACATCATATACCTCGAAATTAATCTAGTGACTTATAAGATAGCAAGCCTTGAAGGTCAAGTTAAATGGTAAAGGAATCTAATTTTTATGATTTTTAAAACCATTAATTGCAACATTCATAGCTTCTTTGGGATTGTCAATAACACCAATTATATCAAAAATATTTTTTATATTATCTCTTTTCATTAATTTCAATATGCCACTTATTATTTGATTTGCAACTAAAGGACCTTCAAATGTTAGAGAAGAATATAATTGGACTAAATGTGCTCCACACAAAATTTTTACATATGCAGTTTTACTATCCGATACTCCACCAGCTGCAATTAAAAATAATTTATAATTATTATTTTTAATTATTTTGTTAGCTTGTGATAAAATATCTGTAGATTTTTTAAATAATGGCTTTCCAGACAAACCTCCTAATTCATTAGATCTTTTTGATTTTAGATTACTTGATCTATCTAACGTCGTATTGGAGATGATCAACCCAAAAATTTTTTGCGAATAAGCTGTTTCAATAATAGATTTCAATGTCTTTTTATTTACATCTGGAGCAATCTTCAAAAAAATTGGCAATTTTTTATTAAGAGTTTTGGATGTAGCAATCCCCTCCTTCACAAAATTGATAACTTTTTCTAAATTCTCCTTATTTTGAAACTCTCTTAAATTAGGTGTGTTAGGGGAAGATACATTTATAGAAATATAGTCGGCAAACTTCGATAAGTTTTTAGCCAGCACTTTATAATCACTAAACCTGTCCTTACTATCTTTGTTGGGGCCAATATTAATTCCAACAAGAAAATCACTTCCTACTGGTAGTTTTTTTCTATAATGCGCTAAATTTTTTTTAGCTTGTAACATTCCTGAATTGTTAAAACCATTTCGATTTATTATAGCTTTATCTTTTTCTAACCTAAAAATTCTTGGTTTTGGATTTCCATATTGGGGCCTTGGCGTAATAGTACCAACTTCAGTGAAACCAAAGTTCAAAAAATGAATTTTGTTCATTACTTCTGCATTTTTATCAAACCCAGCAGCAACGCCAAGTAAATTTTTACAAATCAAATCACCAAGGTTAACTGGAATTACACTTTGATTTAATCTTGGATGCAAACCAATTTTCAAGAATTTAATGGTTAGTTTATGAGCAATTTCTGGATCAAGTTTTCTTACAAAAAAAGTAATAAATTTCCATATCATTTTATCTATTCTTTAACTAATTTACCTAATATAACGTTTTCTAATAATTTTATAGTTGATTTAATGCCATAGAGTTTTATAAAACTTCCCATTCTAGGTCCTTCAGATTGCCCTAAAACAGTCTCATACAAACCTTTAAACCATTCACGTAAATTTTCGTATTCAAGTTTTTTTCCAACTGCAAATACTATAGCTTGAATATCGTCAGAAGTTGTTTCATTATTTAATGTTGATAAAGTGCTAATTAATTCAGTAATACCTTTTCTCTCTTTTTCATTTGGTAACCTATACTTCTTATGAGGTTCAATTTTTTCTTTATAATAATTAACTGCTAAATCAATTAAATCATCTAATTCTTTAGTTCTTTTTGAATTGGGTGAGTAGGTTTTAACATATCCCCACACTATATCTGGATCACTTGCATAACATACAGACACTAAATTTAACAATAAAGTATATGTAACTGGAAGATTATTAAATTTTGGTGAACCTTTATGTAAATGCCATACTGGGTTATCAATTTTTTCACGAGCATCTTGCTCATTATATTTTTTCAAATGTGAAAAATATTCATCAGTTGTTTTTGGTATTACATCGAAAAAAAGCCTTTTAGCTCTTTTTGGATTTGTATACATAAATAAGCTCAAGGACTCAGATGAACCATATCTCAACCATTCCTCAATTGATAATCCATTGCCTTTCGATTTAGAAATTTTTTCACCGTTATTATCTAGAAACAGTTCGTATGAAAAACCTGATGGAGGAGTTCCTCCAAGAACTCTTAGGATTTTGCTGGATAAAGTAACACTTTCAGATAAATCTTTTCCTGACATCTCATAATCTACACCTAAGGAAAACCATCGCATTGCCCAATCACACTTCCACTGCAACTTGCATGATCCACCAAGAATAGAAACAGTAACTAATTCTTTAGTATCTTGGTCAATATAACTTACAGTATTATTTTTAGTATTGATTGAAGTTATGTTAACTTGCAAAACTTTACCAGATTTTGGGCAGACTGGAAGAAACGGGCTATAAGTTTTTTTACGATCTTCGCCTAAAGTAGGCAAAATTATATTTTTTATTTTATCGTAATTTAATAAAATTTTTTTGAGTGCCTCATCAAATTTACCACTTTTATAACACTCTGTAGCTGAAACAAATTCATATTCAAAATTAAAGTGGTCTAAAAATTCCTGTAATTTATGGTTATTATGATCACCAAAGCTATTAAATTTTTCAAAAGGATCAGGTACACTGGTTAAAGGATGTTCAATAAATTTCTCAAGTAAATTTTTGTTAGGAACATTTTCTGGAATTTTACGAAAGCCATCCATATCGTCTGAAAAACATATTAACTTTGTGTTTCTCTCAGTTAAAACTTCAAATGCATTACGTACAATGTTAGTCCTCGCAACTTCACCAAATGTTCCAATATGAGGAAGTCCTGAAGGTCCATATCCAGTCTCAAATAGAACAGGGGTGTTGTTATTTTTAGGAGCAGAAATCTCAATTTTATCTATTCTATCCCTCAAATTTCTGGCTTCAACAAAAGGCCAAGCATTGGATTTCTCTGCAAATTTTTTAATCTCTGATTTTTCCATAACTTAATTTTAAATATTTTTTTTTATTGCTATATGAGTTAATAATAGTAAGCAACAAATAATCAAATAATTAACAAAAAAAAACACCCCTAACTAATAAAGCTAGAGGTGTTAAAATAATAAAGTAGAGCAGAATTACATCATACCAGGCATGCCACCCATGCCACCCATGCCGCCCATGCCGCCCATGCCACCCATGTCTGGCATTCCACCACTACCACCTGCTGGTGGTTCGGGCTTGTCAGCAACCATAGCTTCTGTAGTTATCAATAGACCTGCTACAGATGCTGCATTTTGTAAGGCTGACCTAACGACTTTAGTTGGGTCTATAACTCCAGCTTTAACTAAGTCTGTAAATTCATTAGTTTGAGCATTGAAACCGTAATTTGGGTCAGTTGATTCAAGTAGTTTGCCTACAATAACAGCACCATCCTGACCAGCATTGTCTGCTATTTGCTTTGCAGGAGCTTTTAAAGCTCTTCTTACAATATCAACACCCATTTTTTGATCTGAGTTGTCAACTTTAAGTTTATCTAATGCCGCAATTGCTTTCACAAAAACAACTCCACCACCAGGTACAATACCTTCTTCAACAGCAGCTCTTGTTGCATGCATTGCATCATCTACACGATCTTTACGTTCTTTAACTTCAACTTCCGTAGCTCCTCCAACTTTGATAACGGCAACTCCACCAGCAAGCTTTGCTAATCTTTCTTGAAGTTTTTCTTTATCATAATCAGAGGTAGTCTCTTCGATCTGAGCTCTTATTTGATTACATCTAGCGCTAATGTCATCCTTGGATCCTGCACCATCTATTATAGTAGTTTCTTCTTTGGTAACCTCTACACGTTTTGCTGTACCAAGCATTTCAAGTGTTACATTGTCAAGTTTTATACCAAGATCTTCAGATATCAGATCACCTTTTGTTAAAATTGCAATATCTTCTAACATGGCTTTTCTTCTATCACCGAAACCTGGGGCTTTAACGGCAGCTATTTTTAAACCACCTCTAAGCTTGTTAACAACAAGAGTTGCTAGTGCCTCACCTTCAACATCTTCAGCTATAATCAAAAGAGGTTTACCTGATTGAACAACTTTTTCTAATATTGGTAACATTTCCTGAAGGTTAGCTAATTTCTTTTCAAACAATAATATGTATGGATCATCCATAACAACTTTCATTTTATCAGCATCGGTAATGAAATAAGGCGATAAATATCCTCTGTCAAACTGCATACCTTCTACAACGTCTAATTCAGTTGCAAGTGTTTTACCTTCTTCAACTGTTATAACACCTTCATTTCCGACTTTATCCATAGCCTTAGCTATCATTTCACCAATCTCAGTTTCACCGTTTGCTGATATCGTGCCAGCTTGTGCAACTTCTTCATTAGTAGAAATTTTACTAGTTCTTGACTCTAAATCAGCTACAACAGCTTCTATGGCTAAATCGATACCCCTTTTTAGATCCATAGGATTTAAACCAGCAGCTACTGCTTTAGAACCTTCTTTAACAATTGCTTGAGCCAATACTGTTGCAGTGGTTGTACCATCACCTGCAACATCGTTAGCTTTTGAAGCAACTTCTCTTACCATCTGCGCGCCCATATTTTGAAATTTTTCTTTTAATTCAATTTCTTTAGCAACAGTAACACCATCTTTAGTTATTCTTGGTGCACCAAAAGATTTATCAATAACAACATTCCTACCTTTTGGTCCAAGTGTAACCTTTACAGCTTCTGCCAGTATATCAACACCTTCTATCATTTGCGCTCTTGCATTAGCACCAAATTTGACTTCTTTAGCAGCCATCTTTTTTTCCTTTCAAATTATAAAGTAATTATTATCTCTTAGACAGAATAATTAACCCATTATTCCCATGATATCGCTTTCTTTCATGATCAAAAGATCTTTACCATCAAGCTTAACTTCGGTACCGGACCATTTCCCAAAAAGTACAACATCACCTTCTTTTACATCTAAAGGTTGAATCTTTCCAGTCTCGTCACGTGCTCCAGAGCCTGCCGCAATAATCTTACCTTGCATTGGTTTTTCTTGTGCTGAATCTGGAATAATTATTCCACTAGCTGTTTTCTCCTCTGCTTCGAGACGCTCAACAACAACTCTGTCGTGAAGTGGCCTAAACTTCATGCCTTTTCTCCCTTATAAAAATGTTAAAGTTAAACAATAAATACATTATTGATGGAGCTTAAATAGTGTAATTGAATGTAACTTTCAAGATAAAATAAAAAAAATATTTAAAATATTGCTTTTAAGATAAAACATCACATATACATAAAAAAAAGTGTTAATCCAAAATGAACTCAATTTCAAATCAAACATATATAAATACATGGCTGTACACTACTATCGTAATGGTAGTTTTGATGATACTAATTGGCGGTATTACTAGGTTGACAGATTCTGGTTTATCAATGGTGGAATGGAGACCAATTTGGGGGTTTTTACCACCTATTACTGATGGAGAGTGGAAAAGGGTTTTCTCACTTTACATGAATTCGCCAGAATATATTTTTAAAAATCAAGGAATGAGCATCATAGAATTCAAAAAAATTTTTTTTTGGGAATACTTTCATAGATTATGGGGAAGGTTAATCGGAATAGTTTTTATTATTCCGTTAATTATTTTTTATTTGTTTAATAAAATTCCGAATTCAATTTTATTAAAATTATTAACTATTTTGTTTTTAGGAAGTTTACAGGCAATCATAGGCTGGTGGATGGTAAAGTCTGGTCTTGTGAATGATCCTTCAGTTTCACAATATCGTTTGGCTATCCATTTATCTAATGCATTGTTAATATTATTCCTTTTAATTTGGACTTTATTAGAATTTAAGGATGGTCAATCTAAAATTAAATTAGACTTCAGTTTCATAATTTTTTGTTTCTTATTTACAACAATTATCGCTGGTGCATTTGTTGCTGGAATGGACGCTGGCTTGATGTACAACGAATACCCTTTAATGGGATATAGTTTTATCCCAGAAAATTATGGTGAAAATGGATTTTTAGATCCATTTGAAAATCCTGCCTCAGCTCAGTTTCATCACAGACATATAGCTTTATTCACTACAATTTGTGTGCTGATATATTGCTACAGAAACTATACACAAAGTAGTGATGGAATTGTTAAAAAATACTCCCTGTTTATGAGTGCAATAGTATGTTTCCAATTTTTCTTAGGAATATTTACCTTAATTAATATGGTTCCAATTTACTTGGGAGCTCTTCATCAAACTGGAGCAGTTATTTTATTCATATTTCTTACAATTATAATGCATAGATTGAATATAATTAGACTTAATTAAGTTTGGTTTTTTTGTCTAATTTAATACCTAATTCTTTTAATTGAAGTTCGTTTATTTCGTTTGGTGCGTTCATCATCAAATCTTCTGCTTTACCAGTCATTGGAAATAAAATTACTTCTCTTATATTTGGTTCATCAGCTAATAACATTACAATACGATCAATACCTGGAGCTATACCTCCATGAGGAGGTGCACCAAATTTAAAAGCATTAATCATGGCTGGAAATTTATTGTCAACAACCTCGGGCTTGTGACCAGCAATTTCGAAAGCTTTATACATTATTTCAGGAACATGATTTCTTATAGCACCAGATGAAAGCTCAATTCCATTACAAACTAAGTCGTATTGATATGCGAGAATATCTAGTGGATTTTCATTCAACAATGCTTCCATACCTCCTTGTGGCATAGAAAAAGGATTATGAGAAAATTCTATTTTGCCAGTATTTTCATCTTTTTCAAACATAGGGTAATCTACTATCCAACAGAATTTAAATATGTTTTTTTCAATTAGTTCTCTGTCTATTGCAATTTTAACTCTGGCTTTTCCTGCTAAATTAGCTGCTTCACTCTCTGATGCACAAGAAAAGAACAGAGCATCTCCATCATTAAGGTTAAATAAGATCTTCATTTCAAGAGATTTTTCAATTCCCAATGCATTTGCAATTGGTCCTTTAGCAGAGTTTTCACTAAAAATAATATATCCCATTCCAGGCGCACCCTCTACTTGGGCCCAACTATTCATTCTATCAGCAACTGAACGTGAACCACAATTTGGACCAGGAATAGCTCTTACTACAGATCCATTTTCAATTGATTTTGCAAAAATAGTAAAACCAGAATTTCTGAAAATATCTGTTACATCTTGAATCTCAAGAGCAAATCTCAAGTCAGGTTTGTCATTTCCATATTTTAACATGGAATCTTTATAAGTAATTCTTGGAAAAATCTCATCAATGCTTTTGTCTGAATATTTTTTAAATACTTCTTTAATCACAGGTTCTACAGCTTGAAAAACGTCTTCTTGTTCAACATATGACATTTCTAAATCAAGCTGATAAAATTCTCCAGGCGATCTATCAGCTCTACTATCTTCATCCCTAAAACATGGCGCTATTTGAAAATATTTATCAAAACCAGACACCATTATGAGTTGTTTAAATTGCTGAGGAGCTTGAGGCAAAGCATAAAACTTCCCTTTATTAAGTCTAGAGGGAACTAAAAAATCTCTCGCACCTTCTGGACTAGAAGCGGTTAAAATTGGTGTTTGAAATTCTAAAAATCCTAACTCTAACATTTTATTTCTAATAGTTTGAATAACATTAGATCTTAAGACAATATTTTCATGAGGTCTACTTCTTCTTAAGTCTAAATATCTGAATTTTAATCTAGTTTCTTCGCCATAATCTTCATCCGAATTAACTTGCAAAGGTAATGCTTTTGATTGTGAAATAATTTCTAATTCAGACAAATTTATTTCTATTTTACCTGTTGGTAAATTATCATTAATAGTTTCATCAGATCTTTCCACCACTAATCCTGATACAGTTATTACACTTTCTAAAGGTATGCTTTCAAAAATGGAAAAATTCTTATTTGATGAATCAACAACAACTTGTGTTAATCCATAATGATCTCTAAGGTCTACAAATATTAACTGTCCATGATCTCTTTTTCTGTGTACCCAGCCTGATAATTTTACCTGATCGTTAACATTGTCAATTCTTAATTCATTACATTTATGAGTTCTATATTTATGCATTTGAAAATTCCTATAAATTAGAATTAAATTTCTTATAAGATCTTTTTTTTATCTCTTTCATAATCTCTAAAGCTTTTTGATTATCTATCAGTGGCCAAATAGCGATTTCATCTGACGAACGAAGACATCCTAAACATAATTTACTTTTAGGATCAATTGAGCAAACTCCTACACAAGGACTAATTTTATTCATTTGACCCATTTCACATCCTCTTTTATTTATTATTTTCTTTGATAGCTTGCGCAAGCATTTCTAAGAGATCATAAATACCTGATTCACCACTGGTTGCACTTATCAAATTGTTGTCTTTTACCGTTGGTTTATCAATGATTTCTGCACCAGCAGCAATTAAAAGAGCACTATCCGCGTCTGATGCAGCAACTTTTCTACCTTTCGCCGCATCTATTGTTGTAAGTAAAATTGAGGACACACCCGCCAAAGCAACCGGTTCATTTTCTCTTAAAAAAGCCCTTAAAATTCTTCTTACATGAAGATCGTTACTCAAAGTTTCAATTTGATTTGCTCCACCTGGTACAATTAAAGCATCAAAATCTATAGCCAATGTCTCAGAAACTGGTTGATCAACAGGATAGGATAATCCCCATTTTTCTGATGCCCAACCATTAGTCGTACCAATATCTCGAGAAATTATAGTGTAAGAACCTTCAGCAGCTAAAATTGTTTTCTGTATTATTAAAAATTGTTCTTCATTAAAACCACTTGCTACCATCACAGCAATTTTTTTACCCTTAAACGCCGATGTATTAGACAAAATGCACTCCTAATTTTTTGTTTTAAATTCTATAAAAGATTTAGATTAGCTTATCAAGTAATCTAGTTAAAATTAAATTTGCCACTTTACAGTTTTTTTATTTATGAAGGCAACAGTGAACAATAATAAGGTTGGAAACAATATTTGGAAAAATGTTGCAATTCCCAGATCTTGTTTAGAACCACTCAAAGCTAAATTTAGAGCCTCGACCGTCAAAGTTGTAATTCTACCCGCTCCTATAAAATAAACAGGTACATACAAAGCAAAAGAAACTATCATGCCTATTACGAATGAAGTCATAAGAGAAGGTAAGACTAGTGGAATTTTTATCTTAAACAACCTAACTATTCTGTTTTTTCCTAGACTAGAAGCTACTTTTATATAATCAGATTTAACTTCTCTCATAGCTGGAGCAAGTATGATAAAACAATATGGTATAACATAAAATAATTGAACGAATATAAGTGGTATTAAAAAACTACTAAAATTAAAAAATATTATAAAACTCTGTATTCCAATTAAAAAAGAAATTTGGGGAATAAATAAAGGAGTGAATATAATCCATTCTAATTGAGTTTTTGTTATGTTTAAATAGTCTAATAATTCAACCCACAAAATTATCAACGATATAGAAAGTAATGAAACCATCAAAGGAATGAATATAGAAATTAAAATCAATGATTTATTCTGATAATAAAAATTGAAAAAATTTTCTATGTTTAAATCATTTGGAAAAAAATTTGGAAAGTACCAATTTTCACTGAATCCCCACAAAATAGAACAAATTATACCCATAAAAGATAATAAAAATAAAATCACGCTAAAACATAAAATAGTAATTTTCAAAAACTCTGATTTAAATGAAGTGATTTTTATAAAAAAAATATAAAAGAATTTTAATTTAATAATTTTCTCAAAAAAAATCCAAAGTATAAGTAAAATTATGATTATAAATAATTGAATTAAAGATAAATTTGAAGCTATGAAGAATGATTCTATATCTGAAGATTGAAAGATTTGCAAAATTCGTACTGATAAAGTGGAAGGAGTTGATGGTGCCAAAAGTAAAGACATATCAACCACTGATGACGAAAATGCAATGATTATAAATACAACAAGTCTAATTTTTTTGTAAATGATTGGAAATATTAATATAAACCAAGTAGAAAAACTCGAGTGCTGAAATGATTTTCCCAAATCAAAAAATTTCGTTGAAGAAAACTCCCTCAAAGCTGATAACGATACCAATACTAAAAATGGAATTTCTTTAAGCATCAGTCCTAATATTAAAAGAAAACCATATTCATCTGGAAATAAATAAGTGTTCGGAGGTCTGTAAAAACCCGTTAACCAAGGTGAAACAGATCTTAACAATAATCCACTTGGAGATAAGAGAAAGATTAAACCAATAGCCATTGTAATGTGTGGTAGAGCAATTAATGGTGATATGAAAATTCTAAGATAACTATAAATTTTAGTTTTAAAAAAATATAAAAGAATGACTTGAGAAAAAAATAATGCTAAAGCAGTTGAAACTAAACCAGTAAATATTGACAATAATATTGACTTATATATCCCTGGAATATTCATTGATATATAAAAGTAATTTAAGCTAAGTTCACCTTTACCTAGAGTTGGTAAATAATTAAATGATGGTAAAAAAAAACCTAAAAAACCAAACAATATAGGTAAAGTGATAATTATTCCAATAAAGCCTATTGAAACTTTGGAAAGGAGCCGACAAAAATTATTTACCATTTATGACCTAATTATTTGAGCCATATTTTTCTATCCACCCTTCTTCTATGATTTTAACCCAAGAGGGATGTGGCTCCTCCAGTTTCATTGCTAACTCTTCATTTGAAAGTGTTGCAACACCTCTTGGAAGAGAAATAAATTTATTTTTCCAATTTTTATCTAATTTTGCTACTGAAATAATACTTGGGTCACCCCAAAAAGTCTTGTCTTGTTTTTTTAATTGAGCTTCCGGTGATATCAGGAAATTGACAAAGATTTTAGCAGCATTTTTTTTACCAGAGTTATACGGAATTGCTAAAAAATGGACGTTAGCAAGAGTTCCATCTTTATGTATGTAACTTCTTACAGTGTTAGGTAACTTTCCTTCAGAAATTGCATTTGAAGCGTGTGCTATATTAAATGCCATTCCAAAGTCAATTTCTCTTTCAGCAACTAATTCTGTTAAAGCTAAATAATTAGAAGGGTAATTTTTACCTTCTCTCCACAAATATGGAGTTGTCTCATCTAACCATTTCCATAACGGAATTAGGGCATCTTTATGCTTTTGAATATTATACTCTGATTTCAACAGATTTTTATCATCAATTAACTCAATTAAAATTTGTTTTAAAAAACTAGTCCCTATAAAATCTGGTGGTTGAGGAAAAGTAAACCTACCCTTGTTTCTGATTATATATTCTTTTAATTCAGGTGCTGATCTTGGTGGTGATTTAATGTATTTACTATCATAATAAAAATTTAATTGTGAAACTCCCCAGGGCATCTCCATACCTTCTGTGGGAACCCCAAAATCATTTAACAAACTAGAGTTGTTTTCAAAATCTAAATACTTAGAATTTGGCAAGTCTCTAACCCAATTTTCAGAAAGAAGCATATTATTTTTCTTCATTACTGAAAAATTTTCTCCATTAATCCATACTAAGTCGACAGCTCCATTATTATCTTTTTTAACATTTTTTTCTGATAAAATTCTTGCTACTACATTAGCAGTATCAGATACTTTGACATGTTTAACTGTTATGTTATATCTTTTTTTTACTTCATCTGAAGCCCATTTTATATATGAATTAATATTCTTAGCCCCACCCCATGCATGAAAAAAAATTGTTTGCCCAGATTCTTTGTTAGCTTTTATGCCCCAATCATTTTTCTTTTCTGTGGCATTAGAGACAGGACTAATTATAAAGAAAACAAAAATAAAAAAACATTTTGAAATTATTTTAGCTACATTCTCAACTGATTTTAAAAACATTTAGATTTCCCTCATAGATTGTTCTTGAATAGACAAATATTGATATTAGATGTATTAAGGTTAATTTAGTTACTATCCGCAGAATACTCAACATAGAATTAGCAATATTATAATGAATGCTCTCTTGATACTGATAAATGAAATTATAACACTCTATTTATATACATTATTTATTTATGTTATAATGAGCCTTCTGATACAATTTCAAATGATTAATAGTTACAACAAAATTATTAATACAATTTTTCGTGCCCTAATATCTTTGCATGAACCTTTGTTAGGAAAAATTAGACAGTTTATACCATCTCTTTCAGGAATAGATTTATCACCTGTAATAGTAATTCTTTTGTTAAGTTTTTTAAAAAACTTGATTCAAGATTATAGATTAGGATTATAAATTTATCAATGACAATTATAAATAAAATAATTGATGGAAAGATGTATGCAAGAAAACTTTTAGAAGAAATTTATCCTCTTAGCAAAGGATTTTTAGATAATTTTAATCGCAAACCAAGCCTAACTGTGATTCAAGTCGGAGATAATCCAGCAAGTAGAATATATGTTAAAAATAAAATCTTAACAGCAAAAAAAAATGGTATAGAATCTAAAGAAATTTTACTTGCTTCTGATGTTTCTGAAGACGAATTAATACACCACATTTCAATTCTCAACAAAAATGAAAATGTTGATGGTATTCTTGTTCAACTTCCACTACCAAAACATATTTCTGAAAAAAAAATTATTAATATTATTGATTCATCAAAAGATGTTGACGGGTTCCACCCAATTAATTTAGGTAAACTTTTCATGGGGGACTCAAAATTCATTCCGTGTACACCTTTAGGCTGTCTTTATATTTTAAAGCACGAAATTGGAGATATAAAAGGAAAAAATGCTGTAATAGTAGGACGTTCAAACATTGTTGGAAAACCAATGGCGTCACTTTTACTATCTTCAGATTGCTCAGTCACAATTACTCATTCAAGAACCAAAAACATTCAAGAGCATACTAGAAAAGCAGATATTTTAATTGTAGCAGTTGGTATCCCTGAAATGATTGATGAAAAATTTATTAAACCAGGTGCAATTGTGATAGATGTTGGAATTAATAGATTGGAAACAAAAACTAGAGATAATATTAGTAATAAGGGAGTACTTGTTGGTGATGTCAAATTTGAAAAAGTCCTTAAAATTGCTAAAAAAATTACCCCTGTTCCAGGTGGAGTTGGGCCAATGACAATTGCATGCTTAATGCATAATACTATTAAGGCCGCCTATATTAACAAAAAAATTGATTTTGTTAATGTCCTAGAAGGAATTTTATAATGGATTGGTTAAACATTACTTTATTTCTTTCTATGATATTAGTGGTTCTTATTCTTGCTTGGGGCTTGATAACAATGGCTAGAGGTGGAGAATACAACAAGTCACATAGCAATATTTTAATGAGATACAGGATAATTTTTCAAGCGATAGCAATATTAATTTTTATATGCTTATTAATATATAAGAGATATTACAATGGTTAAATTAAATAAAATTTATACCCGAACGGGCGATGATGGATCAACTGGGTTAACTGATGGAAGTAGAGTTCCAAAGCACTCACCTAGACCACAAGCATATGGTTCAGTTGATGAATTAAATTCCTCCTTGGGAATGGTATACTTTTGCTTAAACAAAGAAAATTCAAACTTACTTCATATTGAAATTAAAAATTTAATCAGAGATATTCAAAATGATTTATTTGATTTAGGTGCAGATTTAGCAACACCAATATCGAAAGAAAAAGAAAAATATCCAGCACTTAGAATTAAAAAGGGACAAATTGATAAAATAGAAAATAATATAGACTATTATAATAAATCATTAAAACCTCTTAATTCCTTCATTTTACCAGGTGGGTCAGAAGCCTCTACTTTGCTACACCAGTCAAGAACAATAGCTAGAAGAGCTGAAAGAGACATTAGTTTACTTTCAAGCATAGAGGATATAAATATACAATCTTTAATTTACTTGAATAGATTGTCTGATTTATTATTTGTATTATGCAGAGTTTTAAACGAAAATGGATTAAAGGATGTATTATGGATACCAGGTTTGAATCAAAAATAATTTATTTACGGAAGGGAGTTTAGTTTGAAAATTTTAGTACCTGTTAAAAGAGTGGTAGACTATAACGTAAAAGTCAGAGTTAAAAATGATAATTCTGGTGTTGAATTAGAAAACGTTAAAATGTCTATGAACCCTTTTGACGAGATAGCTGTTGAAGAGGCTTTAAGATTAAAAGAAAAAGGAATAGCGAATGAGGTTGTAGCTATATCTATCGGTACATCTCAGGTTCAAGAAACTATAAGAAATGCTCTTGCAATGGGTGCAGATTCAGGGATTTTTGTTGAATCCAACGAAAATCTTGAACCACTTAACGTAGCAAAAATTATTTCATCTATTGCTAAAAAAGAAAATATCGATTTGATGATTTTAGGTAAGCAAGCAATAGACGATGATATGAATGCTACCGGTCAGATGATTGCAGCCTTATTAGATTGGCCTCAAGCAACTTTTGCAAGCAAAGTGGAAATTTCAGGAAAAACAGCCAAGGTTAGCCGCGAAGTTGACGGTGGAATTGAAAATATTGAAATTTCATTACCTGCAGTTATAAGCACTGACTTACGATTAAATGAACCTAGATATGCTAGCCTTCCAAACATCATGAAAGCTAAGAAAAAACCAATTAGCGAAATTAAGATTGAAGATCTAAACATAGAAATAAAAAAACATTTAAGTATTTTAAAAGTTGAAGAACCTGCTAAACGTCAATCAGGGATTATGTTAAAAACTGTAGATGAATTAGTTGATAAATTAAAAAATGAAGCAAAAGTAATATAAGAAACTGAAGGAATATAAAATGAAAGTACTCGCTATAGCTGAACATAATAACCATGAACTTTTACCTGCTACTTTACATACTGTAAACGCAGCCAAACAAATTGGTGATACTGACTTGTTAGTTGTCGGACATAGTTGCCAAGAAGTTATTGATAGTGCAAGAAAAATTGATGGTCTAAATCAAGTTCTTTATTGCAACGATGAGATGTATAAAAACTCAATAGCAGAAAATTTATCTGTCCTTATTAAATCTATTGCAAAAAATTATTCTCACATTTTATTTTCAAATACAGCAAATGGTAAAAATACAGCTCCTCGTCTAGCTGCTTTGTTAGATGTTATGATTGTTCCAGATATAATTGAAATCATAAATGAAAATACTTTTAAAAGACCAATTTACGCTGGCAACGCCATAGCCACTTGCAAAAGCGAAGATGCATGTAAAGTTATTACTGTAAGGACTACTGCATTTGAAAAAACTTCACTTAATGAAAGTAAAGTTGAAACAGTATCTATTAAAGCTGAGAAAAATACTGAATTAACAAAATATATTAGTTCAGAACTTTCACAAAATGAAAGACCTGAATTAACTGCTGCTGATATTGTTGTTTCAGGTGGAAGAGGTCTTGGATCAGCTGAAAACTTTCAAGTTCTAGAAAAATTGGCAGACAAACTAGGAGCAGCAATGGGAGCAAGTAGAGCAGCAGTTGACGCTGGGTATGTGCCCAACGATTGGCAAGTAGGCCAAACTGGAAAAGTAGTTGCCCCAAATTTATATATAGCTGCTGGAATTTCTGGTGCAATACAGCATCTAGCAGGCATGAAAGATAGTAAAGTAATTGTAGCAATAAATAAAGACGAAGAGGCTCCTATATTTTCTGTAACCGACTATGGGCTTGCTGATGATTTATTTAAAACTGTTCCAGAAATGGAGAAACTAATAAAATAAGCTTTTTATCTTATTAATTATTTTATCTTCTCCCCATTTTAAAATTCCTTCATGTTTTGAAATTATAAAACTATTTTGATCAACTATTATTGTTGTAGGTATTCCTCTCAATTTGAGTGCTTTAAATATTTTCATTTCTTTATCAAAGAAATGATTTAAATTTAAAGCACCATTATTAGATAAAAATCTTAGTTGATCTTTAATATTTTTTTTATCTATTGATATAGTCAAAACATCAATATTGTATTTTTTAATCTTAGATTTTAATAAACTTAGATCAGGTAGTTCTTCTTTACATGGAACACACCAAGTAGCCCAAAAATTAATTACATAACCTTTTTTATTCAAATCCTGATTAAATTTTAATATTAGTGGCTTTTCTTTATTATCAAGAACCTTTAAAGCTGGAAATTTGATTTTATCACTAACTTTATCTAGGTATTCATCGGCGTAAGCATTCCCTAACAAAATTGTAAAATATAATAAAAATATTATTATTATTTTTTTGTTAAAATTTGATATAAGCATGTTAAGTATTACTTTTAGTTGATAATTACTTGATATTTAATATAGATAATAAAATGAAAAAAAGTAGTTTAGATAAACAAAATAAAATTTGGGGTGGTAGATTTTCTTCATCTCCTGACAAGTTAATGGAAGAATTTAATTCATCAATTCAATTTGACCAGTTACTATATTTCGAAGACATAGAGGGATCAATAGCACATACTGAAATGCTATCCAAACAAAATATAATTTCTAAAAATGAATTTTTATCTATTAAGTCCGGTTTAGAGCAAATAAGAAAAGAAATTTCCAATAACGAGTTTAATTTCTCAACTAAACTAGAAGATATACACATGAATATTGAAAATAGATTAGTGGAAATAGTTGGCAAGACTGGCAAAAAATTACATACTGCTAGATCAAGAAATGATCAAGTTGCAACCGATATCAAATTATGGCTTAGAAAAAAAATTGATAAAATAGAGTTAAGTCTGAAAACTTTACAACAAACTCTTATTGAAAAGTCAGAAATATATTATGATCTCTCTATGCCAGGCTATACTCATCTTCAAGTTGCTCAACCAGTTACATTTGGACATCATCTGTTAGCCTACGTAGAAATGTTTGGCAGAGATAGGAGTAGATTGCTTGACTGTCGAAAAAGAATGAATGAGTTGCCTTTGGGATCTGCAGCTTTAGCAGGAACTAGTTATCCAATTGACAGGCACTTTGTTGCGGACAGACTTGACTTCATAAAACCTACTGAAAATTCTATGGATACAGTCTCTGATAGAGATTTTGCAATTGAATTTATGTCTGCATCGTCATTAATAGCCATACATTTATCTAGATTAGCTGAAGAATTAGTAATTTGGTCCTCTGACAGCTTTAATTTTGTTAAATTGCCAGAAAAATTTACAACTGGCTCAAGCATTATGCCTCAAAAAAGAAATCCTGACGCAGCTGAATTAATCAGAGCAAAACCTGGAAGAATTTTTGGAAATTTAATAACTTTAATGACTGTTCTAAAAGGGCTGCCAATGACATATGGAAAAGATATGCAAGAAGATAAAGAACCAATCTTTGATACTGTTAGAAATATTGAACTATCTATTATTAACATGGATGGTATAATTAGAGAAACAGAACCTATTCCTAAAAATATGATGGAGGCACTTCAAAGAGGTTATCCAACTGCTACAGACTTAGCAGATTACCTTGTAAAAAATCTTAAAATACCATTCCGAGATGCTCATCATTTAACAGGAAAAATAGTTTTGTTAGCTGAAAAAAAACAATCTTCTTTAGAAGATTTACCGCTAGAGGATATTCAAACTATTGTTCCTAATGCAGATTTAACAGTTTTAGACGTTCTAAAAATTGCAAATTCTGTTTCAAGTAAAATCTCTTACGGTGGGACAGCACCAAAAAACGTTTTAAAAGCAATTAAAAATGCTAAGAAAAGATTTTTAAAAGGATAAGAAAGAATGAATTTCAAAATCTTACTTATATTTATACTTTTTTTATCATCTATTTCTTTGTTTGGCTGTGGAAGAAAAGATGCTCCATCAAAGCCATCTGAAATCATTATGAAGAATTAGATCTTATTATGTATCCCACAGGATTTTACAGAGATAAAAACGGAGAACTTAATGTTCAAGGAATTAAAATAAATACTCTTACAGCAAAGTATGGCACACCTTTATTTGTATATGATACGGGTCTGATGAAAGAGAGATACGAAGTCTTTCTTAACACTGTTAAAAATGTAAAAGGGAATATTCATTATGCTGTTAAAGCCAATGATTCGGTAAATATAATTAAATTTTTTGGGGACTTAGGTGCAGGAGCTGATATTGTATCTATAGGTGAATTTCACAAATGTGTTGCTGCTGGAATAGCTTCAAATAAAATAATTTTTTCTGGGGTTGGAAAAGATAAGGATGAAATAGAGATAGCATTAAAAAACAAAATTTTACAGTTTAATATTGAATCGAAAGAAGAGCTCTATGATATCTATGAAATTGCTAAAAAACTAAAAATTTCTGCTAATATATGTTTAAGAATAAATCCTGATATTGCTCCACAGACTCATAAGAAAATATCAACAGGCGAAAAAGAAACTAAATTTGGAATTGATTCTGAAGAAGTTATTTCAATTTACAAAAAATTACACGAATTAGACTATATGAATCCTGTTGGTTTAGGTGTTCATATTGGATCACAAATCTTTGATTTTAGTTTTTTTCATAGAGCTTATTCAAACCTAAAGGACGTTGCTGATAACCTTAAGAAAAGTGGTTATATCGTTCCTACTCTCGATTTAGGTGGAGGGATAGGAATTTACTATGAAAAAAACAAAAAACCAAATTTTGATAATTATAAAAAAATTATTTCAGAGCTTTTTTTGAATTCTGATTATAAACTTAGCTTTGAACCAGGAAGAAGTCTTGTTGGTGAGGCAGGAGTATTAATTACAAAAGTAATTAGAAATAAAACAAATAAAGATAAAAACTTTATTGTAGTTGATGCGGCAATGAATAATTTAATCAGACCTACATTATATGATGCATATCATGAAGTTGAACCAGTTAAAAAAAAATCAGGTTTAGAAAGAATAGTAGATATCGTTGGTCCAATTTGTGAGACCGGAGATTATCTTGCATTGAATAGAAAGTTTATAGAAGTTAAATGTAACGATTTATTAACAATTAGGACTACAGGGGCTTATTCATCAGTTATGAAATCTAATTATAATTCAAGAATAGATGCAGTTGAAATTTTAATTCACAACGGAAGACCATACCAAATGAAAGAAATTGAAACTATTCATGATATAATTTTAAAAGAGAAAATAATAGACTTTCATCAATAATCAAAAACTTTGTTTAATAAAATCGCTTTTACGGTCACATTTTCTTTTTTCTCTTTTATTTTTACACTTAAAATTTTATTGAAACTTAATTCAGAATTTGGAGGAACAATTTTTTCCTCTAAAACTAAAACGTTTTCAAAAATTATCTTCCTATCTTCTCTTATTGCTAAAACTTTAATTCGTGGAACTAAAATTGGACTTTTTGAAATATTTTTTATTGTTCCAGAAAATTTTATATCTTGATCCTGAACTGTGGCTATGAAATCAGTCAAGTTTAAATTATTAATATCGGATGTGATAGATAATTCAATTCTTGTTAACAAATCATTAATTTTTTTTGCATAGTTATTTGTATGAGTTGGAAAATATAAAAATCCATAACTTAATAAAGCAGAACGAAAGAATATTGCAAAACAAGATATTAAAAACAAAATAATTATAAAAAATGGAAGCAGTTTAAACTTTTTTAAAGTTTTTTTATTATTTTTGGGTGATTTTTTAACATTATTTTTAGTTTCATTAACCTTAGAAAGTGATAACTCTGAAGCAATCTCTGCAACACTTTTATTTTTCTGTTTAAGAGCAGGGTTAGATTTTTTTGCTAAGATTTTTGATTTGTCTTCAACTACTGATTTAATTGAAGCTAACTCTTTTTTAACTTTTTCAGATTTATTTTTAATTTCAGAATTTTGTTCTAAAAGTGGAGATATAATCCATTTTTCATTACATACTCCACACTTAAACCATTGAATATTTTTAGTTATCATTTTTTTATCTACTTCAAACACTGTTCCACATGATTTGCAGGTTTCAAGCATAGAAAAAATCCTTATAAATTATTAAAATAATCATTTATTGTATACTATCATCACTTTTTTTGCCAACATGTTTAAATTAAACTGAATTGAAATTTTTATGTTACTTAGAATTTTTAAAATATTGTTTATTTTTTCTCTGACTTCAATAACTACTATTTTTTTTATTAATTTATTTGGCTTTAAAGAAAAAATATTATCCTCAGAAAAATTTATAAATAATCGTAGTTCTAATATTGTTATATTAACAGGTGGTACTAATAGGATTAAAGATGGCTTAAAAATATTAAGTAATTTTGAAACATCTAAAAAGAATGACTTTAAAATACTTGTCAGTGGAACTGGTAAAGGGTTTTCTAAAAATAGTTTAAAAAAACAATTAGGACCAAATTTTAATCCTAATTTAATTGAATGTTGTATTGAACTTGATAGTATATCAAAAAATACATACACAAATGCTAGTGAAACGTTTAAATGGTCAAAAAAAAATGATATAAAAGAATTCGTTTTAATTACTAGTAATTATCATATGCCAAGAGCTTTTTTAGAATTCAAGAACAGAATGCCTGATATCAAAATCAATAAATTTTCAATAACCCCTACTAAGCATATTATCAATAATTGGCTAAGTTCATATCAAACTTTTAGTTTAGTATTCAAAGAATATTGTAAATTTATCATTGCAAGCCTACGGATTAAAATCTTTAGAATTTAATCTAATCAGTTAGTTTTGACCAGCTTCAACTATTTTTTTACGTATTGATCTTGTTCTTGAAAAAAAAGAGAATAATTTTTCGCTTTCCTTCTTTCTAATAGCTTTTTGTAGATCTAACAAATCTTCGTTAAATCTTTGCAGCATTTCGAGAACAGCTTCAGAGTTGTTTAAAAAAATGTCTCTCCACATTATTGGATCTGAAGCAGCAATTCGTGTAAAATCTCTAAATCCAGAGGCAGAGAATTTTATTACATCATTTTTCAAATCACTTTCTAAATCAGAAGCTGTGCCAACAATAGTATAAGCTATTAAATGTGGTAAATGAGAAGTAATAGCAAGAATTTTATCATGATATTCTGCATTAACAATCTCAACAATTGAGCCCAATTTTTCAAAGAAAGTTGCTAGTTTTTTTGTTTGTTCTGTTTCTTTTTTGTAGACTATTAACCAATATCTATTTTCAAATAATGTACTAAAACCTGATTCTGGCCCAGAATATTCAGTTCCTGCTAGGGGATGTGAAGGTATAAAATAAACATTATTTGGTAAAAAAGGGGTGACATCATTTATTACTGAATTTTTTGTGGATCCTGTATCAGTAATTATAGAACCTTTTTTGAGTGAAGTTGAAATTTTAATTGCAACTGATTTCATTGAACCAACTGGAACTGCAAGTATCACTAGATCTACATCCTCAATTGCATCATGAATGTCATTACAAACAAAAGTTGCTATTTTCATTCTTGATACAACGTCTCTGTGTCTTTGGTCTATATCATAAGCGTAGGTAATCACTTCTTCTTTTTTTTCATTGATAGCATGTAAAATTGAAGTTCCAATTAACCCTAATCCTACTATGGAAATTTTTTTAAAAGGTAATGTCATTTTTTATTTTCTAAAAAACTTTTTAATTCATTTAAAAATTTAATATTTTCTTCTTGAGTACCTATCGAAACTCTTAAGTGGTTTGATAATCCATAAACTTTCATGCCTCTTACTAATATTCCTTTTGAAGCTAAGTAATTCTCTGCCTTTTGTGCACTATGTTTCTGATTATTAGGAAACTTTATTAATAAAAAATTAGTGATAGAAGATTGAAAATCTAAGTTTAGTAATTTTAGTTCTTTTTCGAACCAAGCCATCCACTTAAGATTATGTTCAACAGATTGTCTTTGAAATTCTAAATCTTCTAAAGCAGCAATACCTGCCATTATTGCTGCATTATTTATACTAAAAGGACCACGAACTTTCATAAGGTTTTTAATTATATTTTCAGATGCGTAACCCCACCCTAATCTTAAAGAGGCTAGCCCATGCAACTTTGAAAATGTTCTTAACATTATCACATTATCATATTCATCAGCCAATTCACTACCATCCATATAATCATCGTTTACTACAAATTCTGAATAAGCAGCGTCATAAACTAAAAGAATATTTGTAGGAATTGATTTATGTAATGAAATTATTTCTTTCTTGGATAGAAATGTGCCAGTGGGATTGTTAGGATTTGCAAGAAAGATTACTTTGGTTTTACTGTTAATTTTGGAAAGAATATTGTCAACATTAGCTGTAAAATTTATATCATTTGCTACAACCCCTTTTGCACCAGATATTGCAATAGCTTGGGGAAATTGAAGAAATCCAAATTCTGTATAAATTGCTTCATCATTTGGGTTCAAAAAAGTTTGAGCAAGGATTGATATTAATTCATCAGAACCATTTCCTAAAATAATTTTGTTCTTATTAAGTAAATACCTTTTAGATATCGCACTTATTAACTCATCACTAACCTGTGGTGGATATCTACTTAAATCATTGGCAAAAAATTTAAGAGCCTCAATGGCATTTAAAGATGTGCCCAATGCACTTTCATTTGCTGATAACCTAATTAGATTGTTTATTTTACTTTTACCAAAATTTGGTTTGTAGTTTTGCAATTTTTCAATATTTAATCTTGGAGAAGGAATATCCATTATATGACCCACACGTCTAATTTTTTAGTTTTACAATACAGTAATCACTTTGGTTTGTATTTTTATAAAGAGGTACATTTGCTATTACATCAAAATTTACTCTGATATCTGTTTGCTTTTTTAATTTATTGATACTATCGCTATCAATAAAACCAAGTTCTATATCTTGTTTTGTCAACGAAGCAAGCAGACTTACTACACTTGAAAAATAAGTGGTTTTAAAATAGTTTCCAAAATGAGACAAATAAGCTGATTTAATTTCATCATCATTACCAGCTACACCAATTTTAATAGATTTTTGCATTGACAAATTAGAGGAAATAATTTGTCGCCAAACTTTTTCAACTAAAAACTTGTCTAAACCAAAATTAACTAATTTTTTAATTAAATCCTCTTCTCTTTTAGGATCAAAAGGAAATACACCCTTTTTAGCTTCCATAATCTTTGAGGACAAAGATTGTCTTTCCATGATCAATTGACATAGA